>CAZDTP010000045.1:0-33486 GCA_964508365.1 uncultured archaeon
CAATTATAAAATAAAGTATGATTTCATCTATTTATATGCTCGGGATATGAATGTTAAGATTCTTGTTTTTTACAATATATTTAATCTATGCTATTTAAGGAAAGATTAAAGTTATTCAAATTAAAAAAAAATTAGTGTTTGGTGAAAATTGCATCCAAGATAAGCTTTAGATGCTTTGGGTTTATAACCATAAAATAATTATCATAATTCAAGACATTATCGTTAAAGTATCGAAAATTATTTATGTCATTTTTTTTTGAAGCGTTTAATATCCCTATGTTGCGTAAATTAACGATTAAATGTTTAAATTCCGTTATATCCTTTTCATAATCTATTGATTCACATGTTACATAATACAATTCTCTTAATTCTTGGATGGTTATATAAAGATTTGCTTTTTTTAGAAAATAGTTAGATAAATTATCCAGAAAAATTAAGTTTAAGAGATCTGATTCTGAGATATAGCTTACCATACTGAATTCATCTGTAACTTGAAGCGTGTCAAATTGGTTTTGAAGAATATCATAAATCTCGAATTTTTTTAAAGTCATTTTTTGATTTAAAACAGGATAAAGCTCTCTTAAAATTTCAATACCTTTTCCAGGAACAGGTACATAGTGCTCGAAAATTAAATCGGTAATTAAATCTATTAATTCTTTATCGATCTCATTGAGGAACGCCAATGAAATTCTTTGCTTTATAATATCATTAAGCTCGGAGAAAGAAAAATATTCTAATTTCTTCTTAAAGTCAAATTCGCTTAAAATTTCCAGGATTGACGATCTTAAAACTTGATTACCTGTAGATATTATGGTAATTTTGCTTTCTTTGCCGTATTTTAAAAATTTTTTAAAAGCCTCTGGTTGTATGTGTTCAATGTTATTAAACATTAGGGTGATATTATGATCTACTTTTCTACATGTGAGTTTAAACAAATTCCATAAATCCAAGATAGAAGAATTTAAGAAAGAATTATAATCAAATTTAAAGTTCCTTTTCCTTCCAACTTCGGTTATTAACGAAACTAAAATCTCTTCCAAACTTTTTTCAGAACAATCAATCTGGATTTTTATAAGTTCAGTATTTAGAGTAGATATGTCGTTCAAAACCTTATTTACAATGACTTTTTTTCCAATGCCTTGTATACCTTGAAATAATATATTTAGTTGAAATTCATCATGTAATGAATCTTTAAGAATTGAATAAAGCGATTTTTCTTCTTTTTTTCGATGTAGTATTTTAGGAGGGATATAAGATTGATCAAATAACGCTCTTGGGCCTACAAATCCACTATTTATCCTTGGCGCGGAAATCATTTTTTTTCTTATTTTTTCTTTTTTATTATTAGTTTAGAAATTTATATTTAAACCCCCCGGGAGATAGGTCATTGGATCTAAAACTACTCCAATTTAAATTTGAAAACTATTCTACAAGGTGCTAAAAAATTATAACCAAATTGAAGAAAAGTTTATGGTTTTCTGATTTAATTAGTTTTTCTTATGATAATTGCATTTTTATCTATAACTTCTTTAAATCTCAATTTTCTAAGCTTTTTTGGAAATATTAAATCTATCTCATCGTATAAATATCCACTTGAATCAATGGGACCTTCAATTACCCTTAGTTTTGAAGGCGATATAAAATCTTTTTCGAACGATATTATTTTACTATTTCCTGGAAATTTCCTTTTTAATATCGTCCCAAAAGTGTTACATGCTACAACTGGTATCCTGTTTTCTAGAGCTCGAGTTTTTAAATATGTTTTCCAATTTAACATCCCATCTACATTAATTTGCGTAGGAGAAAACAATAGATCAGCCCCACTTTCTGCAGCTAGCCTAGGGGTTTCAAAAAATGCCATGTCAAAACAAATTAAAATTGTAAAACTGATTTTTTTAAATGAAAAAACTATTAATTCTTTACCTGGTTCAAATTTAAGCTTTTCATATGAATAAAGATGTATTTTATCTTGTCTATTAATCTCATCTCCATTATTATCAAAGAAATAGCTAGTTATTCTCGGTTTAATCGTATCTTTTCTTTTTTCCCATAAGGCTCCTGATATTATACCTATTCCATATTCTTTTGCTAAATTTTTTATAAATTTATAATTATGTCCCCTTTCTTTTTGAATATTAAGTTCTTTTCCATTAGTAATTGATGTCCATCTTTCTGGTAAACAAATAATATCACAATTATTGTGGTGTTTAATAAGAGAATTCAATATTTTTTCTACTTCAGAGTAACTTTTATCTATTTGGGGTAAAATTTCTGGTTGAATACAAGCAAGACGTATCATTAGACTTTTCCGATATAGAATTTTTTATTGATATCAATAATGATATTATAAAGTTCGTTTAGCCTTGAAATTTCATGATCAGGTTTGTTTTCTTCAGAGATAATTTCACCTGTAATATTGATATCATATTTTCCCCCACGATGTATATAAACGCTATGGATTTTATTAATTTTAGCTGGTATTATATCCTTGTAAATATTATCTCCAACATAAATCGTCTCGTGTCCCTTTACCTTAAATTTATTTAAACAATAAGAAAATAGCTCAGGGTTTGGTTTTCTAATCCCTATTTCATCTGATATTACAACTAAATCAATTAAATCGTTTATCCCAAGTCGTAAAATCTTCTCATATTGCTTGATAGGAATTCCATCCGTTATAATAGCAGTTTTAATTGAAGTTTTCTTAAGTTTTTCCAAGCATTTTAAAACATCGTCGTATAGTTGAATATGCTTAATTTTTTGAGAATGGTAAGCCATTACTGCTGCAGCAATGTATCTAGCTTGCTCGTTAAAAGTAATTGCATAATTTTCATATTGGTTTAATCTCCTAATAAAGTAATCATAGTGCTTTGAAGAATTAGAACCATATTCATCGACGATTTCTTGGATTAAGATTAAGGCTTTTTGCCTCTCAATTTTCAACCCTAAGCTTATCATCGCATCTACACCCTTAACTCTTGCTCTTTGAGAAAGACCGGTTGAATCGAAAAGGCAATCATCAAGGTCAAATCCTACAAGTTTTATAGCGCACATAAGCTCCTAATGAAAAACCTTTTATTTCATTTGATTGAAATAAATTTATTTATTTTTACGAATATATAACCTTTAATATTAATTTATTCTAGGTAAAACTAAAGTTATTTTGAAGAGAATTTTACTACAATATTTAACGGAGATTCTTTAATTGAAACCTATTGTAGCATTATCTTATTTTCATCGAAAGATTGGTCCACTTGTGTTTTATTCATATCCTGAAAATATGTTAGATGAACAGCTTTCAACGAGAATAGCAAATATAATGGATCAAACAGTAAGCGAAGGATTTTTTACTCATTCTTTTGAACAAAATATCTCAAACAACTACTATTTTGAAATACCTTCTGATTGGGCTCGTGGAAATAAGGATATGTTAATGGTTTCTATAATTTTTGATCAACAAATTAATTCGGAAATAGAGCAAAATGTAAACATCTTATGCACAGAATTTCTTGAAAAATTACTCTCTAACGAGGAGATTTTCACTGCGTTTTATATAAATGATATTAATAATTTTGAGGAATATGACAAAGACCTTATTCATAAAAACAATTCTTTAATAAAATTATGGGTTAAGGAGTTATATTGGGCAACACTTGAAGATACCAGAGAAAAAAGCGAGGAAGAGAAGATTGCAGCGTTATTAAATAAAAAACATGTATTTTTAACATTAAAAAAACTTTCAAAAGGCCCAATTGCTTTAGATGGATTAAGAGAATGGTATAACAATGCGTTTCCAAAATTAGGTTTTAAAGAGTTAATCGATACTTTAGTCTCCAAACAGTTTATTTTCATAAATCAAATTGGGATTGTAGAGAAGTATGTGTTATTATTGAAGGAAGTTAGCGCTGAAAGAATACCTCCCGATAGTGTAATAGAATATATTGACGAAAATCCCGATTTAATTGAACTTGAGCTAATTGAATTATTACTACCAAAAGTACAGGAGTATTTTAGTATTTACGAAAATAAAAATCAAAAAGAATTGGAGGAAGATACATTCACTTTATTTCAGATTGTTTCTGATCCAAAAAAATATAATCTACTATCAGAATTAAGAAATGGGCTAATTTCTAAAGACAAATTACCAAAATTAGTCTCAAAAAGAGCACTTGACCACCTCAACTCTTCGTTGTCCTTCCTAAAAAAATATGATGTAATTGAAGAATTAAAATATAAAAGCGAGCGATATATTTTTTTAAAAACTAATATTCAGATCACTACTGCCTTTCCCGAATATTTGAGAAAATCATTACCTCAGGAATCTAAACCAGTAATTGCAAAAAAATATAAACCAAAAGGAGATTAAGAGCCTATGAGTAAGGGGGAAGAATCGCTCCAGGATTTAAAATGCTTACTTGGGAACATGGGGATTGAAATATTTTTCGCAATCGAAAGGGGAGCGAAAGATTGTGAGACTATGAAAATATTCTCAGGGTTACCAATGGCTTGTATTAAAGGAAGGGTACCGGTTCTCCTCGAATTAAACCTTGTAAAAAAAGATATCGAAGGATACATTTTAACGAAAAAGGGTTTGAGCTTTAAGAAAAAGATCGAAAACGACTAAACAATAAATTTAAATTTCAGTTTGGGGCGACAACATCATCGCTTTGAGCAAAAGCTCTTTCGATTGTCATAAGTTCATCATTAATCTAAATTCTTATTGTTTTATAATTCACCATCAGTTAAATTTTTTTTCCTAGGGAATTTCTTTTCGTAATATCCTGGCGTTTTTAAACCACCATATTCAAGAAGTAATTCTTTTAATCCCCCCTCTTCTTTTATCCGGTTTTTTATTCTGTGATAATCCATGGAACATAATTCATTTTGTTCTAAAAGAAAGTCCAATATTTTTAAAGCATCCTCGGTTTCTGTACATCTTCTAAGGAAGTCAATCGCTCCAGGATTTTCTAAATCTTCGCAATAGGGTTCTTTTGGATGCTCTTCATTCTCTTCTTGTTCCTGCTCGATATCGTCATCCACTCCTTCAATCTTGAGAGTTTTTTTTTTTACAGATAATTCATGCATTAATTGAGGAAATTGAGTCTCTAAATCGCTTTTATTGTATGAAATTCTCAATCCTTCTTCATCGTTAATTTCAAGGTTTTTCTTCAATTTATTCTCTAGAGTATTTTTCTCTTTGTTTTTTTCTTCTTTTCCTTTCATTTCTTTATTTGCTCTTTTTTATTTTTTCTGACATTTTTCTTATTTTCCATGTTCCAAGTGATAAAACATTCAAGGTTGTATTATGTATAATTGTAAATTTAAAACTATAAAATTATCGACATCCATATAAGAAGATGAAACAATAAAATTAATTAATTTTACATTATTTCAACATTTATTATACCATTGGAGTTTGCCTAAATCTTGAAGTCTGGATATAGTTATGTGAAAGATACATTCGAAAAACACGAAACTGGATACCAAACACCTCATTGGAAAAGGGGAATTGAATATAGAAGAGGAAAATCTATCGAGCGAGTTGAAAAACCAACTAAATTGCATAGAGCACGTACTTTAGGATATAAGGCAAAACAAGGATATGTCGTTGTTCGAGCTAAAATCCGAAAAGGTGGGATGCATAAAGTTAGACCTAAAAGAGGCAGAAAACCTCGAGCAATGGGTGTCTCTAAGTATACAACCGGTAAAAATTTACAATGGGTAGCTGAAGAACGCGTACAGCGAAAATACCCAAATTTAGAGGTTCTGAATAGCTATAAAGTATATGCCGATGGAAGGAATTGGTACTATGAAGTTATTATGGTGGATCCAAATCATCCAGTTATAAAATCAGACCCAAAAATTAATTGGATTTGCGAACCTCAACACACAAGAAGAGTAACTCGTGGTTTATCTGCTTCTGGAAAGAAAGCCCGAGGATTATATAAGAAGGGATGGGGTTCTGAAAAAACCCGACCAAGCTTAGGTTCCAATAAGGGGCGTGGAAAGTAATTAGTACTACTCACTTATCCCTTGTTTTATCTACTTCCTAATAAAAGTAAAATTTTAATTAATTGCGTATTATTAAATCATATTAAAAAACAAAATAATAAATTATTTTAGAACTCAGGACTCGTAGCCTAGCATGGTTGTTTTTACTTCAGTATAATTAGTGTAAATAGGGCGTCGGACTTCTAATCCGAAAGTCGCAGGTTCGAAATTATGAATTAAAAAATAATTCAAACGAATGTCCTGCCGGGTCCGCTTAATTTCAAAATAATAATGTGATAATTAGTGTGAATTCATCGTAGGCAGATGATTTAAGTTTAATGGTTAACGCTAAACAAAAAAAATTAATAAATCATTAATATGATTTTTTTTTAATATTTGATGCATTTTAAATAATTAATTAATATTTTTGAATCACCTTAATGAACCAAGGATTCCATGCTTAAGAAAAAATTATTTATTCATCAGAATATCCCCTATGCCTTTAACTGGAATATTGCTCACCATAAACAAAAATTATCTTCCAAAAACCCTTATCGAGAAGAATTTAAAAATCTGGGTTCGTATTTTAAGAAGATTTACCAAGGAATCATACCGAATGAGCTGTTCAATTCACGGAACCTTCCACGCGTCTCGCAATTTAAGATCCGAGGATTGAGACCCGCGTTTATAAATAGTTTTAGTAAAAGTTTAATTCGAGAAGGAAAAATAGAACAATATGGTTCGGATTCAAAATTACCTAATTATGCCAAGGATGTTTATGTAAATTTTAAACTTAACGAAATTGGTAAAAAACCTGGCCACGAACCGATTTTAAAGAATATTTTAATCAAAGATAGTAACTCTGTTGCGATTGAAATTCCTATTTGGAAAAAAATGGATAATAAAGTACTAACCGGACATATTGATTTGATCCAAATAGAAAACAATCTAGTAAAAGTTATAGATTATAAGCCGGAAGGAAATTTTATGATTTCTCTACCACAAGTTGCCACATATGGTCTTTTAATTAAGTCAATGTTCAATTTACATAAAATTAAGTGCGTTTCCTTTAATAAGAAGGAAGCTTGGGAATACAATCCAGAAATTTTATTGTCTGATGTTAAAAACTACTTAATTTCACAGAGATTTAACGACAGGAATTGGGAAGACTTCTTGATATAGGTAAAATCTAGTTCATTTTTGTTTTTACTTTCTGGATCGATTTATTACTCCCCTCTTCTTTTGGAATGACATATCTTCGAAGTAACAAGTAGCTTATGATAATACCTATAACTTCAATGGTAATTCCAGTAAAAGCAATTATAGTACCATTAAAACTGGCTAATCTCAGGAATATTGCAGAACCTAAACCAGAAATAGTAAGTCCTACAAGAAGTATTCCAATTAAAATCTGTGAAAACGAAGCCTTTATGTATCCTAATTCCTTTTTTAACCAGGGCATAAGTAATTCAAATGATTTTATATAGAGTTTTAGTGGAAAATGTAAGTAAATTAAATAATAATAATTTTAAAATTTTTGTTATTTCTTCTTGAAGTGTTTGCTATTTTTCCGGTTTCTTCTTAAATTTAAAATAGAGAGTTTTATCTAGGATATTCCCAATTTTTGTGGCAAGATTGTTAGAAATTTTGTAGCGTTCCCCTTCTAGCATCTGTTTAATTTCTTCAGGATTCGGAAGACGATTTAGTCTCTCAGAAAGTACATTATTAGTAAAAGTAGTTATTTCATGTTCTATTCTTTCCATATTAGGTAATTTCATATCTGGAACGAGAGATTTAATTTTTTCGATCGTAAACAAATAAAACTCGCAGAATCTAGAAAAACTATCACCCTTTAATCCACTGTGTAACTGAATTTGCTCGGTAAGTGTTTTTGTATCTTTTTCGCTCCAATAAAACTGACGTGGATTCATCCCACGGCGGCTAATCCCCATTAAATTTGATGTAATTTTACGTTCAATCCAATTAAATGTGCTTTCTTGGCGTAACTTAATAATTTCTTTTTTTTTATCATCCTCTATTTTCTTTTTTTCTACATTCGCACTTTCAATTTTAACTTTTTCTAATTCTCCTAATTCTTCAAATCTTTTTATTAGATCATAAGCTACACAATAGGATACAGGAGATACTAAATCCGCTTTTAGCTTTAAGGGGGATATACCCTTATAAACATAACTTTCTTGGCTCTTTAACTCTGTAATACTTTCTTTGAGAGACTTTTTCATCAAACGAGATAATATAAATCCATTTATAAGAAAAACTTGATTGACAGCATTAAAAACTACTACTAGTTCTTTTTGCCTCTTCATAATTCTTTCGATACTTAATTCCTCCAGTTTAACTTGAACCCAATCTTCATAACCTTTGGTTTCTGTAACTACCATTAGAGCTTGTGAGTAAATCGCCTTATCATTTGAAAGTATACCATACAATTCGATTATTCTACTTAATTGTCTTAGAATTTTCGACAATATATTGTAAAACAAATCTGTTACTATATTATTTAATATCTCGTCATAGTCAAGAAGAAGAATTATTTGAGAGTAGTTGCTTAAATTCAAACCTTGAAAGAAAATTTTATCGACTGTTTGTTTTTTCCTTACAAACTCTCTCAGATCGTTTATATTTATCTCTGTTTTATTTTCTAAAATATCCCATAACTCGTTATATTCAGTTTCATTTCTATAGAGAATTTTAAATAAATCGAATTCAAAATTATCAGCAACTTTTGTCATAAATTTCTCAAGATTTGGAAATTTTATACTAAATAATGCTTTTTTTGAAATATTTATCAAATTTTTTTGATTGTCATTTAAAAGGATTAGATCTTGTTTTTTTATATTATATCTTATCATACTTTTCTTTACATTTTCAGCTAACTCATAATCAACATTCATTAAGTGTAATGTATTTTTAATTCCTCTTTTATTAAGTAAAAAAATAGCATCCTCAAAACTTGATTCGTTTAAACTTTGAAGGAAATAGATAAAATCATTTGGATTTTTTTTTAATTGCTTAACAAGAGCCAATTTTAATTCTGAAAGAATTTTCTCTTCAAAATCGTCATATTTAAGATTCTCCTTAAACGCGTTTTCAATCGATTTGATAGTTTTTTTTTTTAAATTATTCCCTTCGATAAAAGTTTTTAACCCAGATATTGATATAGGAAATTTATTTAATTCATATTCCATGATATGTTTCTTTATCATCCGGATAGGCATTGTTTGAATTGATAATTCCTTATATGATTTAAATTCAAATAGTTTTTGCATCCTCTCAATTAATCTATTTAAAGTAAAAACCTCAATAAATTTATCTTCTTTCTCTTCCTGGCCTAATTGTTCTTCAATTGGTATCGAGATGCCTTTAAACGCAGCGCTTTCTTCTAAAATTTCCATTTTTATGATTTCATTTAAACCAATAATATCCCCTATAAAATCGTAAAAATAAAAGGATGGTAATTTGGATATAATGTTTAATAGTTCTCGTTCAATTTGATCTTCAATTTCCTCTATTTTTTTCTTTCTCTGAGTTTTTTGTAAATTACCTACCCTGTCATCTATTAATAATAATAAGAACATATTCTCTAAATTAATAATTTCATCGAAAAGAACTCTTTCTAATTCAAAAGAATTTTTTAAAAAAGTCTCAACTTCTTCCATTAGAATCTGTTTCTCTACCATTTCAAGCTGTTGAGTCGAATCAACTGTCAACTTGTTTTTATCTAAAGATTCTTCTACTTTTATACCCATATAATGATACAAATGAACTGCTGCAGTAGCTATTAGAAGAGAGCGTAACGTTGGTTCTTTATGAATCAATTCGAAAATCTTTTCTTTATCAGCTTCTCTTTTCAAATGGGAAATTATTAAATCGACAGTCTGAAAAAACCTAGAGGCACTTTCAGTCGCTGTTGATTTTCTTTTTACTCCGCTTATCATAACTTTTTTATCCATTCTCTATATACTTCCTTAAAATTGTCTGCAATATCATATTTAGCTTTATTGTGCCAGTACTTAAACTCAAAAACATGAAATAAGTCAGCGCTGAATAAGTCAACTTCTTCCGCTGTTAGTTCTTGTTTCAAAATCAGAGAAACTGGTCGAGGTATTAATTTTGAGAAATATTTGAGCTCCTTTTCCTTTATATAATTATAAAATGTGTTCTGTTCATCAATACTAAGATATTTTAAAGAAAGAATTTTTTCTTGTTCAATATTAAATAAGTTAATTTCTTTTTCAACTTTATTTTGGAGATACTTTGGAAATTCAGTTTTGATACCAATACAAAATTCATAATGTTTATAGAAATCTATTAAAATTTCTTTTTCTACCTCATTTGAAATCCTTAAAATATATTTGTCTAAAAATTTGAAGAATGTTTCTGGTTTTTGTTCGTCTGATTCTCGTTCTTCCAAATATTTTATAAATTCAAATAATGTTTCATCCAAAGACCAATCTCGTATTTCTTCAATATTAAAAAATTTTTTAGCATAATCTTTTATCCATTCTAATATATATGTTTTCCAAGTTAAATTTATCGCCCCGATCCGCTTTTCTAAGAAGCGATGGAATCTATTTGTAAAAGTAACTGGATCACTAATTTCTCCATCTGGTTCTTCTTTAAGAAATCGATTAATAGTAGTAAATCTCAAAATATAACTTAATAAATATTTTAATTCATTTGAGAAACATTCAAATTTCTTTAAATGCGAGTTTATTAATTTTGAATCTTTTTCCATTTGTACTTCGGCGAAGGCAATTAAGTCACTTATGCTTAAATTAATGCTACCAAAGAATGATTTGATGTTATCATTTACTAACTTTTTAAATTCTCTATTCAATATATCTTCGTTAAAAGTACCACCTTCTAACAATACAATTGGATTTATCTCTATCTGCGAAATTAAGTGTTGTTCGAATTTACTTAAAATATTTTGCCCTAAAATTTTAGAAGGTTTTTGTTCATTTTCAAATTTTTCGTGCAAAACTCTAATAAAGTGATAGGTCAAAGTATTTAGTCTTCGGCGTGATAAATATCGTGGAAACGAGTTTCTAATACATACTATGCTATTTTTAACGACTTCTGCGAAATATTTTATTACAGAACTTAATTCACTTGCCCTCAGCTTTCCTTCACTAATAATTGATAGTGTTATTGAATTTATAGCTAATTCGCTGAGATCTCTATAAAAATCATTATTTTCTTCAGAATTGTCAATCATAAATGAGTTAAATTTTTCTAACAACTCCGAGATATTCCCTATTTCGCCGGTCGTTAGGAATTTCTTAGAAATTATTAAAAATTTATCAACTTTGACATTAAATTCAATTAAAATTTTTTCCATAAAGGAAATTATTTCGACACCAGAGACGAATTCTTGATTTTTACTAAAACTTTCCTCAATTTTAGCAATAAAATATGATATAGTCTTTTCTTGGATTTCATCTATTGTCCCAATATTAGCTAACTTAAGTAAATTGGTTCCTAGGATTAGCGTTTTTTCAATAATAAAATTAGCACTCGGCTCTGAAATCGCAAATTTAAGGTGATCTATTGTTGACTTTCCAATATATGGCGATTTAAGCCGATTATATTTTTGATCTGAAAATATAATCTCAATAGGGCTTTTATTCCAGAGATAATTTACATCCGTTTTTATCGATCCATAAGTAGATAACATTTCTTTTTCAGTTGGTAAAGAAACGTTTAAGCCTATTAATTTTTTATTCCATTTATCCTCAATCAAATCCCCATAAAGTTTTTTGCTAAATCGATTAGCAAATTTATTATAAACTTGAATTTTTTTTTGATGTTCTAAAAGTGGATGATTAGAAAACTCTTCTACTTCGTAAAATAATTTACTTATATCATTAAGTGATTCTCTTGATTTGTGTGGATCTAAATATCCAGTTTCTGGTTTTAAAGCAAGTAATAAACTTTCACACTCCTTGTATTTACCAGGAATGAGTATCATCGATTTTGGGTAAATATTCATTTGAGCGTCTTTTTGGTTATAATTATACAATTCAAATTCTATTGAAAATACTTCAGAACCAGCAAAGTCCCTCAAAATAGCATTATACATTCGAAGATATGTTATTACTTCCTTAGAAAGCGCGTTCACCATTTCTTTAGTTAGTTTTCCTGGTCCTATTACATCTCCGGCTATTAAATCTGTGGGACTAGAGTACCCAAAGATTAAAGAAAATTGAAAATTAATAGACTCACGTGTAGTTATCATAATTTCGTTTTTTTTCAAATCTTTTTTTATAAAAGATAATAATCATACATTTTAACTTTTAGCAATAGATTTTTTTTAGTGTTTTGTGTATTATCGTTTATTATTATTTTTCTTGACTTTGATTAATAATTGTGGAGAAGAAAAAATAAAGAAATAAAAAGTAACAATATTATATTAATAATATTTAAGTGAAGTAAATTCTCAAATAGCAATCGTAAATATATACCGTGGATGGTGATACAAATTGGAGTTTGGTACAGACCTTGGAATTGGGCCCAATGAAATAGAAAAAATAAGTCCTCAAATTACTTTTATCACCTCAAACGCGGATATAGAAGCTATCGCACTTGTAAGCTTGGAAGGTTATCAGATCGCTTTTTCAGCTCTTCCACAATATCAAGTTGATGGAGATCAGTTTTGTGGACTAGCTAGTGCATTGTTAATGACGGGAAGTTCAACAATTAAAACATTATTTCAAGAAGATTTAAGTGAAATAATTGTGAGAGCAGAGAATGGCTATATAATTGTTAGTAACGCAGGTCGTCTAGTAATTGTATGTGCGGGAACTATTATTGATACTTTGATGAAAACTGTTAAAGTAATGAGAGTTGCTGCAAAGAAGTTAGCTATGATTTTTGAACAAAAATGAATAACAATTATTTTTTTTTTTTGTAGAATAAGTTTTTAAGGTTTCAATAATAATATTTTCAATATACATTTTATGGTTAATATCGATGCTTACTAAAATGAACCTCCTTAAATGTTGGCGAGGCACATGGCGTTTAAAAACGCTTTTTCAACGGTAAAACCATAAATTTTGCTCTGACTACTTTTTAACATCACTTTTTAAATAACACGTATTGCATCTGCAATTAGGCATTATTATTATTGAATTCCAATTTTAAGATGAGACATCATTTAAATTTGATGATGAAAAAATAGTAAAAAGGAAGCAAGTATGACAGATTTTTATAAAACAAGAATTTTACTTGAACCGAGTGAAATACCAAAAGAGTGGGTTAATATCGTACCAGATTTACCTGCTCCCATGACGCCCTTAATAAATCCCATGGATGGAATGCCTGCACCTCCAGAACTTGCATTTGCAATATTTCCAAAGGAATGTGTACTTCAGGAAGTCTCTCAAGAGCCTACAATTCAAATTCCTAAGGAATTAAGGGAGCTTTATGCGAAATCTTATCGGCCAACACCGCTTCATAGAGCATATGGTTTAGAGAAAGAACTTGGAATTGAAAATGAAGACATCAAAATTTTCTATAAAAATGAGTCGGTTTCTCCTACTGGATCTCACAAACCAAACACTGCTCTAGCTCAAGCTTATTACTCTAAAAGAGATGGAGTCGATGAATTGATAACCGAAACAGGAGCTGGTCAATGGGGTTCTGCTTTAGCTTACGGATGTAATTTGTTTGACATAAAATGTACTGTTTACATGGTGAGAGCTAGCTTTATCCAAAAACCGGGAAGAAAAATACTAATGAGAGCTTTTAATGCACAAGTTCATGCAAGCCCTTCAAAATTGACAGATTCTGGAAGATTTTATTATGAAAAAGATCCAGATCATCCAGGAAGTTTAGGAATTGCTATATCTGAAGCGGTTGAACATAGTATGAGAAGTGAGAAGTCGAGATATTCTTTAGGTAGTGTTGTGAATTTCGTTCTTTTACATCAAACTATCATAGGACAAGAGGTTAAAGCACAACTACAAAAAATTAAAGTGGAACCAGATGTTTTGATTGGGTGTATGGGGGGAGGGTCTAATTTAGGAGGTCTAATGATTCCTTTCGCGAAAGATAAATTACAAGGGAAATATCCTGATTTAGAGATCGTTGGAGTAGAACCTAGAGCTTGCCCAAGTGTCAACAAAGGAGATTATAGATGGGACTACGGAGATTCTGCGAAAAAAGCTCCAATTTTAAAGATGTTTACATTAGGTCATAATTTTATTCCAAGCCCAATTCATTCAGGAGGATTACGATATCATGGAATGGCTCCAATAATATCGATATTAGCGAAAAAAAAAATAATGTCTTCAGTCATGCATCACCAAACTGAAGTTATTGAATCAGGTTTAATTTTTGCTAAAACAGAGGGGATTCTACCTGCGCCTGAAGCCGCTCACGCGGTGAAAGAAACGATTGAACAAGCCTTAAGAGCAAAAGAAAACTCCGAAAAGAAAACGATCGTTTTCTGCTTAAGTGGACACGGATTTTTTGATTTATTAGCATATAAAGAATATATGGCTGGTAATTTAGTAGATTATGAACTGCCAAATAATGAAATTCAAAAGGCTTTAAGCGCACCTGATATGCCTAATATTGATGAAACTCGGTTTTAAATACAACTAAAAGCTTTTTATTAAATTTTTTTTCATTTTTAATAAAGATTTTAAAATTTCTTAGATAATATCTATAAGAAAACATAAAGAGATTGTTATTTTTGGATACACTATCTATTATAATTACTTGTATTCTATATTTTTATGGCTTAATTTCGCTTTACATTGCTTTTTTGGCAAAAAAAAGAGACGAAAAAGAAGCTTTTATTAATAACCTTGTAAATTCATTAATCTTCATTGTTAGCATTACAATTAATATAGCGATAAATTCTCTAAAATTTTCCAATATTGGGTTTATAGTATTCCCTTTTGATATATTTATAATAATTTTTGTTATTTTTTTCTTACCTCTTTTTTCATTATCTATAAAAAGAGAAAAAAAAAAAGTTAGATTAAAAGAAAAACATATAGAAGAAGAAAATTCTAAATTGACTGAGGACCTACCTTTTAAATACGAACTATACAGAAAATTAACACATTTAATAGTCTTAGGAATCGCTTTTTTCTATTTTACGCTTGGATTTTTGGTTCAAAATATTTTTATTTATATACTAGAGTTTTTCCCGAATATTATTTCTGAGTTCTTCTTCTCAATCTATAATATTGAAGCTAATAAAATGATTTTTACGCAATATTTAGTAGTTTTTTTAGTTGGAGTATCTTTAATTGGGTTACTCACAGCAGATTTTATTAGAATTTTAAAACCAAACCTTTACCCTTTAAAACCAGTAAACCGAATTCTTAGGAAAAAGGAGCGGCAAATGAGATTAGGTCCGCATATTTCTATGGGAATTGGTTGTTTTTCGATTATAATATTGTTTGGACCTTTTCAGCCTATTGGGCCTATTGTTATATGTACATCGATGACTATGTCTATTTTTGGAGATATGACTGCTAATTTGGTGGGACGAAAATTTGGGCATCACAAAATTCGTAATACAAAAAAATCTTACGAGGGATTAATTGCTGGAATGAGTATAGCATACATCTCGGGAATTATTACATTAATATTTATTAATCAATTATTTCCAATTAACCTCGCTAGTTTGATAATTCTTCCCTCTGTCGGAATGTTAGTGATAGGATTTATAGACTACTTAGATTTAGATATTGATGATAATTTGACATATAATTTTATGGTATCAACTACTCTATTCATTATTTCATTATCTATTTTAGGTTTATAAATTAAAGGATGTTATTAGCAAAAATTTTTCAATCACAAAATTTTATTTAAAAGAATATGAGCGAAGAAAAATTAAAAATAGATAAAATAAAGAAAGGGACAGTTATCGACCATATTGATAGCGGTTATGCTTTAACCATTCTGAATTTAACTGGGCTTGGAGAATCTCCCAATCTAATGACAATTGGTGTTAATGTTTCTTCAAAGAAATACAATAAAAAGGATATTATTAAGATTGAAGGTGTTTTTCTCAACCAAATTCAACTTCAACAAATTTCAATCCTTTCGCCAAATTCAAAGATATCCTTGATTGAAGATTATAAAGTAATCGAAAAAAAGAAAGTGAAACTCCCAGATATTATCAAAAGTCTAATTTTATGTCGAAGTAATACATGCATTTCCAATTCTGGTGAACCTATCGATACAGAATTTAATGTTCTAGAAGAAAAACCATTGAAAATTCAATGTGTGTATTGCAATCGTATATATAAATTGGATGAAATTGTTTTCAGTTCTAAGGAAAAAATCGAAAAAAGAGTAAAACAATCAATCGAACTGTAAAAATTTTTAGCTAAAAGCTAAAAAGGTATGTGTAATTACCGTAACGATCATAAATAACAAGAAATATATGCCTATACCCGGTTTAATTATATTTTTCCAATTCCATTCTTCTTTATCGTATTGATATTTTAAGATAATAAAACTAACAAAAAACGGTGTTAGAAACCAAAAGCATAACATCCAGATAAACAACCAAAAACCAAAGATTCCAAATAGCAATCTGCCCAAAAGTCCGCTTAAAACGGCAGTAATTACTCTAATCCAATAAAGTTTTGTTTCCTTTTCAAGCCGTATATCAATCTTTTTTGTTGATTTTTTATCAATATTAATTTCTTGTTCAGGATGTGATTTTCTTTTTTCCCTTATGAGTTTTTGGCGTTCTTTTTTAATATTAACTCTTTTTGGTTTCCGATTTTCTTTTTTAACCATAATTAGTACTATTAATATTATTGTTTTTATTAAAATTTTGAAATTTAAACCGAGTATAAACTATATTTGTATCTGTTAAAAATGGAAAAATAGAAAAAAATGAATTCATGACTAATAAATAAGAAAGAAATAATTTCAAACGACAATGCAATGATGAAAAAAAATATTAAATTTTCAAATTTTGATGTATTTGCGATTACTAAAGAATTAGGTACTATTCTCCCTTATGGAAAAATTGAAAATGTTTATGAAATTGATGGGGAATTATTAATTTTAAAAATTAAAACACATCTAAATGAGAAAAAGAATTTAATTGTAAAAAACGATTCTCGTTTAAATTTTACAAACTTTAATTACCCAATTCCAAAATATCCCTCTCAGTATATAATGTCTCTAAGAAAGCACCTAAAAAATAAGATAATTTTATCTGTTAATCAACATAATTTTGATAGAATTATTATTTTTGAAATAAGCAATGTGGAGGGAAAATCATGGAAATTTATTGTTGAACTATTTAACAAAGGTAATTATATTCTACTCGATGAAAATAACATCGTAAAAATCGCAAAAAGTTATAGTAAATATAGAGATAGGGACATTTTAGCTAATAGAGAATATAACTTTCCTAGTTCTCGTGGCAGAGATTTTCTTAACCTTTCTCAAATCGATTTTAATGAAACAGTAAGTAATTTAGAAGATGAAATCGTAAGAATCCTTGCAAGAAATATTAATATCTCAGGAACGATTTCAGAAGAAATATGCCTTAGGGCGGAAGTTGATAAAAAGCGAACAGGATCGGATCTTACTCCTCTAGAACTAGATGCTCTATTTAATTCCTTCAAAAAATTAAGAAATGAATTACTATTTGGGGAAATTAAGGCACAGATTGTATTCAACGAACAAGATGAAGAAATTTCAGTTATCCCTTTTGGTTTAGAGCTTTATAAGAATAATAAAGTTCAGCAGTTCAATTCGTTTAATGAAGCCGTTGATGTGTTCTTCTCTAAACTAGATTCTAATAAAATTATTACTCCACAAGATCAAGCCGTTAACAAAAAAATAAAGTCTCAAGAAAAAATATTAACGAACCAACTTGAATACGTTGAAGAGCTAAAAGCAAAAAAGAAATTGTACTATGAACATGGTAATTTTATATATGCTAATTTCAACTCATTAAATAAGTTATTTAATGGAATTAAAGAAGCAAAAGAAAAGGGCTACGCTCTAGAGGATATAAACACGAAACTAACTAGAGCAAAAAACGAAAATTTTGAGGATTTGGATATGTTTGTGAGGATTTTACCTGCGACTAAACAAGTAGTAATTTTAATTGATACTAATGAAGTTTATTTAGATTTAAACAAAACTGTTGGAGAAAACGCAAATAGAATTTTTTTAAAAGGCAAAAAGGCGGAGAAAAAATTAAGGGGAACACTTCCAGCTATTCAAAAAACAGAAGAAAATATTAAAAAGTTAAACAGAGAGAGAGAATCTATCGAATTAGATATTGATTTTCTAGTAAGGAAACCACAAAAGAAATGGTATGAAAAATTTAGATGGTTTACTTCTTCCGATGGATTTCTAATTATCGGTGGACGAGATGCTAGCTCAAATGAAACGATATTTAAAAAATATATAGAACCCAACGATCTAATTTTTCACACAAACTTTCCGGGGTCCCCTCTTACTGTATTAAAGAATCCAGAAAATAATCAGATCCCTGAAAAGTCAATTAAGGAAGCCGCAAACTTTGTAGCTAGCTATTCTGTAGCGTGGAAAGAGAATTGGGGTATTGTCGATGTATTTTATGTGTTTGCCGATCAAATTTCTAAAACGCCACCTACAGGTGAATATTTACCAAAAGGTAGTTTTATGATTTTAGGAAAAAAAAATGTAATTAAGGGTGCAAAAACCGAAATTGCGCTAAGATTAAGTTTCCTTGAAATAAAAAATGAAAGCGTTTCTGATTTAAAATTATTCTATCCCCAAGTATTGTACGAACCTCTTAATGCCATTAATAATAAAGAAGGGAATTTAATAATTATTAAACCTTCAAAATCGGGGAAAACAAAGGGACAGATAGCAAAAGAGATTAAAACATATTTTCTTAACAATTCAGAAGCAGAGATGAAAAAATGGGTTAAAATTTTACCTATAGACGATATTATAATTGTCTTACCTACGGGTACATCTAAAATTATTATTCCCAGTTAATTTCCTCTTATTATCTTAAGATTATGATAATCATCAAATAATACACCATCTATCTGGTTATCAATTAAACTGTTTATTACTTGTAGAGGTTGCTTATAGCCCATAAAGCCCCAAGCAAGTGACTTAATATCATTAATATGGCATACTTTTATAAATTGATTAGAAATTAAATCTGATCGAAGGTTTATCATATCCGGAATATTTTTTAGTTTTTTTCGAAGTCCTTTTTCTATAAATTCCTTTAAATTTAAACCTCTACCTTTAGTCATGTTAAAACATGTTGTTATCGGTTTAAATGTTTTCTTATATTTATTTAGTTTATTAAAGTCTCTTCCGCTTATTGTACAATTTTTCAAAACTCCTTTTTTATTAATTAAGTCAAAAATTTCTTTCTCAATTCCTTCATCTTTCATGTGTATAATAATTTGCGTTTTATCTATCATATAATCCAGGGATTCTTCTAAAAGAGGGACTTTTTGGTTTCTTACTATGGTTTTAAGATTTTTAACATCATTGTAATTTAAGTTTTTTAATACTCCTATACCATTAGTTGTTCTGGCTAATGTAATATCGTGAAATACGATTAACTTTCTATCTTTTGTTCTCCTGACATCAAGTTCTATGCAATTTGCCCCAGATTTAATTGCGATATCGAACGCTTCCAATGTGTTTTCATCGTAATCTACTAAAGTGCCTCTATGTCCAATAAAAAGTGTAATTTTTTTCATTAAAGGAAACAAATTTTAGAATTATAAATTTGGTTAGTTTTCCTGAACTAAAAACAAGTAAACGATTATTACTAATAGGCCTATAAAACTGAAAGAAAATACAATAGCATCTCTAAAAGACTGGATCAAGGAAAAGATAAAAATAATCACAATCAACTTTAAATCTAATGGTTTACCCGTCAATTCCTTATAATTTCCGATACTAATCGTCATAAAAATGAAGAAAAATAGGATTACTAAAACCTTAATAGTGATATCTAGAGTTTGGAATAGAATGTTTTCGCTTGCAAACAGAGATATATAACCCCCGTTTAATAAAACTGATATTATTAATAATAACCCCCCAATAACGGCTGATCTTATAACTGAACGATAAGCAGATTTTTCTTCTAATTTTGGTTTTCTATTAACCGTTCCTAATTTTAGATTTTCTTTTTTTATTTTTGACATGGTAACATGTTAGCTCCTTATTCTTTCGATTTCTTTCTTAATTCTGGAAATTCGATATATATAAAATGCATAAAATGCCCCAATCGAAGAAAAAATAACAATTGTGGAGATTGACATCAAAAGCTCACCAATAGGTTCTTCCGGGGCCCCAGGGGGGAATTGTAAATGGATAGAAATAATATTCGAAATAATAATTCCACTGGGGTAGATTGCAGTTTTACCGAATATTATTTTAAAGTTAAATGTATCACCATGGTCTAATTCTACATCCTCGATACCACTTTCGATATTTTCAACAGGCATGGAAAACTCGTAAACTATTCGATTCCCCTCTAATTTCGCAGCACCATCACCATTAGGATTCACATCTTCATAATAAACCATATCATTAATATAATAATCTAAATAAGAATAACTATTCGTTGACATGTTTGAAAATTGAACAATTTTGGCATCAGTGAAGTTTAAATCCTCGTCCCAATCCGCTATTAAAACCCCAAGAAATTCATTATCGTATTCACTAGATATATGATCGTCAAAATCAAATCTAGCTAAAATGTATAAGTTTGGTTCAGCTTGTAAAATCCATAATTCAATAGATAACCCGTTGCTTTGGGTTGATAAATCGGGAAATAGTTCTATTTCCAACTTTTCAGCAGAAGCCCATTCGTTTGTTGCTCCATCAACAACACCGTCTATAACAGGTGCGGTTCCAAATCCCACATCAAATTCAATTGGAGTTCCATAGGTTTTTACAATCAGAAATGCAGAACTTATAAATACTTGAACAATGAAGATGAAAATAATAATGCTTGTTGCGTTTTTTTTCACTTTTTTATAGCCACTTTTTTATCATTAAGCGATAGTTCAATTTTGCTTTTAATTAAAGAAACTCAATAAAATTGATAATTAAAATTGAATTTAATATTTTTTCTTTGTCTTCGCAAATTTTAAGGATTTTCAATCAAAAACTTGTAGTATTTCCCTTGTATTGAAGAAATAGCTCTCTAATCAGTATTTAAATAAATTTCATTTTATGAAAGATAATTAGGTAATAGAACGCTGCAATTGAATTTGTTTAAATACGCCACAATATAGTTTATCAAGCGTTTTATATCGCGTTTAGCTTCAAGCATATTACTATTATTATATTCTGCGAATTGCTTTGGTCCAATTGCAATTAACAATCCCGATAAATCCTTTTCTCTCTTAATAAAAAGCCAAAAAGGTTTTTTTTTTTCATTATCTTTAAATAGTAGTAGCATCCATGGATTTAAAGTCCAATCCTTAGAATCAGGGCCGATTACTTTTTCTATCGCGTGCCCCGTAGTATATTTTTTAGTTATTTTTATAGCTTTTACTAATCGATTAAAGTAGGACCGTTTCAGTTTTAAATACCCATTGAAATAAGATTTAGCATCGTAGAGTTCTATTTTATTACCCGTTCCATCAGCGAATTTCAAATCAATTTTCCAAGTGCTCATTTTAAATCCAAATAATTTTTCCTAGCTTATTTCCATAATTTGAATATCTTTAATATTCTTTTTATTTTTATCCAAAAAACATAATAAATCTATATATTTTTCCTCGTTTATAGATAGGTTAAGATAACATTCGAAAAATAACAATCCCTCTATCATAATTAATCCCGTAGAATGAATAATACCATATTCTTGAAGTCTTTTTGAGAATGCTTCAGAGTATTCGTCAATTTTTTTTAAACCTCGTAGTGTTAATTTAATTATCTTTTGTTTTTTTACAGGGTAAATAATTATTTTTGAATATCTACTTGTCTCAGATCTGATAATTAATATATAGTCATAATTCTCTATATTATCAATATGAGTTAATGATAACTCGATATTAGTTGTTTGTGAGGAGCTGATTTCTTTTACTTGGGCTGATGTGAGGTGAGGATTCTTCATTTTCTATTTACTTAATAATAAAAAATATATACTTATATTATTCCAAAAATACTTTTTTAATAATTTTAATACTACGAATAGTTCCGGATGTTTTTATAGGAGATAAAACGACTTTATTACCAGAGATTTCAGTAATGAAAGTTAAAGCGGAAATCACTATTTCCTTTGTTTGATGAGAGCATCTAATAATTCCAAAACCTTCTAGAAAATTAATATCAACTAACCATAACCCAACTCTACTAGCTTCTTTTAAGCCAAAATACTTCCATAGGGATGCCCATATCGAATTTAGAATCATTCGTTTATCCAAAGATGTAATATGTTCCGATATCACTTTGAATAGTACATATCTATGACGTTCGCTTTTTACGACTATATTTCACCCCGATTTATTAGTTTTACACCTGATTCTATGAAATTTTTATCTTGACGCTTTTGTACTCGATTTAGAAGAGAAACTACATTTTTAGAAAAACAATTTTTAGCTTGTATCAATGAAATGCCTAAAAGTGTATGGCATACGCTAATTAAAGCTCTAGGATGACGTAATGAATAAAAATCGTCAAAGTTTCCACTTATGATATAGTTTGCATTTAGTTTATTAGCTAGCTGTACGCCTCGGTAAAGATTTCTTAGATTTTTGGACTGTAATGATTTGTTTTTTACCATTATTGGTGCGAGTGAAAATTCGATAAACGATTCATTCTGTTTGGTAAGCGAAATTACTCCTGGAGAAATAGTTTTTAGTACTGCTTGCTCTGAATACGAGATTATGTCCACTCTGGAATCTTTAGCTGCTTGGATTTGAATTTTTTTATCTGCAGATTCAACTACTATAATGTTAGATGACTGTCCAATTCCTTTGAGTTTCTTAATTAAGCTTTCTAGATTTTTTGGATTAATTTTAGTGCGATATTTAACATTTACATTTATTATCTCTTCTATTTTTCTTTTTAAATCTGGTTGCATTTTTTTTCCATTATTTTCAAGTTCTATGATCACATTTTGAATCCCTAATAATTTACAAAAATGTAATTTCTGCTCAATTTCCTTAAAGTTGTTAGTATTTAACCTTAACCTTGACTCAAAATATGACAAACAGATCTTAACCTCTAATTTCAGATCGGGATTTATTTGTAGCGTTTTCGATGTTTTTAGTGTTTTTAAATAAAAAAAAATTTATTAGAATAAATATTTTACATGTTATATATGTTATAAGTGGTTCTATTGGCTAATAAACGAAAGCTTTCTGATATAAAGAAAAAAATTCATAGCGGCAACGCAAATGTTCTCACTGCTCAGGAATTTATCAGTCGCATTGATAAGGGAGAAAAATTCAAATTTGAAGACATTGATGTGATTACAACCGCCACTAAAGGCCTAATGAGTGGAATTATGGGCATATTTTCTTTTAGATTAACTCCCCCAAAAACTTTAAGAAAATTTACTGAAATCAGCTTAAATGGAATCTCTGCTTTTCCTGGACCGTGCCCCAATGAGTATTTAGGAATTGCTGATCTAATTGTCTACGGTACTGCTCAAAGTCATTCAAAAGAGAATTATTGTGGGGGTTCTTTGTTCAGAGAACTAGTGGAAGGAAAACCTATCTCCATTCAAGCTAAAAGCAGTGAAGGAAATATAATCGATATAGATTTCACTTTAAATGAAATGCAATATGCAAAACTGATGGGCACTCGTCAAGCGATAAAAAATTATAATGCTATGCTTAATTGCGAAACATATCAAGTAGATACGATATTTTCATGTCAATCTTTTGAACCTAATAACTCCGAATTAACATTTTCTGGCTGTGGTGCCCTAAATCCTTTCCAAAACGATCCTAATTTCCTGACTTTTGGAGTGGGGACCCCACTTTTAGTTAATGGGGCTCAAGGGTATTTAATGGGGCCAGGGACGCGTAATTATCTCGTAAAACCTAATATGATGACAATCGCCCCCATGGATCAAATGAAACCGGAATATTTAGGAGCTTTTAAAACTTCTTATGGATTAGAACCCATTTGCTCGATAGCCGTTCCAATACCTATCTTAACTGACAAAATTTTTGATGACATTGTCAAATCAGACAGAGATGTTAAATTAACCATTTTAAGTCTTGTAGGGCGTGAAAAGGTTGGAGAAATTACTTATGGAGATGTATGGGATAATAATTTCGTACTGAAATTTAATCCTGAAGTGTGTAAAAAAGGATATAAATGCAAAGTCATAGATAAATGCCCTACAAACGCTTTTATTATAAAAGAAGGGTTAATCTCAGCAATCGATAGATCTAGATGTTTTAATTGTGGAAATTGCGTGAGATTGTGTCCCGACGCGTTTAGCTTGGACTTAAAATCAGTTCAATATAAAGGAAGTGAAATTCCCGTTGTCTTAAGGCAATCAGATAGGGCAGGAGCTATCATGCTAGCTGAAGAACTCAAACAACAGATTCTAAAAGAGGAATTTCAGTTAAAAAAGCCAACGGGAAGGCTAGATTTTGCTGAAAAATTAAAATAGAATCAAATCATAATTAAAGGTGAATTCTAAATGACTGATATTAAATTAGATAAATTTGATCAGATTGGGATTGTAGTAAATAATATCGAAAAGTCGGCTCAAATGTACCGAAAACTGTTTAACTTTAAGGGAAACATAAATATCGTTGAACAGAGCGCAACTGTTACCTACAAGGGAAAAGAGGTAACCTTTAACATGAAAAAAATTATGCAATTTTTTGGGGGGAAACAATTTGAGATCGTTGAAGTAGTTGATGCAACTGGTCCTAATCTTTACTCTGAGTTTATAGCAGAGGGAAATACCGGCTTACACCACTTAGGTATTTACACAAAAAACGCTGAAGATTTAATTGAGCAATTTAAACAACAATTTAATGTGGAAACCGCTCAAGTGGGAAAATTGGGAAAGTTAACTTTTACCTACTTAGACACTAAAGATATTCTAGGATATTACATCGAAATCCTTGAGTTTTAACAGTAAACCATTGGTTTTTGCACTTATGTAATAAAGTTTATTTTTTATTTATAATAATTCAATTTATGTCAAACCAAAATACTAATCCCTTAGACGGAGGAGATTTAGTTGTGAAAAGCCTCCTTAAAGAGGGAATCACTAAAATTTTCGGTCTTGTTGGTGGAGAATTGTTAAGGATTTATGACGCTATAGAACGATATGGTCGAGAAGAAGGTATAGATACTGTAATGGTTCGCCACGAACAAGCTGCAGGCCACATGGCAGATGCTTGGGCGCGCGCTACTGGGAAATTAGGAGTTTGTTTAGGAACTGCAGGGCCAGGTGTCGCTCATCTTGTTCCAGCTGTGGCTGCAGCGTGGGCTGACTCAATCCCACTTCTTGTTATTGGGGCACAGATAGCAAGGATGTTTGATGATACTGGTATTCTCCAGGGAGGCTTAGATCAAATGAAATTGATGGAACCGATTACAAAAGCACAGATATCAGTTGAAGATCCTTATGAAATTCCTAAAGCAATACAAAAAGCTATTAAAGTTGCAATGTCAGGTCGAAGAGGTCCCGTTTTTCTAGAATTTCGAGAAACGGCTCTTGTAAGAAAAGCTTCTGAGGATGATCTTAAAAATATTTTAGAGCCTGAGCAATACAGACCCATTAATAGACCTATAGGAAATCCAGATTCGATTAAGGCTGCGATAGAAATTTTAAAAACTGCAAAAAATCCATTGATCGTTGCGGGAGGAGGAATTCACGCCTCAGATGCGTCTATCGAGCTTAAAAAATTATCTACAACATATAAAATTCCTTGCGGAACAAGCATAAACGGTGTTGGTGCTATTGATATTCGCAGTGAAACATATGTTGGGTCATATCTAGTTGCAAACGCATATCGGAAAGCAGTATCAGAAGCTGATGTCGTTATTTCGTTCGGTGCTAAATGGGATTATTCAATCCTATTCGGAGCTCCACCCATTTGGAATCCAAACGCGAAAGTTATTCAGAATGATATCGATCCAGAAATGATTGGTCGAAATAGAATAGTGTCTGTTGCTATTATTGGCGACGCTAAGGTCGTAATTAATCAATTGCTGGCAGAAATGGAACGATCGCTTCCGAAAGAAAAGATTTCTGAATGGTCCGAATGGAATTCTTATCTTACAGATCTCAGAAAAAACGACGCCTTAGCGATTCAAAAATTGTTGAATTATGATAAGCTTCCTATGAAACCAGAGCGCCTTGCTTACGAAGTATTGGATTCAATAAAAAATGATACTCAACTTGTCATCGATGGAGGAGACATCGCCGTTTTTACTTTTGGATTAATTAGTAATTTCCCTCGCGATCCAAGAACTCTTTATTTCCCATTATCGATGGGTCATCTAGGTACAGGTATCCCTTACGCTATAGGGGCTCAAATTGCGAATCCGGATAAACAAGTTGTTGTTATCAACGGAGATGGTAGTTTTATGTTCAATATTCAGGAACTTGATACGGCCGTTCGTCTAAATTTACCCATCATTATTATTATTGCTAATAATTGCGCGTGGGGGATGATTAAAAGCAAGCAAAAAGGGGAATTTAAGAAAAGATATTGCGATGTAGATTTACCACCAACCAATTATGCAAAAATAGCTAAAGGTTTCGGTTGTTATAGCGAAAAAATAGAGAAACCAGAGGATATTAAGCCTGCTATACAAAGAGCGATAGAATCTAAAAAACCAGCAGTTCTGGATGTAGATATTGCTTTTGAAACACCTATAGCGATGAAGGTAATCGGAAATCTTAAAAAAAACCGGGGATTGTACGGTTAATCCTTTTATATTATATTTTCTTAACTCCTTTTTTAATTTTTAAAGATTTTTAAATAACATTTAATTCAATGAAGAATAAAAATAATCTTAAAAACGCTCGTAAATTAAATTCTATAATTCTAAGAGGTAAAAATTTTTGTCAGAAGATATGTTTTTAGAAGGAAAGACAGCTCTAATTACTGGAGCGGGCAGTGGATTTGGTCAAAAAATGGCAGTTGCTTTTGCTGCTAAAGGAGCAAATTTAGTCTTAAATGATATTAATGAATCTGGTCTAGAAGAAACGCGCGATTTAGTTTTGAAAGATTATAATACTCAGATTCTCTTAGTTAAAGCCGATGTTTCAAATTCTGAGGAAGTAAACGAGATGGCTAAAAAAACTTTTGAAACTTTCGATAACGTCTTTTTACTTGTGAACAACGCTGGTATCGATGGAGGTCTTTACACTGCTTTAAAAGCAAAAGAAGAGGTTTATGACAAAGTATTTGCAATCAATGTTAAAGGCCCTTTAAATGTAACCAAGGCATTTTTTCGAAGAATGAAACGACAAAAGCAGTTTCATCCCATTTCAGGTAAAATTATTAACATTGCATCGACTGCAGGAACTCCAAATGGCCATAATCCTATGCTTGGGATTTATAGCGCAAGTAAAGCTGCGTTAATCGCATTTACGCGACTATTTGCACTTGAATTGGGTCCAAGTAACATAACCGTGAACGCTATAAGTCCCGGAGTATTCCTTACGCCTATTTATAACAATGATCCTAAATTAATTCGTCAATTTCTCGAAACAAGGAAAGTAAAGATTCCAATTGATAAGATAGGTGAAGCAAAATGGGTAGCTGACTTAGCAGTGTTTTTAGCATCTCCAACAGCAGATTATATCACTGGACAAAACCTAATTATTGATGGTGGAATGACAATTTCAATAAATAAGCTTTAAACGATATATTACTCTTCAATAATATTTCTTAAACTTTATTTTACTTAATATCTAAATTTAATCATATTCTCTAAAACTAGTTAATCTATATCATAATTCAACATTTCTTCAATTTTCGAAGTAAATAATTTAATATTTTTTCAGTAAAAATTGTGTTGTTTTAATATATTTTTTCTAAATTGTTTTTGTAAGTGATTAAATCTTTAAAATATTGCTTATGGTGAAAGCTAACATGCCACACTCCCCAAATACTGTTCCGTAAGTTTCTCTTAATGAGAAACCATTATTCTTCTTTTTTTTATATTAAGTCTGAGGGGAGAGTTTGTTCAGTCAAAAGTCTATGAAAATCTTTTGGTGATGGTCGAACGCCATATTTTTCAGTGATAAGGCGCTCTCCTTGATATGCCATGATGTAAGGGGCCCATATCTTATCGGAAATAAATTTTAGGTGTGCCTTAATTATTGTGAAAGGAATTACTTTAAAGCTTTTTGCATATTCAATTAATTTTTTGTCGTCCCATTTATTTACATATTTATGATAAGCGAGATTACTTTCAAACCTCCTAAAACCCCTTCTAATTTCACTTTGGCCTATTAGAGAGTCCATAGAAGCTTCATTTATGGGAACGGGATGAATATCCTCTATCAATGACCTGATACTTTCTGTGGGACTAAACATTACATTCTCAGCAGTTACTCCAATACCTTCTGAAATAACCATCTCAGGACTATAAATTAGTAGAATAGAACTCTCAAAGTAACCTTTCTTGCTATATAATAATTTTTCTCTTACTGCTCTTTCCGTGTGATGCCCGGGGTAACCCTCATGACAAGCAAAATATAATAAATGGGTCCAATAATGATGTGAACTTACATTAACTTCAATTATAGAAGTATAATTTCCCTTATACCAGCAATACATATGCCAACTTTGATTTTCTACTTCACCTATTTCAATTTTTTCATTATCTGGAAGCATTTTAGGAAATATTTCTTTCGTTCGCATTTTTGCCAGTTGTATAGCTTTCATATACAAATCTATTAAACTATCTGAAGGTATAGTTCTTTGGGTAGCAATCCTTTTTATTCGTTCAGAAAGTGTTCCTTTTCCTTTATACAATTCTTCTGCTTTTTTTGTTAAACCATAAAAAAAATTATCATCGTATAAAACTGGTTCTAAATTAAATAAATTCTTAACTTGCTCTAAATATGGAATACTCTCTCCATTTAATTTTCTTAATATGGTTTTTATAGCTGTAAGAGTGCTATCAAGGAATAAATAACGCCTTTTTTCAAAATCTTGCTTTTGGAGCTTAGTTTTTAGACTTTTCCAGATATTAAGAAGCTTATTTGGAGATAACAATTCTTCCGAATCTACAATTTTTTTAAGTTTGGGAGGCCCATAATAATGTTCAACATATCCATTGATATGTTTGTTGATCCGCAATCCTAATAAAATATAATCTTTAGCAAAATCATCTAATTCCATATTGAACAATCTCAAGATTTCATAGATAAAAAATAGATCAAAATATCAAAGTTACTCTTAATTATTAAAGTTTTTAAATAAAAATTTTAATTTTATTAATAAACTAATTACTTATGGTTCATAAAAATAAGTACTATGTAAAAAACTTGAGTTTTAAATCCAAAACTATCAAATCTGACTTAGGAGAAAACGGTTTAATAACCTTGGAGCTCAAGATTTCTTCGATATACCATCCACTATCTTTTAAATTAGTATTTAAATTTTCAATTCCTTTTTTGACGGGATTTGGTTTTTCGCAGAATTGATAAAAATGTAATATTCCGCTTGATTTTTTCATCAAAAAACATGCGACATCAAGAAAATTAATAGATTGTTCTGGTAAATTCATTATAATTCTGTCGATTTTATGTTTTAAATAATTTCCTAATTTGTTATCTTGATTCAAAAGCTCTTTAACATCCATATTATGAGTGATTACCTCTCCTTTCATTTTGTTTATTTCAATATTTTCATTGAGGTATTTATAGGCAGATGGATTGACATCGAAGGCATAAATTTTCGCATCATTATTTTTTGCTATTTGAATCGAGAATGGGCCAACTCCCGTAAACATATCTACAATAAATTCTTGTTTTTTGAAACTACTTGAACTTACACGCTTTCTTTCAAATACTAAACGGGGGGTGAAATAAGTTTTTTTTACATCTAATTTAAATAAACAGTCGTTTTCTTTATGAATTGTTTCTGGATTGTCATCACCATAGATAACTTTTAACTCTTTTAATCTATATTTTCCCTTAACTTCACTCAATTTTTCGTAAACCGTTTCTACTGATTTATTTACTCTTACTAGCGCTTTAGCTACTTTTTTCTTATAAGATGAGACATTTTTATCGTTAATTGTGTTTAGTTGGTCGAATTCAACAATCGCAATCTTTCCAATAATATCGTAAGATTTTGGAATCAATTCTAAAATATTTTTTGGTAATTCACCTTCGAGAGCTTCTTCTATTGAGCGACATTTGTAATTTACTTCGGCAATACCCTCAGCACTAACTATATTAAAATTTATCTGATTTGAAATCCCTCTGATTAACGCTTTTACTTTTTCTGCATCATTAGTTATGGGAAAAAGCACAAAAGCGCCCTCGTGTTTAACTTTAATTCTTCTATCGAGGTAGGGTTCATTATATAATTTTGTTTTTAGTATTTTGAGGAATTTCTCAGCAGATTCCTGTTTAATCTTTACAAATTGTGTCCGTTCCTTTTTACTTCTACCCATTCCCATCATTACCTTTAAAAATAATTGAAAATCGTTCCTTGGAACTGGTTAAATTCTTAATAATTCTTCTATCCAGTTCGCTTGAGGATTTAGAACATTTTATTAAAATCGTTCTATCGCATATAAAATCACTTTTTCGAAAAACCATGTCTTTTTTGTTTAGCAAAGTTAAATTTTTATCACCAAAACCGTAAAAAGAATCAACATACTTGCCCGCTTTTATAATCACCGTGATTTTTTCTCCGTCTGTGATTTTTTTCTTTAGGAGCGGATTTACATCGTAGCAAGCTTTTGATGTATCTATTCCTAATATGCACGTTCCATTTTTCGTGAGATAAGTATCCTTAGTTAATTCAATAGTCGTGGTATGGGTGCATTGAATTAGCATGTGGCCTTTTGCTGTAATAGTATCTAATATAGTCATATCCTATTTTTCCTTAAAAAAATGTAAAATATCTTTAATTTGGTTAAAAACAGAAAAATTTGATTTATACGCTCTTTTTAATATAACCTTTAACCCATAAATGAGGTGATTTTCTGGAAATTGTATTGATTCTTCAAATTGGTTCAGATAAAAATCAGGAATTAGAAGTCCACATTTTTCATAAATAGTCGAAAATTTATCTACAAACTTTTCTGCTGTTTTAATAGAATTTTGATAGCTACCATCATTTGTGCCATATGTGGAACTTATTTCGTATTGCCCCAATGGAAAAGAATTAATTAGCTCGTACGGAATAATGCCGTAAATAATAGAGTAAAACACTAAATGGATCTGCTCTCTATTAATTAAATTGTTGTTGTCTATTTCAGCTAACCATCGATTAATCGTAGGAGAAGTTTTACCCTTAACATCTAATTCAGGTAAAATGATAATATAATGAACATCTTTAGGTGGACGATAATTAATTAATAATTTCTGTTCGTACCGATAAATTAAAGGTCTTTCTATGCTCTCTTTAGATGCGTAAAGTCTTCCATGGCTTTTATAAATTTTCTCATAAACTTCGAAAAATGGTTTGTTTCTTTTTACTAAGCTTGCTGCTTTAACTAAACTGGGATGATTTCGGATTCTTTGTTCAACTAACTCCCAAATATTCCCTTCTCTAATCGCTTGTCTAATAGTTTTCAATTCTGAGAATGATAAATATAAATTATGCTTAGCAAGTAATTGGATTCTCAAATCCTCTTCAAACTTCATAAGCTCGGTGGGTGTATATTTTACACAGATTGGGCAATGGCAAGGAAATTCTTCCAGTTCCTCGAGTTTCCTAGTGCCTGTGGATAAGGTAAAATAACGATTTTCATTAGCAAACAATGCATACGCTGCCGAATCCATTAAATCACAACCGCACGCTACAGCTAATGAAAAATATTGTGGTAATCCTAACCCAAACATATGAACTGGTTTGTTAGGAATAATGTTCTGTTTTACGGTTAATAACATTTGTGTGGTGAGGTCAAATCTGTAATTTAAAAATGCTTTTACAATTCCTCCAACTGCGTAGATTCCAAAATCTAGTTTGCTCATTTCAATTGTGCTTTCTTTCAACAAATCGAAATGCGTTCCTCCGTGTATCGGGCCAAACCAATAACAATCCGGCCGAGACCTCCTCGAGATATTATCCTTTGCCCTCTCAATAGTTGTATTAACTTTTTCTTTTGCGATTTCGTAAATATCTTCTAACTGTACTGGAATATCTAATATCACCGCGAAGTCTGAGCCAATGTCTTCTTGAAATCTTTCTATGGTAGTAGTATCAATATCAAAAGAGTCTTTATTATACATGTATTGTTGAAACGCTCCACTATCTGTTGCAATTATTCCATCGTAATCCAAATGCTTATGGAGTCCTTTCTGGAGAATCTGAGCTCTTAATTTTTCATTTTTATAAATAATGTATGCATTGGTGAAGAGACATTGTGCTCCGAATGTTTTTAGATCTTTTGGTGCGATAATATTTCTGGAGGGATGTATTACTGGAAATAGATTGGGAGTAATCATCTCTTTACCGTTCAAACTGATTCGTCCTAATCTTGCTATTGCATCAACATCTTCTATTTCAAATTTCATGTTCATCCTCTTTTAATCTGGATTTGCTAATCAAAAAATTGCTGCAAACGATCCTCTTGAGATAATTTTTCTAGCCAATCAATATTTCCGATGACATATTCATTCACATCAACTCTTCCCGTAAGAATTCCTATTATTGTTTTAGTAATTACTTTAATATTTTTTTTTGTAGTATCGATTTCCAGTATAGTTTTTTCCAATTGTTTATTCAAGAAATAATTTGCAGAGTTTCCTAAAATTTCAGATTGGACATTTTCTCTAATTTTTTCCATTTTATAACCCCTTTCCTTTAACCTAATATATAATTCATCGGGATCACATCTTAAAATTATAACGAAATCGATATATTGTTGGGGTACAATGTCAGAAAAATGGCTCTCGATAATTAGATATTCTAGATCTAGTTTGTTGTAACATTCTATTAACTTTATTACATAGCGAATTAATTCTTTTTCGTTAATAACCGATGTTTCTCTTTCTTTATCATAGTTTATTATTAACTTCTCTGAAATTGCTAATTCGTTTAAGCTAATTACTTTAGCTTTTAAGTATTTTAATAGATTTTTTGAAACTGTTGTCTTACCGGTTCCCGGAGTTCCAGAAATGATTAAAATTTTCATTTTTAAATAATTAGAATCATCGATAAAATATAAAAATAGTAATCTAATAAATAAAAAAAACTTAATAAGAACCTTGTTGGAAGAAAGCTTTGTTGGAAGAGCATTCATTTAAGATAATTTTTAATGGGAAAGGGGGGCTTCGAACCCCCGACCTCACGGTTATCAGCCGTGCGCTAT
>CAZDTP010000046.1:0-33325 GCA_964508365.1 uncultured archaeon
CGTGAACGATAACTCCAACTATGGCTACTACCTGGATTACAATTTTTAGAGGTTTAAACTCTACTCTAAAAAATAGAACGGATAATACAAGGGAAACCACTAAAAATCCTATAACAAATGGTATTTCTTCAAACGTTTTTATTTCACCTTTTTTTATAGTTTATAAGATTGGATTTAATAGTTGAAAATAATTCAGAAAATTTGAAAACGATATAGTCGAATGCATCCCCAAAGGGAATATACAAAAAAGCCCAAATAAAATAGCCGGAAATGCTTCGTATAACAACTTTTTTTGAACAATTGCTTCAGTAAAAATACGGGTTACAGCTAAACATATTAAAATCACGCCGAGTAAAACAAAAGTACTACTAATCATAATTAAATAATCAGTAGAAGCATCCGGATAGACAAATTTTAAAATATCAAACAGTTGATCAAACACCTTTTTTTATTTTATTTTTGATTGAAAATGCAATTAACGTGCATTTAAACTCTAAACCAGCGTTTATTTATAAAGAAAAATTTTTAAAATCCTTTATATTGCCCTCTGATAGAAGTGTTAATTATGGCTCAGATGATAAATATACTAAAATCACTTCTAAGAAAGTTTGAAAGGAAGCGTTAAGAAAGAGATTGTAAGAAAAAATTTAAGATTATAGGATTATAGATTTTTAGGAGAGGATTATAAAGTATAATCGAGTATATTTATAAGGCTACTCCTCTTATTAATAACTTGACTATGGAATTAATCAATTTTCTAAAAGAATTGTATAACGATACAACGATCAGTGATAATCAAATAGAACTTTTGGACGAGGTTCATATTTTAGATCTAAATTTAACAGATTTATGGGATTCACTAAGAAACAAATGGGGATTTTTAGATAAAAGTGCTTTAAATGTTTTCCATACGGCTGAAGATTACTATAAAAGAAAAAACGAGTGGAAAAAAATCGTTAAAGATTCTAAAAAGCTCTCAGATTTAGATTTCGTTTTAAAATATGGAGGAAATTATCTTACTTCAATGCACGATGCAGGAATCCTCGACGAACAAACAATAAATTTTGAAAAGGATCACATTATTAAAAAACCTTATCCAATTGCTCTAGAATTGGAAGGGAAATTTCTTGATTGGGGAGGCCAAAAAATATATAGTTTTAAGATTCATGAAGAACATCCTTTCAGAGTAAACCTTCACATCAAGCATGAGAAACGTATTTTTCACGAACTCCTGCTATTTTTCAGTATTTCTGTTGAGAATCCCAAAAAGAAAGTGTTTTCTATAGAATTTATTAATAATTTTTATCGATCATTAATATTGGCATATGAGATAATAAAGTTTCTTGAATTGGAGAATTATCGGAAAGCGTCAGTTCGTATTGAAGACTATACAACCTACGATTCTTCAAAGTCTGATTTTTTTTTAGATTATTTAAAATCAATTCCATTTTTGTTTAATGTCTTCTTTATTGATTTGATAGGATTTTCTCTCGATAGCTTATTCAATTTGCTCTCATCGCAACTAGAAAAAATACAAGAATTATTTACTAAATTCGAATTAGTAAACCAACCTGCAATTTATTATTCAAAATTTGAAGAACAAATAAAAGAATTTATCGAACAAGGCAATCATTTATTCCAAAAGGCGGGAGATTTAATATATACAAGTAAGATTAGCGAAAAAAAATCTCTTAAAAAACAAGAAAAAAAGCCATCATTAACGGAAGAAAAACTAATAGAATTATTCCAGCTAGAATTTGATCAAGATCTCCACGAAGAGGTTGATAATGCAGACATGGGATTTCGAAGCTTACCAAATATTAATAAAAAGTATGGGAAAAGATTAGGGATATCTTGGAAGACCTTCAGTGATAAGGCGCTAAATATAATTAAAAGAAGTCCTCGATTTGAAACTCGTAAAAGGATGAAAAGTGGGGGTGGTCTGGAATTTCGTGTAAAACCAACAGAATTTGTAATCCTTAAGGAAAAAATACTGCCTGTTATGCAATTTGAAAATTATGAAGGCGAAAATTACGAAACTTTAATGGAATATGAGCAAGCGAAGATATTACACGAAGATGGAAAGATTGGAAAAGCGGTCGAAATATTTGAAAGATTACTCACATCTTATGATGATAAATCACACAAATATTCTTTTATTTACTGTGATATATGTTATAGATTAGGGCTTATTTATGAGATACATGGTTATTTAGATGATGCCGTACGCGTTTATATAACAGGACAACAAAATCGGGCTTTAAGTGATCCTATATCCTATTCGTTTGATATTGCTTTGTTCAAGACTGATTTATTAAAGGGCAATTTGGGTAATTTACTGAACAAAATTACCGATTTGGAAAAAACTATTAAAAAAACCTTAAAACAAGATTTGATGGAATTAAATTCAAAATATCAATACATCGATGGATGTAACCTCGAAGATTTGGATATTGTATACATACGAGATCTAAAGCGAGACATGACATACTCTCAAAATCCAGTATTTCAAGAGGTCGTTCAATTAGATGAGGATTTATTGCATTTACAGGTACTCAAATTAGATTTAATTCGTAGAGATTATTACTATGAATCCCTAAGGCATTTAGAAATAGATACTCAAATCGATGAAATATATTTTAAACAATCTACTTCTGACCTCATGAGAGTACTTTTAGAACAGTCAGAAAAAATCCTTACAGAAGTAAATAAAAATAAATTCAATTATGGGAACAAAAGTTTTGTATTATTTCGACTTTATAAAACTTTTTTTGAACAAGTTCAATTTGATGATAGAGGATTTGATTATGGATATACGCCGGACACATTTTTTCCTTATTACTACACTAAATATCTATTTGATATAGCGAATTACACGTCACAAACAGAAAGGCACATATTTGAAAGACTTGATAAAGGCGAATTTGTTTCGCTTGATAGTGAGTCTCAAGTGGAATATTTAATTAAATTTTGCGTGAGTAATTGGAGAGGATACGCCTTTGGAACGATTGGTTACAATACAATTAATATTTACAAAAACATGAAAACATTGATTGACCACGCAAAATACCTCGTAAAGAAATATGAGCTCATCCATTTCTATAAAATTATAAAGGAGGCACAACCTTGGATGGAAAAGATGGTGGAAAATTTTATAGTAGGCTATTATAAAATAGCCGAAAGAATAAAGAATAGGGAGGTAAGAAAACTATGACTCTTTATTTAATTAACTCCGAGTTAGATAGTTGTATTGAATTTAATAGTCAACCTTTAATAATAGATGGAGCCAATGTTGCTTTTGAAAATGTTTTAAGCGAGCAAAAAGCAAAGCTCTTAAATTTAACTTTGATGGAACAGTATCTTGAGTTAAATGGTGTTAGTGATTTTTTAGTGTTAAGTGATAAGTCCTTACGCTATAAAATTGACAAGCAGAAGAAATATAACGATCTAATCAAATTTGATAAAAGATATTTCGAAACTCCCGGTGGAACTCAAGCTGACTATTTTATTTTACAGCACGCGTATAAATGCAATGGATATATCGTATCTAATGACAACTATAGAGATTTTTATGCTATTTACGAGAAAGACTGGATCATAGAACATAGGATCTCATTCTGTATAATTAATAATGAAATTTACCTTGACAAATTAATATGTAAATAAAATAGCAGGTGTTCTTCAAATGCTAGATTTTAAACATGTAATAATCGGACAGAAATAAGCTTAAAGACTAAAAAAGCAGCATAATGAGATTAAGATAAAGTTAAAGGAACTGATAAAGAGAGTTAAGCGAAGCACTGAAGAGGAAGCTTCCACGCAGTTCAAAGTATTAAAATTTTAGTCTAATGAAATAAATCAGAAATTTAAAATAGTTAATTCTCAAATCAGAGAACCTTATAATTTCTTTAAAATCAATTCTCAAATCAAAAACATAAATAATTACATATCAGAATTAAATAAATCGTTTAAAAGAAAGGAAATAGACATCAATACTCGTTTGATTACTTTCAATTATTATAAAAGTCAATTAGATGGCTACGAAAAAAGTTTAAGGAGAATAAGGATAGTTGCTGAAGATTATTTCTTTTACTTAAGAAATCAAAAGATTGAATTAATGGCTGACGATAGCATAAAGAAGAAAAAAATGTCAAGAAAAAAAGTTAAGAGGGAAGAATACGAGGCTTTTAAAAAAGAAAATTCTTTAAAAAAAGATATTAACCGAGAGGTCCTGTCATTTTTAACGGAAATTATCCTTAAGTATAAAGTCAAAAAATAGAAAATTGACAAATAAGTTTATAAATAAATTGTTCTTATTTTTCCACAACAAAAATCTAAATCTACAATAAATATAATATTTAAAGAACAAAAAGTGTAAAATTATTATAAACTATAAAAATATAAAATCAGAACTGAAATATCTTGTCATACTTTTCGTACTTTTTTCATTCTTTTTAGTTCCAATCACTAATGTTCAAGCAACTTCATCAACACGATATTATGCCGGTTATTATGGTCTCAACATTCCTGATGGTATTAAAGGTGATATCTTCACAATAGATTCTTCAGTACCTTTAAATGAATTTTTCGCAGAATGGGTTTGTGTAATTATAAGTTATAGCCCTCATTATTGGGTTCAAGTTGGATATTTCCAACATTGGAATTGGTTTTGGTTTATCCCCTATGTAACTTTGGATTTCTATTTTGAAAGGATGCATTCTTCTGGCCATACGCTTAGATATTCTTTATTAAAACCTTTGGTTGGGCATACCTACACATATGAACTTTATTATAAGATAATAGATTTAAATATGTGGCATTATACAATACGTGAAGGACAAAATTTCATTTTCGGGGGTGATATTGCAACTGTTCCGTCTACACACATAGATCTACAAGCGTTTGTTGAAACTACTGTTACTAGTATACCAATCGATGGGAGTCATTTTACCAATTTAAAATACTTTAATGATCCAAACTGGTACCTTTGGAGTGGACATTCGCCTTACGATACAGGTCCTTATTCTGTTCAGCAAATTTCTCATTATGAGTTCTATGCTAATGGAGGTGGTTAAATTTGAGAAAAAATTCTAAATCTTTTTTAATAAGTTCGGCTTCTTTCTTAACGATATTAATTTTTGCATCTGCTTTTTTAAATTCTTTTGCTAATAACATAAATACAATTGGTATCCCCCCAGATTTCTATGGAACATCTAAGGAGGTCAATATCAACGAGTTTGCAAACTATGTGGAAAAAAATGAGATTGTCGTTTATTTACCTTCAGATCTTCCGAATGAATTTGAAATAACTGCAATATATCTTAAAGAGAGCCCCTTTATTGCAATAGTTGTTTATAGTGCAGAGTCTAATAAGGATTATAAAACAGCAGAATTAACTATTCAAATATCACCTACCGCATCTATTCCAACGTACACTGAATTATCCTCAAATATCGTAAATCCTGAATTTGAAACGGTATTTGAAATAAATGGTTGGCCAGTGTTAGTAAATGAAAGAGCTTCTTCTGGAGGTGACAGTAGTTTTATAGCAAAATACGGAGAATATACACTTTTAACCATGATATGGATTGAAGGGAATACATATATTATAAATAGCCCTACTCTAATTACTGATGAAATCACAGTTTTAGCGGAGAATATGAGACTTATAGGGAATTAAAAAAATTCTTCTGTAACAAACAATAAATAATAATTTTTTTTTTTTAATATATAAATGCTATTTTAATTTATTATTTTTTATCGTAAAATATTTGAAATGAACTAATATGAGAAAAAAAGCATTAGGAAAAATCTATATAATTGTTGGAATTTATTTATTGATTATTAATCCTATTAGTCCATTGATATTTACTCCAATATATTCTATTGCATTCTCTATTCCATTCGATCCATTAGCATCATTAGAAAATTGGCATATATGGTTAATGACATCTGGCTTGTTTGTAATATTACTTGCTGGAATTGGAGTATATTTAATTATCATTGGTTATCGTTATATAGTAAGATTATCACAAGATTAGTTCAAATCTTGATGTTAAAATATGTATTTTTTTTAACTTTAAACCAAGCTACTCATTTATAATTTGCTTCTGAATAAACTCCTCGTTGTTTGAAAACGCCCTACAAAAATGAAATATTATTTAAACATAAGTAATAAAAAAAAAGATTTAATAATTCTAATAATCTTCGAATAATTATTATTAAATCAATACTTGATTTGTTTATTTAAGAACTGTCCCACCCTATTTATGAGAACATCTCTACGGACAAGATTACTCCATTCGTCTTCAGAGAAGAGTTCGACCTCCTTGGCTTTTAATTGGAGCCCAAATTTCGCAACGATAGAGTAGGCACGCCTATAAAAGTTTGTAAAATCAGGAATTTCGTAAATCTCGTTTAACACTTGTTGTTTTAGAAATTGTTAAGCTTGTTCTTTTGCGTTAAAATGATATGGTAGAAAAAGTATTGTTTTACATATAAATTAACTATTTATCAAATCATAACTCATTTCTCTTCTTCTGGTGCTAATTTAAATGTTCTTGAGAAAATTTTTCCATATTTTTCCGTTGATGCTTCTACAAGTACATTAGAGTAAATTATATTGTCACTAGCGGTTTCTAAAGGATAACTAATTTCAATTGTTTCATATGGAAATAATTCTCTGATTGTAGTTATCCATGGTTTCTTTTCAAAAAGTTCTTCGACGATGGCAATTCTAATCTTTAAATCTTCTAAGAAGTAACCAACAGAATTGGTTATCGAAATATTTAGAACTGCATCTTCTTCTTTAATACTTTTTGAGACGCTTAAGAATTTTCTGGGACCTAATGGTTTCACCGTATCTTGTTCTTCTTCAGGTTTTGTTTTAACTTTTGGCTCAGCTTGCTCTTTAGAGTCTTGGACGATAAAAACTTTACGTTTTTGAATGTTGTATTGAGATACTTTTTTAAGTTTTGCTAAAAATAAGACAGCGTTTAAGTTGATAGCATTGTAAGGTTCAATTTTAATATATCCCTTCTTTGCGGCATCTTCAATAATTTCAGCCCCGAGACCTGTTCTAGCAAAAGTCGTGTTCTTCTTAGGACCACTACCAACAGAACCAATGGAAATGTCTGCATTTTCAGAAGTTAAATCTGTACAGAAATTACAACTTGAAGATTTAAATTTGTCGAGTTCTTTAATTGTATAAGATTTTTCAGGTTCACTATCATGGTCGTAATAAATGTGAAATTTGCCCTTATTTATGTCCATCTTTACTACTTTTGTTAGATCTATCCCATCTTGTTCAAAAAACGGATAAATAGCCTCTGGAGAAAAAGAGTCCATACAGAACAAGCCAATTTTAAGAATGTGAGCTCGCATAAAATACTTTAACATCCCCGCTGGAGAACTTGTCATCTTATCAACAGCATCGATATTGCATGGTGTACCAACAAAAGCGATTGAACGATAACCTTCTCGTATTGCATCCATTAATGCTTCAACGGTTTGACAGTGAGAGTAAATCGAACCAGCAGCTTTAATAGCATCATCTTTATTTAATATGATTTGAGCTACGGGGTGCCAGGGATTTTTAGGGTCTTTCATTGAAACGATAGCAGCATCAATTAAATGTTCATCGAATAAATAACATAACAAGGAAGTCACAGTTCCTCCATCTTGGGCTCCAATCACTTCTGGAATATTTGTGTTCGATACATATCCCGTTTTGAATTCACCCATTAGTTGAATAGGATCGGTTATTGTTCTTGGGCATTGATTGTAACATATCCCACATCCTGTGCATTTTCCTATTAGTTTGGGTTGTCCTACTAAAGCGTCCCATTCGAGAACTGGACAAACAGCGGCACATGTGCCACATTCGGTACAAATTCCCGCCCGAATTATTTCTTTCATTAACATTCCAAAGGAGTCTTTTTTCCCCTCGAGTTTCTTTTGAATATAATCAAAAGAATAATCATATTGAGAAGATTCTGACTCTGGTTCAGCTGGATTTTCCGTCATTTTCTATAAATCATCAAAAACTTTGTATTAGCCTAATTCAATAATTTGATAACTATGTTATGGTTATGGATTACATATATTAAAATTTACTAAAAAAAGGGATATGGGTCTTTTTACACATATAATCGATCGTATCGAGGTCGATTCTTTTTTTGTATTTGTATTTTTATATTAAATATTATTTATTGATGTTAAAAACTTGGTGTGGTTGAGGTTTAAGAATTAATTAACGAATCATTTAGAATCTCGATTTGAAAAATTTTGGCATCATTCCACATTTCACAAGTTCTATAAATACCCCAAATATACCCACCATCCCAAGACATTCCAATACATCCCCCTGCAACATCATATATCCTCCCTACTATTTCACCATCTTTTGTCCAAGCAAGAAGCATGTTTCCCGCACTCGACCAGAAATGTGTGCCATTCCATGTGAAAGGGCTATAAAGGTCAATACCAATTAAATCTATAGCCCTATGTATAGTTCCATTTTTATGTAATTCAAATAATTTAGTACCGGCTCTATTAGAAATATAAAGATATGTTCCATCAGTTGCTATACCTTGTCGACCGCCCGTTTCTTTTTCGGGAATTGGAAAGGAGTCATGAATGGTAACAGCAGTATCATTTACTTTGAACTTAACAATATTTAAAAGAGAATGATCTTGCGCCCAGAAATATTCCCCATCATAACATAATCCTCTTGGTCCGAATAGTTGAGAGGTATCAACTGAGTATTCGGTATAATTCGAAGTTGTTGTGTTTATTTTCAGTAGCTTTCCCGTTTCAAGTTTCCAAATGCAGCCATTAGCATATTCTAGAGCCCAACCAAAACCTAATCCCGCTCCTATTCTTCTAATCACTTTTCTAGTTTCATCAACGGGAGCATACACATACATGAATTGGTCTTCAGAGTCACCTGGCGTGTAACCTAAGACATTATGTTTAATGTCCGCATAACCAAGTTCTGGTATGAAAATAGACCCATCACCAAAGTCATTGTAAGCACTGATAAGCGTGCTGGAATTTTGGAGTACTCGTATGGCAGTATAATTATCGAATCCATCAAATTTATTTCCTATTACAGTGGCATTTGCGATACCAGCAACCTGTACTGCTGTTAAATCGGTATTATTGTAATTGTAAAAATAGTTACCTTCAAGTGTAACATTAGAATCAAAAACAATGAAAGGTACATGCCCTCCAGCAAAGATGTTATTTCTAATTTCTACATCATAGTTGTATTGCTCAAGAGCTATTTCATGATAACCATTTTGATAGAGTAAGTTATATTCGATAATAGGAGCTGATCTTTCCATGTAAATCCCTTCACAATTTATCCATCTAACAATTGAATGACTGATTTTTACTTTTGAATCAAATTGAGCAATTCCCATATTAGCGTATTCCACAATAACATAATTGAAAATTGAATTATTTGTTCTATATAATTCTATTCCCCCCCAATCGCCATTTATTGGAACTTCAGCATCAGAAGTAAACCATATTTGTTCTGTTGAGCTTCCATTAGCTATTATTGTGCCTTCTACTACTGCAAATCCTATGTAATGCAGGGATTTATAATCTCGACATGGTTTGAAATTAATTTGAGTTCCAGGTAGAATCGTTAATGTAACCCCCTTTGGTACTAAAATGCTTTCATTTACAAAAATATTGCCCGACCATGTTTCATCTTGAATAATCATACCCCCCTTAAAAACTGGCTCATTACTCTGATTTTCATCTCCCGAACGCACTAGAAAATAAACCAAAATAGAAGTGCTCACAATGCCGACAACTAATATTATGGGAATTAATATTTTTTTACTAAAATAAGCTCTAAACAACATTTTTTCTTTTTAAGCCTTCAAAAAGAGTAAATTTGATTAAAAATTACTTTAACAATATCTTAACGATGTATTAAATACAGCATAATTTGGTTTTCTCCCCAAATTTGTATATTTTTTTTATAAAATTTATAGAAGAACATTTACCCCGTTTAGTCAACATTATCCAGAACTAACCTTTCTTCAATTTTATCTTCGATCTTCTTAATGGCATTGCTAGCGTGTATCCTTATAATTCTAGGGAAATCATTTACTCTTGAAAGCAAGGCACTTAAAGCTGATTCACCTCCATAAACTTCCAAAAACTTGATTAAACTCACTTTAACTTTTGTATCTTCGGTTTCGCTTTTTTTTAAAAAATCTATTAAAGTTGCTATGTATCTATTTAATGTACGTTCAATTTCTATATCTTTTTCTTTAACTCGATACCAATTTCTTTGAAAGATATTATATATCGCATCAATCGCAACTCTTTTTATAAGCCAATAGGAATTTGGATTCTCCAAAATTTCGATCAGACTCAGAATTGGTTCTATAGTTCCAATTTTTCCTAAAGCGATAATAGCATTTTTTTTAACATCTAAATTCTTAATCTGTAACAAATCGATTAAAGGTTCGGAAAACGTCTCACTACCTATTTCACCTAAAATGAAAGCAATACTCTCTTTTAATGTTTCACTGTCCGAATTTAAATGCGAAAATAAAAAGCTAAAATCAGCTTGTTTATTTAAAGAATAAATCTTTTTAACTGCGTCCATGATATAAAATTTCATATCGATATCGGTGTACTCGAAGCTTATATCTTCTACATTTAATACATCAAGTAACTCTGGAACGACTGAGAGATCACCAATTTCTCCTAGTGCTTCGATTGTAGCTACGGTTACTTCGTTATAAATGTTATCTAAACCTGGAATTAGAGTGTTTACAGCGTCTTTTAACTTCAATTTCCCAGTAAGTGTGATAGCATTTTTTCTTACGATAAAATCATCGCTCAGTAATAGTTTAATTACATCCTTGTTAATTTCAGGACTCAATAGCTTTAAAATTGAAACTGCAGAATCTAGTAATTCTGAATCCTCTTCTTTTAAAATTCTCGTAATTTCGTTTAATATTACACTTTTGTCTGAATACAATTTAGAAATAAGTTCTGGATACTTGATTTTTATATAATTCATGTCCTGAAATGTTATGTTAATGCTGGAAAGCTCGTGTCCAATTAGCTTAATAATTTCTGATTTGTGTTTGTTTGATATATTCTCGCTTTTTAAATAAGCTAATAAAGATTTTATTAGAATTTCAGGTTCAATTCCAACTAAGTGGTTTCTGACAAATTCTCTAACAGAGTTATACATAGAATCTAATTCCTTTATAAAGACATTTATCTGTGTGTCGTCGAACTTGATTTTCATTAGAGCTTTTAAAACAGCTAATCTTAAATCCACGCTTTCAATTTTTTGCTCTAATATCCAATTTAATGGCTTCAATGCCTTATCATTTTTTAGTTTGCTTAAAACTTTTGCAGCTTCACATTTTAGATCGATCTTATCCTCTGATATTAAAACATTTTCTATAATCGAAAAGCATTCATTCTTTAAGCGAGGAACAAAATTACTTATTTCACCTAAATATTTAACCGCTTCTTTCCTTTTGCTGTTATCCTTTCCATTTTCAATAATGGCTGTTAACATTTCAACTGAATTTTCTAATCCAAATTCTTCCCTTTTATCATATATCTCCAGCGGTGAGGGTTTTGGATCTGACATAAGTAAATAAAAAGTCCATATTGAAAGCTAATTAAATAATTTTGATTATTTTAATTATTAGGTCATCCGTTAATAAAAATATTTTCAAAATAATTTATGTTTTAAATCAAAATTGCTTAATTTTTTGACATTTTCAAACATTAATACTACAAAAATGATCCAAAAAAATATTCCATAGCTAAATTTTTGGTAGTTTTTAAAAGTCTATTAATAGCTGATTCTGATATTCCAAAGTGAGTAGCTATTTGAACCGCAGTTATCTTTTTTGGGTTTTTAAAAAAGCCTTCTTTAGCAGCATATAACGCTACTTCTTGCTGTCTCTTCGTGAAATTTGGAAATGGAATTGCTGATCTCCATATTGTTTGATCGACTTCATCAATTTTATCCAAATCAGTCATTCCTATGATTTCATATTTCTCAGTAAATGAATTAATTACATCGAATAATTTATTGACATATTCGTTTTGAGAGATGAGATTGATTAAGAGGAGTTCTTGGGAAACATGAATAGGAAAAAGGAATGCCCATGGACCTGAGTCGACAATTGGAAAGAATCCAGAGGTTTTATTCTGATTCATTATGCAAATAATTTCGTTCCGAGTCTGATTTAATAACTGGAAAGATTGAGGATTAAAATTTTTTTTTAGATTTTTTTTTAAATCTCTTAAAAAGATCTGAACCCTATCGAAGGTACAAATTTTTCAAAAAAAAAGCTGGAGCGTTTACAATTTCAGAAAATAAACTAATAAGAAAAATCTTGGCAGCGAATTTTAATCGAATAGAACTTCTAGAAAATAAAATAGAAAAGTTAGAAGAACTTACAGTAAACCTAATCGAACGCGAGAAAGAACACTCACCTGTAAATCAAGTTCAATCAGCGTAATTAAATATTAAAAAGTTGTGAATATAGTATCTCTCTTATTTTAAAGCAATTAAATGGCCTAAATTGAAGAATCAGTTATTTTTAGTTATAACATTAATTGGATTATTAGCTTTTACTTATACCAATAAATAGATAATAATTATATAACATAAAAACTAAAATAAATAATAAAATAAATAAAATTTTATTAAAAAAAGTAGATTTTTCGACATAAAATCTTTAAAAAAAGTCGGAAAATGATAAAAGACGTAATTGTAATTACTACAGAAATTATTATACATAATTGTAAAAATTGAGGTGGAGTAAGAAAGAAAATGGAAAAATCTGAAAATCATCGGATTGGATACTATGCTTGCCAGTGAGGAATAAATATAAAGAGAAAAGTAGATTGCGATAAATTAGTAGAATTTGCTAAAGGCTTAGATGATGTCATAATATCTAAAACTCATGCTTTTCTTTGAACGGAAAGTGGACAACAAGAGATAATTAATGACATTAATGAGAAAAACCTTGATTGCGTAGTGGCGTCTGCCTGAACACCTCGGACTCACGAACCAATATATAGGGCTTCTATTTCTAAAACCGACTTAAATCCTTACCATTTTCAGATGGTAAACGTAAGGGAGCATTGTTCTTGGTGTACAGAAGATAGTGAGGAAGCATTAAATAAAGCTAAAATTCTTGTTAATAGCGGAGTAAATAGAGCAAAAACATTAACAGCTGTCCCGGTGAGAACAGTTCCTGTTGAGAAAGCCACTTTAATTGTGGGCGGGGGGATAGTTGGAATGAACGCTGCTTTAGATCTAGCAAACGAAGGGATTAAAGTTTTCCTTGTTGAAAACAAAACTACAATAGGTGGTAGAATGTCCCAATTAGATCGAACATTTCCTACCGACGACTGTTCAATATGAATCTGTGGTCCTGTTATGCTCGAAGTCAATCGAAACGAAAATATAGAAATACTTAGTTATAGTGAAGTAAAAAGAGTTGATGGATATGTTGGAAATTACGATGTGATTGTGGAAAAGAAACCAAGATATGTAAACAATGATTGTAATGGATGTGGGGCTTGTACGGAAGTTTGTCCTATTACTACTTCAAATTACTTTGACGAACACTTAGGACCACGAAGAGCTATAGATATTGCATTTGGACAAGCTGTCCCATTTTTATATGATATTAATAGAGATGTGTGCGTAGAATGTTTTAGCTGTGTTGAAGCCTGTGAATTAGATGCGATAGATTTCAGCCAAGTCCCCGAAGAAGTCACATTTAAGGTAGGAACTATAATAGTAGCAACGGGATGGGATATTTACGAACCACACGGAGAATATGGATATGGAAAATTCGAGAACGTTATATCTCAACCCCAACTTGAAAGAATCCTAGCTCCAAATGGACCACTAGAAGGCCATGTACATAGAATCTCGGATTCAAAGGAGCCTGAAGAAATTGTGTTTATCCAATGTGTTGGGAGTCGGGACACAGAAAGGCCTTATTGTAGTGGTGTTTGTTGCATGTTAGCTCTTAAAAACGGAAAATTACTCAAAGAAGAATTCCCTAACGCGAACATTACCATCTGTTATATTGATATGAGAACTAACGAAAAGGGTTTCGAAGAATATTATCAGAGAGCTAAACATTCTGACATCAGGATGATTCGTGGAAAAGTTGGCGAATTTTCTGAAGATCCGGAGACAAAGAATGTAAATCTTCGAGTTTATTCGTCATTAACTGACGAAATTATCAAAATTAGTGCGGATTTAGTTGTATTATCAACAGCTGCCCTCCCATCAAAGGGTACAGAGCAAATTTCTAGAATTTTAAACTTAGACACTGATAAAAATGGATTTTTAACTGAATCTCACTTTGGATTAATGCCACAGGAAACTAAAACAAAAGGCATTTTCATTGCAGGATTTGCCCAAGGTCCAAAGGACATCGCTTATTCGGTTTCTCAAGCTAGAGCTGCCGCGAGTAAGGTGGCTGAATTAACGGCTCCAGGAGAAGTAGACATTGAACTAATTATTGCAGAAGTTACTAATGATCTTTGCATTAGCTGTGGAAGGTGTGAAAAAGCCTGCCCAAAAAATGCAATAACGGTTACTGATGAAGAAGCGGCGGTTGTAGACGAAATTAATTGCGATGGCTGCGGAATCTGCGCTAGTTGTTGCCCGACTAGCGCCATAGATATTAGATATTTTAAAGATTATCAATTATTTACTGAAATTGACGGAATGCTGGAAGGAGGTTAAAAGAATGGAAAATAACTTTAAAATTCTAATGTTTGCTTGTTTGAAGTGAGGGTATTCTGCGGCAGATTTAGCTGGAGTTTCTCGAATGAAATATACCGCATCTGTCAAAATCATAAAAGTAAAATGTACAGGAAGAATCGATGTAAAGCATATTCTATATGGGATAAAAGCTGGGGCTGACGGAGTAATGGTTGTTGGTTGAAGACCTAACGAATGCGAGTTCAAGCAAGGTAATTTTACTGCTCAAAGACACGTTGATTTAGCTAATAGAATACTAGACTCGAGAGGTTATGGAAATCAAAGAGTTAATATGTATTGGTTAAGTGGGGCTGAAGCAGATAAACTAGTCAAAAGTGTCGAGGATGCCTACGAAAAAATAAAGAGGTCTGGACCCAATCCGATAAAATACACGGAAGAAGTAACAACTCCCGTAGAATGATTCCTACAAGGAAATTGTAGTTGTAGGATGACTTGCCTTGCAAGGGAAAGGGAGAGTAGTAAGATTTTTGTTATTATATTATATTTTCTATAAAAAATAGATAAGAGAATAAAGTATGGTTCAAACTGCAAATAATAAATCATTTAAGGGATTTTCTCTTGCAGATTTAATGGAAGCTACGTATTTAGCTTCAGGAAACTTCCAAGTGAGAGCTTTTTTTGAAGCTAAAGAGGAAATTTTGAAAGAGAGTAAATTTACTGAAACCGAATTTTACGAAATTCTTGATTCGATGATAGACGCTGAAACAGAACGAAAATTAGTTCTTGAAAAACTTAAGGGTAAACAGCCGCTATTTTTAGAAGAAATCGCAAAAAATATCAAAGAATTTCCTGCCGAAAATGTTATCAGAGATGTTATCTACCTAAAAGAACAAGGATATGTTCAGGAACATGTGGAAATTAAGACTAAAACGCTTGTTAAAAAAATTAAAGGAGAAGAAAAAGAAGTTGAGGTTAAGGAATACTTTTATAGGTATCAAACAAAGAAATCACCAATCGAACACTATTTTGATCCCGTTTCTATAGTTTTTGAAGCAGGCGTTTGTTGTCAATGTGGTTGGTGTTCATCAATCTGCCCTGTAAATGCCATAGAAGTGACTGCAGACGCTCTTGAAATTGATAACGACATATGTGTGAAATGTGGATTGTGTTTTTCAGTGTGCCCTCGATCTTTTTCAATAGATCAAGCATACAAAAGTATTAAGAAGTTAGATAAGTCTTTGAGCTGGTCAGACAAAATTGGCGCTTATGTAAATACATATACAGCTACTACAACTAAAGACGAAATTAAGGAAGTTCGCCAAGATGGTGGAATAGTAACTTCTTTACTTGAATATATGTTAACAAATAAATTAGTTGATGCAATTGTAGCAGTTCAACATTCAGAAGATTTATGGAGCCCAGAACCTGTTATTATAGATAATGTAAAGAATCTATATAAAACGGGAGGAACTAAATATGCTAATTCTCCAACTTTAACTATAATTGATAAAACAAAGAAATATGATAATATTGCTGTTGTTGGTGTTCCTTGCATGATGAAGGCAATTGAAAAAGGAACTCTCTTCCCGAACGGGTTACCTTTCTTTAAAAATATTAAATTTAAAATTGGTTTATTTTGTATGGAGTCTTTTCCTTACGATAACATCATTAAGTTAGCTAAAGAACAATTTGATAAAGATATTAATGAACTAACTAAAATGAATATAGGTGGAGGAAAATTTATTATAAAAGTTAAATCTGGAGAAGAATTGAACATTCCCTTAAAAGATGTCCAATCCTATGCCCGTCATAATTGCCATTTCTGTGAAGATTTAACTTCTGATTATGCAGATATTTCTGTTGGGTCTATCGGTTCACAAGATGGGTGGTCATCAGTAATTACACGATCAAAAGATGCTGATGAACTTTATAATAATGCTATTAAGGCTGGTATCATCGAATCTAAAAGTTTAAAAGATGTTAAACCAGGGCAATTTTTAGTTGAGAAAATTGGTGGTATAAAGCGGAATAAGTGTAAACCTATTAATTTGGATAAAAAGGAAGATTAATTTTAAAATAAATGTATAAGTATGATGAGCCCTAAAACATTTCAAGATTTAATTGAAGAAGTCCACGAAAAAGGTATTTGCCAAGAATGTGGAGGATGTGTTAGCTTTTGTAGTTCGGTTGATTATAATGTAATTGATTTTGTTGAAGGAAAATCACATCCTGTATATGTAGACAAAGATAAATGCCTTGAATGTGGAATATGTTATTATATTTGTCCTCAAACTCACATTTTGGATGAGGATTTAAATCAAATATATAAATTTACAGAATTTAATACCATGCTCCTCGGTCATTTTGAATCCATTAATTCATGTCAAGCTACTGATGATGATTTTTTGAAGCATGGTACTGACGGGGGTGTAGTTAATTCCATTATAAATCATTTATTAGAGAAAAAAATTATTGATGGTGCTATTGTCTCAAAAACCAAAGCCCCTTTCTCAAGGAAGGCTATGTTTGCTGAAAATAAGGTGGATTTAATTGCAGCATCAGGTGTAGTATTAGATATATCTTCACAATTAGACGAGATTCAAAAATTTTCTACGTATACTCGCACAATACCTAAATTAAACCGCTATAAATTTAAAAAATTAGCTATTGTAGGAACACCATGTCAAATTTATACAATTCGATGCATGCAAAGTTTAGGTGTAATGCCATCTGAAAATATAGAATTATGCTTAGGTTTATTTTGTTATGAGAATTTTCTTTTCGATAAATTAAAAATGGAGAAATTCAGAAGAGATTTTAATGTAAAGTTTGAGGATATTGAAAAAATAAATGTTAGAGAAGATTTAGTGTTTAAAGTAAGGGATAATGGTGGACACAAAGCAATCCATGTACCTTTTGATCAGCTAAATGATTATATGCGTCCAGCTTGTAACGCTTGTAATGATTTTACCAATGTCTATGCTGATATTTCTTTCGGAGGCTTGGGATCTAAAGAAGGTTTTACCACAGTTATTCCCCGAACTGAGAAAGGCAAAAAAGTTATTACCGATACTATTAATGAAGGAGTAATAAAATGCTTAGAACTTAATTTAGATGAAAAAAAAGAAATGAAGGAGCTGTTAATGAAATATTCCCAATTAAAATTCGACCGCAAGGAGAATTATATGAAAAGTTTAACATAGAGGTGGAATTTAAATAGCAGAAACTGAAAATAAAATTAAGCAAGAAGATAAAATTAGAGGAATGAACAATTCTTTAAAGAAGATCTATGAACCTGATTTAAGAAAACTATTAAAGAAATGCTATCAATGTGCCCGTTGTAGTGGTGTGTGTCAAGTAAGTAAAGTGCAAAAATACACTCCCAGTAGAATAATCCAATTAATATTAGAAGGTTTTGAGGATAAAGTAATTAAAAGTGGAGTGTTATGGGATTGTTTGACATGTAATAGCTGCCTTCAAACGTGTCCTAAAGATATTAATTTTGCTGATATCGTTCGTAATGCTAGATATAAAATGCAAATAGAAGGGTTTCATAATCTTGACCGTTGTATTGCTCATAAAGGCGTTTTTCCCACAATAGCTGAATTAATGAGCAAAGACGAAATTAAGATTAAAAGACCCTTAGATTGGATTCCTAAAGATTGTAGAATTTCAGATCATGGAAGCATTTTGTACTATGTAGGATGTTTACCTTTTTTTAATGTTGAATTTGAAAATTTAGATTCAATCGCTTCAAGTACGCTACAAATAATTTGTAGAATAGAGGATACTCCAATCGTTGTACTTAAGGAAGAAACTTGTTGTGGTCATGATCTATACTGGGGCCAAGGAAAGTTCGAAATTTTTATTGAATTAGCTAAGAGAAATATGAGAGTATTTGAAAAAGCAGGAATATCCACAATCGTTACCGCTTGCGCCGAATGTTATAGGACATTTAAAGTTGATTATCAAAACTTATTTAACGAATTTAATGAGAAATTTGAAGTAAAACACATTATTGAATATATTTACGATAAGTGGAAGCAAGGGACAATTGAATTTAAAAAACCTAAGAAATTGAAAGAGGAAATTCCTTTTACTTACCACGATCCATGTAGGCTAAGTCGATTTTTACCGAAAGATAATAACATTGTTGAAAAAGTTAGGGAAATTTTTGATAATTTAAAAGTAGTAGGTTATGAGTTTAAAGAAATGGAGCATAATAAAGAAAATTCTTTATGCTGTGGAGTAAATTCGTGGATGAATTGTAATGAACGCTCCAAGGCTTTAAGATACAAACGTTTATTAGAAGCTAAAGCAGTTGGAACGAAACTTATTACATCTTGTCCTAAGTGCCGAATTCATTTTACTTGTTTACAAAAAGACCAAGAAGATATTTCCTCAATCGAAATTCTAGATTTATCAGAATTTCTGGTCAATATGATTAGCATAAAAAATACAGATAATGATGTGGTGAAAGGGGGATAATGGAAGGAGCAGTGTTAGTAGTTGGTGGGGGGATAGCTGGAATACAAACTTCTTTAGATTTGACTGAATTAGGCTTTAAAGTCTTTTTAGTAGAAATCACTCCCTCAATTGGAGGAAGAATGGCTCAACTAGATAAAACTTTTCCTACTAACGATTGTAGCTTATGTATTCTCGCACCTAAAATGGTAGAAGTATTTAGGAATCCTAATATTGAACTAATGACTTATTCAGAAGTTCTCGAAGTAAAAGGGAAGGCAGGTCATTTTAAAGTTAAAATTTTAAAGAAACCAAGGTATATCGATGAGGAGAAGTGTAAGGGATGTGGCGACTGCGCTACTAAATGCCCTAAGATTCAAGTGCCTAACATATTTGACATGAATCTTGGAAAAAGGAAATCAGTCTATATTCCTTTTCCTCAAGCGGTCCCTCCTATTTATCTAATAGACCCAGAATTGTGTTTAAAGTTAACTAAAGATGTTTGTGGGGTTTGCGAAAAAGTTTGTGAAGCAGAAGCTATTAACTTTGAACAGAAACCAAAAGAGATTTTGATTGATGTTGGCGCTATTGTAGTAGCAACCGGTTTTAATATGTTATCTACCGAACTTCCAGGTAGTTGGGGTTATAAATATAAAAATGTTATAACAGCTTTGGAATATGAAAGAATTTTATGTGCTTCAGGTCCATTTGGAGGACATGTTTTAAGATTGTCTGATGAGACAGAACCAAAAAAAATTGCTTTTATACAATGTGCTGGATCTCGAGATTATAATATTGGGGTACCCTATTGTTCTAGCGTTTGTTGCATGTATACTGCTAAGGAAGCAATTATTACTAAAGAACACACTGAGTCATCCGATTGCTATATCTTTAAGCATGACTTAAGAGCATACGGGAAGAATTTCTATGAATATACACAGCGGGCTCATTCTGATTATGGGGTTGAATATATTAACTCTAAAATTAATAATATAAAAGAAGACCTAGAAACTAGAGATCTAATCATTCATTATGAAGATCTTAACGATGGTACATTCCACGAATTTAAAGCAAATTTGGTTGTTTTGGCAACTCCCTTAGTTCCATCTAAAGGTTCTAGGCGTATTGCAGAAATATTAGACATCAGTCTTGATGAGTATGGATTTTTTAAAGAAAAAACTCCTTTTGATAAACTTGCTTCTAACCGTGAGGGGATATTCTTATGCGGTTTTTGTCAAGGTCCTTTAGATATTCCCGAAACCGTAGCAGATGCAAGTGGGGTTGCAAATAAAGTATCTAAATTGCTATACCCTGTAAAAGATTCTTTAATTAAAAAAAAATTGCTGGTTGAAGAAAAGCAAATAAATCCCGAAGATGAGCCCCGAATAGGAGTCATTATTTGCCATTGTGGAATAAATATCGGGAAATATGTTGATGTTCCTCAAATTGTTGAAAACATAAAATCTCTACCAAACATAATCTGGTGCGAAGATAATTTATATTCTTGCAGTTCTGATTCCCAAGAACTAATTAAGGAAAAAATTAAAGAGCACGACCTTAATCGAATTATTGTAGCTTCGTGTACACCTAGAACTCATGAACAACTATTTCAAGAAACATGTCAAGAAGCAGGATTAAATAAATATCTTTTTGAGATGGCAAATATCCGGGATCAATGTTCTTGGGTACATATGACTCAAAAGGAGGATGCTACCCAAAAGGCAGAAGAATTAATTGAAATGGCCATTTCAAAATCGAGATTATTAAAACCTCAGAAAGAATTAAATTTATCAATTATTCCAGAAGCATTAATCATAGGTGGCGGCATTTCTGGTATGACTGCTGCACTAAGTATTGCAGAACAAGGATATACAACTCACATTATTGAAAAGGAATCTCAATTGGGGGGTAATTTAAATAATTTAAATCAAATTTTCCCTGAATATCAGAAAGCTTCTGAATTTCTAAATCCATTAATAAATCAAGTAAAATCTCATTCTCAAATTAAGATTCATCTAGCTTCAAATCTAATAGATGTTAAAGGTTATATGGGTAAATACGAGGTTAAATTTAAAAATAAAAATAATAAAATAAATCAAATTAAAGTTGGAGTTATAATAGTAGCAACAGGAGCAATTGAACATAAACCAGATGATTTATATAACTATACTGAAGAAGCGAATGTTATCACTCAACTTGAATTAGAACAAAAGTTAAAAAAAGCAGATAAGAAATGGTTAGACAATATTAAGAATATTACTATTATTCTATGCGTTAATTCACGTCAAGAAACCGGTATTACGTACTGTTCAAATATTTGTTGTTCAAATGCTTTAAAAAATATCAACATTCTAAAAGAACTGAAGCCTGACTTAGAATTAATTGTAATTTATCGAGATTTACAAATGTCAAAGAAAGGGTTTGAAGAACAATATCGAAATTCAAGGAGAAAGGCAATGTTCTTAAGATACTCATTAGATAAACTTCCAAATGTCTCTAAGGCAGCTAATAGTGAATATAATTATAAAATTAACTTGTTTGAAAATAATTTAAAAGAAGACTTAGAATTTTTTAGTGATCTAATCGTATTATCAACTCCTTTGGTGGCTCCGGATAATTTTAGCGATTTATCCAAAATGTTGAAAGTACCAAGGGACAAGAGTGGATTTTTTTTAGAAGCTCATGTCAAATTAAAGCCTCTCGATTTTGCTACTGACGGAATATTTTTATGTGGTTGTGCTCATTGGCCAAAAAATATCCCAGAATCAATTGCTCAAGCAAATGGAGCTGCAGGGCGAGCCATTAGGATTATAGGGGCTAAAGAAATGGTGGCATCAGGGCTTACTGCTGAAGTTAATGAAGAGTTATGTATTAGTTGTGGGGTTTGTCTAAAACTATGCCCCTATAATGCTATATCGAAAGATGATATGGATATTGTTTCTGTGAATAAACTTCTATGTAAAGGATGTGGCGTATGTGGTGCAAGCTGTCCAGAAAATGCAATCATAATTCATCATTTTACGAAAGAACAACTTTTATCAGAAATCATTGTCTGCGGAGGAGAATAAAAAACTGGTATTTAAACCAAAAATTATAGGATTTTTATGCAATTGGTGTTCATATGCCGGAGCTGATTTAGCCGGTGTCAGTAGAGTTCAATATTCTCCTAATTTAAGAATAATTAGAGTAATGTGTAGTGGTAGAGTTGATCCGATATTTATTGCTGAAGCGTTCTTAAGAAATATTGATGGTGTTTTAGTTTTGGGTTGTCATTTAGGAGATTGTCATTATATTAGTGGTAATTATGAAACAGAATTAAAAATGGATATGCTAAATAAACTTCTAAAATTAGTAAATTTTTCAGATCGATTCCGCTTGGATTGGGTGTCTGCTTCTGAAGGAAATAGATTTGGACAAATTGTTAATGATTTCAATCAACATATTTGCGAATTAGGACCTTCTCCAATAAAAAAGGAAGAGCTTAAACAAGAATATGTTGAGAATTTTAATGCAATTATCTCAGCACTAAGCGATTCAAGATTAAGAATATTAGTTGCTAGAGAAAGAGAAATAATCAATGTAGGAAATGCCTATAACGAAATAATTCCAAAGGAGGAATATGAAGAAATTCTCGACGATGCAATTTATAATGAGTTCATTCGTCAAAAAATAATACAGAAAATATCAAAAAGTGGTAAATCTGTCCCAGAAATTTCTAAAGAAATTCAAATTAAACCAAATTTAGTATTAAAACACATAGTTACTTTAAGACAAAGAGGACTAGTTGATTTAGATAAAATTAATGAGGAAATACCAACATTCATTTCAATTAAGGAGGGAAAGTAATGGATAAAATCGGAGCTGTGTTAGTTGTAGGTGGGGGAATCGCGGGAATGCAAGCATCTATTGATTTAGCAGATTCCGGTTTTAAAGTTTATTTAGCGGAATCTACAACTAGTATTGGAGGAGTAATGTCTCAATTAGACAAGACTTTCCCTACTAATGATTGTGCAATATGTATCCTAGCTCCAAAACTAGTAGAAACGGGTCGTCATGAGAATATAGATATTCTAATAAATGCCTCTTTAGAAAAAGTTGAAGGCATACCAGGAAAGTTCAAAGTTGATGTAATTCAAAAAACACTTTATTTAGATCAAGATAAATGTACTGGATGCGGTGTTTGTTCTCAAAAGTGTCCTATAGAAGCAATAGACTTTTTTAATGAAAAAATATCAAATACAGGAGCAATTTCCGTAAAGTTTCCTCAAGCCGTTCCCTTGGTTTTTTCAATTAATAAGCAAAAATGTATTGGTTGTGAAGTGTGTAAAGGGGTTTGTAAGGCTGATGCCATAGATTATACCCTCAAAGATAAAAATATTAGCCTTAATGTAGGTGCTATAATAATAGCAATTGGATTTGATGAATTTGAACCCGCTCCGTTAGTTAATCTTGGTTATAATAAGTATTTGAATGTAGTTACAAGTATCCAATTTGAACGTATATTGAGTGCTAGCGGTCCACACGCAGGATTAATACTACGCCCCTCTGATGGAATTATACCTCGTAAAATAGCATTTTTACATTGTATAGGATCGAGAGATAAAATATGTGGTAATGAATATTGTTCTTCAGTATGCTGCATGTATACAACAAAGGAAGCAGTTATTGCAAAAGAACATATGGATATAGTTGAACCAACGATTTTTACAATGGACATAAGAGCATATGGTAAAGATTTTGATAAATACATTGAGCGAGCAAAAAATGAATATGGCATAAGATACATTAGAAGAAGAATCTCTACAATTAATGAAATACCCGAATCAAAAGATCTTAAGATTCTTTATGAAGCAGAAAATGGACAGCTTGTTGAAGAAAAATTTAATCTAGTAGTCCTTGCTGTAGGTATTCAACCTAATCGAACCGCTAAAGAAATCGCAAATAAATTAAAAATCGATTTAAATGAATATGGATTTTGCAAAACAAATAGCTTTAATCCCGTAGAGACTTCTAGACCGGGAATATATGTTTGTGGATGTTTTGCTGGACCTAAAGATATTCCAGAAACCGTTATTGAAGCAAGTTCGGCTGCTGGTTGTGTGAATACTCTTTTATATCAAGCAAGAAATACACTAATCTCAAAAAAAGAACTTCCTAAGGAAATAGATGTAAGCGATCAACCTCCTCGAATTGGTGTATTTATATGCCATTGTGGAATAAATATTGGAGGGGTTGTTGATGTTCCTGAAGTAGTAGAGTATATTAAAACTCTACCTGATGTTGCTTATGCTGAGCATAACTTATACACGTGTTCAGCTGATACGCAAATTAACATAAAAGAGAAAATAAAAAATAACAAATTGAATAGAGTTATTGTAGCCTCATGCACTCCAAGAACTCACGAACCATTGTTTCAATCAACAATTAGAGAAGCAGGATTAAATAAATATTTGTTTGAAATGGCTAATATCAGAGACCAATGCTCATGGGTTCACATGCATAATAGCGAAGAAGCAACAGTAAAATCTAAAGATTTAGTACGAATGGCAGTTGCTAAAGCAAGACAATTAGTTCCCTTGCAAGAACAAGAACTCGAAGTAATTGATAAGGGTTTAATCATAGGTGGGGGAATCTCAGGAATGACTGCCGCTTTAAACTTAGCATCTCAGGGCTTTGAAGTATATCTATTAGAAAAAGAAGATTTATTAGGCGGATTTGCTATAAATATTTATAAAACTCTTGAAAATGACAATGTCCAAACATTTCTCATAAATTTAATCAAGATTGTTGAGGATAATAATTTAATTCATATTTTTACTAATTCTCAAATCAATTCGATATCTGGCTACATAGGAAATTTTAAAACGAATATATCTTATGGAAAAGGAAATGAAAGTATTGATCTTGATCATGGAATTATTATTGTAGCAACAGGCGCGAAAGAATATCAACCAAAAGAATATTTGTACGGAAAGGACAGTAGAATTATTACACAATCCAATTTTGAAAAGATTATTTACGAATCGGAAGAGATAAAGAATACAAATTCAATAGTGATGATTCAGTGTATAGGTTCTAGAAATGAAGATAACCCGTATTGTAGTAGAATTTGCTGCTCTGAGGCTATTAAAAATGCTTTAAAGGTTAAAAACAACAATTCAAATACAGAAATCATAATTTTATATCGTGATATAAGAACATACGGTTTTAAAGAAAAATATTACAATTTAGCTAGAGAGAAGGGAGTAATTTTTATTAGATTTGATGGAAAAAACCCTCCTGAAGTAAAAATAGAAAATAAGAAGCTGAAAGTTTTAGTTAATCAACCTGATTTCGGAGAATTGGAAATTAATCCCGATATGGTAGTATTAAGTACCGGTATAGTTGCACCTAAAGAAGAAAATGAAGAATTAGCAAAATTACTTAAAGTACCTCTTAATGAGGATAAATTCTTTTTAGAGGCGCATGTTAAACTAAGGCCTATTGATTTTGCTACTGACGGAATATTTTTATGCGGGTTGGCGCATTCTCCTAAAAATATTAGCGAATCAATAACCCAAGCAAACGGTGCGGCAGCTCAAGCTGTTAAAATATTAGCTTATAAAGAAATAATCACTTCTGGGTTAGTTGCTACAGTTTTAGAAGAGAATTGTATTGGGTGCGGAAAATGCGTTGAGGTGTGTCAATTTAATGCAATAGAATTAATAGAAAAGGAGATAGAATTTGAAGATTGTACAATAATCACAAAAAAATCTTATATAAACTCTGCACTCTGTAAAGGATGTGGTACATGTGGAGCTCAATGTCCAAATTCAACAATTGTAATAAAGCATTTTGGTTTTGAACAAATAAATGCTATGATCAAAGCACTTCTAATTAAAAGTTAAATTATAATAATAAAATTTGAGGACTCTTGAAAAGCAAGACAAAAAATGAAGAAGAACATATAGGATTTAGACCTAATATATTATGTTTTTGTTGTAGTTGGTGTAGTTATGCTGGAGCAGATTTGGCGGGTGTTTCCCGGTTTCAATATCCCCCTACTATAAGGATACTGCGTGTTATGTGTTCTGGTAGAGTTGATCCTGCCTTTATTTTAGAGGCCTTTAAAGATGGAGTTGATGGCGTTCTTGTAACAGGGTGCCATATTGGCGATTGCCACTACTTAAAAGGGAATGAATTTGTCAAAGAAAGGATTGAGCGCTATCAAAAGGTTTTAAAGATGCTGGGACTTGAAAAGAGATTTAGACTTGAATGGGTTAGTGCATCTGAGGGTAAACGATTTTCTGAATTAATTACTGAATTTACTGAGGAAATAAAAAAACTAGGTCCCTTAATCCAATAGAAAATGCTGGATCTTGTTATTATTCTAAAAAAGTCTTTACCTTGAAATAATTCGTAAAAGTAAAAATCAAAACTCAAATTAGCCTTCTCCTTATCAAGTGTAAAATAAAAAAAACAATAAATATCTATTATTTTCAAAATTAAGTGTTTGAAATACTATATTTTTAGTTAAGTGCAAAAATTAGTAGCAATCTAAGAAGAATTTAGAGAAGAGAGGAGTAAATTATCACAGAATCAAAAAAAGAAGTCAAAAGAAAAGTTGGTCCTAAAAAGCATTTTATGCCCGCTATTAAGTGGATGATTCGATTAAATCTTTTAAAAAGATCGGAACTTTATCGAAGACATAGATTTTTCAAAAAAAAAGCTGGAGCATTTACGGTTCAGAAAACAAACTTATAAGAAAAATCTTAGCAGCGAATTTTAATCAAATAGAACTTTTAGAAAAAAAGATAGAAACTTTGGAAGATCTAACGGCAAATATGATAGAACGCGAAAAAGTAAATTCTCACGCAAATCAAATCAAGTTCAATCGATATAAATATCCATTTTGTTTTATGACTAATCTAATTTAATTCTATTAAGAAAAGGTTATTTAAAAGTTGTGAACCTAGTTGTTTTCTTGTATAGAACTAATTTAAGAAATTAAATCGAAGAATCAGTTATTTTTCATTTATATCATTAAGATGTAAAACCCGGTCAAGGGCTATTGGAAAGAATAGCTAGTTCCAAAAGAACTAATTTTAAATCAATCCTAATAGGTTAATTAGCATTGAATATTATAGATATTATGACTATAAAAACTTTTGAAGATTTAATAAAGGAAGTTCACGAAAAAGGAATTTGTCAAGAATGCGGGGGTTGTGTAAGTTTCTGTAGTTCAGCTGAATACGATATCATTGGCTTTAAAGATCCTTGTAGTCCACCCGAATACATTAATAAAGATGAATGTCTCAAGTGTGGAATTTGCTATTTTATTTGTCCACAAACTCATATCTTAGACGATGAACTTAACAAAACATTCAAATTTACTGACTTTAATTCAATGCCAATTGGTCACTACGAAAAAATTTATTCCTGTCAAGCTGTTGATAAAGATTTTCTTGAAAAAGGTACTGATGGAGGTGTAGTCAACGCGATACTTAATTTTATGATGGAGAAAAGGTTAATTGATGGGGCAATAGTATCGAAAACTTACACACCGTTTTCAAGAGAGGCATCTTTTGCGAAGAGTAAGAGTGATTTATTACAAAGTTCGGGAACAAAATTAGATATTTCTCCCCAATTGGACGAGCTTCAGAGACTTTCTTCTTACACTCATTCGATTCCAGTATTAAATCGTTATAAGTTTAAAAAATTAGCAGTAGTTGGTACTCCTTGTCAATTTAATACAATTAGGTGTATGCAAGACTTAGGGGTTACTCCCTCTGAGAATATTGAAATTTGTTTGGGTTTGTTTTGCTATGAAAACTTCTTATTTGAAAAGTCGCAGATAAAAAAGTTTGAGAAGGATTATAAAATCAAATTTTCTAATATTAAAAAAATTAATATTAAAGAAGACGTTATTTTTAAATTAATAGATGATGAAATTGGGGAAAAAACTATTCATATTCCATTTGATCATCTAAAGAAATATATGCGTCCAGCATGTAACGCTTGCAGTGATTTCACGAATATTTATGCAGATATTTCATTTGGGGGATTAGGTTCGCCGGATAAATATACTACTATTATTACACGAACAGAAAAAGGAAAAAAGTTGTTTTCAAAAGTTCTCGACGCTGGAATTATTAAATGTAGAGATTTAGGTTCAAATAAGAAGAAATACATGATTGAGTTAATTAGCCAATTTTCACATTCAAAAATAAAAAGAAAAGAAGAATTTATGAAGAATTTAGAATAGAGAGGAGTAAATCATAACAGAATCAAAAAAAGATATCAAAAAGGACAAGGTTTTTGACGATACATCAGAATATCTTGATAAAATTTACAATCCTGATTTAAGAAACATCCTAAAACGATGTAGCCAGTGTGGTCGCTGCAGTGGAGTTTGTCAATTAAGCAAAGTCCAAACCTATACTCCTAGCAAAATTATTCAACTCATTATAGAAGGTTTTGAAGAAAAAGTACTAGAGAGTGAAACCCTCTGGGACTGTCTAACTTGCAATCAATGCCTTAAAGATTGCCCAGAAAACATTAACTTTGCTGAATTAGTGAGAATGGCTCGATATAAAATGAGACAATCAGCAAATAAGAATATTGATGAGTTGATTGCACATAAAGGAGTTTACACAACGATCACCGAAATAATGAGCCAACCCTATATTAATCCAGATAGATCTCTTGAGTGGGTACCTAAAAACATAAAAATTGCTGATAAAGGAAATGTTTTATACTATGTTGGTTGTATACCTTATTTTAATTACGAATTTGATAAAATAAATTCTATAGCGTTAAGTACCTTACAAATTTTAAGTTTAATCGAAAAAGAACCAATCGTTCTCTTTAAAGAAGAAATCTGCTGTGGTCATGATGTTTATTGGGGGCAAGGAAAACTAGAAGTATTTATTAATTTAGCTAAGAAAAATATTGAAATGTTCGAGAAAGCAGGAATCTCCACTATTGTAACTGCGTGTGCAGAATGCTATAGAACACTCAAAGTCGATTATCCGAAACTATTTGAAGATTTTGGCCAAAAGTTCGAGGTTAAACATATCATTGAATATATTTACGATAATTGGAAAGAAGGAAAAATTGAAATTGTAGGAAAAAATGAATCTGAAGAGGAAACATCGTTTACCTATCACGATCCATGTAGATTAAGCAGATTTTTACCCGAAGATAACAAGATTACAGATAAATCACGCGAAATATTTAAAGAGTTTGAAAAATTAGGATATAAGTTTACAGAAATGGAGCACAACAAATCAAACTCTTTGTGCTGCGGTGTAAACTCTTGGATGAATTGTAACGAGAAATCAAAAGCTCTAAGGTATAAAAGAATGCTTGAAGCCAAAACTGCGGGAGAAATAATGCTCACTGCTTGTCCGAAATGTAAAATTCACCTTTCTTGCTTACAAGATGATTACGCGGACATTTCTTCAGTCGAAATATCGGATTTCTCAGAATTTTTAGTAAATCACATTAAAGTAATAAAACCTAAAAAAGATATTGAGGTTGAAAAATAATGGAAGGAGCTGTGTTGGTCATAGGGGCTGGTATTGCTGGAATACAAACATCTCTCGATTTAACCGAGTTAGGATTTAAAGTTTATCTCGTGGAAAAATCTCCTTCGATTGGTGGAAGGATGGCTCAACTGGATAAAACTTTTCCTACAAATGATTGCTCTCTTTGTATCCTCGCACCTAAGATGGTTGAGGTCTATAGAAATCCTAACATCGAACTAATGACTTATCACGAAGTCAAGGCAATTTCAGGAGAAGCCGGTAATTTTGATGTAACCGTGTTAAAGAAACCTCGATATATCGACGAGGATAAATGTAAAGGATGCGGTGACTGCGCTGCTAAATGTCCAAAAATCCAAGTACCTAACTCATTTGATATGAATCTTGGAAAAAGGAAATCAATCTACATTCCTTTTCCTCAAGCGGTCCCTCCTATTTATCTAATAGACCCAGAATTGTGTTTAATGTTAACTAAAGGCGTGTGTGGCGTCTGTGAAAAGGTGTGCGAGGCAAAAGCAATCAATTACGAACAAAAAGAACAAGAAATTAATATCAAGGTAGGTGCGGTAGTAGTCGCTACCGGTTTTGATATGCCTGCAGAGGAATTATCTCCAAGATGGGGATATCGATTTCAAAATGTTGTGAGTGCGTTGGAATATGAAAGGATTCTATGTGCTTCAGGTCCCTTTGGAGGTCATGTTCTAAGACTTAGCGATGAAGAGGAACCTGAGAAAATCGCGTTTATCCAATGCGCAGGATCCAGAGACCTACATGAAAATGTACCTTACTGTTCGAGTGTTTGTTGTATGTATACTGCTAAAGAAGCAATAATAACTGCTGAACACTCTGAAAACGCTAAGTGTTTTGTATTTAGACATGATATCAGAGCTTATGGAAAAAACTTTTATGAATTCACCCAAAGAGCTCAAGACGAATATGGTGTGAAGTATTTTCAAACTAAAATAAGTACTATCGAGGAAAATCCTGAAACAAATGATTTGATAATTCACTATGAGGATTTGAAAACTGGAAAATTTAACGATTTTGTGGCTAATTTAGTTGTTTTAGCTACCCCTTTAGTTCCTAAAAAAGGCATAGGTGAATTAGCTACAATTCTTGATGTAGAGCTTGATAAATACGATTTTTTCAAAGAAAAGTCCTATTTCACTAAATCCTTATCGTCGAGGGAAGGGATTTTCTTATGTGGTTTTTGTCAAGGACCGAAGGATATTCCAGAAACTGTCGCTGACGCGAGTGGCGTAGCATCAAAGGTAGCTACTTTACTCAAATCCGCTCAATTTACCCAAGTAAGAGAAAAAGAATTTGATGTAGCTGAAAAACAAGTAAATCCTTCTGATGAACCAAGAATAGGCGTACTAATATGTCATTGTGGGATCAATATAGGTAAATATGTTGATGTTCCCCATGTTAGAGATTATATAAAATTGTTACCAAATGTAGTCTGGTGCGAAGATAACTTATATTCATGCAGTTCTGATTCCCAAGAATTAATTAAAGAAAAAATTCAAGAACATAACCTTAATAGACTTATTGTAGCGTCTTGTACTCCAAGAACTCACGAACCTCTATTCCAAGAAACATGTCAGGAAGCTGGATTAAATAAATACTTATTTGAGATGGTAAACATTAGAGATCAATGTTCTTGGGTTCACATGACTGAAAAAAAGGCAGCTACAGATAAATCTATGGATTTAATAAGAATGGCAGTCTCAAAATCCAAATTACTTAAACCTCAAAAAGAAGAGAAGATTGGTGTTATTCCAACAGCTCTAGTAATAGGTGGGGGAGTTTCAGGAATGACTGCGTCCTTAGAATTAGCTAATCAAGGGTTCAAAACATATGTCATAGAAAAAGAAAAGAAGCTAGGGGGAAATTTAAATAATTTAAACATACTTTATCCCATCCAAGAGGATGCCTCTATCTTTTTGAACGACATAGTTGGTAAAGTTGAAAGTAATAACAACATTGAAGCTCATCTTGAGTCAACTATTAAAGATGTCAAGGGATATATCGGAAATTACGACGTCTCTATTATTGACTCTAAGGATAAACTAACAGAGATAAAAACTGGAGCGATAATTGTAGCTACAGGTGGTCAAGAATTCAAGCCTAACGGATTATTTCAGTACGACGGTAAAAATAAACAAGTAATGACACAACTCGAAATTGAGCAGAAATTACAAGATACGGATAAATCGTGGCTTGAAAAATTAAAACGCGTTACTTTCATTTTATGTGTTGGTGCAAGACAGAAGGATGGAATAAGTTATTGTTCAAATGTTTGTTGCGGAACCTCAATCAAGAATATTAACATCCTCAAAGAATTAAACCCAAACCTCGAGATTGTTGTATTATATAGAGACATTCAAATGGCTAAAAAAGAGTTTGAAGAATATTACCGTAATCGAAGAAAAGATGCAATGTTTTTACGATACGAGTTAGAACGTCTTCCAAAAGTTACTAAATTAGCTAAATCGCCTGAAAAATATAAAGTAGAAGTATTTGATACTAATTTACAAGATAATCTCAATTTTGAAACCGATTTAATCGTTTTAGCTACGCCAATGGTTCCTGCAGACAATCTTAAAGATTTAGCAATGATGCTCAAAGTTCCTTTAGATAGAACAGGTTTCTTTTTAGAAGCTCATGTTAAACTGAGACCATTAGACTTTGCTACTGACGGAATATTTTTATGTGGTTGTGCTCAGTGGCCTAAAAATATTCAAGACTCCATATCACAAGCAAGTGGGGCTGCAGGTCGAGCAAGCAGATTTCTAAGCGCCGGAGAAATAACAACTTCTGGTTTAGTTGCAGAAGTAACTCAAAGTAAATGTATTGGTTGTGGAGAATGTGAGGAAGTTTGCCCTTATAAAGCTATTGAACTAATAGAAATTACAAAAAATTTTGAGGATGTATCAATAATAGTAAAAAAATCATCGATAAACTCAGCTTTGTGTAAAGGATGCGGTACTTGTGCGGCAACCTGTCCTGTTGGTGCGATATCAGTCAAACACTACGATTTTGATCAAATTGGTGCGATGATTGATTCATATCTTTTAGAAAAAATAAAAAACGGAGGAATTATTTAATCATGACGGAGTCTAGAGAAAAACTCAATAAAATCAAAGGTTTTGAGCCAAGCATATTAGTCTTCTGTTGTAACTGGTGTAGCTATGCAGGCGCAGATTTGGCAGGGGTATCGAGATTTCAATATCCTCCTAATATTCGAGTTATTCGGGTAATGTGTTCGGGTAGAGTAGATCCATCTTTTGTGTTGAAAGCTTTAAAAGATGGAGCAGATGGTGTCCTTATTAGTGGATGCCATATTGGCGACTGTCACTATATAAGCGGTAACGAATTCGCTAAAGAAAGGTTTGAACGAATGCATAAAATTATTATTAAGCAACTTGGCATAAATGAAAAACGTGTACGGTTAGAATGGGTTTCTGCTTCTGAAGGAAAAAGGTTTGCAGAAATAATTACAGAATTCACGAACCAAATAAAAGAATTGGGTCCACTAAAAAATTAAAAAATTAAAAAATTAAATGATTTTATT
>CAZDTP010000047.1:0-28387 GCA_964508365.1 uncultured archaeon
CCCAAATAGTGGAGATAGTTCCTCGGCTGTAGCATTAGCAACTAGTGATAGATATTCACCCCCTCCTATCTTAGAAGCTATTGCCAATTATACCTTAGATTATAATGAGCATAAAGAGCGAGGTAGTATTGATATTGAAGATGGTCCAACTTATGGTTTTGGGTATACAAGCGAAGATGATCTAATGTTCTGGTGGCCAATGTCAACTTTGGCTGCTGGTCCTGTAATTGAATCTACATTAGGTTTAATAGATACTTATGATATTGATCCCAACTTAGTTTTTGAGGATGAATTGTTAGTAGATCTTTTGAAATTTGCTGCAGATTTATATGGAATATCATTAAGTGAAGTTTGCACATTTCTAAAAGAAGCGACTCAAGGGGTTGCTCTTGAAGAAGTAAACACCTATACATATCGAACACCTTATTATCAGCTTTCAGGAGCCCAAGATCATCAAAAAGGGCTTATGGGGATGCAAGAAAATATTTGGCAAGCAAGTTTAGATGAATATGCTACAGTATTTACAAATTCACATGGAGGATTTACAGGTGAAGACCATGTGGGGGGTTTTAAACCTCGTGCCACCCTTTATAAGAATGTTGGTGTAATTCAATATGACCGTCTTTCGCAGTCCTTAATATTAGAATTAGTTTACGCCATACTTGAATTCAAGGATATTACTCAAGCTTATTTCCCTCGATGGGCTTTTAATGAAGTAGTACAGCAAGATAAATGGACTTTTGGAAGAAGGTTAGACAGTTATGTTGCTTTATATTCATATGAAGGCACAGAATGGGAAGAAGATATATTTCTTACATCACAAGGGAAAAAGAACGCATACATCGTTGAATTGGGCAGTGTGGATGACTATGGTTCATTTACCAATTTTACTTCGTCAATATTAGCTACAAGAGTAGATGTGAAGCATTTACCCGTTGGATATAGTATCGAATATGTATCTCCTACTCAAGGATTGGTGACTGTGACATGGGATGGACCTATGAATGTAAAAGGTGCGCCAGTTGATTTAGGATCCTACGCAAGATTTGATAATGATTTCTGTTATCAAGATTTTAATACTCTGAAAACAACAATTCAATATGGGAGGATGACATTGGAATTAGATTTTGAGAACGCTACGAGAACATATACTGAAATATAAATAAAACAATAACAAAAAGGTGAGAAAAATATCGGTAAAAAATTATATTTGTAACCTGAAACCAGTGATTTGGATTAAAAGTATTTTTATGGTACTCATTGGATTAGAGACGACTCGATTCGGTGTCGGTATAGGTAGAGTTAATGCAAATATCTATTTCGGTTCAATTATTTTCGTTTTAATGGCTATATCAGGAATGTTGGTACCATTAGTTCTAAAATATACGCATAAGGAAGGCAAAAACAGGAGATTTGATTATATAAAGACAGTAAGCATAATTTGTGCTTCATTTTTCGGTGTTGCGTTCGGCTTAGCCATATACTATACAATAATTTACAACCTCGAAACTCTGAGCCTCTTTTTATTGGCATTTCTTGGAATTATCTGGTTTCTTTCTATATATTACGGTAAAAATTGGAAATATAAGGGTATTTTGGGAAATATCATAATGAGCTTGGCGTTTTTATTCGGTTTAATTTATGGAGCATCTCTCAACAATACTCTAATACCTGCAATTATCTATTTGTTTTTTGGAGCAGCTTTTTTACTCCAAATCTCCAAAGATTTGATAAATGACTGTAAATATATTGAAAGAGACAATAGAGAAGGTTATCAGTCTTTTGCTAATACAATCGGGGAAGAAAAAGCTCAAAAACTTTCATTGATTTTAGATTTAGTAGTAATTCTCTTTTTGATCATTCCTATATTCCCAGAATTTCCAAATATTATCGGTCAAACACTATACACAATTTTAATCATTATAACGATTATTTTTATTGGTATTGCGGCTTTATTAACCTTTAGAATGAACTCAGAAAGAAAATACTATAGGATAGTAAAGTTATTATTAAGATGTGGAATGTTCCTAATATTCACTGCATTCATATTAGCTAATTTTTAAATTTAATCTTTTTTCTTTTTTGATAGCATTAATGGGTCAATTAGACTTTAATTGATTAAATATTAATTAGTAGAACCTCTATAATCTTTATTTCATTGAGGGATTTGTTTTAATTACATAAAAAAAAAGAGATTTTAAATTTTATTTGTGTTTAAGTACCACGTGCGGCATTTGTAAACCCTAATATTTTTCCACAGAAAGGACAATGATACATTTGTTTAAACGACCCTATACCTTCACCTAAAAATCCTCTAGCACGCTTTTGACCCTTTTTATCTATTTCAATTACATAAAAATCATGTAAGTGAAGTTATTTTTCGCAGTATGGACATTTAGGGCTTATTCGAGGATGTAAAGTAAAATCAAATCCGCATTTGGGACAGATTTGATCACCTATCTCTACGTCCCTTCCACATTCTTCACATCCTTTATGAAAAAAAGCCATAATTCACTCAATTTATTTTACATTATATTAAATTTCGCAATATTCTATTTAATATAAAGACGATCTCGTTTAAATAGATATCATAGGAAACTTAGCTTATTCCTATAAGAGGACTTCTTTTTAAGTGAGTGGTTTGTATATAAAAATATAGTAAAAAGGTCTAAAAAATAATTCATAAATATTTTTATAGAATTGTTTTCTTACTATTATGTGTAAATCCTAAAAGATTAATAATATTCAACACAGACCATTTGGTTAAAAAAAAAATTGAAAAAACAAAAATATAGGAGAAAAAGCAATGGAAAAGCCTAAAAAAATAGTTATACTAATTATTTGTTCTTTAATCCCCTTAATATTTACAGCGACAATTCCATATATAATCCCTGCAAAATTAGATATGAACTCAACAAAGAATAACGATCATAGTTGGACTGGTGAAATTAAATTATATGTTATAACTTTGGAAGAAGGATCTCAATATACAATTGATGTAGATACGAATCCCTTTTGGGGTATGGATGTATCATTAAGAATAGGAGAAACACCTTATATGATAAACGGATTTTCAGTTGATAGCGGCTCATCTACAGGAGAAACAATGCATTTTACACCATCAAAAACTGGAGATTATTATATTCAAATGAAAAGTATTTCAGGTTCAGGTTTTTTTGATATAAGTGTAAACTCAGGGACAATAGGTTCAGCTACAGGCGCGAATGAAGAATTTTTTGACTTTTTATACATATTGGTTCTCATTTTGCCTAGTGTGGCAATCGTCGCCTTGGGATTACTAGTCATGAAAAGACGAGCTTCATATACTGAAAGAATACGTACCGTTAATATTTATAAGAGGGTAAAAAAGGAAGAGAGTGATGTTTTAGTTAATAAAGAAGAGAAAGATGACATAGCAAAAAAAGGAGATATGAGGATATGCGAATTCTGTGGAGTAGAGATTAATAAATTCCTAAAAAAATGCCCAAACTGCCATACATCTCTAGAATAAAGTCTTTTTTCAAAAATTTTTATTGAAGTTATAAAAATATCTTAGCTTAACTTCATTTGCTTAATTTTCTTTTCCTTATATTTCTTTCTAAATCATCAGGCTCAATTGTCATTTTTTGACCACTCAATAAGGCTGAAACACCAATTTGCTTTTCACAATCTTCACAATGACACTCTGGTATGTAATTCGTAGGTTCTTCATAGGTAGTAATAACACCTTCAAAGTTCCTCAAAACAACTCGAGAGTTACCTTGAGAGATTGTGTAATCTGGCATAACGGGAATCTTACCTCCTCCACCAGGTGCATCAACGACAAATGTAGGGACGCATAAACCAGATGTATGTCCTCTTAAACCTTCGATTATTTCAATACCTTGCGCCACACTAGTTCTAAAATGCCCTAGTCCAACTGATAAATCGCATTGATAAATATAATACGGACGAACACGAATTTTTACTAATTCATGAACTAGTTTTTTCATCACATGTATGCAATCATTTACTCCTCTTAATAAAACCGACTGATTTCCAAGTGGAATACCTGCATTTGCTAGCATTTCACACGCTCTCTTAGAGTCTTCAGTGATTTCATTCGGATGGTTGAAGTGAGTGTTAAACCATACGGGGTGATATTGTTTAAGCATCTCGCATAATTCAGGAGTAATTCTTTGTGGCATAACAACTGGACTTCTAGAACCTAACCGAACGATTTCCACATGCGAGATTTCCTTTAGGCTTATCAAGATGTCCTCTAATAATTTATCTGAGATAAGCATCGCATCTCCTCCCGATAATAAGACATCCCTAATTGAAGAGGTCTCTTGGATATATTCTAAGCATTTTTCTATTTGATCCTTCGGAGGAGCTTTATCATGATGGCCCGCGAATCGTCTCCGAGTGCAGTGTCTACAGTACATAGAACAGTTTTCCGTAACTAAAAATAAAACTCGATCGGGATATCTATGAGTTAAACCAGGAGTGGGACTATCAACCTCTTCGTGAAGAGGATCTTCTAAATCACCTGGGTATCTAATGAGCTCGTGTATTGTAGGAATTGCTTGTTTCCGGATAGGATCGTATGGATCATGTGGATCGATTAATGATAAATAATAGGGGGTGATAGCCATTCTCATCTTTTCCAAGATACTAGGATCATCTTCTTCCTTGGTTAAAGGAATGAATTCTTTGAGATCTTCGAGAGTAGTTATCCTATTCCTAAATTGCCATCTCCAGTTATTCCAATCTTCATCGCTTACTTTCCCAAATAGTTCCATTCGTCTATTTACTTTCATGATAGTTACAAGAAACCTTATTTACTATTGTAACTAATTTTTTTTATTTGTTAAAGTTTAGGAGTTTGAGGGAGAACATCCCCGTGTTAAAAGATATATGATTGTTTTAATTTGAATTTATTAATTAACGAGATTATTTCTAAAATGAATTCAGCACAAAATAGAACAACTGTTAAAGGGTTGCAAGGTAATGATGAAATTCAGTTTTTAGATAGATGCCGTAATTTTCCAAATCTAGTCATAACTTCTCATCTTAATTCTCCACAAGAGGGTTTTGAGTATATTTTTGAAAAACTTGGGGATCCAGAATCAAAAAAGAAAGGTCCATCTATGATGCAGATGAGAGGACGACGCGGAATGCTTCGATTCTTTCGTGTTTTTATAAAATATGGACGCAAGTTAATGAGAGGAAGAAAAAAATCCTATGACGATTTGGAACCCTATCTCTTAGATTTAGAGCAAAATGGAAAGTATACCGGTAGAACTAAGGTCGAAGAACTGTTAAATTCTTATCCGAACAAAGAACTATGGTTCAAACTTCAAGAGTATGCAAAAAACAAATGGAATATCCATAAAATTGGTTTCACAGAATTGCCTACAGAACTGATCTTTAGAAACAAAATGGTTTTATTTCGATATGCTCTTGTTTTCATGCAAGAAATGAATAAAGATAAGATTGATAAGGCTCCAGGAATCAAAGCTGGTGACGAGACTATACGAATTTATGCTGAATTGGGTGAAGCGGTTGCAGATATTGCAAATTGGCTTCGATCGAAAGGAATAAGATCTCAAGCAGTTCATCCGTTAGGTGGACTTGTATGTACACCACCCCTCGCGGGAAAAGCGGGAATGGGTGGACAGGGCATGCATGGACTTTTAATTACACCAGAATTTGGTCCACGTCAACGATTAGCTCCCATATTCATTGAAGGAAGGTTGTTTGAGTATACTGATAATGATGAACATGAATGGATTGAGGAATATTGTAACACATGCCGAATTTGCCAAAAAGAGTGCCCTGTTGATGCTATTCTTGATGAAAAGATTATCTCAGTTGAAAATATACCGGGAATCGGAGCATTAAGATCTTGTATAGAAAGAGAAAAATGCTTTCCATATTTTGGAAAAACAATAGGATGTTCAATTTGTGTAAAAGTATGCCCATTTTCAAATGGTTCAGAAACTTATGAGAAACTAAAAAACATAATTGTTCAAAAGGAATAATAATAATAGACCCAGATTAAGTTTGGAAATTAGTTTACATATTTTTCCTCAAATATTTTTCTTAGTTTTTCAGATTCCCTTAATAAGTCTAAAGTAATTTTTGCATGATTTTTAGTATACCCATTGCCTATAATCATTGTTACATCCTTTCCTATTCCTTCAGCTCCCAAAGCGGCTTTTGTAAAACTTGTAGCCATTGAAAAGAAATACACAATGCCTTTATCTTTCACTGGGAGAATTGAAGATAATTCCGAATTAGGTATGCTTAAACAATTGATGGCTATATCCACTTCTCTTCCATCGTTAATTTTAAGAGTTTCGTCTAAAACATTTGTGGGATTTAATACATCTGCGATAATAATTTGGTGACAAAATTTGGATTCTCTAAGAAATTCGGCTCTCAATTCATTTCTTGCTTGTCCTATTACCTTTCCATCGGTTCCCACCATTTTTTTAGCCATATATGAACACATAAGTCCCGATTTTCCCGTAGCACCAAGAATTAGAACTGTATCACCTTCTTTCACGAGATTTTTTACTTGTGCTGGAGCTCCAGCAACATCAAGTGCCGCTAATGCTAATGTATCTTCCATATCTGCGGGTAATTTAGCATAAATACCACTTTCAAAAAGGATGGCCTTTCCCTCGATCTCTACTCGATCGATATCAGGATTAATATTTAAAATTCTTTCAATTTTAAGAGGGGTTAATGAGAGAGAAACTAGTGATGCGATTTTATCTCCTACTTTTAAATCTATCTTATCCAGCAGGTCATTACCAATCTTCTCTACTTTTCCAATAAGCATGCCACCTGAACCAGTAACTGGATTTTGCATTTTACCCCGTTCATGTACAATCTCCAAGATTTTAGTCTTTATTTTTTCTATGTCTCCCCCCGCTTCTTCTTTTAATTGATTAAAACTTGCAGAATCAATATTCAAATAATCAACATCAATTAAAATCTCATTATCGAATATAGTCATATCATTTGATATTTTAAACGCTGGTTGAGGAAGTGTTCCCTTAGGCTCAATTACCCTATGCGTTCCATACTTATTTCCTTTTACCATATGACATTCTCCATCTATTTCTTCGAGGATTATTATTATAGAATTTAAACTAACTTAAGAATCGTTAGAATTATAATTTTTTCAAAATAGCTAATCTGAATTGAAAATTAGTAGTAAAATTATAATTCGACGAGGATTCATAATAAACAAAGATGATAAGAAATAACTTAAAACTGTCTAATGCAAAACTTTTTTAGTTTACAGTGCATAGGATACTTAATAGAATAAATGTTAGCTAGTTTAGCTATCTCTAGAATAAAAACTCAATAGTGAATTGATATGGCTTTTCTAAAAAGGGAAGGAGTTAATCTATTGAGTTTAATCTTTGTTGATGGGTCAAATAACACTATTGTTATTAGATCGGATGATGTTAAGAATTTTCCTTTACTTTTTTCACATCTACATCATCATCTACATCATAAATAATTCTGATGAATTAGGGTAGAATACTTACTCGAATATTCATTGGAATTGAATCGAACTGAAATCTAATTCAGTTTTGGGGGTATTTTATGTTAATATTAAAAGTTGAAATGAAGGATATAGAATTGCTGGGAGGAATTAATCAGTTTATTAAAGAGGTATTTTTAAAACGGAATTGGGATGTTTTTTTAACTTTAGTCCTAAAAGTCAATAAGCAAGATTTCGATAGACTGAACATGAATAATAATAATTTGAAAGAAATTTCTCAGAATCTAGATATAAGATTTGAAATAGGTGAAGGTCAGAATGAGATGAAAAAGCTGGTATATAAAAGAGGTTATAAAACCATTACTCTATCTTCACCTAACCGTTATGAAATCATCAATTTTAATTCAAAAATAAATTATTCGTTAGTAGACGATAATTTGCTTTACATTCTCGATTTTGATAAAGGGCAAGGACTAATTCCGACAATAGTACAAGATCAGAGCGATACCGTTTTAATGCTTGCATACTCTTCTAAAGAATCATTAAAACAAACAATAAACACTCGGAAGGCAACTTATTTCAGTAGATCAAGAAATAAACTATGGTTAAAGGGAGAGGAATCTGGAAATTGTCAAACCGTAAAAAAAATTTTATTTGACTGCGATAATGATTCTCTCCTGTTTAAAGTTGAACAAACCGGATATGCTTGCCACACAGGAACATATTCTTGTTTTTCTGATGGAGAATTTTCATTAAGCATTCTCTATGATTTAATCAACAACCGAATAGAGAATTTTACAGTATCAGATTCTTATACTAAGAAGCTGGCGGAAGATAGTAAATTATTACTTTCAAAAATCAAGGAGGAAAGCTTAGAAGTGATAAATTTCACAGATAGAGAGAATCTTGTCTGGGAAATTGCTGACTTAACATATTTTATCTTAGTTTTAATGGCTAAAAAAGGAATAAAACTTCAAGATATTTTAAATGAATTATGGAGTAGAAGAAATTATGGCGGCAAAAAACAAAAATGAAAATTCGGACTCACAATTAATTCGCATGGGGCTTCTCTCAAAAGGTCGTATGTCGTCTGAAACCCTAGAATTTCTTAATTCCTGTGGTTTCAAACTCAAGAGAAACAGGCAGCAGTATATTGGACGGTTAGAAGGATTCCCAACTATGCAAATAGTGTTTCAAAGGCAAAAGGATATTATCAATGGCGTATTTAACGGGAATTTGACATACGGAATAGTCGGTTTAGATATATTAAAGGAAAAAACAAAGGGAGATCCAGATAAAATCGTAATTATTCACGATGATTTAGGATTTGGGAGATGTACCTTAGAAGTATCAGTTCCAGAGAATTGGAAAGAAAATTCAGTAGAAGAGTTAAAAAAACGCAATCAAATGTTACGCGTTGCCTCTAAGTTCCCTTCATTAACGAAGGAGTTTTTTGATAGGCACGGACTTGATTTTGAATTAATTAAAGCAGAGGGGACGCTAGAAGTCGCTCCTACATTAGGATATTCAGATATAATTGTTGATTTAGTTTCCACAGGACAGACACTCAAAGATAATCGGCTGAAAAAGTTGAATGATGGTTGTATTCTTCAATCTCAAGCGTGTTTTATAGCAAATCGGAAAATTTTAAAAGAAAACCAGATTGCCTTGGAAATCTCCCGAACATTACTAGAATATTTTGAGGCCACTTTAAGGGCACAAAATTATGTCTCTGTATTTATAAACATGCGTGGAGAAGATCCAAACAGTATTGCAGAAAAAATGCTCGCTAAGGAATATTTAAAGGGTCTTCAAGGACCAACCATTTCACCTGTGGTTTCCTCTGAAGGAGGATCTTGGTTTGCTGTCCATATTATTGTTGAGAGAAAAAAACTAACGGAAACTATAAGAGAACTCAGAGAAATCGGAGGAAGTGGAGTTGTAGTTAGCCCTACTTTATTCGTTTTTGAAGAAGAACCAGAGCGTTATAAAGAATTATTAAAGAATCTGGAGGATTAATGATGATTCCAATTTATACTTTACACGAAGCTGAGAAATCTATACTAATACGCAAATCAATTATTGATACTCCAATATCGCCTCAGATTGAAGAGCAGATCATCAAAATATTTGGAAAGCCTTTAACACCACAAGAAGTCGTTAAGCGAATAATTGACGATGTTATTAGAAACGGTGATCTCGCTCTTATCGAATGGACAAAAAAACTAGAGAATACCGATATTTCCAATTCAATTGAGATTGAATATGCTCAAATGGAAACTGCTTTAAGATCAATTGACGAGAAGATTAAAGAGGTTTTGATTAAAACCATAGATAGAATATTAGCATTTCACAGAAAACAGCCTATATCTTCTTGGACTACGAATGACTTAGGAGGGACTTTAGGACAAATTATAACTCCAATCCAGAGAGTGGGATTTTACGTGCCTGGAGGATCTGCTCCGCTTCCATCGACTGTTATTCATAGCATTTGTCCTGCAATTGTAGCAGGCGTTGAGGAGATGGTAATAGTGAGCCCTTCTCCAATTTCACCCATCATATTAGCTACATGTAATTTAATGCGCGAGTTTAAAGTAAAACTTAGGGTTTTCCAGATAGGAGGAGTTCAAGCAGTTGCAGCACTAACTTATGGTACCGAATCAGTTCCAAAAGTAAATAAAATTGTTGGTCCCGGTAATATTTTTGTAACTTTAGCTAAGCGAGAAGTTTATGGAATTGTAGGAATTGATGGCATCACAGGTCCAACGGAGGCAATGATATTAGCCGATGAATCAGCAGATCCTAATTTAATTGCGTCTGATTTACTCGCTCAAGCCGAGCATGATTTTCTATCAATTCCAATTTTAATAACGACAAGTAAAGATCTCGCAAATATGGTAAGGGATTCAATTGAAGAACAAATATCAAAATTACCTCGAGCTGAAAAGGCGCGGTATGCGATCGAAAATAACGGTGGAATTATTTTAGTTACTACTATAAAGGAAGCCGTATCGGCAATAAACAATTTTGCCCCAGAGCACTTATCTATTGTCACTAAGAACCAAAAAGAGATTTTACCTCAAATAAAAAATGCAGGAGGCGTTTTCTTAGGCGAATCTTCTTGCGAAGTAATGGGCGATTATGTTGCTGGTCCTAGTCATGTAATGCCAACAGGTGGTGCCGCTAAATTTTCTTCGCCATTATCAGTATTGGATTTTCTCAAAATTACTAGCCTAATTACCTTAGATACCAAAACGGTTAAATCTATAGCACCCATTGCCGAACAATTAGCTCGCAATGAAAAACTTATGGCGCACTCAGAAGCTGCTAGGAGGAGAACTTAATGCCCAAAATTAAAACCGTAAATCACATCGCTTCAATAAAAAATTATAACGGAGTGAAACCTATAGAGGTCATCGCGGAAGAACTTAATATTCCAGTTACAAAAATAATCAAACTCGATGGTAACGAAAATCCTTACGAACCCCTTCCAGAAGTGTTAAAAGCATTAAGTTCTCTTAAAAATATCGGTAATTATCCAGACATGTTATGCTCAAATTTAATTCAAATCTTAGCGAAAAAAGAAAATTTAGATGCTAGTAATTTTATCGTAAGTTCTGGATCTGATGAATTAATAGAACTATTAATAAAAGCGTATGCAAATCCTTCTGATACAATACTCTCTGTTTCCCCTACATTTGGTATGATTTCATTTTTAGCTCAAGTACATGGAATTAAACATGTAGCAGTCTCTCAACAAATTGTTAAAAAAGAGTCGTTTGCTCGATATGTACTTAACGAGGATCAATTTTTAGACGAAGCGAAAAGGTCAAAAATCGTATTTATCGCCCGTCCAAATAATCCCGATGGGAATGTTGTTTCAGAAAATTTGATTAAACGCTTATTATCTTTCCCAGTTTTAGTAATTATTGATGAGGCTTACATAGAATTCTCAGATTCCCTAAGTGTTACTAAATGGGTCCCCAATTATGAGAATCTTGTTGTTCTTCGAACATTTAGTAAAGCTTATGGATTAGGAGGGCTCCGAGTTGGATACGGTATTATGCCAAACGATATTAGAAAAGTCTTAATATCAATTAAGCAACCGTATAACGTTAATGTTGCTGGGCAAAAAGCTGCTTCTGCTGCATTATCTAGCCCTCTAGTGTATAAAAGAATAACAGAAATGAAAAAAACTAGAGAATGGTTCATAAATCAGCTTAAGTTAGTTCAAAGTCAGTACAAAAACTTTTGGATTCACCCAAGCGAAGCGTGTTATGTGTTACTCACTTTCGAATCTCCAGAGATTCCAAAGAACCTTTATAAGCACTTCTATTCAAAAGGCATTCTTGTGCGATATTATTCCTCATCAGACATGGTTAACAATCTTAGGATAAGTATCGGACTCCAAAAAAATATGGTAAAAGTTTTTGAGGAAATCAAATTATTTTTAAAAGGAGGAATTGAAAATGGACCGTCAATCTGACCAAGAAAGAAAAACAAAAGAATCTAACATTAAAGTTACGCTTAATTTGGATGGCTCTGGAATTGCAAAAATAGATACGGGTATAGGTTTTTTCGATCACATGTTAAATCACATCGCAGTTCATGGAGTCTTTGATATTGAACTGAAAGCTAGTGGTGATCTACATGTCGATACTCATCATACCATTGAAGATGTAGGGATAGTGTTAGGAAAAGCCTTTAAGCAAGCAATTGGAGATAAAACAGGAATCAACCGTATTGGATCTTCTTTCGTTCCGATGGATGAAGCCTTAGCATTGGTAGTGGTAGATTTTTCTAATCGTCCTTATTCAGTTATTGATATCCCTTGGACGGGCACATATTTTGGGAAGAATCAAGGCGATTTGATTCCTCTTACCTTAATAGAGCATTTTTTGCAGACATTTGCAACCAATGCCAGTATAACGCTACACGTGAAAGTACTTTCGGGTAAAGACGATCATCACATAGCAGAGTCAGTTTTTAAAGCCCTTGGATTCTCACTTGATAAAGCATCTCGATTTGATCCCAAAAGAAAAGGCATTCTTCCTTCAACGAAGGGAATACTTTGAGGAAAATGCATAAATAGGTTAAGCAATTGAGGAACTAATTATGATTACTATAATTGACTATGGAGTTGGAAATTTAAGGTCAGTTCAACGGGCAATTCAAAGGTATTATTCGGATGTAATAATATCGAACGAAGAAGAACAAATAAAAAAGTCTACAGGTATCGTTCTGCCCGGTGTGGGAGCGTTTGGAGATGCAGTTAAAGAATTAAAACGAGGGGGGTTATTTAGCCTACTGAAACAAATTATCCCAACTAAACCAACTTTAGGAATATGCTTGGGGATGCAATTATTACTTAATACATCAGAAGAAAGCCCGGGAGTTGAGGGGCTAGGTATTATCCCTGGGCGTGTGAAGAAGCTTGAAACCGTTAAATCAATTAGAGTTCCGCACACGGGATGGAATCGCGTAACTGGGATCAAAGAGCCGTATTTTTCGGGTTATGCTTATTTTAACCATACTTATTACTGTGATGTAGTAGAAAAAAATATAGTAACCGCTATCACACTACACGGAATAAGATTTAGCGCCATTTTTAATAATGAAAAAATACTAGCGTTACAATTTCATCCAGAAAAAAGTAAAACGATTGGAGAAAATATACTGAAATATTGGGTTAATTCATTAGAAAAACGGGTGAATTAAACATTAAAACTGTCATTCCTGCAATTGATATTCGAAAAGGAAAGGTTATAAGACTCACTCAAGGAGATTTTTCAAGGCAAACTATTTATTCTAACGATCCTGAAGCCATTCTAGGACAATTTATAGAAGCTGGCGCTTTATGGGTGCATGTTGTTAATTTAGATGGAGCGTTAAACGGCAACTTTCGGGAAAGTCTTAGCTATCCTGCTATTTTGAATCTTATTACTCTATCAAAACGAGCTGGAGTCAAAATTCAAATTGGTGGGGGAATACGGAACATTGAAATCATCGAGGAATTGATAAACAGAGGAACAGACCGAATAATCTTAGGTACAATTGCGCTAGACGATAACAAGATTATAGATATCTTGTCTAAACAATATAGAAACACAATTGCGATCGCATTGGATTCCTCCAATAGAACGATCCGTACTGAGGGATGGCAATTTGATTCGTACTTAGATATTTTTAAGATTTTATCTAAATTGGAGAACTTGGGAATCCAAGATTTTATTGTTACAGATATAATGAAAGATGGTACTTCGACTGGGTTAAATACAGATCTTTTTTTAGAATTAAAGGAGAAAAAAAAGCCAAACACTAGAATAATTGCATCAGGTGGAGTTTCGAGCATAATGGATATAGAAAAAGCATTAGTGTTTGCCGATGGAGTTATTGTAGGAAAAGCGTTATATGATGGGAGCATTTCTCACAGGGATTTTGGTTCTTTTCTCGATAATTTACATAAATCTCAATTGGTAAGACGAATTATCCCTTGTCTTGATGTAAAAAATGGAAGAGTTGTTAAGGGGATTAAGTTCAAAAACTTACGAGACAGTGGAGACCCAGTTGAGCTAGCACGTTATTACAACGAAAACGGTGCTGATGAATTAGTGTTCTTAGATATTTCGGCAACCATAGAAGGACGAAAAAGTATGCTTAGTACAATTCGATCTGTAGCTGAAGAAGTATACATTCCATTTACCGTTGGTGGTGGTATTAAAACAATTGAGGATATGACTGAAATTATCAAAGCCGGAGCTGAAAAGGTAAGCATAAATTCGGCCGCAATAAATGATCCAAACTTAATTACTGAGGGGGCTAAAAAATTTGGATCTCAATGCATTGTTGTCGCTATCGACGCAAAAAGAAAAGGAAAATCATGGGAAGTGTATTCTCACAGCGGTACGAAACCTACTGGTCTCGATTTATTAGAGTGGGTAAAACTAACTGTAGATAAGGGTGCTGGCGAACTTTTAGTTACTAGCATGGATAGAGATGGTACTAACTCGGGATACGATCTTGATCTGATTCGAGCCATAACAGATATTGTGTCTGTACCTGTTATCGCATCGGGAGGAGCTGGAAATAAACAACATTTTCTCGAAGCAATCAATGATGGAGCTGAAGCGGTGCTTGCTGCTTCATTATTTCATTATAATCTTTTAAAAATACAGGATTTGAAAGAGTTTTTGAAGGATCGTAATGTTTTGGTAAGATTGTAATTATACTAATCTTAAAATCAAGAAAAACTTTAAAATCTTGAAATTAATAATAGAAATGATCTATAATGTCGGGATTAGATTTTAGCGTAGTTGGAAAAAAAAATCCGGAAAACATTTTTAAATATAATAGTAAAGATGTAATTCTCTATGCTTTAGGAATTGGCGCTCAGACTTCTGAACTTCCTTTTATTTACGAAGGAGTTAAAGGAGGGTTAAAAGTGTTTCCTAGTTACGCAACGATTCCAAGGATGGTTTCTTTCCCCAAATTGGGCAAAATCAGCTTTCCTAAATTTATTCACGGAGAAGAATTAGTAAGACTACATAAACCATTTCCTTCGCAAGGAGAAATAGTCTGTTCTAGTGAGGTAACAAGTATATACGATAAAGGTAAAGCAGCAGTAATTAACGTTACATTTACGGGGCTTTCACAAGATAGAGATCCTTCATTCGAAATAGAATCTACATTTTTTTACTTAGGTGCGGGAGGATTTGGGGGAGATCGTGGACCTAAAACGGAACCATTAAAACCACCTGAGGGCATCCCACCAGATTTTAGCCTTACCTATAGAACAACTGAAAATCAAGCAGCGTTGTATCGCCTTAATGGAGATTTTAATCCTCTGCATATCGATCCAGAAGCTGCTCGTTTTGGAGGTCAAGAAAAACCGATACTGCACGGATTATGTACGTATGGTTTTGCAACAAGAGCGATCTACTACAGTTTATGTGACGGTGATGTTTCACGTTTTAAAGAATTTAAAGTCCGATTTACGAACGTAGTGTATCCCGGAGAATCGTTAACTACTGAAGGATGGAAAGTTAATGGAAAATATATTATCCAAGTTAGAACAGAAAGAGCAATTGTGCTAAGCAACGCATATGCTATTGTAGACTAAGTATTAGAATAATAAAATTAAAAAAGAATTTAGATTAAGCTTTATATCGGGCATTACCATCCATGATCTGTCGATGTGTTTCTAGAAACATATCATTTACCTGCATTCCCGCGAGTAGAGTTGCAAAAACGCTATGAATAAATTTTGGTTGAAAAAGCCCTTTAATTGGCGTCCTCATTTTTAACCGTGTCCTTCCGAAATTATCGGGATACGGTGCCATATCGTAAATTGCTCCCGAAGGTGAACCAGAATATCGGGCATAAGTCGCTGGAGTCGATACGTCAATAATCTTAATGTGTTTTCTCAATTCAGGAATGAGGTATTTTTCGGTTTTTTCTATAAAGAAATCAGCCCATTTTTGTTTCTTTTCATTGTATCGTTTAGAATCTTTTTCTCTTAATTCTGCCCAGTCATCAATGCCCATAGGAACAATCCTCAAGGCGATATTTGGTTTTCCGCCCGTAGTTAACGAGGGACAGATAACTCCAAGTCGAAATTCTTCATCCGTATAGCCAATTTTTCCCTGCAACATATCATCAAATAATCGATCATAAATGTCTCCTCCTGTAGTTATTACACTGTATCCACAATCTAAACCTAATGCCCTTAGGTCAATTTCATCATCAAGTCCAATGCTTATATTCATTGATGATGTCGACATTTTTACATTTTCGACTTTATCAGCGTATTCATTATCCACTTCCCGGATTTTATCTAAACCTATCATTTCTTTCATAGCAACAATAGGATCTACTGTAGTTACTACTAAATCTGAAGAAAGTTCACTTCCATTCTCCAATTGAACACCTTTTACCTCCCCGCTTTCAACTAATATTTTATCAACCTTGGTATTAAGCTTCAATTCTCCGCCTAAACTAAGATATTTTTCTTCAAATTTCTTAGGAAACTCAATAAAACCTCCTTTAGGTCGAAAAGCACCATCGAGTAGGGAGTTCATCGCAGATACTGGTACAGGCGCCGATACTCTATCAGCGGGTAATCCACTAAATTCAGCAAATATAGAAAATATCTCGATAACATCAGGTTCAGTAATATTGAATTTAGCAAAATATTCCTTAAAAGTTTTCTTGGAATTTTTTACAATTTTTGGGCATGCAAAAAGCGTTTTAAGGACTTCAATAAAGGTCGGTTCGACTTTAAGTTTAAACAACTCTAGATATAACGCTCTTGAATAATCCAAGAAGCTCTCAATTTCAGCTGCGTTGCTCGGATATTTTTCCATTAACCCATTTTTAAAATCCTCAAATCCTGAGGGTAAATCAATAGTCCTTACCTTATTCGTTTTTACATCTACTAAGAAGATTCTCATATAGTATCCTTTGTATTCCTTGAGCTCAATGTTAATATCAAAAAATTCCAATAATTCTGTAATATTAGGAATCATTTGACATGTATCGAATATATATCCTTGTCGTTCATAGGAAGTGACATACCCTCCAGTTTTTGGTTCTTTCTCTATTATTAAAACTGGGTCTTTTTTCACATCGTGGTTCATCGCCCAAGTTAGAGCACTGCTTAAGCCCGTGATTCCGCCTCCGACGACTATTAATCCATATTTCTTTGTAGTGTTCATGAATTAAAGAAGTGATGTTTAATTATTTAAAGATTTATTAAAAACAGATCAAACTTAATTTTAAATTACAATTTTACTCCGATAAACAAACCTCTATCTTTCATCAATCCGTCTTTTAGAAATTCTGATTTAAAATTAGCCTTTTCCATAAATTCAAGAGTTCTGTCATGCTCAAACAAGCCTAATTCATGTATATCCACAAAATGCTTGATATCTTCATTTCTTTCAGCAATCAAGTAATACATCTCCATTATCGATAAGTCTCCTTCTACTTTTGTAGTATTAAGTCTAGCAATTTTAACATCTTCTCCATCGTAAGTAGTCATACCGGGTTTTCCAACCCAGAAAGTGGATTTAGTAAACCATGGTTCTACTACTAAGACTCCGCCTTTTTTCAAATGATTTGAAAAGTTCACTATTGTTTTCTCTAAGTTAGAATACGTTTTTACATATCCTATTGAGCTAAATAAGCATAAAATTACATCAAATTCGGTTTTCAGATGAAATTTTATCATATCACCTTGTTCGAAGATCACATCCGAAACTTTACTCTTAGCAACTTCTACCATTTCGTTGTTAATATCAATCCCCGTACAAGAAAAATCATCTTTAAAATATTTTAGATGTATACCTGTCCCACATCCTACATCGAGTAGGTTATTTCCATCAGACTTTTTATATTTCTTAATTATTTCTTTAAGAGTTTTAGATTCTATCTTATAATCCTTCCAATGATAAATTAAGTCGTAATATTTAGCCAATTCTTTATACATAATTAATATCCCCGTAAGTTTTTTTTATTTATTTCTTTAAGTTTAAAATAAATCTTGCTTCATAGGGAGAAGCGATGTCTCTACCTAGTTCTTTTGAAATCCTTACTACTTTTTCTACTAGTTCACTATTGGACTTAGCTAATACACCCTTTGAAAGGTAGATGTTATCTTCAAAACCTACCCGTGCGTGCCCACCTAACGCTATTGATATGCTAACCATAGGAAACTCATGTCTACCGATAGCGCAGACGGTAAATGTAGAACTTTTTGGAATACTATTTACCATAAAAATTAAATCCCGTGGTGTTGCGGCAATCCCACCGTTAACGCCTAAAACAAAATTGAAATGCATTGGTTCTTTAATATATCCTTTTTTATTAAGTCTTAACGCCATATCGACCATTCCTTTATCAAAACATTCAAGCTCTGGTTTAATTCCACGAGCATTCATTTCCTTTGCAAAATTTTTGATTGTATTTTCCGTGTTAATGAAAATTTCATCATCTCCAAAATTCATTGTTCCGCAATCAAGTGTAGCCATTTCCGGGTGTGGATTCATAAAAATGGGTTGTAATCTCTCTTTATTACTCATACCTATGGCACCTCCAGTCGATGGCTGTACAATGACATCGGGGCATCTTCTTTTAATCTCATCAACACATGCTTGAAATCTTTTCAAATCCTGAGTAGGTGTGCCGTCATCTTCTCTTACATGTAGATGAATAAGACTCGCACCAGCTAAAAACGCTTTTTCTGCTTCAATGCCGATTTCTCTTACAGTATAAGGTACATTCGGATTATGCTCTTTTGTTACTTCAGCACCACATATTGCAGCTGTTATAATTAATTTCTCCATTATTAACTCCCCTTAAATAAAATTAAAATTTCAAATTTGGTAAATAAACCTATTTACAAGGTTGTAGAATTATAATAATTTTAAATTTTTTTAAGTTATATCAGATCTTATTCTAATTTGGTTAGTTTCAATTATAATTATTTTCCCCACCGTTTCTTCTAAACTATAACTTTTTAAGAATTTTTCAAATAATTCTTTTACAGCATTCTTACCCTGTTTCTTAGACCTCATTATAATTAAACCATAAAATTTTTCGCTGGAGTTTATAAAATCTGAGTTTAATGTAATCAGTATTCGTTTTTCTTCAAAACATTTTTTATTTAAACTCTTATCATCTATACCTACAATATTCTCATGAAAAACAGATTCCACTTCATGTTGTCCAATACTCTCAATTAAATTTTTTAAAATCCAAGGCACATTTTCATCTAATTTGAATTTCACTTTTTTATCCCTGGTTTTCTATAAATGGAAGTATCTCTTCTCTAGCTAACATTGCTCCATATTGAAGTGCCGCTTGAATATGCTCTTTTTTCAACGAGGGATAATTTTCTAATATCTCATCATCTAACATTCCCTCTCCCAAACAATCTAAAATGATTGAAACAAATACTCGAGTACCTTTAATACAAGCTTTACCATGGCAAACTTTTGGATCAAATGTAATATAATCTTTCCATATCATTCTATTCACTATTATTATAAATACGATTAAGCTATTTATTTTTAATTTTAATATTCATGAAATTTTTAGAAAAAAGCTTAATAAAAATTAAATTTTTGTATAAACTTTTAACACTCTTTTAGAGATTTTTCCATATACATCATATTACTTTTTTCTTTGTTTCTCTCTTGGAACAACACAAGTTCCACTTGCTTTGCATACTACAATAGGTTCATTTAAGAAATCGGCCGCAGAATCATTTATATCTGGTTTTAATGTAATAACCTTTCTTGCCTCAAAAATCATCTTTCTTGAAGTGTTACTTATTTCAAGAATTTTTCCTTCAGCTTCAATATAATCGCCAGCATAAACGGGAGCTAAAAATTCAATGCTGTCATAAGCCCGAAATAAACCCTCATCTCCATCGTTTTTAATTAATAACTCAGTAGCAACATCCCCAAATAATTCTAATATTTTAGCTCCATCAACTAAATTTCCACCATAATGAGCATCGCTTAAATTCATCCTTACTCTAATTAATGATTTCATACCCAATCATTCCGTTTTTTTTTTTTCTTAAGACAAAATTATAATCTAGTTTCAATATTATCTTATGAAATTAAAGATTTCTTTTATTTTGAGTGTTACAATAATCTTTAAAACTTGGTTGTTTTAATGAAAAATTGATTTGAAAGACAAGCGTAATTTTTATTTTATTATCTAATAACATCTGATTAATTTGCTTTTTATTTAAAAAGAGGATATGAAATAAATTTATATTAAATAAAACAAGTTTTTTTCTATTCAAAATTATATTTGAAAGATAGAAAATTTATGAATAGGAGTTGAAAATAATACCAAAATTAAAATGTGACATTTGTGGAAATGAAACTGATGTACCAGTATGTTGCGAACAATCTATGATGGTCAAAGACAATTATATGTTATGTTGTTGCCAATCGGAAGAGTGTGGTTATCGACCAATTCCAGAATGTTGTGGACAAAAAATGAATTATTTTGATACCTAAAAAAAAATTCATATAAAGAAAGTTCTTTTTAGGAAAAGATATTATTCTCTCAAAATTTCATCATGTAATTTTTCTATAAATCCTTGAAAATCATCCTTGGTATATTGAATATTTAACAATTGCCATAATAAATACGGAATATGGTCTTCTTTATCATAAACGGGTATTATTTTCAATAAATCCTTTTTCCTCATTTGAAATGCGGATTGCCATTCATCTTTTACAGCAGGCGATTTCATCGAATTATCACTACAAAATAAGACAAAAACATCACTTTTTGCTAGAGTAGTTTCCATGAATTCCACGATATTTTGACTACTATCTTTCTCCCAAATTAAAACTTTCTCAATATCGGAATATTTTTCTAAATCTTTTACAATTTTGGGTATTTGAAAATAATTTGAATCCAATGTAGAGTAGCTTAAAAATACTGTAAACTTCCCTTTTTCTTTTGTTTTGATTAGTGATGCAACTGCAGTCGTAGCTATAGGCGTGATCACCGGTGTAACTACACTTTCTGGCTCAACCTGATAGCCAGGTTCTGTCTGTATTTTATTACAGAGAGTAATTCTTTCGTTAGCTCTATTAAAAATATCATTAAAATCAGATGCATCTGCCTCTTTTCTAATTTTTTCTAAATTTTTTAACGCTATATCTATTTTATTTTCTTTGATCAAATGATCAACAGATGACATTTTTTTTTGAAGTTTATTTCTAATTGTTGCTTCTTCCTTATCCATTTTTCTTTTTAATTTAGTTCCTGTACGCTGAGATAATTTTTTCTTTACAACCATCCCTACAGTTATAGAAGTTACAGCAGCTATCGCAATAATGCTTATAATTATTAATAAGTCAAAAGGAAAAGGACTTTCACCATCAGGTATATCATTTTGATCAAAAATATTACTAGAACCTTCCGTTTCGTCATAGGCTACATCGTTTCCCACAAAAATATTAAAAGTTATTTGATTTCCACTAGAACTATAAAAATAAATCCCATATTGGCAATTGCTAATATAATTTCCTGAAATAGTATTATAAAAACTTGAATTTAATAAAATTCCATATTTCCCATTGTTTTTAATTGTCTGTCTGTTATCTATAATTGAATTATTATTGCTATAATATAATAAGATCCCTCCTACACTGTTATCATTTATAGTACTTTCTGTAATGGTATTATTTAAACAATCTATTAAGATTAATCCAAAATTATTATTACTAGAGCTGTTAATATTATACAAGAGACAATTACTGACGTTATTTAATTTAATCCCAGCTTCAAAATCTCCGCTCCCGGAATAGCTCATAACGCTATTTCTTATTATGAAGGGCACATTGGAATTTCTTATCTCAATACAACTACCGGAATTTTCCCCGTTAATTATTACATAATCGATAATATATGGATTATTCCAAGTACCTGAACCACCACACCATCCTTGAAGAGCAGCTTGAGCCCATGTATAATCTCCTAAACATGTATCATCAATAATAAAGGGATTTAACTGCCAATACGCTAATAATTTTTGAACTGAAACACTACTAAATCCTAAATTTCCTGCTGAATCATTAGCATAAAATCTAATAATTATAGTATCACTTCCTTTTTTATCCCATTCACTCTGGTCGATACTTCCTGAAAATCCAATAAATGGTATGTTCGTGATTCCGCCATCAATTGTATACCACATAGAGTCTAAATTTGCCTCGAATATGTTAAGAGAAAAAGCGGGAGCAAAATTCGCGAAAGATTCCGAGCTCGCTGGAGAATAAATAGTAATCTGTGGAACTTCAACATCTTTAATAACAATAACTCCTTCAGATCCTAAATTTCCTGCTGTATCATTAGCATAAAATCTAATAATTATAATACCACTTCCTTTTTTATCCCATTCACTCTGGTTGATACTTCCTGAAAATCCAATAAATGTTATATTAGTCAATCCATCATTTATTGTATACCACATAGTGTCTAAATTTGCCTCGAGTATGTTGAGATTAAAAGCGGGAGCAGAATACGCGAAAAAGTCCGAGCTTGTTGGAGAATTAATAGTAATTTGTGGAACTTCAATATCTTTATTAACAATAAGTTCATCAGATCCTAAATTTCCTGTTGTATCATTTATGTAGAATATAATTTTAACGGTACCATTTGGTCTTAAATCCCAAGCTGATTGATTTATTGTACCATTGGTTATAAAGGTTATATTAGTCAATCCATCATCAATTGTATACCAAGTACAATCTTTATCTGCACCGAATATGGATACATTATAGCTTGGAGAGATATAGCCAAAAACTTGGTTACTGTAGGGGGAATTAATTATAATTTGTGGAGCTTCAATATCTTTATTAATAATAACTTCATCAGATCCTAAATTTCCGGTTGTATCATTTACGTAGAATATAATTTTAACGGTACCATTTGGTCTTAAATCCCAAGCTGATTGATTTATTGTACCCAAAAATCCAGTAAAGGTTATATTAGTCAATCCATCATCTATTGTATACCAAGTAGAATTTTTATCTGCTCCGAATATGGATACATTATAGCTTGGAGAGAGATAGCCAAAAACTTGGTCACTGTAGGGGAAATTAATTGTAATTATAGGAATATCATCTCCATCTTCCCAAATTGGAAAGTTATCTTGAGAACCCGCAGTTCCACTTATTAAATAAGGAGTATCTCCAATTCCATCATCATTAGCATCCGCGCCACCATAATCATCCCAAATATTACCAATAATTCCATTATCCCATTGATTATTTGTGCCATTATCTTGGGCATTAATATTGTTATTTATAAAGCTATTGTTAAAAATTAGCGTATTATTAAAGTTTATTAGATTAATTCCGTATTCTATATTATTACTTATAACATTAGCAGTAATATTGACATTGCTATTACTATAACCTAAATAAATTCCGTAGTTATTATTTGTACAATTATTATTAATTAGTAAAGAATTACTAACATTTCTGAATTCGATCCCTCCCTGGGTGGAATTATAAAAAGTACAATTTTCTATTCTGAAAAAAACATCAGAATCTTCTATTCGAATGCAGCTAACAGATTTATTGCGACCATCTATTACTAAATCTTTTAGTACATATGGATCGAAATATGTTCCGTTCCCTGTACACCTGCTTGAGTTTTTAAGATATATCCATTCTTGATTTCCTTCAATATATATATTATGTGGAGCTATTGAACTATTTTGATAAACTTTATGAAAATTTAATTGTCCCATCGCATTTGACTGGAATCCAAGAATATGGTTTTGATAAGCGTCGTAATTTTTTTCAACATAACCAAAGGCCAAAGGTACGTCTCTCTCAACAATGAGTTGTTGAATCTTATCATATAATGATTCTCTGACAGCAGGATCGGTTTCAAACAGAGCTTGTTCCATTAATAGTTGCACATCTTCATTTTGATCATAAATAAGAGGTCCGTATGGTTGAAATGGCCCATCTGGTCCATATCCTCCGTTAAATTTAACACCATTAGAAGCTATTGTTCTATTGGTAAATAAGGGATTAATGAAAGTGTTTGGATCATTATAATCGGGTATCCATCCATTCCAATAGAGTTGTAACATGTTTCTATGAAAGCCTGACATATCATAGAGTCTATAGAAAAAATCCATCCAAGTCATACCTGCATCTGTTACATTAATTCCTATTAAGTCAAGGTTATTTTGTAAAAGCAGAAATATTTTTTCACGGAATGTGTTGCCAATGTTGTATGTATAGTTAAATGTTGCAAAAGTTGCGGTTTGCCATTGAGATTCATTAACTCCAGGGAAAGTGGGGTCCCATGTTGTGCCAAAGCCCATGCTTTGCATAATCATTCTAGCATGAGAGACATTGTAAGTTGCTACATTAAACGACCAATTAGCATACCTTATACCTTCTGGAACAGGTGATTTTAATCTTACTGCTTCCCCTCCTAAAAGTTCCTCGATAATGTAAGAATAATTAATGGCATAGGAAATTGCCTTCCTAAAACTTACATTAATCCAATGATTATTCATTCCCATATATCGAATGTATGGGTCTTGTCCGGCGTTGAATAATGTAATATCGGGGTCTGTATCAAATGTGGGGTACATTGAACTCATAGGATCAGTAATAATATCCACTTCTCCAGATAATAATGCGTCGTTTCTTTCCTGCGCATTTTGAATGATTGAAAATTTTAGAATTGTAATATTTGGCTTTCCAGCCCAGTAATTTTCAAATGCATGAAATTTTACCTCATCATTAGGAATGTAGTGGTCGTAAACAAATGGACCAGTACCAACTAAATCTCCAGTTAGTGTATCAATAACCCCAGTTGCATTCGTGGATGTAGGAGATAAAATATAGGACCCAGGGAAGCATAATAATGCTTCAAATGGTCCATAGGGCTTATTTAAAACAAACTTAATCGTATATTCATCTTCGATTTCAGTGTGGTTAATAATAGGGGGATACGAGCTAGTATCAAGGTCATAATATTCATAAACCGAACTAGCCTGCGCTAAGCCATTTACCATGAAATATGCTAATCTATTGAAAGTAAAATTAACTGCTGTTGCATTAAATTTGGTTCCATCGTGAAACTTCACCCCCTGTCTAAGAGGAACAGTATAATTCTCTCCATTCCATGTGCCATTGTCACTAGCTAATTTTGGTATAACTGCAAGGTCTGGATCACTCAAATTATATCCAAATAAACCTTCACAAACTTGGTCGATTACATTAAATGAGGCACTATCCCAGCTATCTTGCGGATCAAGATCATATGGCCCCAACATAGTTCCATAAATGAGTTTAAATATATCATCTTCTTGATTGCTTAATTTAAGATGCTCATCAATAAGGATTAACCTTTCTTCAGCTTGTTCATTAATAATTTGTGTAGAATTAATTATCGTAGATGATAAAAAAAATAAGAAGAGAAGCGACAATGTTAAAATTCTTTTATAGAATAAACTTAAACGTACATTATTTGAATGGAAATAACCTTTTAATTTTCTCTTACTATTTCCTCTAATTTCAATCATACTCTTTATTAATTTTTCCCTCAAATAACACAAATTAGATAAATATATTACTTAAAAGCATAAGCAATAATGTATAACAGATTAATGATACAATAGATAATCATATTAATAAGGATTTATTTTTTATCGATTCTAAAAAATGAATTGAACAGAAAAAATAAATCCGGAAAGTTATAGAAAATAGAAAAATTTTATAAAGTCATAAAATGCTACCAAACAAGATTGTATATAATTTCTTTATCTCTTTCAGCTTCTTTCTTCCCTAAAACTTTCCTTATTCGTAAATCATTAATTGCATCCTCGAGTTTACTATCTATATTTTTAATTTCCATTAGATTCCCTGTTTCTCCTCCGTTATCGACTAAATTTATCATCGCATTATCTTTATTCATTAGATTCCGTAAATTACTTCTAAATGAGTCGGTCACTTTTGTTCGGTGAACCTTTCCATTTTCGATTAGTATAGGTAACACGGGAGCCCTTTCAGTAGTTCTACGCGTATTCGGATCTATAAAATAGAAAACGAACATGGGCACTCCTACCACAACATCTTTAGTTCTGATCTCGATAGAATAAGTATTGAAAAAGTCCTGTACGCTAGTCATCTCTATATCCTTGATTTTATCGATATTATCTAGGCAAGATTGTTTTTCCTGTTTGATTCTTGCTATAGTATCTTCGGCGGAACTTAGATCACTGCTAAGCTCGCTATGTTTTTCTTGAATTCTACTTTCTATCTCAGATTTTTTTCTTTCAAGTTCTCTTATTCTCTGTTGCTTTGATCTTTCTAAATCACTTAATTCTCGTTGTACGTTCTTCTTTATTTGAGCAATTTCAGTTTCATTTCGACTAATAGTGTTTCCTAAATCATTGTACTTTATGTTCAAGTCTTTCAATGCTTCTTCTATTTCAAATAGGTCGTTTTTATTGATAGCGTTCTTCAGACGATCAACAGAATTTTTAATAGCAGTAATGTTGTTGTAAAGATCGCCAGTTTTATCACCAATCTTATATTTTCCACTTTTAACTAATTCCTCTGGCGTAGCTTCTATTTTTCGAGCTTTTTCAGCCTCGAGTTCCTTTGTAATTTGAGCTAGTTGCTTTTCTTCTTCGCTGGTGTCAACTTTCTTTGTTCTTAATTTGTCTGTTTCTTGAGCCCCTTTCTGAATCCATCTATCACATAATTTTATAATAGTTTGGCCATGATTATCTAAAAATTTAACATCCGCTTGCGAGATGAACTCAAATACCTCTGGGACAATTTTTGCTTGGTTAATGCTTTTTGGTATTGGTCCTCCTTCTAAAAGAAAATATTGTTCGTTAAATGAACTAACATCGTATTGATTCAAGAAAAAGTTCTTAAAATAATCAACTTCACTAGCACTAAAAAGAGCTTCTTGAATGACCGTACCTCTCTTATAATTTTTTGGTTTTTTTAAGTAAGTAGCATTATACGATGCTAATGAATTCAAAAAAGAATCGGGATCTGCCCCTTGAATAAGATTGTCGGGATTGGGCGGTGTTTGGGAGAATTTCCCTACACTTAATTTTTCTTGTTTATTTAGTAAGTAACTACAAACACAGGCACGAGTATCACTTAAAGGAATTAACCGAACGGGCCAAAAACATACTGCGATTCTATTTATTTTTCCTAATTTCTTAATTGTTTTTCCATAAATGTTTATACATTCATTTAATGCCATCGCCATCTCATCTAACAATGTAGCTTTTGAGCGAGCAGGAATAACATCCCCTACATTAATAAGATATGGAATAATTTTGTCTACCATTTTTTTATCACATGATTTTTCTATATGAATTTTTATAAAGGTTTACATAAATAAGTTTTTGTTTCACCGTTTTTTATTAAAAATTTAAATTTAGAAAAAATTCTAATCACATTCTTGCGATTCATCTTCATCTTTACTTGCAAAGTCAATTAATTTTAAAATTTCTGAACCAAAAATTTTAGACAAGACCCTATTCATTTCTTTTCCGCCAGGATAATTTCGACAAGCTCGACGATATTTCCTAAAATCCTCACCGAAATTCACTTCTACTTCCTTTATATAATTAATAATTTTGTCCTCTAAAGATTTTGTTGGAGTTTCATTGAGTAAAAAGACTATTTTAAATTCCCCATTATTAAAGAATCCTCCAGCAAGATGTCCATCTATAAATTTTATTGATAAAATTTCCCCTACTTTTAATGCTTCGTTTGCGATATTATCTAAAGCTGTAAGAAACCCCGAAAATAGTGTAGTGTCTACAGCATCAGTTACAAAATTAAGGACGTACATATCCATGCCACTTTCACGATGCTGGACCATTATTTTCTGAATTTTTTCTATATCTGGATCAATTATAAATGGTTTTGTAAGAAAATTCTTAATATCTTCAGGAGAATTCTTAATTATTTTAAATAATTTTTTGGTTGTAAAACCTTGTTCCTTTCCCAAAGGTTCTTCCCACTCAGGGTCATTAATTAACTCTGTAGCTGCCCGTCCACTATTTTTCATTATACCTACTTGAGCACCAAAAACAATAGCTGCGTGGAATTCAAAGGCAGCGAGTTGTCCGCCATTAATCCCAATAAGCTTTATTCTGCTTGGGTCTATACCCGATTTCATAATATCATACCAATATTGAATCGGTTCAATATAGCTGAAGTCCTTTCCTTTTGTTATGTGTATAGTAGAAAATCTTTTATCAATATCAACATGGGCGGGCATATGCCTTGGACAATAACCTATTGTCCTAATATTTAGAGGATATTCTTCTTGAATATCGCC
>CAZDTP010000047.1:28487-30506 GCA_964508365.1 uncultured archaeon
TTGGACAATAACCTATTGTCCTAATATTTAGAGGATATTCTTCTTGAATATCGCCGACAAATCTACTAATTCCCGATTTAGTCCCTCCTGATATAATAGTACCTTTAAACTCTTTAAAAGATTCAATTAAATTATTTCTATAAAATTCAATATTTCTTTCTATGTGTTCAGCAGTACCACCAGCAATAATTACGATTGAATCACCAAAATCCTTTTCTTTCTGCTCCATTTCAGAATCCAATTCCGAGGTAGCATCATTAATGATCTTCTCAGTTTTCTCATCCATATCTGGATGAAAGAGAATTCCTAAGAGTAAAATTTGCTTTACTAAATTAAATCCTTCTAATTTGGTTTCGATTATTTTAAGATTATTGATTGTATTTAAAGTTGTTTCAATCATCCAAATATCTGGACTAAATCTTATTCCTTTTAAATAGTACTCTAATGCTTCATCCACATTTCCTAAAAACAAATTAAAAAGCCCCACATCAAAAAAAGCCCACGGTAATTCGACCATTACTTCTATTTGCTTTAACCTTTTTTGAATCCCTTTATAAATCATTTCTCGATTTCTTTCAATGTGACTTAAATCTCCTGTTTGTTGAATTTTTAGAACTAGATAATTCCCTAAAGGATAGGGGTCCCCCGGATTCACTTTTAAGGCTTGATTATAACACTCGAATGCTTTCTCATAATTCTTTTGTTCTTTAAATGAGCCACCTAAAGAAGCCCAAGAATCGGAATCAAAAGGATTTCTTTGTACTGCTTCCTTAAAATATGCTTGTCCCCTTAAAAATTCACTACTCTGAGGATTCTTTTTATATTTTATATGATAGGAAATCCCTAAATCACGCAAAATTAATGCCCTTTCCCAATCGGATGCTTTTTTATATTTTTCGCTTTTTATAATTTCACTTAAAATTGATATACTTTTATCTATCTCATTATTTGTTGTTGCTAATTTTGCAATTCTATAGCCTATTATATAATTTTCTTTATCAACATCGTAAACCATCATTAAACGTTCAATTTCCGCCCTAATTTTTTCAGGAGTCATATACGCGGCATAACTGGATTCGTAATCAAGCATTTTTTCCATCAAATCGTTTAAAACATTATCTTCGATCGCCAATAAAGATTTTACGCGACTTAATTCCTGTTTGTATGGTCTAGGAATATTAAATTCGTATTGATTAAAGATTTTATATTGATTCACTGCCCATCCATGGCTTACAAATGTGCGAATCTGAATTTCTGCTTTAAAGTCCAAAATCTCATTAGGAATATTTAATTCTAATCTCTTATAAATATTCAAATTAGGAATCAGCTGAACAATATAAGTTTGTGCATGATCTAAAAAGGGAGTAGATTCAGTTTGCTTAAAATTATCTTCATTTACTTCAATATCTTCTATAAAAAAAGTATCTTTAATCATTTCACAAACAGCATTCATTTCATTTATGTTAGGCAAGACAATCCTAACGCCACATAAATCATTTATTTCTTGAAAAGGATTATTATATTTCTTATCGGGATCAAATAATTTATTTGCAAAACTAGAAATTTTCTTTACTCTGCACTGAATTATAAATTCAGACGAACGTCCCTTTATTAAATTTCTAAAAATTTTTTCTAAAATTTCGCAATACTTTTTATAAAGAGGACGTAATTCCTTGAACTTGTTAATTTGTTTTTCATAAAGTTGGCGTTGTTCTAATTCCATCTAATCATCATCTCATTCAAATATTACATATTTTATTTTTATGGAATCTCTAACAATTAATAATTAAGATCAAATTTGCTTTTAAGGTTTTTATTCATTATGGTAAAAAAATAAAATAATTAGCTTACCTTAAAATTTCTTCATATAATTTTTCAATAAATCCCTCAAAATCGTCTTTTTCATACTTGACATTTAACAATTGCCATAATAATACGGGAATATTGTCTTCATCTTCGTAAATAGGAATTATTTTTAACATCTCTTTTTTCCGCATTTGAAACGCAGCTTGCCATTCG
>CAZDTP010000047.1:30606-33027 GCA_964508365.1 uncultured archaeon
AGGAATTATTTTTAACATCTCTTTTTTCCGCATTTGAAACGCAGCTTGCCATTCGTCTTTCACTGCATTGGATTTAATTGAATTTTTAGAACAGAAGAGTACAAAGATATCTGTATTTTTAAGAGTATCTTCCATGAATTCAACTATATTTTGTTTACTATCTGCTTGCCAATATGAAGCTTTTTTAATTTCAGGATATTTTTCAAGGGTTTTTACAATATCTGCGATTCTAAAGTGTTCTCCATCGAGGGTTGAATAGCTAAGAAAGACTCGAAGATTCTTAATTTCCTCTTGTGCTACTATTGGTTTTAAATCCTTTTCTTGTTGATAAAATGCAATTGATTTAGATTTAGAAAAATATTCGGCATTAATTTCCCGATTGTCAATCATTTTTAGAATTATCTGTTCAATTAATTTTTTATCTTGGATTCCGCTTTTTTCACTAATGTCCATTATTTCAAGTCGAGCAAGTTTAGATCCATAGTTTAAAACCGTATCCTTAATTTTATTAACAGTATTAAACAGAAAATTTTTGCAATATTCTATTTCTTGTTCAATAGGCTCTAGAAGTTCTCCTAACTCATTTTCTTCTGCTAACTTTTTAATTTCTACTAAATTTTCTAACGCGTTCTGCACTTTGTTTTCTTGAATTAGATTTTTAATATTAGATAGCCTTTTTTCAAGCTTATTTTTAATTTTTATTCCTTCCTTATCCTTTATTTTTTCTGATTCTAGCGATGTGCAATAATATATTTTTTCTTCTACTTCTTCTAATAGATCCTGCAAATTGGGTTTTAAGACAGTTGTCCTTATTTTTTCTAAATTCTTAAGAGCTGCATTGATTTTATTTTTCTCTATTAAAATATCAATTTCTGACATTTTAGTTTGAAAATCCTCCTTAATGCTCTGAACTTCTCTTTCTTCTCTTTTTTCTTCATCCAGCTCTTTGCAAAGTTTTATATTTTCTTCTGCCCTAATTACAATATCCTCTATTTCAAAACTCTTTGCAACATCTATCACATCATAGAGATCTACAATAGCTTTATCATATCTACTTTCCTGAATTATTTTATCAATACCAGACATTTTTTGTTCAAGATCGTTGCTAATTTTTTGTAATTCCTCCTCCCTCTTGTCTTTTGAGATTTGTTTGAAGAAAATTATAAAATCTCTTACTAGGGCATTAATATCCTTGTTAGATATCATTTCATCAACGATCTTCTCAAGGTCATCTCTGTCTATGCCTGTTTTTGAAATAATATCATAAAATGTAAGTTCTTGTAATTTCAATTGCATTTTTTTGATATAATCAATAGTTTGGGTTTTGATAAATTCTCTTTTCTCCCAACTAATCACTTCTTTTCCTTTCGTTTTATCGATAGTTGGTGTAATTTTCACAATTGTCTCTTTTTTCCAACGTTTATCTGAAATTAAATAAACCAATCCTTCGTTACTCTTAAAAGCAAAGATATTAATGACAACTAAACCAATACTAACAACAAGGCTAAGATAAAAACCAAATTCAATTGTTATGGTTTGTATTACTGGTCGGATCATTAAATTTATCAATATTAAAGAGAAACCCAGTACACCAATTATAAGTGATTTACCTTTCCTCTCAGGATTTAATATAAGAATGGAAATTATAGCAAGTATTAATCCCACCCACCCTCCGTAAATCAGTTCGCTATAGCCACGATAAGGTTTAGTATAAGAAATTGTGGGTATTGCAGGGGGGGGAGGATATGCGTAATATCTAGAAAAATACGGTAGAAAAACTGAAATTAAAAAAACCACGATTAGAATGCTATAAATTATTTTTATTAGATTAAATTTTTGTATTTGAACCTCTTTCATAAAACCTACCTTTCAAATTTTCCTTTTTTTTATTGTTAGCGTTATTAGAATTTCTATTAGTACTTCCTTGGCAATTTTAATTAGAATTAAAATTAATTTGATAGAAATTTTGGATTATAATAATTAATAAACATATATGTATAATTCATATTTATATTACTCTCTCATTTTATTTCTATTTAGATTGGAATTAATACGACAACTTCATATGAATTAAAAAAAATAGGATTTAAATTAAATTAGTAGCTACTTCGACTTCTTTTTTAGTTTCAATGAGATACCCATGATTCCTATTACAATTATTAAAGAAACAAGAAGAGGATTATAACCAGGAATGATGGGTTCTTTTTTCTCAATGCTTACTTCAGAAGAACCTAGATTCCCAAGTATGTCGGTTGCATAAAACTTTAGGGTATAGTCTCCTGGGGGGATTGCATTCCAATATAAGTTATTAAAATTACCAGAAAGGTCACAAGTAAAGTTTATTATTCCATCATCCAGAGTATACCAAATACCACCTAGGTTCCCCTCAATTATCGTTAAATCAAAACTTGGAGCAGTATC
>CAZDTP010000048.1:0-32448 GCA_964508365.1 uncultured archaeon
GAGTATCTTCTTCAATCGTTTCTTTTGGATGTTCTTTAATCTGACCGAGATATTCTTTATTTTTATTAAAGAAATAAAAAGTTGGAATCGCTTCTAACTTAAACTTAGGATTTACTGCTTCCGGTGGAGACCTTTTTTTATGCCATAGAGTTTCTCCTGGTTTATGTAAAGCATTAACCATTATACCATACAAGATGCGAAGCTCTATATCGTTGCTTTTTTTTAGTAATTAGCTTTTAACTTTCATTCAATTATTTGAAGTATATAAAGAAAAAATGACAAACTTGACAATAATTTAGTTTGAAGAAATTCTCTTATAGATGGTGAGTCGAGCAAATCAGAACAACAAACAGAAACTTAAAAATTATTAATAAAACAAAAACAATCACTGCTAAAGGTAAAAAATCAATTTGTTTACAATTTGAACTCTTCGCAAATCTGAGGTTAAATTTTTTTTTTAAAGAAATTCATCAGTTTGGTTATCGATGTCTGAGTGTTAGCAAATGTTTTCCCTATCGAATTTTTAAAGGAGTGATGGTTATGAGGCGATCTTTAGGATTATGGATCTAAAAATGACCTTTGAACCAAAGCATCTTGATCTGTTAATATATTCAAGGATAAATGAAAAAAAGAGATTAAAAAAGTTTATTAATTTTTTGATTTTAAAACTTTATATGACAAAAATTTCAAAAATAGGTTGAAATATGATTCAAATCACAGAAATAGAAAAAGATATCTTTAAATATATAGAGCAAGGAAAATATAGGAAACCTGCAACATTGTTATCTGATTTGTTAAAGCGTCTAGAATTTACCCAAATAGACAGTTTCGTGGACTTACTATCTCTCGTCTTGAAAACTGAAAAGAGTCCAAAAATTGCTCGGGCATTTAATTATTTAAATCAAAAAATAAAAGATACTAGCAAATTATATGAAATAGAGCTAAGATTTATAAAGAAACACCTTTTAATTGATGGAGAACGCTTAATTGATTCATTTTTTGGAACTCTTGAAAGTGGTTTCGAAATTGTTAAAGGGAGAATTTTTCTTACGAATTATAGGATAATTGCTTCGGGTTTTCAAAAGGAAAAAGTAAATCCCCAGAGTGGTGCTCTGGCAACTCCCAAAAGTGTTATAAGCTTAGCAGCTACCATAGCAAAAGAATATAAAGTTGGAAAAAGTTATATAAAGTTATTGAAGGGGATCAAAAAATCAATGAATTTCGGATTTTATTCGGTCAATCAAATACAATATGGTTCATATTACCCTCTATCCTATCCAGATGAGATCGATGTAAGTGCTCAATCCCTAAAGTATTCAACTAAGATCTCATACATGTTGGATAATGAAAGGGTATTTAGTAGTATTGAAATTCAAATTACCCGGAAGAGATTATCCAATGAAACCCATGAGGAATTTCAAGCAAATCTCGTTAAATCTTACAAGCTAATTAAAAAAACTCTCAAAGATTCAGCGTCTGTACAAAATGAGCTTATAATTATCAATATGGCGAAGATTTCGGATATTGGAACACATTTAGGTATTTTTTTCAAGAAAAATCCAGGAAAAGCATGGACGGCTAAAGCCATCCTTAGTAGAGTGGATGAACTTAATTTGACAAATAATGTCAAACAAGAAGTAACAGAAAAAAAAATTCTTGAGACTTTAGATCGCCTGTATAACGAAGGATTTATAGATCGAACTATCCATGAAAATCAATTCTTTTATCTTCTTTAAATAATAGATTTAAAGAATTTAAATTTCTTTAAATTCTGGAGTTTAAGGATAAACCCAATATTTTATCAAGATATTTAGAACGATCTTTCTTTTTATAATATTCATCTATATCTACATATTCTTCATTATCTAATTTAAATACAATATCTTTACTTGTCCAAAACTCTAAAGGAAGTCTCGATCTCATCATTTTAGTATTTCGCTTCTTTTTGTCTTTTTTAATTCTATAAATCTAACCATATTTTTAAATATTTTAGAACCACAAATTTATTGAAGAAGAGTTTAAATTTTGATTCCTTAAAAAAAAGGATAATGAACAGTTAGGGTATTACAATATTCTGTTCATAGATTTTCTTTCAATATTTCTAGAGTATCTTCTTCAATAGTTTCTTTGGGATGTTCTTTAATCTGACCGAGGTATTCGCTATTTTTATTAAAGAAATAGAACGTTGGAATCGCTTCTAGCTCAAACTTAGGATTTACTGCTTCCGGGGGAGACCTTGTTTTATGCCATAGAGTTTCTCCTGGTTTATGTAATGCATTGGCCATTATACCATATAAGATGCGGAGTTCCACATTATTGGTTTTCATTCTTTTTATAAGTTTAATCATTCGAGGTACGTTTTTATGGCAATCTGGACACCAGTCAGCACCTAAAGCAACAATCTTTAAAGTTTCTTTCTTACTGTTCAATACTTCTTTAATTTCTTTTAGAATCTCAGCTTTTGGTTTGTAAATTTTATAGTTGTATTCTATTTTATCTGCGAATTTCTTTAAGTACTCATCAGGCGACATAGTAGGAGATACAAGATCAGTCCACTTTAAATCAAGATTTTCTTTCATATTTACAATATTATATTTTCTCATTAAAAAAAATTGTATTAATGATATATAAAAGGTAATAATGAAGGAATTCTAATAGATAGTTTAGGGATTTTTTATTAATTTAGTTATATCTTCTTTTTTTCATTTATAAAGTTAAAGGGTAAAAAAGATAAACTAAAATTGCGTTTTAGTATCCAAATTATAAATTTCATTTTCCTTAAGGTGAGTTATTATTTTAGGAGGTTTTAGAAGTCGATTATTAAACATAAACTTAACAACTAAACACATTTCGGTTGCTCTTATTGTAGAGGACATAGCTAAACACTTTTTAGGTGGGTCCGGTTACGCTTGTCGTTATTTGTACGACAAATTAAGCAGAGACACAAATCCATTGTCTCCAGAAAATATTATTATGATAATGACTGGTCCTTTAAATGGAACTTTTGCGCCAAATACCGGAAGATGGGTCGTCTGTTCAAAATCACCCTATACAGGTATTTGGGGAGAATCGAATTGCGGGAGCTGGTTTGGTGCCGAGTTAAAAAAAGCGGGTTATGACGGAATTATAATATCTGGAGCATCAGATGAACCAGTTTATCTAGAAATTAAAGATGAAGAGGTTCAACTCAAAGACGCTAATTTTTTATGGGGAAGAGGGACATTTTATACTACCGAAAAGTTAAAAGAACTTTTTGAAGACGAAAAAGCTAAAGTTGCCTGTATTGGTCAAGCGGGTGAAAATCTCGTAAAATATGCTAATATTGTTTCCGAAGAAAGGGCAGCCGGGAGAACTGGAATGGGAGCTATTTTTGGTTCAAAGAAACTTAAGGCGATAATTGTTAAAGGAACAAAAATTAAATTAGCTGTATCAAATCAAGAGGAATTACGAAAAGCAATAATAAAAGCAAGAGATCACGTAAAGTCGTCCTTTGCCTCACAGATATTGACAGAATTAGGAACATCTGGTGCGATGGATATGTATAATATGACTGGTGAACTTCCGATTAAATATTTTTCTCAACCGGAATGGGTAGGCGCTGGTAAAATATCTGGAGCAACGATGGCAGAAACTATTTTAGTTAAAAATAGATTTTGCCACTCTTGTGTTATTGGCTGCGGAAGAAGGGTTGCTGTTAAAAATGGCTTGTATAAAACAGACGAGATTGAAGGTCCAGAATATGAAACTCTTGTATCTTACGGAGCATTGCTTTTAAACGACAACCTAGAATGGATTGTTTACATCAATAGAAAGTGTTTTGACTACGGAATTGATACGATAAGTTCCGGAGCTACAATATCATGTTTGATACACCATTTTGAGCAAGGAAATATAACATCTGACGATATTGACGGGTTAAAACCTGAATGGGGTAATATTGAATTTGTTGAAGAATTATTAGAAAAAATTGTATTCAAGGAAGGAATTGGCAAAGTATTAGCAGAAGGGTCTGATGTTCTAGCTAAAAAATTTAATATTTCGCAAGAAGAGATTGCTACAGTTAATGGTTTAGAAGTTACATATCACGATCCCCGCGCTAATTATGGTACGGCACTATCTTATGGCATTGGATTAAAGGGCCCATCCCACAACTTATTAGATGCCTACTATGTATTAAATGGGATTCCATTAGAAGAAATTGGCATTAAAATTATAGATAAATATCTTGATAACGAAGAAATGGCGGAAGTATGTTCTTTAATTATGGATTATAGAGCGTTATATAGCTCAATGATCATGTGTTCTTTCTGTAATCCATTACCTTCTCATAATGCAGCGTTAATACAAAACACTATAGGAATCAAATTTGGTCTCGAAGAAGTCAAATTATACGGAGAAAGAATAGCAACTATAAAACGACTGTTTAATATTAAAATGGGTTTAACTCCTAAAGATGATAGGCTACCTAGTATTTTAACTAGACCTTTTAATAGTGGTGGTTCTGCAGGAAGAAGTCCAGATTTTGCTAAACTTAAGAAGCATTTTTACAAATATCGTGACTGGGAATTTAATACTGGGAAACCAAGTATAGCTAAACTTAGAAAGTTAGGATTAGATAAGTTGTAAGAGATAATATTTTAAAATTTTAATGTCAAATTTCATTATATGATAAATAGACAGACTATCATGAGAATGAAACATCTAGAGAATCGCTTGAGAAGAAAAGAACTACTATACGCCGATGAAATACTGGGACCAATGACCAGTATATCAGAATACATGAATCCATGTTGTGGGATTACTTTTACGACAAGAAAACAAGCCTATAAGCGGCAATCATTTTTCAGCAAGTTTAAATTCAGGTCGTTGGAGCAATTTTTTAAAAACGCAAAAATTTTAAACCCATCTGGAGTGCTTAGCTATTATAATCCGAAAAAAGGTGGTGTTAAACAACTCGGTATCCAATGGGGAAGAAGAAACTGGTGGAAGTTGCGTCATCTTAAAACAGTGTTGTCTTTAATAAAGAACGCGGAAATAGGGATTGAATACAGTAATTGTAATCTAAATTAGGAAATCTTCAGGGAATGATAGATAGTTTTATTGCGATAAGATATGTATAAATAAGTATTTATCATGAAATTATAATTAGGAATGAATAAGAATGGGATTTAGTGAGACAACAAAAAAATATCTCTTGGCAGCGAGTGGCAATAAATGTGCATTTCCGGGTTGTGATGAATTAATTTTTGATTTGGAATTAGAATCGTATATTGGTGAAATTTGTCATATTAAAGGAAACAAACATGGAAGTGCAAGGTTTGATCCAGATCAACCTGATGAAGAGCGACAGTCATATCACAATGGAATTGTTATGTGTAGAAACCATGGAACTGTGATTGATAAGAGTCTTAAGGTGGAGAATTACACCGTAGCCTTATTAAAACGATGGAAAAAAGAGCACGAATCCAGAACATCTAATACACAAAATAAAAGATGGATTGTTCCTCCAAATTCAATCTTTAATGGAAATGTTTTATTGAAAACTGGAAAACTTGCTGTTCACTTTTGGATCGATAGAAATGGAACACCGCAAATATATTCAGATGAGAAGCTGGGAATTATCAATGTTTTGATGGCACTAAACCTAATAATCAGTGACGCTAGCAAACTTGTTAGGTCTTTGAAAACAAATCCAGAGGTTAAATCGAAGGACTTTCTGCACAAGTCATATGGGAAGATTATATCAGAAGATCGGACTTTGGCAGAAAACTTATATCAAACAATGCTTGAGGCACCAAATATTATGTTTGTAGATTTTATCCAGTTTTTGGCACCAGGGCAAGACTTGACCAGAGCTTTAGAAGAAGCTATTGAGAGAAGAGATGCTCGAAACGGCTTTTGGAAATAATGCAAATTAATTTTTTTCTAAGCGGATTTTTTCTTCTTAGCATATTCGATGTATCAAAGCTTCCCACATTTAAAGGTAAATTTATCATTTTTCATTGCAAATGCAAGAGATAATTAAGGTAAATTCAGCGAGTAAAGAAAATACGAGAGAAATAAAGAGAGAATTGATTTAGAGAATAAGATTGGGTTTTACGAACTCATATGGATTACAATTCATCTCTTTAATCTCTATTAAGACATAAAAAAAGTTACTTGTGTGTCTAATCGTAACTATTTAAACGTAGTTTTTTTTCACTTTGATTTGGATCGTTTAAGTGTCTCAGGATATCAGTCTAAAAAACGATAAATACTATATCTTTTTAAAATCAAAATGAATCAGAATGAATATTTTTTTAACAATTTATTATATATAGATAGTCAGATTATTTTCTACAGTAAAATTTGTGGAGAAATGTTAACATGGATAAAGAAGAAATGGAATTATATGAAAATATGAGAGAAAGGATAGATAAGCTTAAAGAATTGGATGGATTTAAATGTTTTAAATGCGGGGAATGTTGCTGTGGACCTAAAAATCCAGTAACTAGATTAGATATAGAATATATGAGAGAAAAAGGAGTAGATTTAACAGGTATAAATATTGAAGGACCAGGATATTACGATAGCAGGCATCTTAAAATAATTGATCATTGCTGTTATTATTTAGATAGAAAATCTAATTTATGCAAAATTCATCCTCATAATCCATTGCTTTGTTATACCTATCCTCTTGTAGTTAATGTTAATTCCGACACTTTTGCTTTTAAATTATGTTTAAGAGAACAAAATAGAAGAACTTACTTAATAACGGATGAATTGAGAGAAGCAGCTAGAGCCCTATATAATATGGATTATAAGGTAGAACAGGATTAGATATAATTTAGAAAAGAGATAATTACAGAATTCAAATTAGAAAGAATTTAGGAAAATTCCAAGAAAATAATCAAAATAAAAGAAGAATAGTGAGGGAAGAGAAGGAAGTCTTTCTCCCCCTCGGGACCAAATTAAAACCAACCAAAATCATTTCATCATAATTCGATTGAATTTATTGCGTATATTCCTTGACCGATAAATAACTTTTTAATTTTCCAGCTTAAGCGTGATTTGATCTAAAATATCGTCGAGATAATGCACGCTTTCTTTTCCCACTTCCCATATCAACGCTCGGGAAAGAGATTTTCTAAAGCTCCAAACCTCTACTTCTATACTGGCTTCTTTTAGCTCTCTAACTACACCTACAAACATATTATCCCCACTCACGATTATTGCTTTTTCGTACGTGCCGTCTTTGGCTAAGTTGTAAATGTCTAAGAACATTTTCTCGTCCACTCCTTCTTGTGAGTATATACCTGATGGATTAATTTTTAGCGGTTTTTCGGATATCTGCCAACCAATTTTGTCTAACGCTCTGAAAAATTTTTTCTTCTTCGGGAACACGAAACTTGGTGTTCCTACATACATAATCGAAGCGGCTACGTGATAATCTCGCCTTAATTTCTCTTTAGCTAAACTGTAATCTATCCTTACCTGAAGTTCTTGTAAGTTGTGGAACACGTTTGCGTGATCCCAGAATATAAAAGCTCTATTAATCGTCTTTGGCGGTTTGTTGATGTAAAGTTGGTCTCTATCTTCCGTTTTGCCTGCCACCCTTTGGACTTTTGTCTACATTATTTCCAAAATTTAACGCTATAAATACCACTACCCCATTTAAATATTTACTCATAGTTACTTCCTATGCTCTTTATTTTTTATGGCTATAATCTTAAAGAGAAGCCTTCCTGAAAGAATATTCAAGCCAGAAAAATGGTTATTAACCCTTTGTCTGCTAAACCTTTCAATAGAAGACCTCTAAGAATCACTATACATCATTCCTCACCTAGCTATTTAAACCATACGAAATCCTTCCAATATAGTCCTATACTCTGTGAGAACGAAGAATTCCAAATTTAGTATTAAATAACCATTAATCGATGATCCATATGAACTTAATGGAATAAATTAATTTTTTTTGAGATACTAATTCGGACACTTTATTAACATTAAACAATAAGGTAACTTCTATCAAGAATCATTGATAAAATTTTTAAAAAAAAGCTGTATGTATATGGTAAGTATTATTGATGTTTTAGAAATTATTGGTGGATTTGTAGGAATTTTAGCGATCATCATTGTCATTTGGGATCATTTTAAGGACGATCGGCGCTTAACAAAAGAGGTTCAAGAATATTACGAGAATATTGAAAACTTCCTTGCATTACATCTAATATTAATCCAAGGTAAGGGACAACACGAAGAGAAATCTATTAATCTCTCTGAATTTGAATATTTTAACAGCATTATGAAACAAAGGTTTAATGACTTCTCAAAATTCCTTGGGCTCACGGTTGGAAAAAGTCGTGATCACAGATATAAAGATAATAAATCCTATGTAACTAAAAAAGGACATGTTTTAGTTGAAGATGGAAATCTTTTGTATAGGGATCCCGAAATGGTTGGTACGTACGAAAGACATGCGATTGGAAACCCACAATATCTGAAGAGAAGTGAAATACCCAATATTGATAATTTTTTTTCAGACCTTAGAGGACACTGGCAGAAATTCTATCATAAAACCTTTTTCAGACCTAAGTTGAAAAAAAAAATAAATTTTCACGATTTTATAGTGGTCGATGATTAAATTTTACAAACTTGTTTTACAGTAAGAATTTCTATCAATCCAAATTCAATTTCTCAAGGAAGGACAAGCAAGGTAAGCAACGCCCACAAAAGAGGTGATTCTTTTTTGCCATTAAAAATATTACCGCTCTTTCTTACCGGAGATACATCTAGCACTGAAACTGCACGTATCGGGCAAAATGAGAGCTTTGCGCGTTTAACTACCTTACTCATCGCTAAGATATAAATTCGCCCTAAAATTAACGTCGAGAATGCGGGATTTATAATTTTGTAAAGATTTATATACCTAAATTTTTATAAATACCATTTTCTTTTGGTTATATGGACGACAAAAATTGCTATGAAAAAGTAAGAAAAGATAGAAAGTAAAAACTCGAAAAATAAAGGTAATTCGGAATTACCGAACTATTTTCAGGATGATTATTGGGTAACATAATTGAGATAAAAAACAAACCAGAAGCGATTTATGACGTTTAAGGAGGGGAATAAAATCCAGACGAATGAACTTCATGACGGTTTATTAAAATTACTAAAGGAAGATTTTCCAACAAGGGAAATCATTGATTGTTTGAAAAAAAAATATAATTTTTATACTCATGGGAGCATTATTGAAGGGTTACCTGAATTTGAAAGGTATATTCACAAAAATTTACCAGAAAAAGATAGCATAGATTATAATATGCCAGATTCATTCAGAATCCTAAAATTATTAGCAGAAATGAACGATGTTGCTGCTAAAAGGATGTTAGAGCCTCAAGTAAAAAAAATTTTAGAAAACAAGGAGCTCCGCTCAATTATTATGCTATTTAACGACGATTATTTTAAATTTTTGCCTAATGATTATGTGAAAAGATATGTTAGCTCCTTCACCTCAAATCATGCTGTAAAAGCAATGATGCAGAAATGTATTAAAAGCGAGGATTACGAAATAAACGAACAAGTTATTCATGATCTACTTTCAATTGATCCTTACCTTAATCTATTTCTAATAAGTAGAGGCCCGCTAATTCAATCGTTGCTAATCGACATTTTAACAACTCCAAGTATGAAAATGAAATTTCTATCAATTTTCGAGGAGAGAATGGATAAAAAAGAGAATTCATCACAACTTTTAGAAGTCATGATAAATTTTTTGAGCAATATCGAAGAGGAAAAACTGATTAGTTTATTGGGCAAGGAATTGCATCGATTCTATGGGCTAGTTTACAACATCGTTGAATTTGATAAGAAAAAGATGTTTGGGCACTTAGAAATGGAACACATTGTTAAGGGTTCGATGTCCAAGTTTATTTCGGAAAAAATCATTGAAGAAATTGAGAAGAATGATTTCGATCGATTTTATTTAACCTACAAATATTTTTTTGAGTGTATCAACAAACCTGATCTCATCAAATTTTTTCTTGAAAATGGGATTAAATTCTTTACTTTTATTTTATCAAACCTTACAGAGAATGGATACGAAGCTATAAACGAATCTGAATTTTTTTTCTCTTTAAAAAGCGATCCTGATGTAATCGATTCTATGCGGCATGTTGTTCAGCAGTTACTTAGAAATTACAAATTTAAAGAAGATAATCCCATCTTTAATTTAGAAATTTTAGATCTAGTAGACAGTCGAACGCTCCAGGATTTATTAAATAATCCTGAATCTGGTTTCTTTGAATCATTGTTGTATACAAAGGGAAGGTGGGGTGTGGATTATTATCACAAATTCCTTAACGATAAGAACCTTAGTTTTAAAACGAGAATTTACCAAGTTTTCAAAAGTAACAAAGTAGAAGATATTTCATTGTTCTGGAAATATTGGGTATGGAACGATCTTAAGATTAGCGAGCTAAAATGGTTATTTGAAAACAAAGATTTGAATTTTTTGGAAAAAGTGCTAAAAAACGCGTATCATTGTACCGATGACTACTTCTTTGATTTTTATTATGTTATACCAGATAGAGTAAAAACTCATCTCCGTCCTCAACTAAAAGAGAGCGTACTTCAACTCCTTAATAAAACGGAAATTGATTCTTTTGTACCGTTATTGGCAATGAGACTCTTAGATTGTTTTGACCCAAAAGAATTATTATCAATTATTGATGATAACGAAATCAACCTATTAGAAAGAATAGATGAAGCTATTGAAGATCACTACGACAAAATTATGGAGTTAAACGAAGGTTTTTATCGTTGGAAAATCAATTTTTACAAATTGCTCTCAAAATTCAATGTTCCGATTAGCGATACGATAGATCGGTTGGAAGCTGCTGAAACGTTAGTTTTCCAACTTTCGCCTCAAGACGAAGAAGTAGAAGATTTTGAGTATAAGATTCAAGCAACATCACATATTGAAGAACATGTGGAAATTGCAGGGAGAAAAATTAAAGTAATAAACGGAATTCTAGATTTAAGCGGTTTAAATATATATGCTCTCGAGACCGTAGAGAATCTCTTTGAATTAAAATCTCTAAGGATTTTGAGTCTCAGTAACAATTTTCTTACTGAACTGCCGTCTACAATTGGAGATTTGACCTCGTTAGAAAAGATATTAATCGAGAAATGTAAAATAAACGAATTACCGGAATCTATAGGGGACCTTAAGAGCCTTAAACATCTCAACCTACATAGAAACCAAATTAACCACTTTCCGAAGTCCTTTGGAAACCTTAAAAAAATGGAGCGCTTAGACGCAAGTTTTAATAACATTTCATACATTCCAGTATCTTTTAAAAAATTAACTTCGTTGAAGGTTTTAAATTTACGCAACAACTCTATTAAAACGATTCCAGAATGGATTGGAGAGTTCCAAAACCTCAAGGTTCTTAACTTAATGGTAAATTCCCTATTATCAAATCTTCCGTTAACTATCGGAAAATTAGTTTCGTTAGAATTATTAAATCTATCTAGCACTTGGATAAATAAGATACCAAAATCAATTGGTAACTTGAAGGATTTAAAAATCTTACACTTAAGCTATACTCATATCAATGAAATTCCTGAATCCATTGGAAATTTACAATCATTAGAAGATTTATATCTATCTAGTGATAGGGTTATATCCTTACCAAAAACGATTTTGGAGTGTACTTCGCTAAGTTATTTAAATGTTGGAAGAAAAACTTTCGAGCATAACGAAGATTTAATACGAACTTTAGAGGAGAATGGAGTTACAGTTTACCATTAAAAATATTTTAGAAGACGGTTAGTTTAAAATAAATACTCTAATAATCAGATTCTTATAGTATCATTTCGAATATTAACCAACATTCATCTAGATATCAAGTAGAAATATTTAAAACAGTCAAAAACCTAGTTAATAAAAGAACAAAGATCAATAATAAAAAAAGTACGGTGTGATAAGTATGTCACGTCGAATTCTAAACCAATGGGAAAACCCAAGTCATTCGGATCCATCTAAAACCTATAAAGTTACCTTATATGAGGATGGATCATATGCTTGTTCGTGTCCACAATGGATTTACCGTAGAAAAGAATGTAAGCATATACAAGAATGTAAGGTAAACCTCCCCGATCTAGGGGAATTGTCCGATGTAAACAAGACTCGAATAGACACGGGATTGATAAACCAACCGGCTTCAGTCACAAGTGTATCAAATAAGCAGATGGACAGGTTTCCTAAAAAAGAAGATGTAATAGAAGAAATTAATTTCTACGATAGAAGACTTATGACAGAAACTCTTAGATTGGTGATTTCCACCCTTGAACGAGATGACTGGGAGGTAAAAACGACATCACTATTTTTTGGAATGGGAGGTTTTTTGGTTATGAAAGGACCGGTGGGATATAACATAAATTTAAATTTTCACATCCCACAAGAATCGGACAAATCATGGGGGTATTCTACAGAGGAGCATGGGCTTCCCATTGAAGAATTGAAAAATATTCTTCTGAACGCATTAAAACATGAAGATTATGACATTTCGTTTGTAGGTTTAACTCCAGAACCTTACGATCCCCGATATAGTCCTTCAATTAAACTAGTCTTCACTAAAGGGACCGTGACCATACCATTTGAACTCAACATCTACGAGGAGGGCACATTATTCTCTCGGGATATGGGCATTATGACTAAAGATTTAAAACCTGTTAAGGAAATCATTAAAAGCATGATTGCTCAGGCAGAAAAAGATAAGGAAAAGGAGCGAAAGCATAAAAGGGATTTAAAAATCTTAGAAGTTCCGGAGCTTACTGATGATATGAAATCGAAAATGGTCCAAATGAAGGCGAGTAGCTATAGCAATGAAATGGTAACTATATCCGAATACGACAAACGAATAATAGAATATTTAAATGTTCTCATTAACGACCAACTGAGCAAAGCAGTCACCTTTAAGATTAGTGGTCGTAAGACCTTTGAATTAGAAGGCGATAAAGTGGTTGGACTACGGCTTGATTGGGAGCAATTAGGCATGTTTCCTGAAATAATTCTTAACTTTGAACATCTTAAACGATTAGATTTATCTCGTAATGGGCTTACGCAGATTCCATTGTCTATTGAACGACTCACAGAGTTAGAATATTTAGATGTGAGTAGGAATAAACTTGCTAACTTACCTGAAAGTCTCGGAAACTTAACTCATCTTAATTCGCTGATAATTAGCGAAAACGAGCTAAGCACTCTTCCTCCGAATTTTCAAAATCTTCAAATTCTCCAACATTTGGATTTCAATCGTAACAATTTTAATACCATATCTCCACTCATTTATTCCCTTAAGTCTTTAGAAAAGCTTTATATGGTCGAAAATGATATTTTGGAACTACCACTTCAAATTACTAAAATGAAATCCTTGAAAGAATTCAGCTTTGGAAGTTGTAATATGACGAACATTCCCTATACCATCTCACTTATCCCTCACTTAGAGCAAATGGTTATCGTATGTCACGATTCTAAACATCTGCCTTATAATATTGATCAGTTAAAATCGCTTACATGGTTAAATTTGTATGTAGATATTTTCTCTGTTCTTCCACCGGCGTTTGGGCGGATACCTAAATTGGAAACATTAAGTATCGAATCAAAAAAAGGCGCACATCTTCCACACGAGCTTACACACCTACCCTCCCTACGAATGATGTACTTAGAAGGTGAAATAGCAAATGTATTGATTCACGGATTTAAGAGGGACAGAACTACATTAGAAGTTATTAGGGAGCTGGAGCGGAAAAATGTAGGATTATACATTCCATAAATTAAGGAATGCTGATCCTAAGAAATTATCATAATTTTTTCTACATAAATTTTTATAAATACTATTTTCTTTTGGTAATATGACCGACAAAAATAGTGTATTTTGCGATCGGTTTTTCGGATAAACGCAAGGTTCCTGTCAATATAAGGCAATTACTCACTTTCCTCTGGTTTACGAACCTTACTTAATATAATTTTTAGCTTAGCGGTTAAAAATACCGTTAAGTTTGGGAGAAGTGAAGTTGAAGATTATTGGCAGGAATCACCTTTTTGAGTATTGAGTGAATTTAAGAAATCATTTTAACTCCATTTTGATTATATACCGTTGTTTTAGAAATCTAACAATTTTAATATTTCAATGCATCTTTTTTTTGAAACTAAATATTGAATCTTCTGGTCAATTTCAGAAATCGATTGACTTTTAAGTTTATACAAGATATTTTTTTCTTGCAAAGATAACTTTCCTGTATCGTATAAGACAAACTTTTCTAAAGCCTCGCCAGACTTATTAGATTTTCTTCTTAAATTATCTGCATTCCTTAAATCAAACCGATAAGTATATAAAACCCCGTTACCGAATTGTTTCTTGTATAAAATAGTATTTCCAAAATTATCCTTAACCAATTTTACTCCTTCCTCTAAAGATTCATATCTATATTTATTGTACATAGCGCAATTCCTACATTTGATAATAAATTCTATATCTCCAGTCTGGTTTAAAGGTGTATTACATTGTTGACATACTAACATTGGCATCCCTTTTGTGAATGATTTATTCACATAAATTTTCAACAAGTAATAATATAAACCCTTAGAATTTAAATTTTTGATAAGCGTATATTAACAGATTAATAATAGCAATTATTACTAAGAAAAAGAAGAGGATCTCAATATAGTCGAAGTAATTGACTTATATAAATTTATGGAATAAGAAATTAGTTTGTAGATTAAGTGATTGGTATGGAAAGAGAATACATCTCAATAGAAGATATTTTAGCATCAGCTCAAAACTCTAATAAAGATTTTTCTATCAAAGGAAGATTTCTTATCACAGATGTGTTAAAAAAAACTTCTAAAATTGGAAAACCATATTATAATATAAAACTAAAAGACACAACGGGAAAGCTGAACGCTAAACGATTCACGAGTGGTGAATCTGAATTTAAATTTTTAAATACGATATATTTGGTAGGAAATATTGTTGAATTTCAAGGGATTTATCAAAATGAATGGAATTCTCTGAATATCAATACTGAGGAACTAATCTTAAGGGTTATGGAAGAATTTCCTCAAAGAATTCAAAAAGATAATGTAGATTATTTTCTCCAAGAAAATCTTGCTTTAATAAACAATAAACTCGGTGAATTAATTAAAATTAATAAATTTGGGACTCAGATTCACATTAAATCATATATAAACGATGTGATTAAGTCTGGTTTTGCCAATCCAAGTAACAGAAGGATAAAATTACTTAAAAAATCTTATGAACAACATACAGAAGGCTGGTCTGAAGATAAACGAGAAAAATTTTACAACGATTATACCAGAACAATTAGACATTATGAAGCAATGAGACCTTCAAAATGGAAAAGGTGGGGTTCTCGTTTATTTAAACTAATTTCTCTTATAAGATAATATTAGAGCATAGAAGATAAGATTTGACCAAAGAATTAGTTTATTGAATAAGAGGAACTATCCTCAGCAACTCTTTTAATTTAAATTCCAAATAAACCACTCCAAATATAGATTCGACTAAAGTACCTTTTACATGTTCAACTGTCTCTTTTTTCATTTTCTCGTCTGGAATAATTTGCAAACGATGCAATCGAGAAGAATATAAACCCCACTCATCACAATAAATTGCCAAGTTCTCATTCGATGCTAATTTTTTTCTTTTTTCTGTTAATTCTCCTGTTTTTGAAAGCGAAGAATCCCACAATGTTTGGACTATAGCTAAATCGAGCGCAGCATCTCCAATTAGAGCAAGTACTACTGCAGCATCTCCAGAACTTGCCAATTCCATTAATTCTTCTTCGCTCAAGGGGCGATTTGGATCATCTTTGAAATGAGCATTAAGGTTTTCAAAGATGGTACGAATACTTGGTCGGGTTAAGGCAAGCATAATCATTTCAGGTGTCTGGAACTTCAAATGGAATAATTTTTCTAGCTTTAGAATGATAATCTTTTCGATTTTTTCCATTTGTTCTAACATATGATTAAGCTCCCTCAAGTATCCAGAGAGAGGAGCAGTCCTCTCCTTTTGATGAGCTGGTAAGCTTTCTTTCTCCTGTTTCTCTCGTTCAATGTAATTTTTTAATAGTTTGGTTTTCTTAACTAATCCTACTGCATTCCACTTGAGTTTATCTTGCATTTTTATCAATCTACAATTAGAATTCCTATAGGTAGATATAACCATTCTCGTTTTTAAATAAATGTAAAATAGCTGAAAAAGGATATTTCCTATAATTTTTTTTTTTGCGACTGGATATTCTTGTAATTCTTGTTTTAAAGATCCTGTAGTTCCCACCATCTCGGAATTAATGGTAGCTCCGAATATTTCTCGAGCTTGCGTTTCGTTGTTCGTATCATTGTCAAATAATATAGACTAACAAATTCGATCTTAAAGGAGTTATTCTCTAAATTTTCTTGAGAATATATCTTTCAGAAGATCTGTAAGTTTATATAAAACTATATCTAGCAATGTAATTTCGATCTGTCTTCCTCTTTCTGCTTCTTCAATTCTAACAGTTTTAGATGCGATTATTTTTAGTTGGTTAAGTGTTCGGATGTATTTTTGAAAGCTCATTTTAACATGAGGTGTAATTGAGTATGTTTTACAGATTATCTGATACTCTTCAAAAGCATCATCTACAAGTATATATGGTTCTTGTTTCTTCTGTAACGCCAGAGAGATTCCAAATAATGTAAATAGCTCGTGATCGTTTAATTGATCTACGATCTCTCCTCTAAAAGTTGGATAAACTTCATTAGATGCAGCTCTGATAATATCGGCATTTATACTATCTAAACTTTCCCTATCGGCATACATACCGCTTTTTCTTAGGACCTCTATTCCGTGTCGAATATTTTCGTGATCTGTAGCTATTTGACTAATCATACTTAATATATCGTCATCAACAACATTTTCTTTAAACGCAAGGTCACTTCTATATTCTAAGATTTTTCTCGTTTCTTCGAAATTATAAGGTTTGAGTTTAATTTTCTCGTTTAACCTACTTAAAATCCGTTCCGTTTCAATTGTAATCCACTCTTTATTTCTGGAAATTAATATTATCGAAAGTTTCGTGTTTTGTTGTCCAAAGGTTTCAGCAATATCTAAGAATGCTAATATTTCGTCAGATCTTAATAAGTGGACTTCATCGATTATTAGCAACATATAACCTTTTTCTCGGATTAATTGCTTTAAAATAAGCTTGAGTGCTTCGTCATCCGAGAAGCCTCTACCACCACCATGAGTGTATTTTGCTAGTAATTCTCGTATTATAGCTCCTTTATTTCGGAAAATTATGCAGTTATAATATTCAATAAAAATTTCTGTATCATTTTCTAAAGCTACTGTTTTAAAGTTTCTACCAAAATATCTTGCAGTACATGTTTTACCAAGTCCTCCCTTCCCCAAAATTAAACAATTTACTGATGGTTGCTCTTTTTCTTCAAGTATCCGCCTAAAATTAAAGATAAGGTTTTTAATTGCTTCATCGCGACATAATACTTTTTCGGGAACAAAGCTAATATCCAGTGAACTTGCCAGTCTAAATACTGAATTTGCCTTTAATATTTTTCTAAAATCATCCTCGTCCATAGCTACTCGATAATTTTTGATTTCTTAATATTTAATACTATTGAAAATATCGCAATTAAGTTTTGTTGAAAAACTTGAAATTATATTAGTAAATTTGCACTCTCTCCCTGGTCTCGTTTTTATGTTAGAGCTGATGTTTATTATCAGAAGAGGAGGTTTTATACTTTTTCAAAAAAAATGAGAAAAAGAATAACGTGAAAAACATTAAATCTTTTAGCTTGCTATTAGATGAGGTATATCGGTATAATATTTTATAATTTTTAAGAAGGTGTGGATAAAAAATCCACGAAGCATATACAAGAATGTATTGAATTAAGAATTGGATAATTATCTATAATATGGAGAAGGAATAAATGTCAGTGAAAGATTTTACTAGATCAACTCGGGATTTTTCAATTAATAGAAGATTTTTAATCATAAATGTAGTAAAAAAAATGGCAAGTAATGGAACTAAGTATTATTTTCTTACCTTGAAAGACAATACGGGAAAATTGAATGCTAAGCGATTTACAAGTGGTGAGATAGAGTTTAGATCTTTAAATATTATATATTTAATTGGAAATTTTATCGAAATTGAGGGAATTTATCAATATAAATGGCAATCTATGAAAATTTTTACTGAAAAACTAATTGAGAGTGTTACAAAAACTCCGTCCGCTGAAGTTCAAATTGAACCTAAGGAGAATATCCTAATAGTATTAGCTCAATTAAAAGAGTTAATTAAAATAGGAACATATATTCAGCTTAAATCATACATTAATGATGTAATCGCATCATTTTTTCCAAATTTTAGCAACAGAAAGAAAAAACAACTGAATAAATCTTTTAAAAATGAAATAGAAAGCTGGCCTATAGAAAATCAAGGAGATTTCTATATTGAATTCACCAAAACTTTGGAACGATACGAGAAAATGCAACCATCTAAATGGAAAAAATTGGGTTCTAATCTCCTTAAATTATTATCTGTTATAAGATAGATATTAATTTAGTTAAACAAGGTTATTTTTTAAATCACAATTTAATTTTGATATCATACAATTGATGCAATAATTTTAAACTGAGTTTAATCTCAAGTTATTTTCAGACAAAAAATTAAAATTTTTGTTCATTCTTTTAAATAGGAACCTCTATTCATTATTATCTAAAGCATTTGATAATTAAAGTTAAATACATAATTTATTATAGATCTTAACGAAATCAAAAATTTTTACTCTCCAATGAATGAAAGCTTTTAACAAGGATGAATTAAAAAGGGAGTTAGTTCAACTAGAAGGTTGGGATTCGATAGGAGATTATCTCAAAAATGTTTATTATGACCAACATACTGACACTCATGTTTTATTCTATAAAGACAAAAACCGTCAGTTACACAAATGGTTTCTGAGAAGACTTATTAAAGGAGCATGGTCTAAAGACAAAGAGAACCCACAAAACATTCATATATGGATTCCTCCAAATTCTTATTGGGTCTATCCTTTGGAATTAGAAGTGCCATCCCTCCTGCTGGATGAACATAAAGAGAATTTTATTAGTTTATATGGGATAGGAAGTTTTTTCGATGAAAATAAACCAGACGACTGGATTAGCAACGATATTGATTTTATTGCTGTAGTCGAAAATTTTGATAATATATCAGAAGATACATATACCTCTTCTAGGCATAAGAAAATGTTTATCGAAGAGAAAGAAGTTTTTATCGCCTTCCATACCATTGAAACCTTAAACTCTAAAGAACTCTTTAACTCAGTTTCTTTTGCTAATTTTGAATGGGCTTTACAGGAAATAAAGCTTCCAGAAAACTCAAAATTGTTATTTGGTCAGGATATTAGGGAAAAAATCCCTGAACTCAACGAAATAGGTCATGACTATGAGGATATTCTTCGGCGAGTATTTTATCACATGGAAATGAGTTATAAGATGGAAGAAAAAAAGGATGAAAACAAATCCAAGAGCGAATTCACCAAGAGCATCTTTAAATTCTCTTATTATCTAAGTGTCTTATTTGATCCCGATTTTCATTATACATCAAGCATTAAATCGGCACTAAAAGTAAAGGAATTGTCCGAGCAAGGAAAAATCGGCGGGGAAATGCCCGATTTTATTGAAAATTCTATTTTGTTTAGATGTAAAAATGTGTTTATCAAGGATTTTAAAGAGAAACGAGAGCAATTCCTTGATTATTTATTCTCAATAGCAAAGAACGGAGTTCTCCATAGAAAGTTAGATTATCAGGATTTACTTAAATACCTCAAAGATACTTATGAAGGATTAAATCATTTAATCGCAAAATTGGAATTGAAAGAGTCTGAAGGACTCTTACGGTTTTAAACGGAAACGCTTTTAGCCTGTAAATAAGTCCATAAAAATCTCAGCCGGTACCTCCCAATAGATTAAAACTGCCCAAACTGCGAATATTACGCTTGCAAAATTAAGCCCAAGGAACAAAAAATACATCCCTACAAAACATTTAACGACATATTTCCAATTTTTCATTTCAATTCTTTTTATTACCTTAATCTATATAAAAAAAAAGATCAGGTTGAATCAAAATTATTATTTGATATTCAAATAGACTGACGCGTAAGTGCTCAAAATTATTTATAAATCAAATACTTATTTTTGTATATCTGCAATGATAGCTAGAAACTCTTCACGCAATTTCTCTTTACTGATAAAATGAGAATAATGGGTAACACATAAGATTCTAAATTCATCTTTGAGATTTTTACGTAAAATATCATAGCTGTCTTTTCCTAGAGCAATTAAGATTGGATTTAAAGCCCCAATATCACAGAGTTCTTGTTTGAAGGATGAGATATTTTCTTTGGTAAAATCGGGATTTTTTCGAAGAAAACTCATTATCTTTCCAGATACTTTCTCTTCAAAATTTTTGATAATGTCTGTCATATACGCACCCCATAAAGGAGTTCCTTGCAAAGCATAGCGCGTCTTGTAATCTTGTGCGGCTGAATAATTAGGATGAAAATTCGCAAACGGGTGTTCAAATTTTCGGGAAATGTTTAAAGCAACAAGGACAATATTTGGCTTAAGAGTTTTCAGTAATTCCATACTTGGATTATCAAAGAATGATATATCTCCCATTCCCGATTTGGCTTTTTCGGTTGATTTCCATTCGTTCCAGATAGCCCAAGATGACATATGTCCATATTTGTTCTTAATGTTCTGAAATTTTTCGTAACTGACATTAGGGATATGTTCACTCATTATTGAATTAATTTAATATTTAGAATATTTCAAATTTGTGCAAAAAAGTCGAAATTATTAAATTATGAGTTTATCGAAAAAGAGTTCTACCTTTTTAACGAGCAAATCTAGGCAGTTAGGATCACTCCACTCTTCTCCGGAAAGAAGCCCTTCCATTTTAGCTTCTAATTGTAAACCGTATTTGGCAACAACGCAAAACATTTGGTCTTGTAACTTAGTAAAATCCTTACAACCTTTAATTTCATTGAGCGCTTCTTGCTTTAAGAACTCTCTTGCTTGGTCTTTTGTGAATTTGCAACTATTCATCGTAATAAAAGATTAGAGCAATAAACATAAACTCTAGCAGAGTAACAAATTTTTAAAAATCTTATCATTTGATTTATTTGGAAAGGCAGTAAGTGAAGAAAAAGTTCCGAAAATAAAACCACCTGTAAGGAAAACTAAACCTTGGGAAAAAAAGAATAGTAAATTGCATATGACAAGAATTTAAAGAAGACGCTACAGTATTGTTGCAGTTTATATAAAATCAAAAGATATTTAAAAATATTGTTAACATGTATATCATAACAATGGATAAAAAAAAGGTAGAAATTTAATGTCTTATTTTGAAGGCGATTTTGGACAAGGAGTACTTGAAGCACTTAGAATTGCTAAAAAACATTTAATTAAAAGGAGTGATATGCACTGTCGGTTAATTGGGTAGAAGTTTATCAGTTAATTAAAACAATTGGTTCTGATATTAAAAAACATTACAAAGAAAAATATACAAAAGAACTTATTCCTTATATTGACGCTCTAGATATCAAAGAGAAAAATAAAGTTATAATAAAGAAGAATGTAGAAAATTTTATCAATGCAATAAGTAAATACGCGAAGGAAATCATGAAGTTAACGAATGATGATATTTCCAAATTAGCTAAATTTGATGCACTATTCGATCTACTCCAGAATCCTGAGAATGATACTGTAGACGATGATATCAAAGAGGAATTGGGCGATGGTAGTATCTTTGATTATGCTCTTGGTAAGGATATCCCAATAAAGGATATTTTTGATCTCTATGAGCAAACCCCTAAGAAGATTAGGTATAAATACTATGAACTAAACAATGACATGTGGAGCGATCTCATGGAAACTATGAAGAGAGCGCTTGGTAACATTAACCACTATTATAATGTTTATGAGTTAACAGATGATGTTTCTAGGATTTTCAATGATCAATTTATTAATTATGTACTCGAAGGTTTAGATGTCGCTTCAATAGTAGGAGAAAAAAAAGAAAAAAATTAAAAGAAAAAAATAGTAGATAATGATTTATTTTCTTAAGAGGCGTTTCTGGACAACAAAGTGGGTTCTTAACGGCGAACTGTGAGGAAAGATGGCTTTTATTGCCCGATCGTTGTTAGCCCAAATTGAAGTACCTTCAAAGTAAAAGAAAAAAAAACCCATTAGCTTTTAGCTCAAAAAATGATATCCTTGATTCGGCGAACCACCAGTAAAAAGGGATATAATGCCTGCTGGGTCTCCAAGAACAAGTCCTATAACTAACAACATAATTCCCACCATTATTAACTTGGATCGCTTGATAATAATCCCACCAAGTAAAATAACGACCCCAAAAATAAGGGAATATTGGCCAATGCTTTGTAGTGGTGTCAAGCTCGAACTGATGAGGTATCTAAAATTGCTCCCAAAATAAGGAAAGACAAACAAAAGAAATACGACGAAGCCTAATAAAATCCACAAGACTTTAGAACTCTTCCTTCTCCCTCCTATTACTACCTTTTCCCTCCTACGGCTCATCCGGCATTCTCCCCTCCTAAATGACTTTTATAGAAGCGTGTGAAAAAACTTCTAACTCTTGAATATCGAAATTAACGTACTTATTTTGGGGGATAATATTCACTAGAAAGTGTAGAGTCAACATGTATATCATCACAATTAAAAACGATATCCCCGAAAGTAACATCATTATCGAAACGTAATTAACATGTAAAGCTAATAAGGAACTGACCCCTATATAAGTGAATAACATACCAACTCCTAGAAATAACCAAAGACTTACGAATTCTCTCCTCTCGTGGGTATTATTAATCAATCTAGTGTACTCCTTCTGCAAAACGCTATTATTTTCATAAATACAATTTCTACATAAAATTTGATCGATCCTTAAAATTGTATTACTCCTAAAAGTAAGGTTTCTACATTCCCTAAGTTCTACATCGCCGATAAAACAATTTTCAATTACAATGTTTTGGGAACCTGCTATTGAAAGCTTAGAAATAGTAAGATTCTTCAAAACAAGATAGACTCCTTCGATAAATATCGAAATTTCTATAGTTACGTCCCCTAAATCATCGATTACAATAGGCGAATCCTTCGTTCCTTCTCCATTAAATCCCAAGATATTCTTTAAATTCTCTATCGTTCTTTTTCTCAACCTATACTTTATACTTTTTTTATTCAACATTTTTAACAATACAAACCACCTTTTAATAATACTATAAACTCGTTTTATTTAAAAGGAAAAATAAAATAGAAAAATACAAAATGTTAGAATTGAAAGTTATTCAGTTAAAAAAAAATTATCTTCTACGACAAAATTTCATTTTTTTTTATCAGAATCTGGACCATACTCATCTACCAGAAATTTTAGCGCTTCAACCTGTCTCTCTTCGGCCCATTTAGTCATAGAATTAATAACTTCGGTTAACTCGTAATTTTTCTCAGATTTAAGAATTTTATCATATTTATCAGAAAATGTTTCACCCAAAGCGTCTATAAAGCGATTTAAAGTCGTTGTAATCTTTTTAAGCCCTTCTCCGCCATAATCAAAACTACTATCCTTATTCTTCATTTTTTGATACTTTGGTAATATTTGATCCATTAATTTATCTAATAAAATTTTTAAATACATCCTATCTTGTCCTATTACAGTTTCTAAATTAATCATACCTGGAATATCTCTATTCATCATTTTTTTATCAACCTAATTTTGTCTTTTTTTTAATTTTATTTTATTATATTATTATAGCTTAAATTTACTATAAAAATACTTCTTCGTCAATGTTAACACGCTCATTACGAAATACTCTTTTATAAAAAACCTAAATCTGGTTGACTACACGCTTAATCCAATTACGGGAGTTCTAATACTTAAGGGCATTAAATTACGAATCATGAAACTTCAAAAAAACTGATGAAGGAATGAATTTTCCTTTATAAAGAATCAGCTTTAGGATGTCTACATATATAAAATAAAATTTTTAAACAAAAGCTATAGATGTGAAAAAGCACGAAAACAATAGTTAATGGCTTGTTAGATGTTTGCTATCATTGCAACTCTATTTATATCTCTGAAATAAGTTCTGGGTATGTGTGTAGAACTTGTGGAACAGTTCAGCAATTGTTAAAATTTGAATCTAATACCCCATTCAATGAGATACAATTTCGAACCCCTATTATTAAAAAAACTACAATAGGAAATGAAGGAGAACGAAAAATGGCTTCAGATGGTGGAAAGATGCAAGTTCTTAGTAAATTAGATGCAATTATACCATATAGCGAAAAAGTCTTGAACAGAGCCTCCTCTTTAGCTGATACAATCCTTGAAAAGCTAGGGCGATCAAAAAAAGACAGTTCAATAATTCTAAGGAAATTCATAGAAATTCTTCCTTATATCCCTTCTGGAACCACATTTCGGAACCCTGAGAAATGTATTCCATGCATTATCTATTTTCAGTATAAAGAAATGAATATCGTTATAGATTTAAACATGTTGCTTGAAATTTCAGCGATATCAAAATCTGATTTAAAGGAGTTTAGAAAGCGGATGTGGCTATTTTGGCCGGGTTATGAAACGAGAGATCGTAAAAAATATATTCTTACAAAAATAGGGAGCGTTACAGGTTATGGAAAGCTATACAAACAATCAAAAAATATACTAGATAAATTTTGGGAAATAATTAAAGATTCTAAAGACGAAATATTGGCTGGTTTAGTGATAGGAATATCAATAACGCTTTCTAAAAGCAAACAACTAACTCTAAGGTCGATAAGCAACTCCTTAAATATTAGTCAGAGCTCGCTTCAAAATTCAATTCAAAGGAAATTGTTTGATCGCTTAGGTATCGAAAATAAGCTAAAAGGATTTAAAAAGCGGGTTGAATTCTTAGAAGAAAGAGGCTTCTTTAGGGATGAATGAGAAATGTGGATAAAAAATATCTTTTCCGAATTTAATACTTTTTTTTGTTTTAAATAAAACTAGCTTATTAGTTTAGTAAGACTAAATAAATATTTTTAGAAAAGTTAACAATGTTTGAAGAAATCATATTTATGGTAGGTTTTGCGGTATTTTCAACAATTGCATCATACATTTGTTTAAAATATGCGCCCAATCCATTATACGCGATTTTTCGATGTATCGCCGTTGTTGGCATCATAATCCACGAACTTTCTCACGCTCTAATGTGTGTGGTAACCAACACTCGCATACGGACCATAAAATTACTAGAACGTTCAGATGGCAAGTCGGCTTTTGGTTTAAATTACGGAGGCAGAGTTGAATTGAAAGATTACGTCAGATTGTCGTTTTTACAAGCGTTGCTAATCGGCTTTGCACCCATTTATATTTCCTTTTGGCTTTTTTTCTTTTTATGGGGGCAATTAAAAACTCCAGGTCTAGATGTTCTAATTTTTTATGTTTATATTTTTGTTATGTTGTCGTTAGTATTAAGTGCTGCACCTTCATTTGCGGACATAATAGCGATATTCGGAGCGTTTCATTTTGACTGGAGATATTCCTTGTATCAAAGTGGTTTATCATTGCTATCAATAACCACCGTTTGGCTTGTTGTTACCAATTACCAAATTAAAATTTTTCACGAAATTGTAACTTATGTATTAATTTTCGTAGGATATTACGGATATAGAATTGGATTTAAAGGATTGAAGGGTTTGTATTCCCTTTTCTTTGCTAGGGGAAGTAAAAATAGAACAAAATATATGAAGCCAAAAGCTTTAACTCGAAGACGCTTTAAACACGCTAAAAATGAGAGAGAGGTTCAATGGTAAATTTTAAAAGAGGAAATTAGTAAATGGAAATAGTGGGATATCAAGCAAAAATTAATATAACGCAGGTTTTACCGTGTGTAGAAGAAAAAATAATCGGAAATCAAGAATTTGCGTTAAAACGGTTAATAAATGCTTCGTGGTTATATGATCCATTTGGAGATAATTTGACTTATGGAGTAGAATTTGGAATAGGAAAGTATTTTTCTTGGGAATTTTATCTTTTTGCTGAAACTGTCGAAATGGCAGAAGAATTAGGAGGAGCCTTACTATATAATTTGCAAGAGAGGTATAGAGGATTGGATGGGCAAATGAGCGTGTATCCACTTTACTCAGAGTTTTTAGACATTAAGAGAAGCCTATATGAGCTAATTCTTCCCTCTAATCCTCCGTTAAAATTGCATTTTCTTAGGAAGATAATCAATTATTATAAAACACCTCAAAGAAAAATGGATGCAACCGTCTTTATTGTATGGAAAAGAGACGATTTACATGCAAGTCCCGATCCACTCAAATTTATGCTTAGAACTTTCGTTACTTTGAACCCCAATCCAGATTTCTCTATGGATTTAGAAGAACGGGAATTAAAAACAAACGCAGTCTTAAGATACTTCGTTTCTGATATGTCTATACCGCCTTATCAGAAAGCAAAACATGATCTAGTGCCTCCAATTTTTTGGAGGAACGTTTTAACCACTGATGTGTTTCCCGAGAAACCCGAATATGGCCAACTACCCAGAGAGTTTATGCCCAATTATATTAAACCTCATTTGATCGATTTCGATATTCCTCCTGAAATGCCTTTGTCAAAACCACCTATACTAGAAAACAGAAATACCGTCAATTTGGCGATTGATTTCAATGATCCTAATTACGTATATGTCGGAACTAAAATGAACAAAGGAGTTTTAAGCACCGAATCAGGATTAATAGCAATAGATAGTCTTACTACCCATTTGAATATTTTTGGAAAAACTGGGACGGGAAAGTCGACCTTAATAAAAATTCTGTTGCATCAGATACATAAGAAAAGACCAGATATTGGAATATTGATTCTAAATTTTGCAAAGCCCTATTTGGAAGACGATTATCCTATGGCCCATGTTTATAAGTTTCCATCTGAAAAATTTAGAGTACCTTATATTACACCTTTTGATAGAATCATGATCTCGATTAAGGAATCGAGTAATGTTTTTGCTGCCTGTTTAGGATTAAAATATCTTGGACCAGGAATATTTTCTGAAACACTTCAACGTTGCTATTCAAAATTCAATAAATTTCCAGTAGATATTAAAGAATTCTTTAACTGTGTTGATGATAACATGAAAACAAAGTCTTGGGAACCAGAATTCAAGCAACATGTTCGTGCTACGTTCAAACGAAGGATTAATGAATTATTTTATAGAGAAGATCTTGAAGCTACGCTAAATCTCCTTGATGGTGCATGGAAAAATATTCCAGAGTGGTTTAAAAAATGGAAGGAAGGAGGAACCGTCTTAATTGATTTAACAAAGTGTCTAGAGGAGGAACAGCATTTAATTGGTATGTTGATTTTAACTATGATTGAAAATTTGATTCCTATTGATAAAGAAAAATCAAATAGATTGAAATATCTCTTGATGTTAGATGAAGCTCATCGAATTTTAGGTAAACCAAGCGATGGACACCCCGAATCTCCTGAATTCATAATGAAAGATAAAACAAATTCAATATATAAAAGAATTACACAAGAATCTAGAGCTAAAGGTTTAGGAATCATTACTGCTGATCAACACGCTCATTTGCTTCATAGTATCGCGATTGATTCAGCACGGACAAAAATTTTGTTCCAATTAGGATATCCAAGTAATCAGATTTTCACCGGAATAATGAACGAGCGAGAAATGTTATTAACACTTCAAGAAAGGTATGCTTTAGTCATAACAAACACTGAACGGTATTTATTGAGAACGGTAGATGATAAAATCCCCTAATTCAATGATATATAAATTGTTACATTAAAAGCAGAGGTTTTAAAATAAAAATGGGTTTTGGAAGCGAAATTGAAGACGATGAGGGATATTTAGGCGAACTGAAAGAAGAAGACGGAGAGGAAAAAGAAGATGATCTTAGTGATGATTCTGAATTAGGGGAAGAAAAAGATTTTGAAGACGATCGAATTAATTGCGAGGAACCTGAAGATGATTTAGGTCAAGAATTATCAGAAGAAAAAGAAGAAGCTTTATGGGACGAGATCGATTGGAACGAAGATTTGCAAGGTGAGAGAGAAAAAACTATATGGGACGAGATCGATTGGAACGAAGATTTGTATGGCGAGCGAGAAAAAACTATATGGGACAAGATCGATTGGAACGAAGATTTGCATGGCGAGCGAGAAAAAAATGTGATAGACAAAAATGACGATCAAAACGAGAAATACAATAAAGAAGATTATGTCGAAAATGTTGAATCGCAATCAATTTCAACAATTTTAGCTACTGAAATGGAAGAAATAGAAGATCAGATGGAACACCAGGAACATGAAGAAATCGAGATTCCCCCCGAAGAATATCAGGACGATACGGGACCAAATGTAAATGCCGACGAGATTGAATTCATAAAGGATGTTGAAAAAATGGCTGAATATGCCAGAGAAACAATAGGAGAAGACGAAAATGTTGAACCGCAAGCTGAAAAAGAAAATGCGGCGTATTATGCCGAGCAATATTACAAAAAATTAAAGGAAAAAGAGGTAGAAAACGATCAAAATAGTAAAGAGGACCAAGAAATCGAAGAACATAAGCAAGAAGTAACAGAGGAATTTAAGAACATGGAGGATATAAATGAGACATCTAAGGAAAACATGAGTCCGGAAGAATTTGAATATTTATGGAATGTTCGCGAAGAATTAGATCGAGAAGGAAAGTCCGATAAAGAGATAAAAGAAATAATGCACGAAGCGGAAGAGATGTACAAAACGCTTAAAGAAGCAGAAAAAGTATATGAAGAGCAACAACAAGAGAAATTAAACCTAGTTGATCACGAAGATGAAGCAAGCATAGAGGATCTAAAAGAAGATTTAGATAGAGTAGATTTAATAGAGCAAGCTGTTGAATTGGAAGAGAGTTTGATTCAACAAGGGAAATTACAAGAAGAAATAGATGTGAAGGTAGAGAAAGCCATAGAAAGAACTGAATTTGAAGAAGAACTAGAAAAATTACATAAAGAGCAAGAACAGGAGAAATTGAAGCAGGAAAGTCTCGATCATGAAGAGAATATAGGCAATCTAAAAGAAGATTTGGATAGAGTAGATTTAATAGAGCAAGTAGTTGAATTAGAAGAAAATTTAGCTCAACAAGGAAAATTACAAGAAGAAATAGATGTGAAGGTGGAAGAAGCCATAGAAATGGCTGAGTTTCGTGAGGAAATAGAAAAATTACATGAAAACCAAGAACAGGAGAAATTAAAACAAAATAATCACGAAGACGGAGAGAACTTTGAAGATTTAAAAGAAGAGATCGATCGACCAGCGGAAGCAGAGTATTATATGGAGAAAGCAGAGGAGTTGCATCGACAAGGAAAGTCCCAAGAAGAAATCAATGAGCAAATGGAAGAAGTAGTTAGCAATTATCAAAAGGAAATAAATAAAAAACAAGAAAAAGAAGAAGAACCGAATGTAAATGAAGAAATTGAAAAGCAAGATTTAGAGATTAATGAAAAAAATTCAAGTGCGGAAAACCGCTATAAAATTGAACAATCCTCTACCTTACACAATGAAAAGAAAGCAAAAAATTACGAAAATGTTGAGAATAAAGAAAAATTAGAAGTGTTAAAACTAGAATTAGATACTATCGAAAGCGAATCCGAAAATAAGAAAGAGTTGCTTGAAGAAGGTTCAAAGTTAACAAGTGAAGAAACTGACGAAGAGGAGAATGAACATCTTCAAGAATTATATCGCCAACAAACGGACAAGAGGCCGATATATGCTAAAAAAAGAACAAAAGGCTATATCCAATGGTTAGAACAACGAGAACTAGATTTGGAAAAGATTAACAATTCTCAAAGCGAAAATGAATCAAAAAAAGAAATTGAAGAAGAAGATTGGGAAATAACCCTTAAAAAATGGATTAAAGAGGCTTCTGAGGATGAATGCAGCGCTGAACTTAAATCTGAGTTAAAAATAGCCCTTGAGAGATATAACGAGTTCGATTATTTGACTAGAAAGTTTATGGAATTATTTGAAAAGTCTCAATACGAAAAACTCTCTGAAAAAGAAAAGAATAGAATAAAATCTTTGACAGAAAAACTACAGAAGATCGATCCGATCCAATTAGAACTTTTAGCAAATATTCGTGCTATTAAAAAATACATCATCGAACAATATGGGTGGGATTCTATGAACAGATTTCTTGATTATCGAGTGCGTAACAGGTTTTTTACGCATGTCTCGCAGAAATATGATCTATGGAGTTCAAATAAAGTTCGCATGGTCTCCCCCAGTTCTTTCACTAACGATGAATTGGAGTTTTATAAAAGAAAAAAAATTGATCTTTCTAAAATTAAGACTCGTTGGGCATGGGTTAAAAACAAACAAATAGCTGTGGAGTTTTACAAGGAAGTAATATTGCCAAAATTTGACAATGTACCTAAAGCTCATGACATGGATGGTTTAGGGTACAGAGGATTTAGGTCATCTATTAAAAAATTAGGATTAGGGGTCAATGATCTAACTAAAGCTGCGGGTTTTAACCCATACCATGAAGAAAGGTATACTGGTATGAATTACGATGAACTATTGAAATTTTTTAAGGAAAACGTGTATCCTGAAGTAAAAAATAAGCTAAAGTTGAAAATAGGTGAAGCACCCGGAGCAGGTTATTTAGAGAGGAAAGGATTAGGCTATAGAGGGTTTGTTGACAGAGTAAGAATAGTCTCAAAGTTGGAAGGGATAAAAAGGAATATCTGGGCTGAATTTGTAAAAAAAGTGGGTCTGGAACCTCTAAAGGATTTAAAATATCGAGGTATGGATTTCGTTGAGTTAATGGATTTATTTGTCAAAAAAATATATCCTAATTTAAAGGAGAAATACAATTTAGATCATAAACAAGCTCCTTTTAAAGAGCAAGTTGATAAGGAATATAACGGATTTCGCAAAGCGATAAGAAGATTAGGTTATAAACTTTCTGACTTATATATCGCACTTGATTTTAAACATAAATTTTGGCAGATATATCATAATAAATCATATAAAGAACTCCTTAACTTTTTTAAAGATATAATACAACCATCATTACAGGATATTTATGACTTTTCTGAAACTGAGGCTCCTTCTTATGAGGAGGTTGAAATTAATTATCGTGGCTTTATTGAGGCTCTTAATCGTCATGGAAAGAAGCTTTCGGATGTTATTAATAATTTAGGGTATATCCCCCGAAAATTTTCTAATATAGGAGTTATTACTCATGCATTAATGAATTCATTATTATCTTATTATATAAACGATAAAAATTTCCTATCAAATTATTATTCTGAAGTAGAATTGTTTTCTTCTTCTAAGCACAGAATTGATGGTTTCATGTTTGTAACTCCATCCCTTATTTCTTTTTTTAGAAAGCATATCACAAAACTATATCCTAAAATAAATAATAAAAAAGAGAGAGAGGAAATCTTATTATTATTAAGGAAAATAGAGGGGAAACAACATTTATTAATTGATTTTTCAAATGGATTTTTCAAGAGAAGCAAAATAAATTCAGAAATTATTGCAATTAAGGCAAAGAAATATCTTGATTATCCCAGCTCGTTTTTAATTTTGATTGGAACAAATTGGAGCAATGTGGAATTAAGTAAAAGATTACCCACCTCGATAAAATATAAGGACTCTTATTATACTACAAAAGATGTAGCTTTAATAAGTCCAGAATTATTTGGAATTCTATTAGGAATAAATAGTCCCTATAAAGATTATTTAAATAATATTATCTTATACAATAAAAATGAAGATATAGATAAGTTACAAGATATAAATAAATCACTAGAGAGAATAAAAAATCTTAATTATTTTAGCACAGAAGAATTTAATAAAATAAAGCAAAATAATACACTGATTAGGTGGCTTTGAGACTTACTAGCTTTTCAAGTAGGAAAAGTGCTCCTTTTTTATCAAGGGGTTCATTTCGATTTCCACAACGACTAGACATAATACACGCAGGACAGCCATTTTCAGTTTTACAGCTACAAGTTTCAATTAATTTCAAAGCCAAATGGAGTAAATCTATTAAATGAAGATACAATTGTTCAGAGATACCTATACCTCCTCTATATGCATCGTAAACATAAATAACGGGTTGCTGCTTAACGGGGTCAAAATCTATAGAAACACCTCCTAAATCCCACCGCGAGATTTGAGCTAGTGCTGGAGCCATTGCGATCATAGCGTGTTCAACAGCGTGAATGGTCCCCCCTAGATTGAATCCTTTCAATTCTAGCTCTTTTTGGTATTCAAACGGAATTCCAAACCAAACAGCTTGAG
>CAZDTP010000049.1:0-31876 GCA_964508365.1 uncultured archaeon
GCCATTACCTCACCAACAACCATAATCGAACACGATCCTATCCTATAGCAGATAAAAACCATTCTTTTTATCCCTTTCGTCGAAAAACTTTTCCAAGCCAATTCAACTATGAAACATTATCCTCAGTTTCCCGAGGTTATTTCTCTCTATAGGGTAAGTTGATCATGTGTTACTGAGCAGTTTGCCATGGGAACTTTAGGTATCCCATTCAACTCGCATGGCTTATCCTCACCCAAATAGCAGTCGGGTCCGGCAGGATCAACCGGAATTAATTATTTGTCGCAATAACATTGTTATTACTTAATTTTGGAATTATCTCAAAACTCACTTACTTTAAGGTTCTTAATTAAGCTTCCTTCAGTTATAATTGATTAAATTATAACTACATTTTTTATATCGCATCAATGAATTGACTTTTCATCTAACGGTATCGTACCGTAATCCAAGCTTACACCGGTAGAGATGCGAATTGTTATACTATTATATAAGTAATATTCATTTTAAATTTTTTCATTTTTCTGGTTTTTCGAAGCATTCTTCAACAAATAATCGTAGTTTAAAAATCTATGTTGAGACTTAAAAATAATAAAATAAGAAAGGAGCTAACCGAAATATGATGGATTTAAAGGAAAAAATTGGTATTCATCTTGATCAAATTAAACAACTGAAAGGAGTAGAAAATGCAGTTTTAACTCAAAGAGACGGGAACCCAATTCAATCCGCGGGAGTCTGGTTTTCTAAGGATGAGATTTTCAATGTTAGTTCTGCAACTAGCGCTATATTTAATGTAGGAATACACCTACATCCAAATGATTTAAAATACATCTTAATAGAAGGGAAAAAAGCAAAAATTTTAATTGCTCCTCTCAATAGCCCAATACATTATTCTTTAAATAGAATTCTGCAGCAACAAGGAATAATCGATAATAAACACGAATTTTTTATTGCTATTACTGCACAACCTAACACCAATTTAGGGGGGATATTTCTACAAACCAACGAATGCTTAAAAAAGATAAAAACTACATTAATTACTTCTGGTGAATCGTTTAAGCCTCCTTTAGTTCAGTTTGATGATCATCGGATTCAAAGCATAATCGAGGGTTTTGATGTGAAAGAGAATGAGAATGTAAACTTTAGAGTATCTTCATTTTCATTAAATCTTTCAGAAAGTATCTCAATGGAACTAAGAAAAGTTTTGAATAACTTCTCTATTACGATTCCAGATTTAAAATTTGCTTACATTACAATTGAGGGGGGATTTATAGCTTCTAAAATTTTAAAACAAACCGAGAATAAGGAAGATGATTTAGATAACATCTCCGCTATGAGTTATTCGCTTTTTCAAACTGCAAATCGATGTGCGTGGTTACTAAAAAAGATGAATGCAGATAGTATTTTGTTAGATTGTGAAAATAAGTTTCAATTTATTCACGGTTTGGGAAAGGCGATATTTAGTACTGAGATAGGAAAATCCAGACAAAAATTGGGCTTAATAAGGCTAATTCTTCCTCAATTTTCGACAAAAATACGAAATCTCATCAAACAAGCATCTGAAATTCAGAATCAAAATGTTTTTGATATTAAGACTATGCTTGGGGAATTAGTTATTAAATGAATAGGTGAAAAAATGAGTTTCTTTAAATTCCTAGAAAGGCTAAAAGCACCAGATACATCAATAATTCTTTATAGCTTGTTAAATAGAATACCAATAATTGTATATGGTGATGATTCGGAAGAAGTTAATAATCTTATAATAGATCTATCGGACCTAATTCATTTCCGCAAAGAATTAGTATTCTATACTGATTTTATTTCGGAGACTGAATATACTAATTTAATTATGAATGAAAACATCGATTATAACTCACAACGAACACATATAAGATGCCCTACGACTGTTGCACTTAAAGCTTTAAACCAATTTGAAAGCTTTAATTCTTGGTTAATTGGAATTGAAATACCAGAGCAAAAGGAAAAAATTCAACAGTTTATTAACAGCGTTAAAAAGAAAATTGATCTTTTCTTAAGTATTAGTTTCTTTTCAAATTCAATTTCAATAGATTTTATAGGATTAAATTGGAAGCTACTCGATCTTACTTTTGAAAGAGAGGTATTACAAAAAATATCTCAAGACACTGAAAAATCTATAACAAAAATGAAGCGGGTTCTTTTTGAGAAAGTTAAATCAGAAGATATAGATCAAGATTTACTTCGGACACTATTAGATTTTGATGTCGAAAAAGAGGAATTGAAGCGTAATATTTTTAAAAAGGAGATACAAAATTTTTATTCTGGGTCTAAGAGAGCTTTCTTTATTTTCTCTAGGTTAAATTTATTAAATAATATTGAAATTAATACCAAAATTGGGAGTAAAACGCTTATGGAAACAATAGATTATGATTACGCGCATATAGAGAGAATAATCTCATTTATATGTAAAGAATGGGGAGAAGATTTTTCGTCTTTAATTGAGAATGGGAAAAAAGTTAATGCTCTAGATAGTATGCAATCGTTGTGGGGGTGACTAGCAGTGATATATGATTATGAGAATAAGATATTACAAGTAAAAATCGTTTATTATGGCCCCGCAATGTCAGGAAAAACGACCTCAATAAAACACTTATTCTCTTATTTTAATAAGGAAGACACATTAAATTCAATTGATAGCACTGTTGGTAGAACTCTGTTCTTTGATTTTGGTGTATTGCAATTTAAAGGCTCTGAATGGAGCTTAAAATTTTTAATATATTCTGCTACTGGACAAGATTTTTATGCAAGCACCAGACCAGCAACTTTGAATGGAGTAGATGCAGTGATTTTTGTTGTTGATTCAAGAGACCATTGCTTGCATCACAATATAAGATCGTGGAATGAGCTTAAAACAATGTTCAGAAATGAATTATATAACTTACCAATGGTGATTTCATTAAATAAATCTGATTTTGAATCGAAGCAAGAAATAAGAGATCATGAATTTATAAAGATAATAAATATAAATCAATTTAAATACATTTCTGCTAATAGAACGGTTGCAACTGAAGGAAAAGGGATATTAGATGCATTTAATCGCATTATAACATTCATATTTCCAGAATTAACATTAAAAATGAGTATAACAAATTAGTATTTTTATTTCTAAATTTTTTCATACATGTTTTTAGAAAGTCTTTTAATAAATCCTTGTTTGTGAAATTGTTTTAACAAATTTCGAACTTTTCTAACTTCCTGCGTATCTACTCCGAGTATACCTATTAACTGAAATATTGAAAACTGTTTTGGCAATTGTTCCTTGATGCTATTATACACTCCCATTTCTATTTACTCAAAAGGTGATATTCTATAGTATTATGTAAAATGATCAAGAATTTATATAAATTACTAAACTTAGTTAATTCGATATTTAGATTTTATTGGTTTTTATAATCCTCAATGTAACTATAATATTTCATTCCTATTTTTTATAAGTCATGTATATTAGTTATTTTCATAGAATTTTTATAACCGTAGGGAACTCCTAATAAATAATGATTTTTATTTTCTTTATTCTCATAATGTTCTTTAAAGAGTATTATTAAAATATTCAATAACCCTAGATCCTTCGTAGCTATCAAGTATTGCTTATCTTAAAGAGATTTAAAATATTGTAATAAATATATGATCGTCGAAATGGTTAAATAGCGATAAGAAAGTTTAAAACTTTGGGATATCTCTACTGAAATTATCTCCAACTGGTGCTTTTCCATCCCCATATATCTGATATAATCCAGTTCTTCTCGCGCATTCGCTAAAACTTCTATAGATATCCAATTTCTTCTCGTATAATGCACAAGTTTTATAAATTATAGGATTCCATATATATAACTCGTGATCTGGTTCATGCCAGAGCTTTTCTTCTTTGAGAACTTGCTTAAAATCTTCTTCTCCTATCGTTTCATTAAGATCTTGCTTATTTAGCATAGTTATAAGCGGAATTTCGTTTATTAATTTCCCCCTAGTAATATTTTTTAGTTCTTTTAAAGATTCAATATTATCTTCAAAGAAGTGAGTTTGCGAATCAACTACGAAAATCACCCCATCAGTACCCTTGAAAATCTTTTTTCTTAATGGAGAGAATCTACTTTGCCCAGCAACAGTATAAACATGATAATATACCTTGTTCTGTTTAGTTGATTGAAAAATTCCACGATCGAAATATAAAGTAGACCCGCTCGCCATCGATATTTTAGTTAAATTTCCAGTTGGTGTAATATCTTTTTTTTGTTCTTTTGTAAGTCTGTATAACGTGTCTACTATCGTTGTTTTTCCAGAGCCTCCCATACCCCAGTAAAGAATTTTTATATAAATATTATGATCTGCAGTCCAACGAACCATAGAAAGAACCTCATTAATCTAAAACGATTTTATTGACCGTAAAATACATTTTTATTACTAGATATATCTCTCTGGTCTTTATAAAATAATATTATTAAATATTAATATAATTAAGCATTTATAACTTTATTTTAGTTATCATTTCTTAAGCATAAAGGAGATTGATTTTACTGCTTTTTTTATCTTAAGAAGTAAATTTGGTCGAAATACAATAATATAAGATTTTCGTTCATTATTTTTAATTGCTCAACACAAAAGGTCCTGAATAATCGCAAAATATTTCCCTTGCCTAATATTGTAGTTACACCATAAAATGATTTCATTGTATAATTTTCCGCTATAGTTTTCTCTTGCAATATGGTTAATAATATCAGAATACATTATTTCTCTCTTTCCTTTAATAATTAGATTGATTTTTTTAAAAATTTTTTCCAATAAATCAAGATGGGATGAAGAAATATCTACTTTCCTTTTATATAGTCCTTGAATTTGATTCATTTTAATTTCTCCTTTGTTGATATTTTAATTTAGGAGATTTATATCTCATTAAATTATACTTCGAATTAAAGGATAAAAATGGCATTTTTTTTTAATTCCAATTATCTCTCAGTCTGGCTCTAAAATGATTTTATGAACTCCAAAGAAAAATTATTCTACTTAAAGTGACAAGGAATCTACAAAATTGAGATAAAAGCCTGATTTATTTAGTACTTTATATTCCTTGTCTTTTAGGTGATAGAATGGAAATTAATACAAAAGAAAGTATAGAAGAAGAAAAATGCTCTGAATGTGGTGGTCCAGTAATGACGAATTCTTACGAAATAACATGTAAGGATTGTGGGTTAGTATTAGATAACATATATAAAGAATCGTCATATGTTTTCGACAACATCAATACCAAGAGTAATTTGAATAAACAGTATGTTGCTTTAGGAGAAAGAATTGATTATATTGGGGGATTAGGAACTTTTATAGACTATGAGAACTCAAAATATTTAAAAGATAAAACAGGTAAGTTATTACCCCCCGATGAGCAAAAACTATATAGAAGATTAAAAAAAAACTATTCACAATTTTTAAGAATTAAAAACCATGAAACTGAATACAGGATTTTTAATATATTAAACAAAATCTCAATCTATTTAAACTTGAATAAGAATATCAGAAATAACGCGGCATATTACTATAAAAAAATAGTTAAGAATGAAGAGAGCGTTATCAATAATATCTCCTTGATTGCTTTTTGCATATTCTATTCAGTTCGTAAGGAGTATCATAATGCTCCAATTACTATTAACGAAATTTCAAATGCCTTTCAAAGTTTTGGGCACCGAGTTAATCCAAGATTGATTTTAAGAGATGGAATAAGGTATAAAAATCATTTAAATAATGATACGATACCTCATAGCAGTGAGGATTACTTAAATAGATTGATCAATAACATTATAAATCATAAAGATTTAGAGATGAGGTTAGCAAAAAAAGGTAGTGTTTGGTCCAAAGAAGATTATAAGTGTAAACTGACTAGTAAATGCAGATTGATTTTAACAAGTTTAAATAAATGGGAGCGTGGTGGACGTAACCCTTTTATTTTAACTGGCGCTACTATTTATCTAGCAGATAAATTGCTATCGAAGGAATTCAATCAAAAAACCGTCTTAACTCAAAAATTAATTTCATTAGCAACGAACATAGCTGAATATTCTATTAGAGACCATTATGTTAATTTACTTAAACCAATTTTCATACAAAAGGAATGCTGATTTCGTTTGCCTTGTCTTGGGCTATAATGGTATAAATTACGATAGAATTATGTTATCGTTATTCATTATAAATATTTTTTTTTAATTAAGTTTAAAATTAATTTAAGGTTTAATAAAATAATAAATTTTAATAATAAGTCTGCTTCTGTAGTGTAGTCCGGCCAATCTTTCTTATGAAAGAAAGGGTTTGGCATGCGAGGCTCTCACCCTCGTGACCCGGGTTCAAATCCCGGCAGAAGCATTAATGTGAGATAATTTATATTTAAGTTCCTATGACAATTTAAAACTCTTAAGCTTTTCAAGAATATTCAAAAGATTATGCATAAGTTCTAAGTGTTTATTAATAGTGTGTAATTGAGTTTCATTTTCTAGTTTATGAGCAATCCAATTAATCTTTTCAATAAGAACAGAATTTATTTCACTATCTAAATTTTTAATTTCACGTGGATTATTTACAGTTAGTTTAATATCTACATCATTCATATTAGAGTCTTTATCAACTAATAATACTTCCCTATTACATATTGCACAATAAGCAGTTCCACTTTTATTTTGAAAAATTGGATTATTACAGATAGGACACGATAAACTTAACATTTTATGACCCGATTTTAAAAGATCTGCCATAATTCTTGCGTCTTCTTTAATAAGGACCACTTGATTAATTCTTTATTTTAATTCTATAAATTCAATTTTTAGGATTGATCTCTAACTCTTATCTTCATTAAGGTAACAATATATCCTGAAATTCGATTTCTAAGATGTTTTGAATCTACTTTAGAATAGTTATCTAATAATATCTTGTTTCTTTCAAAATCTGTCGTGAATACATTTGGATATTTACTTATTAATTCTTTTGAGACTTTCTTTATCAAAAGGGTTCTGACTTTTCCCACTTTCGTTCAACAGTAACATATTTCTTAGTTTTGAATTTAAATCTTTGACAAAATAAATGTTTTTTGGAATTATCTGAGTTTTTATATTTTAATATATAAAATTGATGTGAAAAAAAAAGATAAAGCAATTCTTTTCCTATATTTTTTATTAGGAATAATGCTTATTCCCAAATCGGCATTAGGATTTTCATGCAGTAATACTTTGCTAGTAACCGATAAAAACACATATAATAATAATGAGAATATTTATATTAATGGATACTGGGAGTTATATTACGACTCAGGGTTCGAAATTTCCTATGTTCAGATTCAGATTACTAATATTTTTGATAATATCCTTTGGAATTCTTCCAATTATTACACAATCGGAATATCTCAGAAAAATTGGACGATTAATATTCAATTCTTAAACTTAACACTTACAAATAATTCCTGTAGAATTTACATAAAAATGTTTAATTACTACGAAAATTTCAATTCTCACGATGTTGTAGCGACATACAAAGAAATTATAACAATTAATATCACTAAACGAGATGTTGATTGTGAATTGACCAATTTTAAAAGCGAATTAATATATGGAGAGTCTAATTTGTTTAATGCAAGATTCTACAGTGGAAATACGAGTTATTGCTTAGTAAATGAAACACTGCTGTGCTTAATACGAAATAATAACGAAATTATCTATCAAACGAATTTTACAACAGATAACGATGGAATGATTTCATTCAACATTTCAACGGTTAATCATTTGGATTTAGGAAGAAATGATGTATCATTTAATATTAGAAACAATTCACGCTATTTGGATACTACATTCTCTTACGAAGTATATGTAAATAAAATACCTGTTTATGGGGAAATTACTAATTTTGTAAATAGTACAGAAGAAGGTAGCCTGATAAAAATTCAGCTATTTTACTATTATTTTAACTCAAGTATAAAACCGCTTGAAAACGAGAATTTAAAAATTACTGTTTATGGTAATGCAACTCTCGAATACGAGGAGATGTTAAAGACTAATCAAACGGGATTTGTTAATATCAATATTTTACCGTCTATTTTCAACTTTGAAGAAGGCGACAAAATGTTTTATGTAGATGTGGATGTTATATTTAACGGAACTAGTTATTTAGAGAATAGAACGATCTCTCTATCCTTTCAAATTCATAAATTTCTTAAAGGATATGTTGATTGTGAATTGACCAATTTTAAAAGCGAATTAATATATGGAGAGTCTAATTTGTTTAATGCAAGATTCTACAGTGGAAATACGAGTTATTGCTTAGTAAATGAAACACTGCTGTGCTTAATACGAAATAATAACGAAATTATCTATCAAACGAATTTTACAACAGATAACGATGGAATGATTTCATTCAACATTTCAACGGTTAATCATTTGGATTTAGGAAGAAATGATGTATCATTTAATATTAGAAACAATTCACGCTATTTGGATACTACATTCTCTTACGAAGTATATGTAAATAAAATACCTGTTTATGGGGAAATTACTAATTTTGTAAATAGTACAGAAGAAGGTAGCCTGATAAAAATTCAGCTATTTTACTATTATTTTAACTCAAGTATAAAACCGCTTGAAAACGAGAATTTAAAAATTACTGTTTATGGTAATGCAACTCTCGAATACGAGGAGATGTTAAAGACTAATCAAACGGGATTTGTTAATATCAATATTTTACCGTCTATTTTCAACTTTGAAGAAGGCGACAAAATGTTTTATGTAGATGTGGATGTTATATTTAACGGAACTAGTTATTTAGAGAACAGAACGATCTCACTATCATTTCAAATTCATAATTTTCAATATCACAGAAATTATAGCTCGTTCTATTTTGTCAATATTTGTCTCCTTTCAATTTTAACTTCTCTTTTTACATCAATTGGATTAAAAGTATATGAGTACAAAAAGGCGGCTTTTAAATTAATTAGAGATATCACATTCAAATTTTAAGCAAAAAATCGAAAGGGGAAACTTAGAGCTAACTTTTACGATGCAATTATAAGGATGAAATTTTCCATCCGACAAAAAAGAATAACGCTTTTAATTGAAGCAAAGTAACGATAATTATTAATATCACGAACAATCGCATACTCTCCAGAGAGGAACTTGAGAATTAAAATGGTTTATAATTCTTTATATTAATAAAAAATTAGTACTCTGTATTTCATTATATATTATGATTTTCTAACTTCTAATATCATTTTATCAAATATCCTCAATGACAATAGATTACTTTGAAGATTTATTAAAAAAACCATCGTTGTTCAAAAACGAAAGGAAACTCGATAACGATTATGTTCCTAAAATGCTACCGCATCGAAATAAAGAGTTATCATTGCTATCTCAACTATTTTTAGTGCTCGTAACGAATCCGAATTCAATTTCACGAAAAATATTAATAATTGGGAAAACAGGAATTGGAAAAACTGCTACAATTAAACTTTTTGGACAAATGTTAGTAAACGCAGCTCAAAAAAGATCAGGAGATATTAAGTATGTTCATATTAACTGTCGGAAAGAAAGGACTAGCTATAAAGTCTTAATCAAAATAGTGCGTACACTCAATAATAATTTTCCAAAAAGAGGATACTCTCCACAAGATTTACTTGAAATTATTATTGATCTGATAAGAGATCAAAATCTCCATTTATTAATTGTTTTAGATGAATTAAGCTATTTAATTGGCAAGGGGGAGGATCTTATTTATTCGCTTACGAGAATTAACGATGACTCGTTCAAAACCCGCCAACACATTTCTATTATTGGAATTGCAAGAGATATATCTTGTTTAAGTGGTTTGGATACTAGTACTATGAGCACTTTGCAGAGGAATATAATATATTTCAACAATTATAATAAAGAACAGCTCTTTGATATATTGAAGTATAGAACAGAACTTAGTTTAAAAGAGAATATTATTTCGGATAACTTAATCCAAACTATTTCGGATATAGTATATCAGAGTGGAGATATAAGGTATGGATTAAATTTACTATGGAAATCAACAAAAATCGCAGAAAATCAGAATTTAAAATATATCACTATAGAATCAATCCGTCTTGCAAATCAAGACATAGTTCCTTTTTCTACACTAGATATATTAAAATATATGTCTACTCAAAAAATCATTTTTTTATTAGCTATTATAAATTCTTTAGATAAGTGTAGAGGAATTCATTCATCTATTCGTGAAATCACTGAATCATATTTAATATTATGTGAAAGCTTAGGAATTCAACCACGGTCTCATTCACAACTATGGAATTACCTCCAGGAGTTTAAAAGAGAATATTTAATTAGTATGGAAATCGTCAGTGAGTCTATTAAAGGCCGAAAAGCTCAAATAACTGTTCAAAATATTCCCATTTCAAAGTATAAAGAATTTTTATTAGAAGTAATGGAAACTAAAGGGATAAAGATTTGATAGTAAAAGAAGCAGAAGAGAACTTTAAAATCGAAAATTTATTAGGATCACGGGCAAGAATTAAAATTTTAAAAGTATTAGCTTTAAATCAAGAATTATCAATATCTCAGATTATAAAGATTACTAAACTTAATCATGCAAGCGTTAAAAGTCACTTAGATTATTTAAAATCCTATAAATTAATTCAGGAGAAAATATTTGGGCGAATAAAGATATATAGATACAAATTTGAAAACATTAGGGCTAATAGTTTAAAAAAATTTATACAAATATGGGAAGGCGATTTATAAGGAATGATTCCAAACATAGGTGGGATTTTTTTTTATTATTCAAATATAGTTCTATTATACTGTATGTATAGAGATATTTGTTTTAGGAAAATACCAAACAAAAGCCTTACATATTTCTTTATTGTTGGTTTTATCTTAACTCTTGTTGAAGCTCAAAATTATTATACTAACCTGATGATTTTTGTGATCTGCAAATCTATAATCGTTTTATTAGCATATATTTTTTCTTTTTCGCTGTTCTGTTTAAAATTAATGGGGGGAAGTGATGGTAAGTTAATTATCTTTTTGTTCTTGACTTTTCCTATTCTTGGTTTTAATTTCCATTTGTTTTTTTCTTTTTTTATATATCTTTTGATCTTATTTTTATTACTATTATCATTTAATTACCTTTTCAATCGTTTTTTAACAAAATCTCATACTTTCAATATGTTGCATGCATTAAATGAAAAAATTTCATATCCTCGCAAAACATTTTTGAAATTATTTTATAGGTTTTTGGATTTTTCGCAAATAAATAAATATTCAGATACTAAGCTCCAGATGAAATCACTTATTTTGTTTTATAATGAAGAAAGAGAAAAATTTCAATTTCTTGCACAAATTAGACCTCCAATTGCTGTATTAATATTCATTTCCTATGATTTTTTGATGATTAATTATCTTTTCTAATAAAAAGTAAGTAATGAAAACCTCTTTTTTTTTAATTTTTTGATTAAAATCTACGGTTCTTATATAAGGATAATTTTAAATTGGTTAATTTTTATTAAAATATTGATATTTAATTATCTTAAGAGCGAGGCTAAATTAATGGAAATCGAAAAAACCAGAGAAACTTCATGGAAGATTCAATTAAAAAATAAAAATGAAAATATTGAATTAACTTCAGTAGAAATAAGTGGTGAAGTTCGTCTGATAAAACTTAGATTATTAAAAAACGGTGATTTTATAAATGTGGAAATGAAAAAGGAAGAATTTTTTAATTTTTTATCCTTAATTTCTGCTTTTAAAGATGTAGTAATAGGTGATGATAACATATCATTAACTGATGACATAATTCGTGAAGATCTTGAATCACACAATAAGACAAATGAAGATGAAAATATCTATGTAAAAATAGAACCTCAAATATTAGAAAAAGATTTTAAAAATAATGAGGAAAAAGAACTGAATCCTGAAGAATGGGATCCTTGGTGATTTAAATCTTTAAAAAATTTTCTCGATTCTAAATTCACATGAATTTAAACTTGGATCTTCAATATTACAACTATTTTCTATAACATTTACTTTATAGAGTGCATATTCTCCAAAACCGGCCAATAATCCCGTAATATAATAACATATATACTTTGATTTGTTATTTAAATTGTTTGATATATTATGTTGAAGTTCAATTACGATTAAGTTGTCTGAAATTTGTTTTGGATTAAAAATTCCCCATCCATGATTGCTTACTATGGTGCAAAATTGATTAACTAGATCACTTAAGGTTTTTGATTTTAATTGTTCATCCCAATTCTGAATTAACGCCCAGCCAACTTTTTTACCTAACCAAACTAGTAAGGATTTTACTCCCTCTCCATATATCGATGATAGTATATCAATTATTTGTGGAGGAAAAAACACAAATCTTTCATTATATAAATCATATTTCCCCTTATCGTATTTTAATCCCTTCAATTTTAAATTTCTCATAATTATAATCAAATCATTTTTTTATATAATATTTTCTAGGTCACTCCGTTTTTCATACTATTTAACATTTGAAAAAATAATGTGAAATAGACCTAATTCTTGTCACTTATAAATATTTGGTTTTTAAAACTCAATATCCCATGATCTTTTAAAATATTCTTAGAATTTTAAATAGTTTTTTTATCATATAAGTTAGATTATGTCGAATTTTACTTTAAATCTACTGCAATTCTTTCTATTAATATCGCTTTTCATATTTATTTTTCTATATTCCATAACATCCACCGAACTAACAACTGTATTTGTTTCTCTTATATTATTCTTAATATTTTTAATACCTTTTCTCCAAATTCTAAATGAAATAGAAATTTTTATGTTTAATATTGGTATTGATATGTTATTATTTAGAACGATAATTTCTTATTCTAAATTCTTTATTATATTTATTGGCGTTTTTTTAATAGCTGAATTATTTTATATCATTTTTTTTAGTTAATACTTACTAATATCTTCTTAAAAATAATTGATAACATTAAAAAAACTTGATAAAAATGCTACTACATATATAATACAGGAAGTAGTAATTAGAACTCTCTTTCTTTCGTAGGATATGATTTCCAAGAAATAGTAAGAGGATATATAGACACAAAACCATAGTGCAAGAAAAATAACAACGAAATCATAACTAAATATTAATTCTAATAATGAAGATAAATAAATATTACTAGAGAAGGATATGTTGTTAATCATAATGTTGAACAGTGGAAATAAACCCCCAATTCCACCAATTACGATAGGGAGCAGGAATAAAAAAAATAATACCCTAAAACGTTCTCCTCTAATTATAATTTCTAACTGGCTCTCTAGTTTTTGATGTTTTGAAATTTCACTTAATAACTCATTGATCTTTTTATGAGATATGTATGCGTTTTTACTAACTAACTTTCCAATTACGTCTAGTATTATTTTAAACCGTATTGAATTTGTCTCAATTTCTAAATTCTCCAGCATTTCCTCAAAAGAACAGGAGAAATTTAAAAGATTAGTGATTTGTGACTTTATTGGGGCGTCTATTAATACGAATTGACTTTTATTTTGAAAATATGAATTTATGAATGCAATTTCAGGTGAAGAGTTTTTTTGTAAGTGTAATGTAAAACCTTTCAAGAAGGAGATGAATTCGTGAAATTTAGCTTTTTCCTCCTTCGAATAATTATTTAACAATCCGAGCAAGAATGAATCATTTCGTAGAAATTTCTTGTTTAATGTTTTAATTGATATAAAATAAATTGGTAGAATTATAACTAATAAAAGAAAATTAATTTTTTGGAACAAAATTAAAAAACAGATTCCCAAAGGGAAAAATAATCCAATAAAAAAGAAGACACTTAATTTTGACTCAATTTCTCTTAGATATTGCCGAAATTTTTTTTCTAATGAATTTTCGGTAAGGGTTTCATTATAAGTAAAATTAGATATTAACAATTCTTTTAAATAGGAATTAAAATCTATTGAAGGAGTGATAACATTCGTGAGTAACTTCTCGGGATTTTGACCTAATTGAATCTTGTTTAATATTTTCCGGAATTCTTTCTTAATTGGAAGGTCATAGTCCGAAATTAGTCTAATAAAATTAATAGTTAAATCAGCACTGTTTCCAACGGATTTTTGTATAAGTGAAAAATAAATTCTAATAACATAAACGAAGGCATTCAATTGATTCTCCTTCTTTACGATCTCTTTGTAAAACTTTTTATTGAAACTGTAAGAAAAAAATAAAGAGAATATTAGGGAAAAAGAAGATATTTGTAAAAGATTGAATATTGAGAGAAAACTGGAAGTAGTGAATAATGTAATGAACGAAATTAAAAATATTATAAAGCTAGCTTTATTAATATCATTCTCATGGACATTGTATTCTTTTTCATACATTAATTTGTATCTAGTATCTAATTTTCTAAATCTGAATCGGGGGATATGATAAGGATGAATTTTTTGGCATAAAATTATCAGAATATTAGTAACATCCATAGTATAACTATAACTCTAAATTAAATGAATTGAACATTAATATAATTATAATTACATGAAATATTTAAGATGTATCGCGAAGCAAAGAGGTTAATATATATACGGCTAATGAAAGGTTTCACATATTCATAGATTTTACATTGAATTTCGTCTTCTATTAAAAAGTTATATTTAACATAGTCTTCAGTTAATGTAATATTTAAATTTCTTGGGTACTCGATTTCATTTAAAAAATTTACATTAGGATTCTTAATGACAAAAAGAATTGCGGTATCTAATTCATTAAAAAAGTTATTGTAATTCTCTACATCATTTTTAATCGTGCCATTAAATTCAGAAATATTAATTATAAAAGGATTAATTAGTGAGACGAAAGTAATAAGAATAAATATTCCAAAACCTGTCAATAATGCTTTTTCTAACAGATTTGTCATGTATCCTATTAAAAATTTATGAATTTAAACTACATGAGTTTTTCCAATTTTCCCAAAACACACAAAGAGCCTCAACATCTGTTAACGAATAAAACGACAGTTGATCAAATAATTCGATTAACTTATAAATATCTACTTTATTAATTTGGTGAAGCGTTTTAAAGACATCCTGATAAAGCTCAAACAATGTTTGGAATTTATCTTGAGAGAGATTCTCGTATTTTCGAATTTGTTCAACTAAATTTGACAAGTACAAAGATTCAAAAGCACTCCAATTTTTTAAATGAGGTTCGAACTTGAAAAGAGTGTTATAACTTTTATTAGCTTCAACTATATTGTTTTTCATCTCTACTATCGAGGCGATAATTCTTCTTTGTTGATTCTTCTTCATTAAAATTAATAATCCTAAATCGCTTAAACATGAAATGTGAATTTTAAAGTGATGTATAATTCTATTCAGAAACGATTCAATATTGTTAGAATGAATGGTTTGAAAACCTTTTAAACCCGCTGCTAAACAGTGAAATAGTGCTTCAGCTTCCTCTTTAGTTAAAATTTCGCCTAAATAAATAATATCAGGAGTACGATGGAGCAAATTTTTAATTTGATTTTGCTTAGATGTTTGATGCTTTAATTGTTCTTCAAGAGAATCCACTTGATATTTTAATTGATGCTTTTGATACTGTGATTGATTTAACGATTCAATTATATTTTCTACATATATTTTTCGAAATTCCTTAGGTGTTAAGAGATCTAATGCATTAATTAAAGTTGTTTTTCCGGTGTCTGTTTCGCCAGTAACCGTTATGTTGACCCTCCTTAAAATCAGAAAATATAAAAAAGCAGCTATCGTGGGATTAAGAGTGCCATTCTTCAGTAAATCTTGAATAGTATATATATTTTTATTTAATTTTCTTATATCTAAAGCGAAATTGTATAACTGAACTGGTCCTACATCGATAGCAAACCTACAATAGAAATATTTGTTTTTAATAACAACTTTAATGCTTGGATTTGAAAAATCAAGTCTTCTTCCACTGTATAACCTTAGAAATGTTTTTAATCTCTCAATATCCTTTATATCTAATTTTATATCAGTTCTACAGCGCCCAAATTTCTGGTGGTTAATATAAACCTTTTCCTTTGGAGAATCTAAAAAAATTTCTTCAATTTGATCGTCAATCAATAAAGGAAAAAGCTTTTCTATTTTTAATTTATGCAAAGCAGAAACAAATGATATGCTTTCTATTTCGTTTTCAGAAAGTTTGTATTTAGAAGCTAAATAGCGTTTAGCATTCATCTGATATAAACTTATTAATTCCTCTATTGGAATAATCTTTTCAGAGTCAAGAAGCTTTAAGTTGTTCTTTGCGTCGTTTACAATTTTTTTAAAGAAATCTTCTTCTCCAGAAGATTGAAATGAAAATTTAACAACATAATGTTTCTCATATTCGTTAATTACATCAAAAATTAGTATTTGAAAAATTTTATTCTTTCCAATACTATAAGTTTCATTCAAATCGCTTCCTGAGGGAATAAAAGAATTTTTTGTGAATTTATTGTTTATTGAAGCGATGGGTGTCTCAAATATGATAGAATTATAAAAATCTATAATACAATCGGCACTTTTATTTTTTATTGAAAACTTTTTGTATTTTTGAATGATATCCAATTTGTTTAATATATCTAATAAATTGTCTAAAAGGGTTAAAACTTTTTTAATACATTTTTGACAATCAAAATTGATGGCTTCTGTTCCTTTAAGTTCATTTATTTTATCAAGAATATAATTGAAAATCGAAATTGGTTCATAAATGGGATTAGTATCAGTAAAAAAAGGAAAATTGTATAAAGTTCCTATCCTACAATTAAATTCTTGATATTTGCATTTTATTTTTCCAATATTATCTATTTTCTTCCAAATCTTTTTAATAGAACTAATTTTATTAAAAAAGCTTAAAATGTATGAAAGCTGGCTAGAGTCAATCACATTTTCGCGTCTTTTTATCGAAATAGTTTTATCTATACTATTTTTATTTAAATATAGATTCTTGAGTACGCAGTAAATACATTCGCTTGTGAAATTTCTGCCTTCTTCTAAATTTGAACAAATAGAACAATTTATTATTAACATCTTCTCTTCTTTATCATCCAACGAATTTTTTACTTGGAAATGGATTAACTTATCTATTTTCGATGTCATCTAATTATTTTTTTTAATTTAAATTTAAAAAGTCCATTTTTATTAATTTTAGGGGATAAATGTCATTTCTGAATGAAAAACTTTTTTTATTGTGATAGATTTAACATTTTATCTTTTAAGTGATTATTCATGGGACACCGTAAAAAACACGCACCAAGGCATGGCTCTTTAGCATTTCTTCCAAGAAAAAGAGCTGCACAAACTAAAGGTCGAGTAAGGCACTGGTTAGATGCATCAGATAATATTACATTTTTAGGATATGCTGGTTTCAAGGCAGGTATGACACATATTACTTATATAGAAGATCAGAAAAACAGCCCCTATTTTGGAAAAGAACTAATGAAACCTGTTACGGTTGTTGAAGTACCATCTCTGATTTTGATTGGGATAAGGGTATATAACGAAGACGAATATGGTAAATATATCGTAGGAGATATTTTTTCCCCCGAATTAAATGATTATCTTAGTCGAAAGATTACCATCCCAATTAAAGAACAATATGATTTTGAAGGGAAAAAAGAAAAACTATTGAACGCCCTTAATCATAATAGCCAAATTAGAGGTATTTTTCAAACTCAACCCCATCTTACATCTTTACCTAGGAAAAAGCCAGATCTTATTGAAGTTAAATTAAATTCCATTGGAAGGCCAAAAGATGAATTTGCTTATGTTCTAAATTTACTAGGAAATGAAATTAAGGCCAGAGACATATTAACCGAAGGAGAGCTAGTCGATATATTATCAGTCACAAAAGGAAAGGGATTCCAAGGTCCCGTGAAAAGATTTGGTGTTAAAATACTAACAAGGAAGAACAATAAAATAAAGAGAGCTGTTGCATGTATTGGTCCCTGGCATCCTGCTAGAGTACTTTATACCGTTCCACGCCCGGGACAATTAGGATTTCATCAGAGGACGGAATATCATAAGAGAATTATGGTAATCGGAGAAAATGAAGAAGAAATCAATCCAAAGGGAGGATTTGTTAAATACGGAAATATAAATGGAGATTATCTTCTTATATTAGGCTCTATATCTGGACCAAAAAATCGATTAGTAAGAATAAGAAAAACGATAAGACCTATAAAATCCTTTGTGATTAAATCGCCTGAGATAACATTTATCAGTAGAGAAAGTCAACAAAGAAAATAATTAAAGATTGTGATACTATGGAAAAAGTTAATGTTTATGATCTAGATGGAAATAAGAAAAATCTAGTTGATATTCCGCGTTTATTCAATAGAAAACCTCGAATGGATCTTATTCAGATAGCAAGTGAAGTTTCTTCAAGTAAGAATAAACAAATTCAAGGACGAAATAAGAGGGCAGGTTTAAGAAATACCGCTGAAGGTTGGGGAACAGGACATGGAATGGCAAGAACGCCACGTATTAAAGGTTCTGGGTTCCCTACAGCTCGAAACGCAGGAAAAGTCCCTTATGCAAAGGGAGGGAGAAGAGCTCACCCAATAAAAGCGGATAAAATTATTGATAAGAAATTAAATAAAAAAATTAACAAGTTATCTATAATTTCTGCGATATCCGCTTCTGGTGATCTAGAATGGGTAAAAAAACGTGGTCATTTAATTAAAAATATTCCAGAAATTCCCTTAGTGATTGATGATAAAATACAAACAGTTAAAAAAACTAAATTTCTGTATTCAATCCTCACAGAACTAGGACTAGCAGAAGATTTGTTACGAGCAAAACAAGGAAAGAAAACTAGAGCTGGAAAAGGGAAGATACGTGGGCGAAAATATAAAAATAAGAAGAGCGCCCTAATTGTAATTAAGGAAGATTTCGGAATAGTTAAAGCATCAAGAAATATTCCTGGTTTAGATGTTATAAAGATTGAAAATCTGTCAATCGCAAATTTAGCACCTGGAGGGTCGCCAGGACGATTAATTCTATGGACTCAATCAGCTTTTAGTGAATTAGAAAGGTACGAGGTGTTAGTTTAGTTTGGAAAGATATTATAAGATTATTCAAAGGCCGTTGATAACTGAAAAAACCTTTGATATTATTGAGAGGGAAAATAAGTTAGTTTTTATCGTTAATAAAAAAGCTAATAAAAGCCAGATAAAGCAAGCAATAGAGAAAATACATAATGTTAAAGTGATCAAGGTGAATACTATCATAACACCTAAGGGGGAAAAAAAAGCTTTAATTAAACTCCACCCAAATTATTCTGCTCAGGACATCGCTATCGATTTAGGCATTTTTTAATAAATTTTCTTTTTTCAACTCCAAGAAATCAAGCATAACAAAATCTTTAAAGCTAAGAATTTTTAAATTATCCAACAAACCTATTTCATTAGATTCAATTAATTTCCTATATTCTTTTTGATTTAGAATTAATATGAATATGAAATATCGCGAGAAAAAATTTTTTAGTAGTTTTTTAATGTACTTTAAATTGTTATCCTCTAAAATTAAAAATAATATTCTCTCTTCAATAAAGAAAAGATTTGGCTTTAAACGATGATAATTAAATTTGTTCAATTGCAGGATTTTAACAAATTGAGTGTTAAACTTAGAAATATCCTGAAAATTAAATTGACTTAATGAAAAAAAGATGTCAGCATCATTGTTTATTACATAAAAATTATCTGAAACATTTACCCTCCATAAAATACGATAGATGTTTGAAATATTCAGATTTGATTTCTTGAATAGCTCACAATCATAAAGTTGGTTTATTTCTTTATCTATGTCAATGACATTTGAGTTTACATCATGTTTTATGTCTAAAAAGTACGCATTTGTTACAATTTTCTGATGATTATCGGTTCTAATATTGAAAATCATATACCCTTTTTGGTTAAAGTTTTTAAGAGCTTTCAGTAAACTATGTAAGGAAATCATTTGATTTTTTAGGTTCTCAAAATTCATTTGATGAGTCTGAATAAATTTTAGACTTTCACCATACTTTAAAACCAAAAAATTCGGTTCTTTCATTGAATTTGCTCCTCCATCTATATTATTTGACAGCACATGTAAAAAATGCCTTTTTAATTTGCGATTTTTTAAAAACGAGACAGAGCTATCAATATTATTTATCTTTTCTTTAATTAAATTAAAGAATTTATCAATATTGCTTCTATTTTCTCCTACAAAGGATATAATAATTAGCGTTTTTCTTTTTTGAGGGATATTAAGCTGAATAGAATAATAGATTAGATATTTATTTAATATAAATTCATTAAGTGGTTTAATTATTCTAAGAAAATTGTCGGATTCAAGAATTGAAAAAGCTATAAGCTTATTATTTTTGTTAATGCTTTTGTAATAAATTAAATGATTTTCCAATAAAAATGAAAACACCTTAAATTTACCCTTTTTAACCATTTCAATATATTTTTTTATATAGTTATAAAAACTTATTATATTTGTTTTATTAACCTAAATTCGATCATTCCACTCTAATATACATGATGTTTAAAAAATTAGTTGATTTGAAATATAGATAAAACTATAACTATCTCTTTTGAGAAATATATAATTAAAATTGCTTGTTATAATTTTTATTACTCAAGAAAACATGTTAGAGGTTATTAAATGTTACAACAGATTATAGCTTTCATAAAAGGATTAAGCCCTGATATTATAGTTCAAGCACCAGCTAGAATAAACTTAATAAATCCGTTAGATGCTGTTGAAGGCGATTTTTGGATGCCTTCAGCAGCAATCAATGGATTAGATAATCCACTATCGGTTTTTGTTTATATAAAAGGGAGGGAAATGTTCGGCTCAGTAAAATTTTATTCAGATTTAGATGGTACTGGTAAATTAAATATTTATGTTTCAAAAGAAGATAAGATCGAAAAGGACTTAAATGATATAAAGAAGAAATCAAAGGGAGAATTTAAGCTCTTCTATGCAACTTTATATAGGTTAATTAAAACAAATTCCGCTTTTAGGGAGAAATTTGAAAAAGAGAATTTTGAAATTGGAATTATAACAACAATACCACCACAAAGTGGATTGGGCGGGAGCGCAGCTATAATAATCGGGATTATATATGGCTTAGCAAAATATTTTGGTTTATATAATAACTTAAATAGTCTAAAAACGGGAGAGTTTCCAATAAACAGAGATATTTTAGCAGAAGTAGCTACTAAGGTAGAAGATCAGGATCTTAAAATAACTGCCGGGTATGGAGATCGATATGTAATAGCGAGAGGAGGATTAGGGTTTTGTTCCTATGTTGGAAAAATTTTTCATAAGAAAATCTCATTGGAACCTTTAGCTATATACGATAGAATCGATTTAACCTATAATATCAAAAGTTTACCAATAATCATTTGTTTTTCAGGCGTATCTCATGAAAGTGGAGCGGTTCATGAAAAATTAAGGAGATATTATTTAGATGGAGATCCCCTAATCATAGAGGGTTATCAATATCTTGCAGAGATTTCTTGGAAATCACGTTTTGCTTTGATGAAACATGATTGGAAACAATTGGGAGAATATTTCAAAGAAAACACAACAATTATGAATAACATGATGAGACATGTTGGATTTTTGCATGGAATTGGATTGTTTAATAATATTTTAATACATCTAATTGAATACAATTCAGATGTTTTTGCTGCAAAGTTAACTGGAGCTGGTGATGGAGGATCAATATTTGCTCTCGTAAAACCTGATAGAATTGATACTGTTTTATTGAGTTGGAAGGATGAATTAAATAAAATTATTAACAATGACGAATATTACATGTCTCTCTTTCCAGAATATCCCTTAGAGGCAAGGGATCAATTAAAGAATGCTCAATTTTTTAAAATTAAAATAGTTCCTGGAGTGAAAAAGTTATAATTTATTAATTATATGAATAATTAATATAACGTTGGAGATTTTTATTGAGTAAATACGAAAGATACAAAAAACAATCAGTAGAATATATTTATCCTCATAAACACTGTAAAAGATGCGATAAAATGATTGAAGAGGGTATCACTTATTGTTCTGAATGCTATACGATTCTACAAGAAAAAAAGAAGAAGAAATGGTACAGGTTTAAAAACAAAAAACAAGAAACTGAAGAATCTGAATAAATAATTATTCTAATTCGGTATTATAACAATTGATTTAATCTCTCCATCAACCATGATTTATCTAGCATTTGAATAAAGGGTCCTAGTCTTGGTCCAGATTTCGAACCTAACAGGAGGAGATAGAAGGCCTCAAACATTTTTCTTGGTGGGATTTCTAAGTCCTTTTTAGCTATAGTAAATATTTTATTTTGTATTGCATCGGCATCAAGATAATCGTTATCACCTAAATAAGCTCTAAATGTTTTTAAGCCGTTAATTTGATCATCAGATAATTTATTACTGAGTTTTTTGTCAATTGTTTCAGGAATTGTAAAAATCTCAATTTTATTTAAAATGCTTCTTATCGCTTTTTGATCCTTTAAACTAGTTATATATGATTTAATCTCATTGATCCAATTTTCTGTTCTTTTTAAAAGAGCTTTAAAGGCTTCAAATGATATTATACTTTCATCATTTAAAGTTTTCATGTATGAGATAACTTTTTCATATAATTTGTTTGGGGTCAAAATATTTTGCATCTGAGAGAGAAAAATTAAAAGTTTTAGAGGTATTCTGCTAGGTTTATGAATAGGTACGTCATTAATCTTAGTCAAAGGGTAAAGGTAATTGAAAAAATCAAATTCTTCTTTAGATTCAGGTTTTTCAATCCCATAAAAAAGATTTTCCATTTTTTCGTAATAATCGTAGTATTGAGGAATTTCTTCCATCCTCAGAGAAATATGTTTCATTGGATTTGTTCTTAATATCAGCATTCGATAAATTTCTGGATCAGCTAATTCCATGTATTTTTTAGGAGTAAAAACAATGCCTTTAGATGTCTTCATATCTTGATCGCCTAATCTTAACCATTCATATGGAAGCTTAATTGGACCTTCATATTCATAAATTTTTTGACAAATTTCTATCCCAGTGTCGTATGCTCCTCCTTTTACGCTATGATCTTTACCGGCAGGTTCACATGTTGCATTAAATAAGGCCCATTTTGCAGGCCAATCGACTCTCCAATTTAACTTTAATTTACCACTATATATTGATTTTTTTCCTTTATAACCACATCCAGGACACTCGTATAATACTTCTCGTTCTTTTTTTAGATACTTGATGACCCTATTTGGCTGAATACTTCCGTCCGTTGCTTTATACTGTATTTTATTGCATTCATCACAGATCACCATGGCAGGTATCCAAGTCTTTTGCATATCAATAAATAACTGTTTCCGTTCGTTATCCAGTGTTGGTAGTATATATTTTTTTAATATTTCCTTGATTTTATCAGTATTCTCAAGAGCAATTCTTATTTTTTCTTGCATTTCTCTTTTTTGATATAAATCATATGTCCAGATAATTTCATTTTTTATCCCAAAATATTCGAAAGTCGAAATTATTTCATTTCCAAAATGACGAGCGTAGCTTTCACATCCACAATCTTCAAAGGGACAGGGTATTAACGCAAATGGTTTACCTAAATAATTCTTTTGATATTCTGTATCTATATAATATGGAAATCTTTTAGCAGCATCAAAATCGTCCATGAATAAATAAAAAAAGACCTTAGCTCCTCTTTTCTCAAAAATTCTCCTTAAAGCATCACAAATAATTATCTCTCTTAAAATTCCAATGTGTATATGTCCTGAGGGTGTTTTACCCGTGGAAAAAGTAAATTCTGTTAAATTTCTTTTGGATATTTCTTCCACTGTCTCTTCTAGCCAGTGAGTGAACACTTTATTTATCAATTATTTTCACTACTTAACAAAACCTTAACTGAGTAAATCATAAAAATTATTTATCATTTTTCATTTTAAATAGTGGTGAAATAGTATTGAGAATCGCCGTACTTAATAAAGATCGCTGCAAGCCTGATAAATGTAGTCCATTTGGTGAAAAACCATGTATTAAATACTGTCCTAAGGTAAGAACAGGAGATAAAACAATAGTGTTAAGCCTTGATGGGAAAAATGTTGAAATTACAGAAAGTCTTTGCACTGGATGCGGTATCTGTATAAAAAAATGTCCATTTAATGCGATAAGTATTATTAACTTACCAGATCCCTTGAAAAGTCAGATAACTTATCGATACGGTCCCGATCAATTCTCTTTATTTCGAATGGCAATTCCTAAGAAAGGAAAAGTTTTAGGATTAATTGGTCAAAATGGAATTGGAAAAAGTACGATGTTATCGATTCTTTCAGGATATCTGAAAATGAATTTGGGTAAATTCAATGAAGATACTCCAGATGACGACGCAATTATCAATTTTTTTAAAGGTTCAGAACTTCAACAGTATTTCTTAGAATTATTTAATAAAAAATTAAGTGTTGTTCATAAACCTCAAAATATTAACCTTATTCCTAAACATGTGGAGGGCAAGGTTTATGATCTCCTTAAAAAGAATGATCTTAATGATCTTTTAGATAAAGCCGTTGACGAATTAAATCTTAATGGGATTCTTGATAGAAAATTATCTGTTCTCTCCGGAGGAGAGGTTCAAAGAGTTGCAATTGCTGCTGCCTATTTGAAAGATGCTGATGTATATCTTATAGATGAGCCTAGTTCTTACTTAGATGTTAGTGAAAGAATAAATATGGCTAAATTGATCAGAAGCCTTAGTGACGACAATAAAACTATAGTAGTTGTAGAGCACGATTTGGCGATATTAGATTATTTAAGCGATTATATCTCCTTATTTTATGGAGTTCCTGGAGTGTATGGTATTATATCCCATCCGCAAGGTGTAAGAGTGGGAATTAACATCTATTTGAATGGATATATTAAAGATGAAAATGTAAGAATTAGGGATGAACCCATTCAATTTCACGAAAGACCACCAATTAGTTCTTTATTTGATACTGGTGCGAGCATTTTTTCTTATGAAAATCTAGAAAAAACTCTTGGAGACTTCCACTTGACAGTAAAGGGGAGTGAAGTCCATGCCGGCGAAATCCTAGGGATTCTTGGGCCCAATGGAATTGGAAAATCTACATTTATAGATTTAATTGCTAATAAAATAGTATCCGATAATAAGATTAATAATATTGATGGAAATAAGCTAAAAGTTTCTTTAAAACCTCAATATATTAAAATAAATGAATCTAAATCAGTTTCTGACACAATAACTAAAATCAGAATAGCTCCTTATCTGAGTCAATCGTTTAAAAAACGATTAATAAACAGCCTTCAACTCGATAATATTAAAAATAGAAAAATGTCTGAACTAAGTGGAGGAGAATTACAACGGGTAACAATAGCAGACTGTCTGTCTACTGAAGCCGATATTTATTTATTAGACGAACCATCTGCTTTTTTAGATATAGAAATGAGATTAACGGTAGCTCAGTTATTACGAAAATCAATAGAAGAATTGAAAAAATCAGCGTTCGTTGTAGAACATGATATCATCACACAAGATTTTATAGCAGACTCGATCTTAGTATTTGAAGGAAATCCAGGTAAAGAAGGAAGAGCACTCGCTCCTTTAAATTTAAGGGATGGATTTAATTTATTTCTTAAAATGATGGGAATCACTTTTAGAAGAGAAAAAGAAACTAAAAGACCTCGAGTTAATAAGATAGGAAGTACAAAAGATAACTATCAAAAAAGAATCAATGAATATTACTTTATTCCTAAATAAAAAAATTGGAATTTGAAAATTCCTTAAAGTTATTTACTCCTATTTTTCCAATGGAAATAGTTTATACTTATGAGAAATAAAGCTAAAATTAAATTATTAATAATATAATTTAAATATTAATAAATAATTTAAAGCTGGGGCTTGTTTAATTATAATACATCTATTTTTTTTTTATTGTTTAATTTTTAAATTTGCAGTAGAAAAATAGGGGTTATTGTCTTTTATTAAAGTATTAATCTCATTTATAATAAAAAAAAAAGAAATTTACTCTTTAACTTTCCAAAAAACTAATGGTCTACCTCTCATCCCATTGTTTCTTGTAAATTTTTCGATAAGTTTTCTTTTTTGTAGCTTCAATAGATTATCATAAATAGTAGTTCGAGGGCTATTTAGTATTTTTACCAAATCTTTTCGAGTAATTGGTCCATTGTTTCGTAGTTTATTGATTAAATTACTCTGAATTGGAGTCAAATACTCTATTGAATTAAAATCGTCGTTATTTACTCCTTTATTTATCATAATTTATTCCTCCTTTTTTTATTTTATTTTTCTCCGTTATATTAATTTATTCGACAATTTTTCGACAATTTAACTTATGAGACAATATGTATTGTTATAATATTTTATAGTACCGAGTTTTATATAAAGATGCTTATTTATGCATTATTATCATCAATAAACATAAACTTAAAAGCAGCAAAATTATTTTATATTTGTGAAAAAAACCTAAACCAACATTAAAATGACTGAAACTACACGGACAACTGTAACTTTAAGTCGAATTAGTATGAATCAAGTAAAAGAATTAGTAGGGGTTTTTGGAAGTACTCCTGCTTCAGTAATTAGCAGAATTGTAGAACATTTTTTTGATTACGGTAGATTTGACGATGTTATAGAAAAAATGAAGGCAAAAAAGAGAGAATTATTCCCACCTGATGATGCAGTAATTAACGAAAAAATAATGAATTTATTTAAAGGAGCTAATAAAATTCCTTTTGATGATTTTATAAATTTTCTTCAAGTCGAAAAAAAGTTGGTTTTGGAGAATATTCATATATGGACAGAAAAATACAATATTAAGATCATAAAAAACCTTGTAATAAAAGATCTGGAATAATATCTATCCGTTCTTCTTTAGGATACACAATTTAAAAACATAAATTTCATGATTTAAAGAAATTAGTTTTTAAGTAACGCACCAAAATCTTCCCAAAAATTATTTGCTAAATCTAAAGGCCAGTCTAGTAAAGATGTCATAACTCCAACAATTATAAAGAAAATAAACAAAGCTAATCCAATTAATAGAGCATATTCTATTAGATTGCCACCATACTCGTCTGAGAAGAAATCTTTTATTCTACTTAGAATGATTTTCTTTTTTTTTTTAACGAATTCCTTCTTCTTCATACTCAAAAAAAACCTAATTTGCATTACATTGCAAAAATAGTCTTTTAAACTAAACTAAAAAGTTGAATTTTATGAATCCCTAATAATTTTAAGTGTATGATTGAGTTCTTCTTCAGTTGCTTGTTCTCTAGGGATTGATAATCTGAATTTTCCATCTGCTCTACTCCGGGGAATTATATGAATATGAAAATGATTAATTACTTGCCCAGCAGCCTTATAATTATTCTGCAATATGTTATATCCATCAATATTCAAATTTTTAAAAATCAAATTAGATACAATTTTGACAGTCGCCATAACCTCATATAAATCATCTATCGGGATGGTTTCTAGATTAGTATAATGCTTTTTAGGAATAACAATCGTATGACCTTGAGATATTGGTAAAATATCTAGAAATGCGATCGTATTATTATTTTCATATAGAATTTTTGAAGGTATTTTTTTTTCAATTATTTTGCAAAATATACAATCATCGTTATTCAATAATAACTCACCAAACCTACCATAATTATATTTTTAATGATTAAAAATTATAAACTTTAAAAAACCTTCACAGCCTTTTAATTTTTTTGGTTTAATTAAATCTCAAAGATTACCAAGGGGGTTGTGATTTGAATGTTTTTTGATGAGATTGAATCAATTATTGAAAATAAATTATCTCCTAAAATTTATAGAATCGATTCTGAATATTATGGATTATATTACGGACAAATCAACACTAAGAAACATATTAAAAAAATATTGTTTACAGTTGATTTAAGCTTGGAATCAATTCATTATGCAGTAAAGAATAAAATAAACCTCATAATTTCTCTCAACGGCTTTAATAATAACCCTATCACTAATTTTAACCAATTATTAATAAATAAGATAAATTTACTATCTAGATATCCCTTGTTGATTTTTATCTTAAACTCTACTTTTATAGCTGCTGAGGGAGGTGTTTCGGATACTATTATGGAATCACTCTATCTAAAATTGGATCAAACACTTAATGTTGAGAACAATAGGGGCGATTCTGTTCCTATAGGTAGAATATGCATCCCAAATTCTTATACAGAGAACAACAAAATTATGACTTTAGATAATTTACTTAAAAGGATTAAATCCAATCTAGAGGTAGAAGACGCTTTATTCGTAGGTGAATTAAATTCAGAAGTTAAGAAAATTTGTATTGTAGGAGAAGATAAATTAAATATAAATTACATTAGAAAGGCATTAAAAAATGAATGTGATTGTTATATCTCTGGCTATTTTAATCATCAAATTGCTAGTTACGCTAAAGAATCCCGTTTAAACCTAATAGGAATATCTCTTTATAACTGTAACACCATTGCTTTGAAAAAAATGCATAACATTCTGAGTTTAGAGTTTCCTCATGATGATTTTTATTTCTTTGAATCAAGAGACCCAATAAATATTTTTAATTAAATTGAAATTCTAATGAATCGAGAATTTATGAAGTTGTAGAATTTTATTATTAAGAAAAGAGATTATTTAACTTGATAATTTAATTAAATTTAAATTGTTTGAATTTTACCTTTTTTTCAGTTTAATAATAAAAACATAGTTGAAGAATAATGGTAATACTTGAATATAATGGAAGAAGCCCTAATCTTAGTGATAATTGTTATGTATCTCCACTAGCAACTTTAATTGGTGATGTTACTGTAAATGATAATGCAATTATTTGGCCTGGCTCTATAATTCGAGCTGAAAACTCAAAAATCAATATCGGTGAGTATACAACAGTTTTTAACGGTGTGATGATGTTTACGAGATCTCAAAAAAGTTCAATTAATATTGGCCGTTATTGCATAATTGAATCGGGAGTAACTATTTTAGGTTGCTTCATGGAAGATTACGTACAAATTATGGAAGGGACTCTTATTTATGAAGAGAGTTCAATTGGGGAAGGTTCGATCATTATAAAAAATAGCCAGGTTCCTCCTGGTTTAACAATTCCCGCGAGATCAGTATTGCGGGGAATTCCGGTTGAGCCAATAAGGGAACAATCGAGAAATGAGGTATTAAAACAAAAAGATCGAGCAGAACATTATTCTCAACTCTTCATGAAAATTAACGAACAATTACCTAATGCACAAAGTTATCTCTTAACACTTCCTGACTTTATTAAACTACTTTTTCAAAGAGAAAATTAAAAAAAATTATATTTCAATATTTAATTTTTCAATCAATTCTTTGTATCTAGAACGTAAAGTAACTTCAGTTACTCCTACTACATTTGCTACATCTTTTTGAGAAATCCTCTTGTCTTTCTTCTTGCTCACTAAATACAATGCTCCTGCGCATAATCCCTTAGGATCTTTACCACTTGTTGAATATTTTGAGATAAAAGATTGCAGAATTTTGATCGTTAATTGTTCAGTTTCAGCATCTAATCCTAGTTCTGCCACAAATCTGGGAATGAGAGAAACAGGATTAGTGGAGGGTGCTTTTAAATTTAATTCTCTAATTATTGTTCTATAACATCTCCGAACGTTTTTTGCATTAACTGATGTTTGATCTAATATTTCTTGAAGTGTTCTGGGGATTTTTCGTTCTCTACAAGCAAAATACAAGCAAGCTGCGACCATACCGTTGATTGATCTACCGCGGAGTAATTTTTTCTTAAACGCTTCAATATATAATTTAATAGCTGCTTTTTTTATATGGTTGGGCAAATTTAGATTACTCCCGATTCTTTTTAGTTCAGTAGTGGCAATTAACATGTTTCTCTTATCCCACGTCATACGAGAATTCCATTTTGCAGCTCTTTTTAAATCAGGACTTCTTATATTGTTTTTGTCAATAATAGTACTTAAGCCCATATCAGGTAATAGAATTGAAATAGGAGATCCCGTCCGCTCTCTTCTTTCTTTCTCTTGCTTTGTGAAAGCTCGTTTACCACTATGGGATATGTCTAATAATCTTTCACTCACAACTAAACCACATTGACGACATACAATTTCTCCTTTTTCGTGAATTGAAATTGTCTTACCTTCACATTCTGGACATGAATTTGATATACTACTAATTTCTGATTTTATTTCCACTTTAAAAACCTCTTTTTTAAACTTAAAATTCACAAACTAAATTATTTTCCACATTAACTAACTGAAAATCGTATTAAATCCAATAAATCTTTATTCGTGTGACTGAAAATTGATTTATTACTTGAATGCAAAATAACTATATGTAACTTGGATATATAAATCTTTTGATCAAAACTAAACTCCATATGATATTTCCTAGAGCATGAACGGCAGATATGTTGTAAAACCAAAAATGATTCCTCCTGAAACCGATGAAAACATCCAAATTACCGTTTCTCTAAGATTTTTAACTTTATATAGAAGATACCATATTGAAATCGTTAAATGAATTGTGTTGGCAAAGGAAAGCACTGCAACTATTTAATATATTGTTTGTTCATGCGGATAAATAACGGATTGGATATCGATAATTCTATTTATAATTAAGGAATTGATATCAATTAGCCCTATAAAACAAAAAATAAAGCGATATTTTAGGGGTTCCAAAAAAAACATAAAAAAGTATAAAGATAATTAAAAAGAAACCCAATACCTATAACGATATAAACATTTCCTATAATTAAGCGTGGTTTGATAAGTAAATCTTTTTTTATTTATGGTATGTTCAGTTGAAAATGATCTTGATTTGAAATAAAGACCTCTTAATTTTAGAAGGTTTAGAATTCCACAACGAATCAGGACAACAGCAAATATATGTTTAAAATATTGAAAATAAATCAGAATAAAACTATTAAATTCTGAGCAAATTTTTTCTAAGGAATCTAAAAAACTGTCGATTGCATTTGCTCGGTATGAATAGCAACATTTTTTATCTAATATTTATTTAAAAATGTATATAGAAAAACTACGCATTTTAAAAGGCAGCATTATGTTTTTTAAAAAAGCCTTAACGCATTATGATCTTTAGAAAGTGTAAATAAGAGTTTAAAGTATTTTTTCACACTCTCGGTTTATTACTTTCATAGTAATGTTGAAATCTTGCCACCAGTCTTGTCCTTGCTGAGAAACCAGCATTGAATCTACTTTTTTTGAATCTAAACATCTTATTTCTTCTTTGTGCGCTTTTACTTTATCCTTCCATATCTGGCTAAATATGTTCTGAATATTTACTTTAACTTTTTTCACTAATTCCTCATAGGTTACAGAGACATCTTCTTTTTTCTGCAATTTTTGGAGCTGATCAAATTTAATTTTTTCTTTAGCCCTATTTAAATCGCTACAATTAATCGCTATCGTAAAAGGCTCATCCCTGCCGTATTTACAAAATTTTTGAATTTCGCATGGCGAACAATAATTTTCAAAACTGATAAGATAGTCTTCTAAACCAATAATTGAATAATTTAATAATTTAGGCAATTGGTTCACTTTTTAACTATCTTATAAAAAAATATTCTCTTTATTCTATTAAAACTTAAGGCTTAACAACACAAAAATTTTTTAAATAAATAATATTTAGGTAGATATTAAAAACTTATTTTCAAAATAGTTGTGGAAGTCGTTGAAACGCTTGCTATTTTAACGGGAGAGTGGCTTAGCCTGGTATAGCGCACGGCTGATAACCGTGAGGTCGGGGGTTCGAAGCCCCCCTTTCCCATT
>CAZDTP010000050.1:0-31742 GCA_964508365.1 uncultured archaeon
TTTGATTTTTAGGTTTTTCTTTTTATAACGAGACTATTTTAACGTAAAGGGTATTTAGGATCTTTCTTCCCAAAAAACGCAGCAGAAGCCTCGTTCATATCTTTAGAACTAAAGGTAAGAACTATGCTAGAATTCTCTAATTGGCAAATAGTCTCTAAACTCGGAGAATCAAGAGTCAGATTTAACGCTTGTTTTGTCATTCTTAAACCTAAGGGGCTCTTCTTTAGCATTTCATTAGCTAGCTCCATCCCAGATTCTAACAGATCTTTCGATTCAACGGATCTTAACGCTAATCCAATTTTCACAGCTTCTTCCGCTCCTACAGATCTTCCAGTATACATTATCTCAGAAGCTCTAGCTAATCCTATTAAGCGAGGGAGAAAATAACTACCGCCTACATCTGCTCCAGATAACCCAATATTGATTGAAGCGTTTATAAAATTAACATCATGGGCTATAATTCGAAAGTCCGCAGCCATGGCAAAACCAAATCCGCCCCCAGCAGCCGCACCTTGAACTAATGCAATAATTGGCTGGCTTATCTTGCGCATTTTTACGAAAATTGAACTAATGCGCCATTGATGATACATTTTTTTTTTAATCGGTTCTGATACATCAAGAAAATAATATTTCTCGTACCCTTCGGGAATCTTTTTTGTGTTTAAATGTAAACCTTCCTGTAAATCAGTACCAGCGCAAAAAGCTCTTCCTTCAGCCTTTAAAATCAAAACACGGCAATCTAAATTCACCATGAGGTGGTCAAATACCTCGTGTAATTCCTGTTCCATTTGGAAGTTAATTGCATTTAATTTGTTCGGGCGATTAAGGGATAATATTCCAATCCCATTTTCTTTCAATTCAAATTTTATTGTCTCAAAATTCATTGTTTTCACTAATTTTTAATTTGATATTTTATATTCTAATTCTCAACTCAAGGGATATTTTGGCTGTCTTTTTTCGAAAAAGGATTGAATTCCTTCCATTATGTCTTCTGAAGCAGAACAAAGCATTTGTGCGCGATTTTCTAATTGAAGAATCGTTTCCAGACTTGGAGAATCAAGAGATAAATTGAGTGCTTGTTTCGTCATACGCAACCCTAAAGGGCTTTTGTGTAGCATATTTTCTGCTAACTCAATAGCAGCATCAAATAATTTTGCTTCTTCAACAACGCTTAATACTAATCCGATCTTTTCAGCTTCATATGCGTCTACAAATCTTCCTGTGTATATAATTTCTGCCGCTCTAGACATCCCTATTAGTCGCGGAAGGTGATAACTAGATCCTAAATCTGAGCCAGAAAATCCAACATTGATAAATGCGTTATTAAACCTCGCGTTACTGCTGGCAATCCTAATATCTGCTGCCAAAGAAAAAGCGAAACCAGCTCCAGATGCTGCGCCTTGAATTAAGGCGATGATTGGTTGACTAATCTTACGCATTTTCACGATAATTTGACTTGTGTGCCACTGAGCGTATAATTTTGCCTTTATAATATCTTTATCGGGAGCATTTAAAAAATGAAACTTTTCTTTTAATTCTGCTGGCTTCTTTTTAGACTGTAAAATCATCGATTCTTTCAAATCCAAGCCAGCACAGAACGCTCTCCCTTCTGCTTTTAATATAACAACACGACAATCTAAATTAACCATTAAAGAGTCAAATAAAGAGTGCAAATCTTTAATCATCTGAAAAGACATAGCATTTAATTTATCAGGACGATTAAGTGTTAGTATTCCAATTCCGTTTTCTTTTAATTCAAATTTAATGGTCTCAAAATTCATTTTTTTTCACTTTTCCTTTAATAATTTAATAAAAACACATTTGAATTTATAATTTAAGACTGAACTTGAATCGGGATGAAAACAATCCATTTTAATCATTAAAAATGTAATTGATAATATTTATTAAATGTCATTTATCTTATTATAATGACAATTAAAAAAAATAAAATTTTATAATGACAGAGAAATTAACCCAAAAAGTTTCTTCAAATGGAAGAATAGTCATACCAAAAGAGTGGAGGGATAAATTAGCTATTAACGATACTAATTTGGTTGAAATGGAATTAAATGAGGATAAAGTAATCCTAATTAGAAAAAAGATTCATCCCCTCGAAATTGAAGATAACCTATTTGAAGGAGTTTCTCCATTCACAGATGAAGAGCTGGAAGAAGTAAAAAGATCGCTATTTCCAATTAAAGATTAATTACTTTTTTTTGATTTAAAATGACAGAAAAAGCAGTAATTGACGCACAAGTCTTATTCTATTTCCATTATGACTATAAAAAAGTCCCGTTAATGCTTCAAGAACTGAAAAAAAAAGTAATAGATGGAAAAATAACTGTAATAATTCCTACAATTGCAATATCTGAACTAGTGTGGAAAATGCGAAAAACTGATAAAATAGACGCGGTTAAAAGGGCTATTGAAAGATGGGAAAAATCTGAAAATGTGATAATTGATGATTTTGATATTGAGATCATCAAATTAATGCTAAAAAACATCGAAAGCCACGAATTACACGACGAGATAATTGCCATGACATGTAAAAAATACAATACATGTATCATTTATTCTACTGATAAAAATTATGAAGAAATATTCAAACTAAAACTAAGATCTTGGAGATAGAATATTAGACTAATTTCCTCATATCTTTTTCCTAATAATAATATCCCTTTTTAAAATCGTTGAAATCCATTATATACACCAAATAAGTTCATATAAAGTCTTTTTAGCTAGACTAAATAAAGTATGCAGATGGTCCTCAGTTAAATGAAAGTGTAGCTCCCAATTTTCTTCAGATAAATAATCGCTAATAGTAAAAATTGCCCCTGCTTCGATATTAAGATACTTTGCTATCACAAATATAGCAGCAGCTTCCATTTCTACCGTTAATACACCTTCATCTCTGTAATGTTTTAACTCCGCTAGAGTTTCACGATAAGGGGCATCTGTTGTCCAACTTGTTCCCGTGTGGTAATTTAAATCCATATCTTTAGCTATCTCAATCAATTTTTCAGTCAAGTCACGAGAAGGATATGAGTACTTCTCGCTTAATGCGTAATGATGCGATGTTCCCTCATCTCTAATTGCTCTCGTGCAGATAATGGTAGTCCCTAATTGGAGATTTTTCTGTAGAGATCCAGCAGTCCCTATTGAAATGAATGATTTTATACCGAAAGCGTTAAGTTCTTCCAAGAGAATTCCAACTACTGGAGCTCCAATTCCAAAAGTTCCACAAATAGCAATTTTTTTATCAGAATCGTTTAAAAGAAAGAAATCTTTTCCAAATACATTATCAACCTTAGTAAGAGAATAATTTTCTATAATATAGTTTAGTATCGTAGGGGAATAACAAATTATTACTCCTTTTGGAGGTTCAATATCAGGAAATATTCCAAGATCTTTCTTATACTTCCAGAAATCTTCAGCTTGAACAACAGTTCTCTCACGATGTTTATCTGGAAAATTTGGAAATGTCATATTCCTTTTAAAGTTCTAAAGAATATGAAATTTTTTGAAAAGTCTATCTCTTACAAATTACAGCTGGGTTATTTCTGAATAGGATTATTCTGAAAATTAATTTTCTCAATCCATCTTAACTCATTCAAGACATCCGGGATCAGTTTAAAGTCGTTCCAACTCAAATCAAGACTTTCAAGATTTGTAAGGTCACTTAAGGTATTTGGTAAATCAGTTAAATTATTACAACTTAGATTCAAATTTTTTAAGTTCTTCAATAATTTAATAGAGGAAGGAACTTGGTCTCTTAGGGATATACTTAATTCTGATATGTGTTGGGCTTGAATTTTAAACATTACATCATTATCATAAATCAGCTTACTGTTTGAATTCCAATTAAAACTATTGTAATTGTCAAGATTAAATTCTAAATCTAATAAGAAAGGAACTTCCTCGGAAATAACATCAAACTTTTCAGCTATTTTCTCTAATCTTTGAAGATAAATTGCATATAAAGTCTTGTATTGGCCAACTTTTGGATTATTTAACATCTTTCCGAGAGCTTTAAGAAATCTAGACGATTTATCGTTTAATAGAGCCCATTCCAAGCATTTTTCTCCGGCTTGTAAATAATTTTCAAAAATAATTTTTGCGGAAATTATCCTAATCTCTTCAAATTCGTCAGAAATTACGCAATTTTCTAGGGGTTTAAAAACAATGTAATCTTGAGTTTTCAGTCTGTATAGAATCTTTAAGCTTTCCAACCTAGCGTTAGTATTATCAGATTTTTCTATGATCAAAATTAGAAACTCAATACCTTCTATCCTGTTGATTTTATTTTGGAGCATTTTCTGGTAGATGGTGTTTGGGTTTAGTGTAACTTTCATTTCGAACGATTTGGTAATAAACTTTAATTATACTACTCCACTTATTTTTTAAAGTTTTAAAATACTTATTAGATTGTGGATTATTATAAACATCATTTACTATTTACAATTTTAAATATCAGAGAAGAATTTGATTGTTAAAGCTCCTTCTGAACGGATAGATAACCTTAAAGATAACTTGCTATCAAGTAAGTATGAACTGTGTATCGAACGCATGAGATTTTTCACTGAAATCTATAAACAATATCCATATGATCCCGAAATTATTAAAAGAGCGAAAGCTATAGCACACACTCTAAAAAATATGACCATTTTTATTAGAGACGATGAATTACTGGTTGGAAACGAAACTAGTAAAAATTTAGGCGAAAAAATCAATCTCGATCTTCAACGTTACGATAACAGCTTAGAGAAGAGAACAACCTATAAGAAGTTAAGAAGAAGGAAACTTCAACCTTTTTTTATCGAAGAGCCTGATATTGATGAGTTACTCGAAATAATTCCTTTTTGGAAAGGGAAATCGCTGGCAGACAATCGGATTAATACAAAATTACGAGAAGAAAAACTTATCACAGGAGAGGGGCAAATTGCTTCCTTAGCTCCAAATATTTCTGTTCAAATTGGAACGACAGAAGGCCATTTATGTGCTGGCTACGAAAAACTCTTGAATTTAGGATATAAGGGGATAATCGAGGAGGTTGAAGCATATCAATCCCATCTAGATAAAAATAATAAGGATTTTCAAGATAAATATCATTTCTACGAGGCTGTTAAAATTTATTACAGAGCAGCTATAGATTTTTCAAACAGATTTTCAACTCTTTCTCTTGAAATGGCAAGAACTCAAAACGACGAGAAACGAAAAAAAGAGCTTAATACTATTGGAGTCATGATGAATAAATTTACCCAAACTGCCCCAGAAACTTTTTACGAGGCAGTCCAATTTATATGGTTTACCCAAAATATAATAAATATTATTTATCAGCGAAGCGTTGTGGCTCTTGGTCGATTAGATCAGATTTTATGGCCTTATTATGTTCAAGATCTTAAAAACGGTGAGATTGATAAGGAACACGCGTTGGAATTAATAGAAGAACTCAATTTAAAATTAACTTGGAATGTTACAATATTACCTACAGACTTTACTTTAGTAGCTAATGCTCTTGGTCAAAACACCCAAACAATTACTATTGCAGGCATGGATTCAAATGGTAAAGACGCAACAAATGAGTTATCTTACCTTTTTCTTGAAGCTTATAAGAATGTAAAAGTTTTCACAACTGATCTTTCTGTAAGAATTCATAAGAAAACCCCAAGAGAATTCTTTGAAAACGCTATTAAGGTTTTTAAACAAACTTCAGGTATTGCGTTTTATAACGATGATGTAATCGTTCCAGCACTTCAAAATACTGGCTACTCTCCCGAAGATGCTCGGAATTACGTTATAATAGGATGTGTAGAACCTACAGGTCAAGGAAACAGTTTTTCAGCAACAGCTAGGATGTTCATTAATCTACCCGGAGTATTGGAATTAACTTTAAATAATGGATATAGCAATTTCTCAGAAAAAATAGATGGTTTACAGACAGGAAATCCAAGAGAGTTTACCACATATAATCTATTTTACGATGCGTTTACACGCCAACTTAAACATAATATTGAACTATCTGTGAGGATTGCCGAAGTTGGAGATAAAGTAGCTATGAACTATTTTCAACATCCATTTGTGTCTGCTACGCTTGATGGATGCTTGGAAAGTGGAAAAGATTATGTGTGTGGAGGTGCAAAAAATAATTATTCGTCGATTACTGCTTATGGGTTTGCTACTTTAGTTGATTCCATGTATAATATTAAAAAAGTTGTGTATGATGAAAAGTTAATGTCTTTATCAGATCTTATAGATATTCTCAATTCAAACTTTGAAGATAATGAAGTTTATCGCCAAAAATTAATTAATAATTACGAAAAGTGGGGAAACGATGGTGCTGAGATTGATTCGTTTGCTGTTGAATTATGGGATTTATTCACTCTAGAGGTAGCCAAACACAAACCTTTAAGAGGAGGTAGATATAGCGCTGGAGCTTATTCAATGGGCATCCATGTAATGGAAGGTATTTTAACCCGACCAACAGCTGATGGTAGAAAAGCAGGAAGACCCATCTCAAATAGTCTATCTCCCGTGAATAAGGTTGAAAAAAACGGAATTACCGCAACATTGAATTCAATCGCAAAATTAAATTACAACCATTCTACGAACGGAGTAGCTGTTAATGTGCGATTACATCCTCAAAACTTGGAAAGTCAAGAAAACATCGAAAAATTTTATCACTTATTAAAAACCTATTTTGATAAAGGCGGTATGCAGATTCAACCAAATGTGGTTTCAACTGAAACTTTAAAAGATGCACAGATCCATCCCGAAAATTACGCTGATTTAATTGTAAAAGTTGGAGGTTATAACGCTACTTTTGTTGATTTAGGAATTCCGATTCAAAACGACATAATAGATAGATTAGAAAACAAATTTTAGATTTACAACAACTTTAACCGAATGAAAATGGAGAAATTATTTCCTATAAGTGTTAATCCGCAGTTTTGTGTCCGTTGTGAAAAATGCTCTTATTCTTGTCCAACAAAAGCAATATTTTTTAGAGATTCACTTCGATACGTCGATTATAATAAATGCAAAGGATGCTTGAAATGTGTAGATGTTTGCGAACACAACGCTATAGTTGTAATTTCGTTAGAAGAGGGGCGTTTAATTGATTTTAAAATTGATAAAGAGAGATGCATCGTTTGTAAAAAATGTTTAGAGTCAAATTTCTGCTTTCAAAACTTATTTAAGCTTTGCGTTGAGTCAGATACAAACAAAGAATACATTGAATTTAATAATAACTCAATGGATAAATGTGATAATTGTTTAAAATGTTTTAAAGATTGTCCAAACAACGCAATAATCCCAAATATATATATAAATGGAATATAACTCTTGTTTAACGAATTTAATTTATAGGTTATTAATTCTTATTTAAGAAATCTATTTATTTAAGTCTAAGGTTAATTTCCAAAAGATTTTTTACATTTACATATTCTGGGACAATTAATTAATCTTAGAAAACTATTTTAATTTAGAATCCTCGCTCCCATCTGGAAGAACATAATCAGGCGATACATATCCCTCTTCTTTAAATCTTTTTTTTCGAATACAATTTTTACATTCGTTCCAGCAATAGTTTTTTACCCATTTTTCATCAATCAAACCTTTATCTTAAGCTCGTTTCATCGCAGATGTCTCATCATACCAGCGACAAAAATTTTTCTTCATATCACTTATAAACATATTATTACTATTATTTTTGTCTAAAAGGGAAATTAAATTGAAAATCGATGATTATCAATTAGCTGCAGAATGGATTTTGGAATCGAAGAAGACTATACTTTTTACAGGAGCAGGAATTTCTGTCGAAAGTGGAATTCCACCTTTTCGTGGTGAGAATGGACTATGGAGTAAATATAATCCAGCTTTTTTATTAATGAGTAATTTTAGGAGATATCCAAAAAAATCTTGGGAATTGATATATGAGATTTTTTATGAGTTTTTCAATCAAGCAAATCCAAATGAAGCTCATTATATCATCGCAGAACTAGAAAAAAAAGGATTAATTTATGGAATAATTACCCAAAATATAGATAACCTACATCAAAAGGCAGGGAGCAAAAGTATTGTAGAATATCATGGGACATCAAGAACCTTAACCTGTTTAAATTGTACTCAAAAATTTAATAGTAATAACCTTATAAATAAAGAAAAATTACCTCCTCACTGTCCCAGTTGTGATGGTTTGTTAAAACCTGATTTTGTATTTTTTAATGAGCCAATTCCCGCTGAAGCTCAAAATCTTTCGAACAAATATGCTTCGACAGCCGAATTGTTTATGTTAGTAGGAACTACTGGAGAGATAATGCCTGCTTCTTTAATTCCATATTTTGCAAGAGAAAATGGTGCACGAATTATTGAAGTCAATATTGAACCTACTAAATACACTCAGTCAATTGTTGATATTTTTTTAAAAGGAAAAGCTACAGAAGTATTTATAAAACTCAAAAAAATACTTAAATTCTAATAAAACTCCTCCTTTCTTAGATATTAAATCAGGAGAAAACCCATATTGTAATTAAATATTATAAGAAAAGGTAATAAAAATAAACGATTTAGATTTAAAAAAGTTAGATAAGCTTTTATCTTATTGTTATAAGCTTAATAATGAACAATAAAAAATATTAAAAGTGAATTTAAAAAATGGTAGAAACCGTGATATTGTGTAAGGAGGGAACAATTAACTCTTATTTAAGTGCCCTCGTTATTGCAATGAATAAAAAGAAGAAAGGAGATGATGTACATGTTGTGTTTATGCAAGAAGGATTGGCAAGTCTTGTGGACAAAAATTTTAGATTTATGCCTGGCTTGGAACCATATGCGAAAGATATAGAGAAAAATGCTGCTATGATGGGTGTTCCTTCAGATCCTTTCGAATTAATAAAAGAAGCAAATAAGGTAGGAGTTTCTTTATATGCTTGTCAAGCATGGATGAAACTTTTAGGTGGAAAACCTCCAAAATTTCCAATTCCGGATGGTTTGCAGAAACTGGAGTTATCAGAATTAATAAAGGCGCTAGATGAAGCAAAAAAAGTGTTTTCAATTTAAATTGAAATTTAAAATCCGATAATTATTAAAAAAAATAGAAAAAGAATTATATCTTTAGCTAATCTTATACTGCATGGAACCTCAAAAACATTAACTTGCATAAAATATAATAACAAATATAATAACACTAAACTTCTCGAAGCATTTCCACCTTATTCTCCTAAGTGTAATGGTTTGTTAAAAAGAATGAGTTAATAAAAACTAATTTGATTTTTTTTTTTACAAAAAAGTAATATATTATTAATAGAAAGATCAATATTTAATTATCTAAAAATTAACTTTAGAAACCTAAGGGAGAAATAAAAAAGGTTTCATAATAATTGATGACATATGACCTACTAATCTATACTACCATCTCGTTTTAGAACCTAGTTTAATATCTAATACAGGTGTTCCATTTATCGCATCGAGGTTCTTGACGAATAAAGTAGCGTCTTTAATTTTAACTAATTTAACATTGGTAATACCAATGCGAGATAATCGATTAGGCGTTCGAGAAGCGAAAATACCTACTTTTTTACCATCTATCCCTCGAGGAAAGGTCGATCGAATCTTACCTTGCTTATGAAAATAATAAACAACAGTAATCCACTTATCCTCTTCTAATTTGTAAAGAAATGGTAGTTGAGATCCAAAAAGGTGGATTTTTGAAACATCATTTCTGCTCCCTTTCAACCCAAATCCTTCCCCTCGTTCTAATAAATTTTCCACAAAACCGATTGGAAAGATCTTAAACGGCTTATTATTCTGATATAAACAGGAATAGCATATGAATTTATCATCGAATTTATCAAGTTGGTCTAATCCTTTTTCCTTTTTACATTTCGTACAAACTGGCATAGCTACTAATTAGGTTATTGGTTAATTTATTAATTTCCAAAAGGTCTGGTTATTGTAAATTACTTTTTTAATCTTATTCTGCGATTCTAGAATATTCAATTGAAGCAATAAATCTTGCTCGTTAAACTTTTTTGAACTAAATGTTTCAAAAATTTGTTGCTGTCTCATTGGATGTCTTTCAAGTAAAGTCTTTAATTCCATTTCAAAATTAGAACTAAATACACTAAATACTCCTCGCTCAGGAAAATTAATATTATTATATTCTCCAAAAACATCGTTTAAAATTGGAATAACATTTTTATCAGGAATTTGCACCCAACCTTCAGTAGGAGGTCTTATTGGAACGTTAATGTCAATTCTATCGGGTTTAATTAAATCTAATTTATTTTTTATTTTTAATAGTTCTTCTTTAGAATCGTTAATTCCCTTCATTAACATTATTTCTATCCAGAATTTACCGTTAAATTCTTTCCTAAAATCAATGTATCCTTGAATCATTTTTTCATACTTTATGGAGGGATGAGGACGATTTATTTTAATGAATAATTTTTTATCTCCAGCATCTAAAGTAGGTAAAACTACATCAGAAACTATAATTTCATCCTTTACATCGTCATTATATAATAAACTACCATTAGTGATTACACAAATCGGTTTTTTAGATAATTCTTTTGCTTTTAAAATCAGTTCTCCTATACTTTTGCATAATGTAGGTTCGCCGCTACCTACAAATGTTATGTAATCAAATTTTTCTTTGTTTTGGGTAATACTTTCTTCCATTTCTTTATAAATTTCTTCTTTAAGGTAAAAATCTCTTCTCTCATTTGTAAAATTAGTCGTTTTTCCCAATTGACAATATATACACTGATAATTGCACGTTTTTGAAGGAATAGGGTCAATCCCTAAAGATCTCCCTAATCGTCTACTAGGAACAGGTCCATATACGTATTTCATTTTCTCTTTTTATAAAAAATCATAATGATGTAATCAGAATCCAGAATTAATTGATTGCGTCTCATCAGTTATTTTAAATTCATTAATCCTTTATAATCCTCTATCGCTCTTTTTAATGTTCTATATGCTAATTCAGCACAATGTTTGTGATTTTCGGGTAGACCATCTAACGCAGCGTCTATGTCTTCTGGTTTTAGTTTTTCAGCATCATTTACCGATTTATTCTCTATGAGAAGAGTCGTTTGGCATCCTGTTGCTACTGAAGCTCCGCAACCGTCAGTAAGGAAATTGGCTTTTTCAATAATATTATCTTTTATTTTTAAAAAGAAAGACATTGTATCCCCACATGGGCCTTCGTAAGTTTTAGAAATAGTAATCTCATCCTCAGGGGGTTTACCCCAGTTTTTTGGATTGTGATATAATTTAACTATGCGTTCGTTATAATCTCTAATCTCCTCTTCATAAATAATCTTTTGAAGATTTTCTACGTATAAATCAAACTTATCTTTAGACATTTAAATTGAACTACTCTTATTAATTTTAATACAATTATTATAAAAATTAATTGTTCAAATGTTTTTCGATTTAGTTCGATTAATGCTGATGGCGGTGATGACTGTGATCGTTATTATCATCTGCGGCAGTATGGATTTTTGCTACACCATATCCTTCACCGGCACCAGGAGAACAAATGTTTTCACCACCTTCTAATGTCCCATCTAAAACCTTAGCAATAACACCGTCAACACTATCAACAATACCTCTAATAACTTCGATTCCGAATTGGTTAAAAAAACCAATTGCTCTATGACCTATTCCCCCGACGATCATACAGGTTGCACCTTGATCGTTAATAAAGTTTGGAATGCTCCCGACTTCGTGTCCGGGATTAGGTAACACTTTTTTTTCAACTACCTTGTTATTTTCAATTGAAACAAAAGTAAATTCTGGAGCTCGACCAAAGTGTTGAGAGACACTTCCCATTTCCGTACAGATAGCTATTTTCAACTTTTACATCACTTTTTTTATTTAATTACTTTTAAGAATAATCATTCAAAACATATAAAATTTCCTAGGAAACTAGGCTAGATGACACTGTAATCGCAAAAAAAAGGAAAAAAATTATTAAAATTTGGTTTTTTTTTGGAATATAATGATACCAAGAATTATAAAAGCGAGGGTAAATGCAATTATAACTAAAAGTCCACCAAATAATGAAATTGGAAGTTGTTGAGCAGTTCCAGTCGGTCCAATTAGGGAACTGCTATATAAAGGATCAAACAATCCATCTCCTAGTACAGTTATTTGAAGAAATACCTGCTTAGCCCAGTAAGGAGGAGTGAAAAATACCATAACACTTTCAAATGGCCATAAGCTCCCTGAAAGAAATAAAATGGGCAGGTAATAGAATAATGAGATTGCGTTCGCAACTTCTGGAGTTTTTGCTATTGCTGAAATAATAATACCAATTCCAACAGATGAAATACCAAATAAAACTGCAATGAAAAATCCGATAAATAATTCAAAAATGCCTTTAAATGGGACTTGTAGCACAGCATATCCAAGGATGAACATGATGAGAATCTGAAGAGAAATCATGAGAGTTTCAGATAAAAGAGCTCCTAAAAATAGATTTTTTCTTCCTGTGGGCATTGTATCCAACCGTTCAAGCATACCTGATGTTTTATCTACAGCAAATGATATTGCTGCACTTGTGGTACTTGCTGCTGTTATATATATTATCATTCCTGGAAAGCTATATTGGAATGTCTCACGACCAAGAAAAGAGTAAAACAGTAATGTAAACATAAACGCAAAGCCTAGAGAAAAAACTAAATACTGCCAATGGCGCGTCTTATCTTTAACATTTTTGTTTGCTATTTGGATAACTTTATTCTCTAACAAGTTCATTCTAATCTCTCAACCTCCTTCCTGTTAAATTAAGAAATACATCCTCAAGTGAGTTTTGCCTAAACTTCATATTTTCAACCTCATCAATGTTGTCTATAAGCCCTTGTTGTAATAGTTTCATAAGGTTTTTTAAACCACCCTGAAAAGAAATTAATAAGGTATTTCTTTCTTTCCTGCTACTTTCATTCCAATTTACAACAAATGGAATGTTTTTTATATTGTCTCTTACTATCTCAAGGTCTTCTTGTTCGATGAATGAGACTTCTAACGCGTTATCACTTCCATATTTCTCCTTTAATTCGGTGGGAGTTCCTTCAGCAATTATCTTTCCTTGGTCAATAAATGCAATCCGATCACTCAAAGAATCAGCCTCAACCATATCGTGTGTCATAAGAATTATTGTAATATCCTTATTTTTCAAATCTCGAATATAGTCCCACACAAGACGTCTTGCTTGAGGATCAAGACCTGCCGTAGGTTCATCAAGAAACAATATTTTCGGTTCAAATACCAAAGACATTGCGAGATTTAAACGTCGTTGCATACCACCTGAAAAATGTTTAGACCAGTCTTTTCTTCCTGCTATACCAAAGTCTTCTAAGATTTTTCTTGTTTTCTCTTTCGCTTCTTTACGAGTCATTCCATGCATAATTGCTATAAACTCAACATTCTCCTCAGCCTTTAGAACTTCATAAATTGTGATAACCTGTGGACACACTCCTATTTTCTTAACAATCTCTTTTTTCCCAGTTAAGATACTATATCCATAAACATTTGCATCACCTGCAGTTGGAGTTAAAACAGTGGTTAACATGCGTACTAATGTAGTTTTTCCCGCACCATTAGGACCAAGAATACTAAATAATTCTCCCTTTCTTATCTTTAAGGATACTCCATCGACTGCTTTAACTTCTTTAAAATGTTTTTTAATATCTTTAATTTCAATTGCGATAAATTCTTTACTTACGCTCATTTTTTCATAATCACATTAATTTTTCGTTTTTCATTTTTATTATGAATAATTACTTTATTGTAAAAAAGAATATATCAGAAGAGGGGTCCAAATTTTGATTTTTTCAAAATCTGTAAACCAATTTATTTAATTTATTACTAGGAATCTTGATTTATTAATACTAAAGTGGAAAAAGTTTTAGTAAAAATTTATTTACTAAGTTTAAATTGAAAATAATTAACTATTTTTCAATCCGGACTTCATTATGTATATAGATACTAATAATTTTTACGGAGGTTCCAAATTATTATCTCATTTATCGTTGAGATAATTGTAATAACAATACTAATATACAAAGCAGTGAAAAGACCAAGATTCGCAACTAATATAAAAGGAACAATAGTTGATGCACTTATCCAGCAAAAAACAGTTATATAATAAGCATATAAGAATCTTCTTTTATACCTTGAAATCCTAACCGACTCATCAGTTTTACTTAGTAAATTAAAAGCAGCTCCTCCAATCCCCGAAAGTTCGTATTTATTTCCTTTTTGTCTCAGTAATAGTTCTAAACTTTTAAGATGATAAGAAAGAGTTGGACTATCAATAGGTTCTATTTTATTTTTAATCTCTGTGAATGATAATTGTTTTTCCCCCAGAAACTTTACAATATCTCTTCTGACCTGATGATTTAAAGATTTAAAAATTTCATCTTCATTAGGAATAGATTTTTTCTTCTTTTTTTCCTCTATATCTCTATTATTAAGCATATTTGCATCAATAAATTCCTTTTTTCTGATATATAAGATTAATCAATTTTGAATAAAAAAGTTTACATAGAATCTTAGATGTAAGCAGACATCCTTGCGAAGGATCAGGATTTAAGCTTTCACCGAGAATAACGATTATAACGAATGTTTAATGAATGATTTTTTTAGTGAATGATTATTCATAATGCTTAAATATTGTGTTTGATATATGATACATAGGATGTAATGAATGATTATTGAATAATAATAATTATTCAAAATCTAAATTTCATAAAAAAACACACAAAATATAAGGAGATGAAAATAAAATAATGCCAGGTGGAGATAGAACTGGCCCTAGAGGTCTTGGAGCAAGAACTGGAAGAGGTTTAGGATATTGTGCAGGATATGATGCTCCAGGATATGCTTACGGTCCAGGATATGGTTATGGAAGAGGTGGGGGTCGAGGGATGGCGTGGGGTTACGGACGAGGAAGAGGATATGGGCGAGGATGGGCTTATAGAGAGCCTTATTATCCTCCAATTATGCCTACTGCCCCGGTTTATGCTTCAAGAATCCCTTTAGAGCCAGTAGATAAATTAACAATGCTAAAACAGGAAAAAACTTACTTAGAATCTGAGTTTAAAGGGATCAGTAATGCTCTTGAAGACATAGCCAAAAGCATTGAAGAATTAGAAAAAAAAGAATAATTTTTTTTTCATTTTTTAAAAATTAACAAATAAGAAGTCCAGAATATTTAATGTTGAGTACGATGCCGCAAATTAATAATACCCACGAAGATTATCTTAAAGCAATTTATATGATATCTAGGAAAAACAGGGGCGGATGGGTCTCAAATTCAGAAATTTCTAACATTCTTAAAGTTAAGCCCGCATCAGTGTCAAATATGTTATATAGACTAAAAGAGAATAATTACATAAATTGGTATCCAAGGAAATCAGTAAGACTAACTGCGAAAGGCAAAAGAATCGCGTTAACAACTATTAATAAGTTTAACCAATTGAAGCATTTCTTTGAAGATGTTTTAGGCGTGGATAATACATATGAACTCGACGAACTTTGCTGCAAAATAGAGCATACTATAACGCCAGAAATATCAGATGCTATAGAACACCTTTCTCTTAAAGTAATTCAAGAAAATATTTAAAAAATAAACTCAAAATTTAAATTTTTTACTATTCATTTAGAAATCATGTCAGATGTTAATTTAAAAGTAAACGATGAAAAAGTTCCTTTAAACGATTTTATGGAAGAAATGTTGAAGAATTTGATGTTGGCATATTTAAAAGCAGCAAAAGGCATCCCTGAAGACATAAAATCGATTAATATTGAAATAGAGCTTTAATTCTTTTTTCTTTATTATCAAAATTCAGAATCTAAAATACCGTAATCAAGAATATCTTTAGTTGAAACTATCTTTCTCATAGATTTTAAAAAAAAAAAAAAAAAGGATAGAATTATTATAATTCTTGGATGGTTTTTTGCCTTGCTAATTTTTCTTCTTCCGTAAGTTCAATTTCGCCTCTTTTTACGAACATCATCATAACAAATGCTAAGATGAAGAATATGGAACCATTAAGAAGTAAGAATGGTATTCCTAATAAATCAGTAAGACCGCCTACGAACATCGGACCTAATATAGCAGCAAAGTAACTGAAAAAGTAATACAGTCCTGTATATGTCCCAATTTTTTTTTCACTAGGAGCTAATTCCCATACAATCACGATAGAATTGGTGTTAATCATTGCCCATCCGATTCCAAGTAAGGCAAGTGGAATTGCCATTATGGCTAATGCAACTTTGGCGAGCCCCATGAAGAATCCTATTATCAACATAACCGTCCAAATTATAACTCCTATTTTAATTGTTTTTCTTCTCCCAATTTTAGCAGGAAGTAACGATAGAGGATATATTGATATCAAAAGAGGAATAGTAACTATAAAAGGTAAGAATCCCGCAAGACCTGGGCTGTAACCTAACACCTGCACTCCATAAATTGAAATAAGCGCAACAATTCCCTGATATCCGATGAACCAAAAGAAGATCGCTAATAACATAAAAATGGTGCTCTTATCTTCCTCAGAGGCTATGTCCTTAATACTCTCGATCAACCCAGGAGTAGTCTTTTCTTTTTTGACTTTTTCTCCTTCCTTTCCCTCCATTTCTAGAATTAACTGATAACTGTATGAATCTTTTTCTTTAATTCGCCATAATAGTACCACTAAAGCAACTACCATTATTACTGAAATAATAAGAAATAATAGTTGTAGTCCAACGGTATCAACTAAGATACTGAACCCATATCCGATTGCAACTCCAAAGCCCCCCATAAGATTTATTATTGCGTTTCCTTTACTTCTATTGACTGGTCTTACGAAATCTGGCATCAATGAAACAGCTTGTGCCCTATAAAAACCCATACTTAATCCAAAACAGAACATATAGATTATTAGCATTATTATCGAAGTTTGTGTTGGAATTAAAGAGAAAAATAGCGCGCCTAAAGGAACTCCAATAATCAAATATGGTATTCTTCTTCCGAATTTAGTACGTGTGTTATCGGAGATTGAACCCATAATTGGTTGAATTATTACTCCAATAATGTTATCTAGTGCCATCAGTAACCCAACGAGAAATAAGGAGGTTAAATACCCAGTCATTTTAATGGGATCATATATTAATAATAAAGGAACTTGTGCGTTATATAGTGCCCAGGCAATTTCAGAAGAAAAAAAAGCTAATCCAATTGTAAAAGTCTGTCCAACTCTAAATTTTGATGTTTCTGACATTTTTATCACATTTTTATTTTAAAGTAGATTTTTAAGATAATATACAATAATTTTCTTTTGTTATATAAAATTCTTTTTTTTTATATAATTAAAAGGATTTATAATTTTTCTTAATTTTTTCTTATAATAAGACTAAAAGGATATATAGAAATGCACATAGAACCCGAATGTATACCGTGTCTTTTTAATCAAGTGTTAAGAGCCTTTCGATTGTTGAAACCTGATATATCCCGTAAAATCGTATTAGATACTCAGAAGAAGTTAATGGAATATCTTATAAATTTTGATATAGAAAAAAAAGCATCTCCGATAATCGGTAAAGTAGCATATAATCTTGTTGCTGAAGCTTTAGGTGTAAAGGATCCTTACGCTTCAATAAAGAAACAATACAATCAATTAGCTTTACAATTCTACGATGAGGCTAGAAAAATCGTTAATAGCGCTAAAGATCCTTTATTTAAGGCAATTATAGTTGCTGCTCTTGGGAATACAATAGATTTAGGCACCAATCATAAAATTGACTTCATAAACGATATTAAAAACTTTACGCCAGACAATTTAGCAATAAACGACTACGAAACATTTAAACAATCACTTCTGGATACTGACCACTTACTTATTTTATTAGATAATGCAGGGGAGATTGTATTTGATAAGTTATTGGTAGAAACTATGCTAAAGATTTTTCCAGAGTTAGAAATTACGTGTTCGGTTAGATCAGCCCCAATTATCAACGACGCAACCATAGAAGATGCGAAATTCGTTGGTTTAACTGATCTAGTTCAGGTTATAGAAGCAAGTGACACGCCGGGTATTGACATTCCAACAACCACAGATGAGTTCAAGAAGCACTTTTTTCTAAAGGATGGCGTGATTTTATCAAAAGGTCAAGGTAATTTCGAAAGCTTATACGGTATGGAAATTCCAGATAAAGAAGTCTATTATTTACTAAAAGCAAAATGTTCATTAATGGAAAGACTGTTTTCCGTTAAAGAAGGAAACATAATTTTTAAGAGAAAAACTGAGAATTTTTAAAGTTGTATAAAGAGAAAAAGGTTGCAAATCAGGATTTAGCTTAGTTCTATTTATTTCTCGATTTTGCAATTGCTTCAGTGAAAAATCCAAAGTCTCGAATTTCTTTTTTATTATTTTCGCCATTAACTCGGTTAAAGTACTCAACAATTTGGTCGTATAAGATTTTTTTAAAAGATTCAAACTGAGAAACATCGGTATAATCGCTGATCTCGTTTTGGTAAAGGTGATAAAACATGTCGAGTGCTTTTTCTGCTTCTTCCCTCATATCTTCTTTGACAAAATCTTTATCCATTATCGCAATTAAAACTAGGTCAAATTTATTCACAATTATCATCTGGATCGACAAACCTTTAATTGTAATTTCCTCAATCTTTCCCAGGCTCTCCGAACCGAATAAGGACAACGCCCCTACAAACGATGAGAGCAACATAGGATTAATTTCAGAATCCAAAATGAGATCTAATAAATAAATACCAGTTTCCTTACAAATAACGATTCCTTTTAAAAGTTTTGATACATCTGATTTTTGAGCTAAGTTGATTTTAGATTACCTTTAACCTGTTATTATGAAGATTTTCAAATTCTCCAATTGAGTAATAAAATTAAATAGTTGTTCGTATAAATTCTTTTATAATTTATCAGACTATATATTATGGTAATATATACTCCCAGAATTCATAGGACTTTAAGGACTTTTAACTTTTTGTCGGTTATAGCACATTATTAATTTTTTTTTACAGATAAAGACTTGATAATTTATAATCGTTAACTTTATCTTCTTACGAATATTCATTCAATTAAATAATAATATAAGTAGAGCTGATATAAATAAATAAAGTTATAGGAATTCCTTCCGATGGACCAGAACTATCCGATACAATATCAGATCATTTTGGTCATTGTAATTATTTCGTAGGAATCGAAATTGACGAAGGAAAAAACATAAAAAAGCTATTTTCTTTACAAAATAATGGGCATACAGGTTGTATGGAACCAGTTAATAACATGAAAGAAAGAAAAATAACAGACATGATTGTAGGGGGAATAGGTGGGCGACCATACGCTGGGTTCACTCAATATAGAATTGGATTATATAAAGGGGTAAAGGGAACTCTGTCTGAGAATATCCAACTATTTTTACAAGGTAATTTGCAATCCTTAAATGAACCCATATGTGCAGGTGGCGATAGCCCAAATCATGCCTACGATTAAGAAATCAAAATAAAAAATTATAAAAAAATTATTTTTCTAATTCTTCTCTTATTTTAGATACAGCTACTTTGAATGCCCTAGTACTTTCGCTTTCAGGGTATTTTAAAACAAACGGTAAACCCCGATCTCCCTGTTGACTAACTTCGATCTCAAAAGGAATTTGTCCTAAAAATTTAATATTAAAATCTTTGGAAGCCTTTTCTGCGCCACCAGGAGGGTAAAGATCAATATATTCGCTACAGTGAGGGCATTTAAAACCGGACATATTTTCAATTATCCCCATGACATGTCTTTCCATTGTTTTTGCCATTACAATTGTCTTTCGAGCATCCATAAGCGCAACTTCTTGCGGTGTGGATACTACAATTACATTCTCGTCGGGGATAAGCTGTAAAATATCAAGAGTTTCGTCAGAAGTGCCAGGAGGTAAATCGCAGATTAGGTAATCAAGGTCTCCCCATTTTGCTTCTCCCAAAAATTGCCTTACAGCTGACATTTTCATTGGACCTCGCCAAATAACTGGAGTATCGCTATTTTCTATTAAAAAAGCCATACTAACGACTTTTGTATTTAAGGGCCCATCAACGGGGTAAAACTTCTTTGCGTCTGGGTCAACTCGAGGTCTAACATTAGGGTCAATACCTAACATCTTATTTACATTCGGCCCCGTTATGTCTACATCTAATATCCCTACGCGTAAACCTACACTTGCCAAGCTCATCGCTAGGTTTACTGCTACAGTTGTTTTACCAACACCGCCCTTCCCTGATATGATCACAATCTTATGCTTTATTTTAGCCATATTATTATGAATATTCACCATTTGCTGGTCTAATAATTCTTGCTTGCCTTGGTTCACTGTTTCTTTTAAATCAATATCTGGTATTTCATCTTCTCCCATAATTCATTCACTTTTTCATTTGTTATTTACTATTATTTTCTTTAAGTTATGCTTATGATTTTAAAAATACAAATATCTCCTTTAATTTATCGTTAATATTCTGAAAAGGTTTACATACTTTCAATTATATTTCAGATTAATTTATCCAGTTATAATTATAAAATTAAAATCACTTTATGAATAATTATTCTTTATTTTTTAATTTTTCCCTCATATTATATAAGGAATTGGCATAGAAGAAATTTATAAAGAATCAGAAGATGGTTTTATAATAATCTTAAAATTTTTAGTTAATTATTCAAGTCTATAACCACATATTTGGTTAAATATAAATCAAATTAATATTAAGATTAGTATAGAGAGGTTATATTAAAATGGAAATAGTAGCAGTACCGAGTTATAGGGAGGGAGGATTAAATGAAATAGTCCATCCCAAATTTGGAAGATGTGATAGTTTTACTTTCATTACTATAGATAATAATGAAATTACGCAAGTTAAAGTAATTGAAAATTCTGCAGCTGATGAAACCCGAAGTGCCGCAACTCTAGCAGCTAAGATTGTTAGAAATAATGGCGCCGAAAAGCTGATTGTTAACAAATTGGGATTAAATGCTTCCATGGCACTAAATTCATTAAAGATTAAAACATTCCGCGCTCCTGATGGAAAAATATTAGTAAAAGATTTATTAGCCCTTTACTTGGATGGAAAAATAAAAATGGCCCCGTCAGAGGATCTTGTATTTGATAAATTTCTGGATTAAACGGTATTCCTTTGTGGAATTTTTTTAATTGCTCGTTTTTTTGAAATCAGAACCCAATAAATTGCAATTTTAAGCAAACAAGCCGATAATTCTCCTTAATTTTAAGAAGAGGGATTATAAGTTATTTGTTCTTTATAGTGATTATTTAGAATAATCATTCATTAATTATTTAAACAAACAAAAATTAGCTTACTCATACTTTAAAAGGTGATATATAAAAAATGGTAATAATTGGTATTCCTACCTTTGGAAATAAAGGCTTGAATGAGGTTATTAATAATCGTTTTGGAAGGTGCAACAGCTTCACATTTGTTACAATTGAGAATAACGAGATAGTAGAAGTTAAATCCGTTGCAAATGATGCGCAGGGTGCGATGGGTGGTGCGGGAATTCAAGCGGCTCAAATCATTGGTAATAACGGAGCCACAGAGGTTATTGTAGGCAATTTAGGTCCTAACGCGATGAATTCTTTAAGCGCTTTAAATCTTAAAGTTTATCAATCACAGGGTGGAAGTTTAACTGTGAAAGAATTAATAGATTTGCGTTTAAGTGGTAAATTGCAAGTGCTTACGTCTTCAAATGTTGGAGCTCACGCAGGTATGGGCGGTGGTATGGGCGGTGGCAGAGGCGGTGGTATGGGTGGTGGCGGTAGAGGAAGACAAATTTAATTGAGTAAAATTAATTTGAATAGCTTAGTAAATAAAACGCAAGATTAAGAATGCTCAAATCAAAAATTATTTGTGTTACAGGTGGCAAAGGCGGGACGGGGAAAACGCTGGTTGCCGTAAATTTGGCAATAATGTTTAAGAATCGAGGATATAAAGTACTTCTTATCGACGGAGATGTTGAGAACCCTAATACTTTTTTATTATTAAACGCAAAGCTTAAGAATAAAACAGAAGTTCATTATTTCCTACCTAAAATCATTGAAGATAAATGTACTAGGTGTGGGTTGTGTGCAGAAAATTGTGAAACACACGCACTCTTATACATAAAAAATTCTTATCCAATTCCGATGTCGACGGTCTGTTCAGGTTGCAAATTATGTTATAAGATTTGTCCGACTAACGCCATTGAACCCGACTTAAAAGTTATTGGATGGATTTACACAGCCTCCGCATTTAAAATTGATCTTTTTCTAGGCGAGTTGAAGCCATCCGAAGCGCGCTCAGCCGTAATTGTAAATAAATTGATTAAAAATTTAGAAGGAGTTATAAAAACAGAGCCAGAAAAATATGACATCGTTATATTGGATACAGCGCCTGGAGCTCATTGTGACGTAGAAGCATTAATTAATAGTGCTGATCTTGTCATACCAGTTACAGAACCCACGAGATTCGGAAAGCTTGATTTATTGAGAATCATAGAATTGATTGATTTATTGAAGAAAGAATACAAGACAATTGTGAATCGATCATCGCTACTGGGTTATAAAGAGAAATTTCTATTAGAATTGGAAGAAAAAGGTATAGAAGTTTTAGGTGATATCCCCTTAGACGAAGATATTGTGAGATCATATTGCCAAGGTATTCCTTTAATGGAAAAAAGCAGAAATTCTGATAAGAATGGGATGGGATATAAATCGTTTAACGAAATTTTTGAAAATCTAATGGAGTGGGGTGAATTTTCAAAGTGAATAGAAAGAAGATTGCCGTTATCTCTGGAAAAGGAGGAGTAGGAAAAACTTCACTCGTAGCTTCGCTAGCTAGTATAGCTCATAAAGATCACGATGTTAATCTAATAGTATTAGACTGTGATGTCGATGCCCCTAATTTAGCCCTAATATTACCACCTAAGTCTAAGGAAGATATAATAACCCAAGACATGTATACTACAAAAAAAGCCACGTTCTTAGAGGAAAAATGCACACAATGCAAACAATGTTATAACGAGCATTTTTGTGAATTTAACGCGTTAAATTGGGACGAAAATAATAATATTCCTGTTATCGACTATTTAGCGTGTGAGGGGTGTGGAGCGTGTAAAGTTTTATGCCCTGAAAGTGCTTTTGAAATTAATCCTGTTAAAAGCGGAGAAATAATATCTTATGAAACCAGCAGCGAATTACCTTTAATTTATGGAAAAACTAAATTGGGAAGTACTACTTCTGGGTTATTGGTTTCAGAGGTTAAGGAACACACCCAAAATCTCGAAAAATATAATGATACTAATTTAATTCTAATTGATGGTCCACCAGGAATAGGTTGTCCCGTAATTGCTACAGTTTCAGGTTTAGACTATGTTGTTGCAATAACAGAGCCAACACCTTCAGGTTTGCACGATTTAAAACGAGCACTTGAAATGGTTAACCAGTTTAACATACCTTTCGGGATCGTGATCAACAAAGCAGATTTAAAAAGCGCATCTCAGAAGCAATTAAACAGATATATTCAAAAATCGAGTCATGAAATTTTAGGCAGAATTAACTTCGACCTGTCCATTCCAGAAGCAATGTCATACGCAGAACCTGTTGTAGATTATGCCCCAGAATCAGTGTCCAGTCAGGCAATTAACAAAATATACGCAAAATTAAAATCTATTCTCTTACAATTATAACAAATTAATAAAAAAAAAAAGAATTAAAATTATTATTTAACTAAAACCCAAGTTCTTTGAGCTTTTTCTTATTTTCCATCCATATTTGTGGCGTAATAGGATAATACTTCCAATATATGAAAGTACATATCGCTAAAATTATAGCGGGTATGACGCTCATATGAAGGCGTACCCCGAGCTTTGCTAATTCTGTTTGAACGGTTTGACCTTCTACGAATCCAGTGAGCATATGGACAATCGCAAAAGTTGCAATTTGAACTCCTCGAGACAACCTTGAGAAGAATGATTGAACCCCTATAGTCGCTCCTCTTATATCTGATTTGGTTATTATCATTCTTTCATCCATAACATCTGCTAAGTATATTGTCATTAACGCCCAGAAATTCCCCATCATAAATCCTAGAATTGTAATGTAAATTATAGAATCGATAAGCCCTACATAAAATGTGGTTAGTAAGGCTGCAAGGGTTAAAGTCACACCACCGATGACAGCGGTTTTTTTGTTATTTCTTATTTTCTTAGCAAGAAATATCCACACTATTGCACCTATTATTGCTCCTTGAAGGAAAAATGCAAAAAGGAGGATGGTATTACCTTCTGGATCGGGTCCACCTAACACAATTTGAACGGCGTAAGGAATTGAGGCAGTTAACGAACCAGTCACGATTTGAAATCCAAAAAATAAGATAATATATATAACAAAGCTTTTTTGCTTCAAGGACGATTTAAGCGTGTTTACAAAACTTTCTCTTTCAACTTTACTTACAAAGTATCTATCTTTGATTTCCTTGTTCTCATACATACCAGGAAGGAATAATATTGCCATCGTTGCGAGTATACCAACGCACAACCAAGCTAATGGGATATAAGTAATAGGATTTTTTAAAGTAATGATGAATGGAGGAATTATACTTGCAAAAGGAAGAGCTAAAATCGATAGAGGTGTGCCCCAACCTCTTGCTTTTCTACGTGCTGAATCAGTTCGAAATTTATCTGGGAAGAGTGCGTCAACATTAACGAAACATAGTGTCGTTATAGTATCAAATAAACAGGTCGTAAATACGATCCATCCAAAAAGCACCCAAGGATTTGAAGTATCGTAAGTAGGTGGCATGAACAATAAAACAAACACAAAATTAGCAGGTAGGATTCCTATGACAATCCACGGAAATCTTTTTCCAATCTTTTTTGTGAATTTGAAAATACGATCAGTTAAAAAGCCAACGAGAGGATCGTTAACAGCGTCCCATATTGTAAAAATTATCATGGCAAAAGCGATATAACCCGCACTTAATCCCACTGCGACTTCATAAAAGAAGAATACATAAGAACCAAAAACAGACCAAGCAAACATGCTCCAAAAACCGGCAGTACTATACGAAAGAATGTTTAATACTGACGGTGTTTTATATGTTCTTTCCGTTTTTTCAGTCATTTTTATTTAACTCCTTATTTACTTATAATTTTTCTTTTAAAATTTAAAGTTAAAATATATTATGAGGAATTTATATATAAAGATTTAAATCATTTTTTATCAAATTGAAGAAATAAAAAAAAGAATAATTTTAATCTCAAAAGCATCTTAATAGATTTTCGGCTTTTCTGGGGGATTTCCTAACATTTCTGAGGTTAATTGTTGGAAGTTATCAAAATGCCCAGGTAGGGTTTTTTGAACAAAAAAGGCTTCAGATGCTTTTAAATCAACTTTACTTCCAATTGCTTCTGCCATCGAACGATAAAGTCTATTTGCGTATTTTGTAAGTTTCCTAAGTTCATCTGGAGAAACATTGGCAGGATCGATTTTTGGGGCGAATAAATTTGCAAGAAGTTCAAGAGTTGCTTCAAATTTTAAAGCGGCTTCTATTTTTTTTTCTAAAGTTGAGCTAATATCAACAAAATAATTAGGTTTGTGACCTAGGAGCCCCATAAACCAAACTTCTGAACATTCATAGGGTTCTACACCATTTTTAATTTGATCAGTATAGAGTAAAGGAAATGCGGCAAAAGCTGCTGCTTCAGCTGCCATCCGCCCCACTATTACATGATCCGGGTGAACCTCATAAGCAACCCAAGGATCAAAGGTTACCACGCGATCTGCTTTTAACTTCCTAACAAAATAAACGAGCTTCTCTCGTAACTCAGCACCATTAATAAATCCCGCATCGGGGTAATCAAGGATTATGGTTTCTTTTACTCCAATCATTTCGTTAGCAGCCTTTAATTCTTTTTCCCGAGTAGCGGCAACTTGTTCTTTGGTTAAATCTCGCCTTAAGGTTCCCACTTCACCGCTAGTACAACATAATGCATAAATATTATGGCCTTCTTCTGCCCATCTCGCTAGTGTCCCGGCACAAAATATAGAAAGATCGTCAGGGTGGGCAAATATCGCAACAATATTCAAATTTTTAGAATTTATAATAATCACCTTTCTTATTTATATTTTTAACTCACTTATAAGATTTTTTCGTAAAACTTTTTTTTGCTCTATCTATTATTCTTTCGAGGTCGTTCTTCATGTCATCGGGCAAGGGTACTGGTTCATGCTTTGCTAGTATCTCTTCTTTAATCAAACGACATCGATCTTCCATACTTTTTGCTCCTTTTTTTACCCATGTATCGTAATTATTCCTATCTAAGATTTTTGGGATCCATAAAGACCTTCTAACATTCTTAGCAGTGTGTCGCTTATTGAGGAAACTCCCTTTAGGACCCGCTTCGCTAATTATATCGAAAGCGAAGTCGTCTTCATCGAAATTAAGAGTTCTATTTGTGCTTTCAATATAAGAAATAATTTCAGATTGCATTACCAAGATTTCTAAAGACGTACCTTGATCCATACCCCCTATACCCATATGGCCAAATATGTCAGCTCCAGAAGCTCTTCCCATAGATAGAGTAATTCCGGTCTCAAATCCTGCTTGAGCATCGGGTATTTTAGAATCTGTTAATCCAGCATTAATGTATACGGGAAAACCGTACGACTTTCCCATTTCACACATAGCAACGCTAAAAATAGTTTGTTCCGGACCACCAAAGATTATTTGGGCAGTTCTCATGTCAAAAGCGTGGCAGATTCCACCGTAGCATACGGGCATTCCTTCTTTAATTAGTTGAGTTATACATATTGCAGCTAAAATTTCTGCGTTTTCTTGAGCCATGGTTCCAGCTATAGTAGCGGGAGCGGAAACTCCCATTTGAGCCATCGGTCCGATATGTACAGGAAGGTTGAGCCGAGCAGTCTCGAATAATAAATCGATTCCATTGAATGGAAAACTTAAAGGACTAACAGGCTCAAACAACGGATAGAACAACGGATATTTCTGAGCTTCTTTTTGACCTCCTCTAAGAGACACAAGAAAATCAACGAGATATTTAGCTGATAACCGATCGTAAAACCAAAAAGTAATTGGTTTATCTGTGTTTTTGACCATTTCTAATGCTACTTGCATACTTCGCCATTCTACGGGGATTTCAAGAGGATCTGACATGGCACCTGGTATATTTATTTGATCTAAAGCATCCGCTAATCGAACAGCGGTCTCAACATCTTTCAAAGTAGTATGCCTGCGCGTTTTCCCACTATTTTCAATAAAAAATGATTGTCCTGCAGAAGAGTTGTAATTATGTTTTCCTAATCCAAATTCTGCTTTTTTTGAAACATCACGCCCATAAAGAGTGAACTTTTTACCCGCTTTAGAGACGAGTTCCATAACTATTTCTGAAGGAATTTTCACAATTTTATTATTTTTTTCCTTGTGTGCGCCGTAATCTATAAACCGAGACAGGATTTCTTCATGAGGTATGTAAACTCCAATATTTTCAAGAATGGTAAGAGAATTGGTATGAATTTTATCAATTTGTTGTTTATCAAGTATTTTAACTTGCATAATCACTCACTAGTAGTAATATCTAGAGAGTTAAAAACCCATATTAAATAATACAAATACTATTTGTTTTGGATTTTTTATACTATTAATATAAAACACTCTTCCGCAAACTTATTTCGTTATAAAATTGACGTCAACAAGAGCGAGAATATTTATATTCAATAATCTAAAGAAATTAATAAGTATCTAAATATTATTCACTCGTGAGAGTCTATATTAATAATACTTTTAAGGTGAATTAATTTACCAGTTCAAAACTTTATGGAATTGTATAAATTTCTACCAAAAACCAACTGTAAAAAATGCGGAAAGCCTACATGTATGGCGTTTAGTTTAGATTTATTGCAAGGAAAAGTTAAAGTAGATGATTGTCCTCCATTATTGGAACCCAAATATAAAAAACAATACGATGCATTAAAGGAACTATTAGGTTCTGAAGAAGGACAACAGAAAGAACTAAAGATAAATATAGATGATAAGCTTTGTGATGGTTGTGGAATTTGTGTTACCGTATGCCCCGTAAACGCGAGATATTGTCCATCAAGTCTAAGTGGAAAAGCTCCAGAGTATCCCCCTGAGGAACACCAGCTATTTCAAGTAATTGGAGGAAAATGTGAATTGTTAAAAATCGAACACTGTAGAAGATTAGACGCAGAAGGGAGAGAGAGGGAGTGTCGCGTTTGTGAGACTTATTGCCCTCGCGAAGCAGTTAAAATTGAATATGTATAATTAGTAATTCATTAAAACCAGTTGATGAATAGATAATGAAAAGATTTACTTGTTCAGGTTGTTCGCTCCTATGCGATGATATCATCGTTCAAAGCGATGGATTATTTATTAGTGAAGTTATAGGGGCTTGTTTAAAGGGAAAAGAAAGGTTCGATCTAGTGAGTGCTAAAAACAGGATTATAAGTCCTTTGATTAGAAAAGATGGAGAATTAAAAGAAGCATCATGGGATGAAGCTATTAAGAAAGCTATAGAAATCATTAAAAACTCTTCTATTCCACTACTATATGGTTTTTCAAATGTATCCTGTGAAGCTCAAGATGCAGGAATTAAGTTAGCGCAAAAAATTGATGGTTTCATAGACTCAAACGCTTCAATTTGTCAGGGGAAGATCTTTAATAAAGCAAAAAGTCTTGGAATAAACCTAACGACTATTACAGAGATTATTAATAAGGGAGATTTAATTATTTTATGGGGAGCTAATCCAGCAGAAACGGTCCCTCGCTTATTAAATAAAGTTCTCTTTTCTCGGGGTAAATTTCGCATGACGGGAAGAGAAATTAAAACATTAGTGATAGTGGATCCTATAAAAACAGCATCTTTTAGAGTAATGGGTGTAAGAGATCTTCCTTTAATCATAGAGCCAAATAAGGATATTGACTTAATTCGTATGTTAAAAGAAGAATGTTGTACTGCAAATAGTATCCCATCTCAAGGGGTCGCTGGAATAGATAAGAATGATCTTAAGAGACTATTACTCCATCTTACAGGTGCTGAAAACGGTGTGATAATTCTTGGCCAAGGGGTTATACAACCTCACCCCGATTATGATCTGGTTGAAGAATTATTGGAATTATTACAAATGATAAATAAAAGGCAAGAAAAAGGTCGAATATCGTTGCTTATAATGGGAGGTCATTTTAACATGGCAGGATTCGATCATGTAGCGCTCTCTGCTTATGGAGTTTCGGGTCATTTAGAATTCAAACACAATCAAATGGTGAAAACAGAGGATACATTGGTTTCTAAAATTGAAAAAGAAGACTTCGATAGTTCTATCATCGTTGGGACAGACCCTATTTCTCATTTACCTCATTCATTAAGCTCTAAAATAGCGAAAAAACCACTTATTCTTATAGATAACCACAGCACAGCAACTTCACATATAGCAGATGTAGTGTTACCAACAGCAATAACGGGAATTGAAAGCGGTGGATTAGCTTATCGCCTAGATCAAGTACCCATTGAGTTAAATAAATTATTAAATCCACCTAATAATCTTCCTTCAGATGAGGAATTACTCAATCAATTACATGGATTATTAAATAAAGGGGGGTCGGAATAACATGGAATTTATATTAAACTCGATGAGAAAAATCGATAATGATCAAGCAAAAGAACATGCTTTCGGGACAGAACAATCCTTAGAAGAGAATTTAGCTATTTGTTTTATTAATCCTAAAGATTTTGAAAAATTAAAGTTAGTTTCCAGCCTACAACTAAAAATATCGAATGAAGAAAAGTATGTTATAGTTAAAGTTGAGAAAGATGATAACATTCCTGAAGGAATGGTTGCAATGCCCGTTTCTATATGGTCAAATCGGTTATCAGTAGTTCAAAATAATGAACTTCAAACCAAAAACATCGTTGTGAATGTGGAAGCTACACATGAACCAATAATGAAATTTAAAGAAATAATACAAGAACTTTTGGTGAAAAAATAAGATGACAAAACTTCTTGTAAAAAACGGTTTTGTGTTTGACCCCTTTAATAACATTGAAGGCGATAAAAAGGACATTTTAATTGATGAAGGAAAAGTTATAGATAAATTCGTAAGCGGTAAAGATATTAAAGAAATAGACGCAAAAGGGAAAACTGTTATTCCCGCAGCAGTAGAAATTCACGCTCATGTAGCCTCCCAACAACTTAATTGGGTTCGATTATTAGGTTCTGCTAATCACAATTTTCAGAATCTATGGAATGGCTTGACTCTAAATGCTATTGCTAAAGACTATGTTTCAAACGGATATACTTTTATTCTTGAAGCTAACGTTTTTCCATCGCTAACAAAACAGACTATTTTTGACTTAAAACGATTACCCGTGTTAGATAAAGCGTTCTTATTAAATACCAGTAATTTATGGGCCTTAGAACTTGAGTTTCAGAAAAAGATGGTTGAAGAAGGTGCTGTTTTTTTATCAAATCTATTGGAGAAAGTTAAGGGTTTTGGTTTGAAAGTCTACAATCCTTTCGAAGCAGAAGATTGGAATTGGAAAGTGATTAGAAAAAACTTAACAGAAAAAGGAAGGTTATTCAACTTCACTCCTATGGATGTGTATGAAAAACTCCCTATATTTGTAGAGCATTTAGGATTACCTCATTCGATTCATGCTCATGTTGAAGGGTACGAGACCCAATATTCAAAAGAAAACTTACTCGCAACTTTAAACAAAGTAAGATCGCTTGGATTAAAACCCAATCCAAAAAGCGATTTTGGAATAAAGCGATCTCAAATATTTCATCTCGCACATGGCTCAAGTTATAATATAGACGGGGATAATTCTGAGTTGATTAAATTTTATAACGAAAATCAAGATTTTGACATGGATTTGGGATTTATAGGTTTTAACGCTCTAAACCCTTTGATTACTTCCGATCGGCATCTTATAAACAAACTAATTAATTCAGCAGACACTTACAAACTAATTAGATCTTCTGTAGAATCTGAAGGAGACTCCTTCGCAACCCTCAGAAAATTCAGTAAAAAAAAGAAAGATGATTGCGAAATGTGGGCAAACGCGATTGATTTAGCATTAAACATAACTCCCTGGCAATTACAATTTTCAATAAATTATCCAAACTACGCAGATATTATAAATCTTCCTGAAATCGCAAGCTGGTTAATTAGTAATAAAGCCCGCGAACAATTTATGAATGATATGGAAGCTAGCTTCTTGAAGGACAACTCTCTAATTAGTAACAGTAAAGTATTAACATTTAATGATTTTATTATTTTAACTCGGTCGAGTCCTGCTAAATCTCTAGGTATTGGGAGTATCAAGGGGAACTTAGGTTTAGGAGCTGACGGTGACCTCAACATTCTAAATTTGAATTTAAATGATACAGATATTTCAAAAAACTATAAAGATTTCAAATCTGCTCTCGGTAATATAGAATATGTAATAAAAGCAGGCGAAGTAATAAAAGACCATGAAAAAATTAACCTAAACAGTTCTGGAAAAATCTTTTGGGCTTCTGGCAAACCTGAAAAAGAAGACATTAAATCTATCTTAACAAAGAAAGAAGCCTTTTACCAAAAATATAATTCTAATTTCTACAATTCCTACAACACAGATATCAATAAAGAAATATTGAGAAAGATAGTTTAA
>CAZDTP010000051.1:0-14075 GCA_964508365.1 uncultured archaeon
TGTAGATTAAGTCTACTGAAGTGTAATCCTCCGAGAGTAAAGAATATCCGCGTTCTTGAGCAAATAAGGTTATATACGAAGCAAGTTCGTTTTTATCGCCTAAAGATAATAACGAGATATCTCCCGTATTAGAAAGCGACCTTATGATTTGAAAGGTGTCGATGAGTTCGTGATATTTGATCGAAGTCGACGCTTCCCAGCCTCCAAAAAAGTTTCGATTGTTAAGTATAAAAGCCACTACTTCGTTTCTGACATATGATGTAAAACCCGTTATATCCGCTAATTCTAAATTGATCGCAGTAGCAACTATATTAGAATAGTTAGTCACCCACACGAAGTCTGAGATGTCAAAGTAGGCTCCTTCGGAATGATATAATGCTGTAAGGTGCTGATGAAACATGTTTTTATCTATTATATCTACATAGCTGCTTCCGAAAGTTTCTAAGGTTTTCACGCAATAGTAAGAAGCAAATTGATTAGGTTCGGGTTCCATTAAGGAGTCGAACATGCCTTCTTTGTCATTGTAAAATCCGGTAGAAGAACCTAAAGATTGTAAACCGTCAATATACAAGGCAATATCACCCCGCTCTTGAGGTTGCGAATTCCAGTCAAAACCTAGCGTATCTAAAGTTATGACCGCGTAATAGGTGTTGTCTGCGGTAGGAACTTTAAACCCTTCTTCTAAGGAGGAATCATAGGGTTGACCAACAAATCCGTGCAAGTAAGGGTGATAGCAGCCCCAGATATAAGTGACCATGTCAGCAATATCTATTGAATTAATACTGTTCAAGATGTTCAGCGAAAGCACTGCGTAGCAATTGACTTCTAAAAGCGTTGACAACGGGTAATATCTGCCCGGAATTTTTGAAGCTAAGTATCTATCAGAGTTCTCGTCCGAGAAAATGTGAGAACTGGTGTCGTAAAAGGACATTACATAATCAATCGCCGCTTGTTGGTCAATAACGCCTAACTTTCCAATCGCGTCTAAGATATACAGAGCGTAATAAGTTGCTTGAAGAGAGCCAGAATAAATTTGAGAATAATAGCCATATGTAGCGAAATCCGCATTTTTTGCGTCAAAAACTGCTTCTAAAATTTCGAGGGTCGAGGTATCAGAAGTAGCTAATAGGTCAAAATTTTCGTTTTGTCTCTCACCAGGAGTAGCAACTGATGTGATACTAATTGTTGAAAAATAAGCTAAAACTACGATTAAAACAATACTAACTAAAACTCGGGTTTTTTTCCATTTCATATACTTCACGTAAAGTGTATTTAAAAGCTTTGATCTATAAACAAACCTAGTCTTTATAAAGAAAAAATACGGAACTCTGTATAAAGTCGTGACGGAATTCAAAAAAACCAAAATTTAACTAAAAAATAGAGCCAATTTAGAAAAAATACAGATTTAAAGTAATTTTAATTAGAATTTATTAAAAAAAAGAAATTTTAGAGTTTTTAGTTTTTCGAAGAATTTACTTCTTACCAAGTCCTATCATTGGTAAAGCTTCTTGAGCTGTAAGCAAAAGTAAATAATAAGGATAATGAGTTAATATAGTAAATCACAGAAAAAGTAAAAAAAACATACAAAAATTAAGAAAATATACATTCAGTCCAAAAATCATCGTCAACAAAGCACGGGTGGACCTTTTGGATTATAATATCTCCATAGTTCTACTTTTACCTGCTCCTGATCGTTATATATCTCGTTTTTGTTTGAATTATAAAATTCTTTAAAGTTGAGCTTGCGATTGGGGTTAAAATTCTCTTGTTTATTAGTAATTGAGGCAACTAAATACCCACTTGCTTCTTTTACGAAAAGAAAGTACTCATCGCTCACATTTAGAGAGTTAAATACTTGACTCGCGTTTCCTAGTATTATTTGAACTATGTCGTCATTTTCAGGTGATTTTTTCGAAGCTTCAATCGGATCGACAAAACCTTGGTCGAGTACACCTAATTTTTCCATAACATCTTTTAATAATTCAGCCGATTTTACAAGACTTTTAAATCCAGGAACATTAAACTTCTGAATGACTCTCCTCTCTACTTGTCTATGGATCGTTGACATTTTAATCCCTAATCGATCACAAAGAGCTGAAATGCTCACATTTCCTTTCTGAGAGCAGAGGAGTGTAATAGAGGACACTAATCCAACGATAACATCATCTTTAGTATTTTTGATCGAATTGTAAAATCTATTTAGTATATGTCGTGATTGGTAGTAAAACGACATACCTAATTTAAAATGCTCGCTCACTTCTAAAATCCGTTCAGTTATGTATTGCTTACGATCTCGCTCTTGATATTCGGGCCAGATGCGAATAATCGAAAATTTAAATGCGTTAAAGTCTTTCTTTGAAATTTTTGCGACATCTAACAACTCGCTTTCACGAATTGGTTTGTTATTTTCTTTATAGTAGGCGTATATCACACAAGGCACTAGCATTTCTGCACTCCTATATTTTGTGCCTTTACCTAATTTAGCGCGATTCTCTTTAAACTTACATAAAATAATATCAAGATCGTTTAGTGAGAAACCTAAAGCGGTTAGTATTCTTTTAATTTCTACTTTAGCTGTTAATACGACATGTTCTTCGGTGGAACGGGAAGCGTCAATCCGACTAAGACCTTCTAACTTTGCTGAATGTTGTAACTTACGCCTTTCGGACTTGAAACCAATCTGAGTTTTGCTTAATACCGCATGTTGAACGAGATCAGCATCGTAAGGTCTATGATATTCTAGTTTTTGAATTTCTAATACTATCCCGCACGCTCGACAAGTAAATCCTTCCTGAGTCTCCACAATGTCGTTAGATCCACATATTTCACACTGGTAGTATGGATCAACTAAAGGAATTTTTTTTAACGATTTTGATTTATCAATATTTTTAGTTGTTGCCATTTTTCTCCAACTTTTTTATAATTTTTTTGAAAAATATCGATTAACTTTTATTTTAACTAATCTATAAAGATCACCAGTTTGCTATTTGAACATTTGGAATTACAAAAAAAAACGATAAATGTTTAAAAATGTAAGAGATATTCAAATGATTAGCGAAGAATGAAGCGAGAAATCAAAATAAACTTTAAAGATTTCATGCTTTAATGTGAATTCATTCTATAAAAAGAAGATAAAAAATGCATTTTTTAATCAAAATCATAATTTTGCATTTTTATTCCAAACAAGGAGAATTTTTGAATCACGGCCGGTGAGGTTACAACATAAATTGGGAATATAAAAAGAATTGTAATGGAATTTTTGATATAATAACTATATATATGTCCTTTTTTATGTGATTATGTTAATAATTCAAGTAGAATCAAAATCCATTTGAATTGAGCACATTAATTATAGATAATTAAAATTGGATTTTATTTCTTCGACTTTTCTTAAGTCTCCCGTTGATGGTTATTTGTTGAATATCACATTTATTCTTACGTTAATCTTATCCATAAATTTCTTTATAAACACCTCTTAAAAATGATAATTACTTTAGTGGGGAGATCAAAGAAAGAGTTAAACTAGTAATTTATTTAGCATCTAAAGCGATATATCTCGTTATATTCTTAACTCAGAAATTGGAATTTTTTCTGCATTAAATTTTTCTTTTAAATAAATTCCTATAATAACAAAGATGTAATCATGATTGAATTATATTGCTGGCTTCTTGTTATGCTAGGATGTTCAATGGTCGTGCAAGCTTTTTATAAATATGCTCGAACCCCTGGATACAAAGCGGCGTTTAATGTGCTAACCTTTGTGGGAGTATTCGTTCATGAAGTGGCGCACTATACACTGGCAACCTTGTTCGGAGTGAAAACTGGTAAAGTGCGGGTGAAATACCGAAGCGAAGATAAGTCGAGGGTAGCTATTCACGGTTCGGTAGGTCTTCCGGAGTTCGAGCGAAATTCCCTCTTACAAACCTTTGCGATCAGTTTTGCTCCTATGCTGGTGTCTACTTTTTTATTTATGTTCTGTTTGGACGTGATCTTTCATATGCAGACTGAATTATGGGTAAAAGTAGTGGCAATAGCTTTTGGTGTGTCGTTACTTGTAGGTTTAGAGCCTTCTGGACAAGATATCAAATTAATTGGTAGATCCTTTCAAAACGATCCTCGCTACTCGTTCTACCAAATATTTCTGCTGGTGCTCTCTGGCGTGTTCGTGTGGTTGTTTGTAGATTTATATTACTTCGTCCTTCCTTTTGAGGTGCTGTATTACATCGAATATTTTGTAGTTCTTACTGCATTCTACTTTGGATTAAAAGGTGCGTTCTGGATAGTCAGTAAAATCACTCGAGGGATAGCCAAGAAAATGGGAAAACTGCAGGTAACAAGGCCGAAAATTCTCACTCGAAGGAGAAGGTTTAAGCACATAAACGACCCAAACGAAAGGGAGGTGCAGTGGTAATGAAAAGTTTTTGTTTAATCGCCATAATAGTGGCTATGCTGATGTTCTACCAGAAAGAACCGTTCTACACGGTAATTATCATCGGTATTGGTGTGGTAATATACTTCGTTTACAAAGCGAAAAAAAGTGGGAATGGGTTGTTCGGTGCTTTTTTTGGCGGAAGTCAACCTCACCAAGATAGCCGATTAGACGATTTAATTGCTCTAATGATGCTTCAACAGCTCACATCGACCGACTCCCAGAGTAACAGTGCGACGCAACAGATTTCCGAAGAAGCTCGAAAGCGACGCGAAGCAATTAATAAAACTCAAAAAGAAGTGTTAGACTTATTGAGCAGTGATTAAAACACGATGGAGCCGAGTAATCCTTCTAACATTGCGTCTTTGTTCGATCTGTTGAGGGAGCGAAGAATAATCTCGGTTTCGGGAGAGTCAAGCACCGGTAAAACAACCTTAGCGCTCCAGTTAGTCGCGTCCGCGTTAAGTTGCGAGGATGTTACTGATGAGCGTTGCGTTTGGATTCAAGCGAGCGAACAATTTCCCAAAAAGCGACTGCATACTTTTTTTAAAAGTTCTCCCGGTAAGTTTGACGCCCTCGTGAAAAAAATCTTTTTATATCCTGTCTCGTCTCCCTTTTTGAGTTACGAAGATCAATCAGTCTTTTTAGCAACCCTAGGAAGCGTAATATTACCATTTAGCACCAAATATTTAGTAATTGACAATGTGTCTCACCATCTACGGTTAGCTGCTTCTTGTTGCTCCAATGTCAGGCAAAAGACGGCACTCTTAGACGAATATTTTAGCTCGCAACTGTTTCCCCTCATTATGCGTTGTTTAAGGGAAGAGATCGTTCTAATTCTGATACACGAGGTCTCTTTCGATCCTGCATTAGGGAAGAATCAACCATTTTTTAACAAGTTGTATTCGAGGATCAACAGCATAAATGTTAGCTTATCGAAATCGTTTAACTCCAAGACTAAACAGATGAAACTCTTATCGAGAGACAAACAGATCACGAGTGAGTTGAAATACGAGATACTAGAAAGAGGGATTTCTTTAGTTTAGTATTAGGTCGTGAAAAGCTTCATAGGATGTTTTTAAAGATGCTGGAATTAAAAAGGAGGAAATTGAATTTTTTTTTAATTGTTTTTTAATATAGGAGTTTTAATTGTTTTACTATTTTCTTAATTAATTTTGCGATAAAAGAATTATTCAAATGATGCTATCATAAAAACCTAAGCATTTATTTGGCAATAAACAAATTAATAAGTGACAATAATTTGAACGAAATAGTACTAAAATTAGATAATTTAACTAAGAAGTTTAGACATTTTTTTGCAGTTAATAATGTAAATCTTGAAGTTCATAAAGGAGAAACCATTGGGTTTGTCGGTCCAAACGGAGCAGGCAAAACAACAACTATAAAACTAATAGCAACACTTTTAAAACCCTCTTCGGGGAAGATCTTAATAAAAAATAAGGGGGGAGATTTACAGGATATAAGCATAAATTCGCAGGATCTCGTCTCAATGGGCTTTTTAATCGACATTCCTGTGTTTTACGATTCAACTCCGTACGTGTTATTAAAACATTACGCTCAACTTCACAAGTACCCGAAAAATAAAATAAAGCAACGAATTGACGAACTACTTCTTTTTTTTGATTTAGCAAATTGGAAAAAAAAAAGGATAAAAAAATTTTCGAAAGGTATGAAACAAAAACTAGGATTTATACAAGCTATCATTCACGAACCAGAGATTATATTCTTAGACGAGCCTCAAACGGGGTTAGATCCAAAGGCTCGAATCAAAATTCGCCAATATTTGATGACACTTAAAGAACAAAAGAAAACGATCTTTATAGCATCACATATGCTACGAGAGATATCAGAAATATGTGAGAAAATTGCGTTTATAAATAACGGAGAAATTATTAAATTTGATCGAATCGAAAATATGGAAAAGTTACTTAAAACAAGTGAAATTGTGTGCCAACTCCTTAAGCCAATTCCATTAGAAAGATTTGAATTGGTCGAGAAAAAACTTAACGAAAAATTAGCGCCGTATTTGGATAAAAATATAGATCCCACAATTGTTAAGTCCCCCGTGCAATATCAACCCTCAAGCAAGAATCTTATCATCTACTACGATGGGAAACCTGAATCTAAAGGAGAGATTTTTAAAATTTTAGGAAAAGATTTTGACGCAGAGTTTACTGTAACATCCTTTTCACAATCAAAAACTTCTCTCTTAGAAAAACTATATTTAGAAGAAATTAAATAAGAACGAGCAAAAACGAGAACAAAAAATGGACAAAAGAATAGTAAGGAAAAAAAAAAGATCTTCAACCCATTCCTAAGGACGTATTTGTTGGAACTTAGGTTGCGATGGAAAAAGGTTCTATTTTTTAGTATCGTTTCTGTTGTTTTTGTGCTTTTATTTTCGTTTTTTTACCCGTATCATTTTGATGAAGGTAAATTATTTCGAGATGAAATTGATTTTTTTAGGTTTTTCATTATATTCGTTTCGTGCTTCTTTTTCTCTGACATCGTGTGCTCAGAATTCGCTAATAAAACTGGGTATATTCTGTTTCCGAAAATTAATAGATATAAATTAATCGGAGGAAAATATATCGCCAATTTGAGTATTATTATTTTTTTAGTGATAATACATTATTTGACGTTGGATATCTCCGTATGGGTTATTTACGACACCGTAATCCCAGAATCGTATATTTCGCTTGGAATAGCTATTTTCTATACAATAACTCTAAGTGGTTTACTATTGTTATTTAGCACTATTATGCCGAAAGCAAATTTAACCACTGTCATCGTCATTTTGATATATCTTGTAGGATTTCTGATACTCGAGCAAGCTTTAACAGCAATAAATCAAGAAATAGAGCCCATTTTTTCGTTAAATTATATAGGAAATTTAATAAAGTTTGTCATCCCAGGGGGTCCTTTCAGCGGTGAACGGTGGTTTTTGGTGTATTACGCAGGCGATTTACTTCCTCCCGTAAAAGTTTGGCGAACACCAACCATGGAAGTGGCGATTTTGATTATGAGCCTCTATATAGCGTTGTCGTTTCTTTTTATGTTCTTAGCCCTTAAAAGAAAGGAATTATAGATTTCATAAGCACATCGAATAGCTTTAATTAGACTATTTCTATACTATTTAATTATTTAGCTATATCGGCTTTTTTTATGTAGACCGTTCTTTTGGTTTATTGGATGAATACCAGTTGGTTTACTAATATTATTGAATTATTTACACTACGCGAGGATTAAAAGAATAAAAGATTAATCATATGTGTCCTAAAACTCTTACATGAAACTACTAATTTCAGAAAAAACTTAAATAATGAGGTTTTGGAATCTTTTTCTCTATTGATTTTTTTTTAGTATAATTTAGACTTTAATTAAAGCTTTGCAAGAGATTAGGAAAAGACTTATAGAAATCCGGATAATTTTATACAATATACTAATGTACAAATCTATTCAACAGAGGAATGTCGTAAAATTTTTCTCAATGAAAATCAAGTAGATTTTCCAAGTTTTCTTTGATTATTTTTTCAAACTCTTCGTTAGGTTGTACTCCAACTATGAGGAAAATCAGAGTTCTAAAAACCTTAAAATAAATAATAATAAATTTAATATTTTCTATATAATTCATGAATGTTATTAAAACTATGAGTGATACGCAATGACAACAATAACAATTGATGATGAGACAAAAGAAGAATTGCTTAAAGTAGCAGCTCAATTGCAAATTCAGAAAAAAGAAAAGATAAATTATAATACAACCATCAAATATTTAATCAGTAACTATTTTATGAAAAAAAATAAGAAAGATAAAAGGAAATTTAGAAATGCATGTGAAAAAGTTGAAAATATAGATATCAATTCCGTATTAGACGAATTGTACTTAGAGAGGAAAAAAGATGATATTTCCTTTTAAAAAAGTTGTTTTTGATGGAGGTGCCATGATTGAGTTATTATTATCCGGAGATAAATCTGAATTATACAAGAATATCGCTGATGAAAAAATAATTCCTTCAACTACTACTCTAGCAATTATAGAAACGGATTATATTTTATGTAGGAAGTTAGGGAGAGATAAAGCTTTTAAAAAAACAGATAATTTATTAAGTTCAAATTATTTTGAAGTATTCTCTTTAGATTCTTTTTTGAGAGATATAAGTACGTTAAAATGCTTTAATCCAATAGCACTTCCAGATTGTGCTACAATTGCTCTAGCAATAAAAAATAATATTCCTGCCTTATTTGCTCGAAAAGAAAGTGAATTAATTGCACAATTAGATGAAAAAAAATTCGAAACAGAAATATATTTTTTAGAAGATTTATTAGACTATTCCAAAATCTAATTTAACTAATCTTGTGATATTTTTCAATCGAGATTATTGGTTCAAATTTAGGGGTTAATCTTTGCTTACTTCTTACCCAGTCTAATTCTTTTTTAATATTAAGTTTAATAAATTTCTTCTCATAAATTTAGTATTTTTAAGTTTTCTAATTTTTTTAAAAAAAACCAAATGGAAAAATTAGGTAGCTAATTATCCAAATTAATATAATAGTTATTTCTATATAGAAAAAACTTTTTCTTGACTCTATTAACGATATAATACTTCCTAATACAACTAAGAAGATACCAATATTTATTCCAAAATTACCGAAACCTGCTAATCGGTAACTCCAAAAAGGAGCGTGAGACCATAAAGCGGGTTCTAAATCTGGCATGACAGAAAAAGCGTATTCTATTAATCTTACAGTTAGAGTCATTGAGAGATAAATTAAAACAATAAAAATGAAAATTAATTCACCATATAATTTCTTTTTTAAATCATTTAAACCAAACTCTATGGAAAGTATTAGTATCAAAGTCGCAAAGATAATCATAGTTGTAGATAGGATTATATTTAGCATAAGAGGTATCTTGAGAGAAAAAATTTGTTCTTGTTCTTGATAAATTCCCCAATACCACACATTGGATTGACTTGAGATGGATATTCCTTCCAATCCCTTAGAAATTGCAAATGGCGTGAAAAGCGAGATTATTATTAGAATTGCCCCTAACATGGGTAATATTGCTATTTTATTCCTTACAATCGTCTTTATTTCCTCAATCATATTTTCACATAAATCTCTCTAAATAACTTGAATTTTATTTTTAAAATCTTTAAGTTTTACAGTCGAGTACAACGTTCCTGAGGGGTAAACATTTTCATTTATTTTTCCAGTTATAAAAATTAATGAGTTAAACCATCCAATTATAATTAGGAACATGACGATAATTAGCAGTAATCTCCAATAGTAAGCATTTTTACTATTATCAAAAATCATTATCTGAGTTATCTCTTTTTTAGTTAATCCTAATTCTTTTCCTACTTCATAAAATTTTTTTATATCAGCACTCATATTTCTTCCCTCAAATTAAATATCATATTTATTACATTATCGGATCGAACTTAGGTTTATTTCCCTTCCTTTTTTTAATCCAATTGAATTCGTCCTGGATTTGCGATTTTAAATCTTGTTTATTTTTAACATTGGTTATCTTTATTAGACGCAACGTCTTCTTATAAACTTTTTCCGATTGATTGTATGATTTTAGCCTTGCTAATGTTCTACTTAAATTCCAGAAAAATAAATAATTATCTCGATTTATTTTAATTGCTCTTAAAAATAAATTATGAGCATGAGTATAATTTTTTTGATGAAATGATTTAATTCCGAGATAAAAAAGGTTTAAAGCTTTTCTCTCAATTAAAGCGACTGAGAATATATTATTACTTAAATCTTTAGAGGTTTTCTGCAGATTTTTAAGTTTCTCTAGATAACTTTCTTGATTTTCCTTGGAATCTAGAAGGTTTTCTATTAATTTCCTAGCAAACGATTCTACTGAAAAAAAGACAATTCTTTGCGTTCCGGGATTTGTAGCACCTTCAGTTATAGAATTAAAAAGTATATTAACAATATTATGTTCTATTAAAAGTTCTGCTATTTCTTTAATTTTTAAATTTTCTGCCTGAGGGATATAATTCTCATTTTCTATAACTTTTAATAACATTTTTACGATTTTAGGCCATTTAAACAACAATTCGATAAATAGTTCCTTAATTAACTCTTTTTTTTGAGTTTTTTTTAACTCAAGTAGCTTTGACGCTATGAATGTTACTAAATCTTCTTGCTCTTTAATTAGGAAGGAATCGGCAAAATCAATTTGATTGCTTAAAAGTAACTCCTTACGGAGTTTAGAAATAACTTGAAATACTTCAAATACATCACTATTCCCGCTTTTAAAGCATTTAAACTTAACTGAGGGAATAGACTCATCGTTGTAAAAACTCGAGGTTATTATATTATCGAATCCTGTATTTTCCAATAGTTCGATTAAGAGGAACGGGGGAAAACATAATTTATGCTGTAAACCTTTATGAGGTATTCCAAAAAACCATCCCAATATTTCTTTTTTCTGTTCTCCGTTTGCTTTTAAATACTGCTGACAAGTTTTCTCGAGATCAGGAGTTTCAAGGATTAATTTCCCATTAGGTTCTAACACTCTAAAAAATTCACTAAGTGCATAAATAGTTTCAAAAAAACTTAAGTGTTCAATTACATGAATCGCTTTAATTTCATCGCAAGTATTGTCATCAAATTCAAGGTTAAAAGCTGACATCAGTCTATCAGCCACTAAATCTTCATACAAATCAATATTACAATAATCGGGATCGTATTTTTTTCCGCAACCAATATTAAGTCTCATTTTTTTTTATCAAAGTCTTTTATTTTTATAGTAGAATAGAAAGTACCTGATGCATACGTATTTCTAGAGGCTTCTATTGCTTCTATTCCTAATATTATTATTATGATCCCAAAAAAAATAAATGATATTATCAACAGGCTTATGTATAATAAAGTATGTTTACTATTGTCAAATATTAGTACTTTATTCATTTCTTTCCTACTTAGTCCCAACTCTTTACCGATTTTAAAGAGCTGAATTATATCTTTCATCATTTTCTAAATACTCCCTTCTTATTTGAATTTTATACCTTCAATTTTTAGCTTTAAAATCCTTTATTTTTACAGTAGAATATAATGTTCCCGCCGGATAAATATGTCTTGAGGCCTCAATTCCTATAATAATAATGAAAACGCTCACAAATATAGACATAATTATCAATAGGATTTTGAATAATAATGGATATCTACTATCGTCAAATAAAAAGACTTTATTTATTTCTTTTTTACTTAATCCTAACTCTTTTCCGATTTTAATCAATTGAAAAAAATTTGCTACCATTTTTAGCATCCATCCATTAAATTTTATAATCAGATTATTTGAATATTAAGTTATGATACATATTTTTTAATATTGAAACTGTTGAATCAAATTTCCCTTTAATTGGTAATTGTTTCGATGAAAACATTTTATTTTCGATTGCTCTTAGGCAATAAGGCTCATCAAATTCTTTTAATGCATAAGCAGTTCCCATACATCCTCCCCGACATATATTTGCCAAATCGCAATCTACGCAATAACCTCTTAATTGTTTTTGTTTTAACCTTAATTTTTCCAGAATCGTTTTCAAACTCTGCGTTCTAATATTTCCTTCGATAAATCCATCTGGGAGCGTTAAACATCCTTTAATATTTCCATTACTCTGAATACCTAAAACTGATATTCCCGCTTGGCATCCCACCCATGGATCCAACCCTAAATTTGGTATGAACCTTGAAAAATAGCCGAAACAATGGGCACCAATAACTGGCAATCTTTTATAAGAATATTTTTTAACATTTATAGCAATGAATAATGCTACAGTGTAAAATTCTTCCCTCGAAATCGTTAATTCTCTTGGAAAGCGTCCGATAGGGATTGCTATCTGAATTTGCCAAGCAATATTTCGATCTAATAATATGTTCTTTATCTTATCTAACTCATTTAAATTAGTTTTACTTACTGCTGTAATAACACTGACAGGCATTTTTTCTTCTTTTAATCGGTTAATCGCATTTAGTGTTTTTTCAAATGCTCCCGGAATGCCTCTAAGATAATCGTGGACTTTAGCCGACCCCCCATCCAAACTTAGTGATACGCAATCAACTTTTAGGCTTTTTAATTTTTGAATGTTATCAATTAAGGTTAAGCCATTTGTAACAATTGATAATTCTAGCTTATTCTTTTTAATTTCTCTCGCAATTTCATACCAATCGTCTCTAATTAATGGTTCTCCTCCCATTAAAGCAACTCCTTTATAACCACAATCATGGATTTCCCTAACTAATTTTAAAGATTCTTCAGTATTCAGTTCATCAAGACGGCTTTTTCCTGCTTTTGATCCACAATGAATGCAATTACTATTACATTTTAGTGTAATTTCCCATACAGCGCAAGAGGGTTTAATTCTTTGAGATATTAGAGAAGTAATGCTTGGCATATTTTTAATTTGGATTCAATTTATTGAATTACATATTATTATATAAATTATTAAATGTTCCCATCGAAAATAGATGTCTATTGAAAAATTGCTTTATGACATTAGGATTACAAAATAAGAGAAAATAATGCTTTTAAAGCTTTAAGGTGCACTTTTCTAACAATTTAAAGATTGAATATTATCCGAGTTAGAGCAATTAAAATTCTGTCATTAAGTTTGGTGTGGATTATACTAAGCGAATGAAACTCGTATCTTGGGATAACCAAATTTCAAGAGATTTGAAGCACCAGATTCTAGAAAGAGGAATTTCTTTAGTTTAGCATTAGGTCGTTATATAAAGCAAAAATTTTGTGTTCCTAATTTTCCTTTTCCTTTAAATAGCTCTGTTTTATAAGTATTACATGATCAACGCTCCCGATTCAAAAATTTCTAATCAGATAAAATGTTCCATTTGCCGCGCCGACATTAAAGATCGACACACATTGTATCAATCGAGCATAAAAATGGGAGTAATCTGTAAGCATTGCCGAGAACGATTCTCTAAAGAAGATATCGAGATGATCATGAACATGTTTTTTGCGTTTGGTGGATATTTCGGACAGTTCGATAAATCTGAGTTTTCTTTAGACGATTTAATTGCAGAATTCGCGGAGCAGTTAGATGCAGGCAATTCAACCTTTCATATACAAAATGTGAAGATGTGGCACAAAATTTTAACCCACGGCATCGCTCCTAAAGAGTTTTTAAAAGAACTTTCCACATACGTTGATCAAGCTTTTTAGAGAAAGGAAGAATCATAATTGATCTCATAATGTTTATATTGATTTCAATCTCAATTTTATATAAGTAAAATTAAATTATAATTCTCTAATGCTTCTCATTTTTGTTTAGAAAAAGTATATAATTAAAGTAAAGAAAATCAAAATGTCAGATGAAGAACTCAAGGATCAAATTAATAAAATAGCAGTAGAAATTGAGAAAATTGAACAGACAGCGAAACAAAAAGAAAAATATATTACAAATAAGTGCAATGAGGAATTTGATTCTAAAATCATTGGACTTGGAGAAAAGTTACTTCATCAACAGACTATATTAAATGAACTCCTCAAAAAAATTAATGAATTAACAACAAAAAAGAAAGAACTACTTTCTATTACTAAGAATTTGGAATCAGAATATAATTCTTTAATAAAAGAGAAGGA
>CAZDTP010000051.1:14175-31176 GCA_964508365.1 uncultured archaeon
TTTCTATTACTAAGAATTTGGAATCAGAATATAATTCTTTAATAAAAGAGAAGGAAAAAATTTTACTCAATAATTTAAAAGCGATTGAAAAAGAAAGGAAAACTAAAACTAAAGATATCGATAGCAAAATAAAAACTCTAGAAAAAGAGTTGAAATCGAGCGAAAAAAAATAAAACTTTAGGGATATCATCCTAAATTACCAATATCATAATTATAATTAAAATCATAAATTATTATGGCAGATATTATAGAAATCAAAATACTAGAAAAAGAATTGAAAACAAGTGAAAAAAAATAAGCTGGGAGAGACAAAAGAGATCGAACAAATAATTAAGAAAGAAATACATAAACTACCCAATTTAGAAGAGCATACCTGAGGAGGAAGCGATCATCTTTCTTACAGATCTATGAGTAAATTTAAGTTAGGAAAACTAAAGAAAACAAAATGTCAAGAAGATTTAACTTTTGAAGTTGTTTGTACGTATGACATTTACACTGAAACGGAATTTATGCATTCTCCAGATATGGACGAACTCTATACGGAGCATTATAAAGACAAGTTTATTCTAAAACTAATAAAAAAAAGAAATTTGAGAAGATAAAATCTTATTGATTATATTCAATGGAGAGTTGGTTAAATGATTGTGAGTTAGATATTGCAAATGATGTATCACCAGTACAATAAGCTCTTATTAAAAAATTATCTAAACCGGTACTTTTTACAAATACTGATGATTCTACTTGATAATTTGACGAAGTAGGAAGTCCAATTTTAGCAATGCAATGATTAATTGAATTATTTCTATATAGATAAAACCAATATGTTCCACCACCAGGAACAAGATCATTCACATATAAAAGAAGTGTTAATTTATAAAAACCCTCCTTTAATAGCTTAAAATTCGTATTATTGTTACTGACGGAGATATAATTAGAATCATTATACTGATTATTATCGAATTCTAATCGCCAAGTAGCATCAGTATCATATGGTGCGTATTCTTTATTCTTTGCGAGATCATCCCACAATCCCACGAGAATCAGTCCACCGTCTGGTGGATCTGGAGGCGTGGGTTCAGGAGCAACAAAAATCTCATTTTTGATGAACAAATATCCACTAAGTCCTAAAGCGGCAATTGCGATGATCCCTAAGAGAACCATCGCACCTTTTCTTCCACTCAAGTTTTACTTTTCACCTTTTACTCTATTAATCTTTTTCTCTTTAAAATTAAAGTTATAGATACTACTGTTTATTCATAATAATTATTCATAATAATAATATTACTGAATTTCAATAGAGTAATTGGTATAGTAATTATTAAAAATAGTTGATCCTATTGCCTTATCTCTCTTAAAAATAAATTTAAATTTTTGTGATTATACTACAATATAATTAAAAATTTTATTAAAAACTGAAAATAACGTGAGTAAATATGGGTAAGGGAAACGGATTGGCAATTTTTGCTTTACTAATTGGCCTTGGAGGTCTTGGTTTGGGTATTTATTCAGCATTTATTTTACCAAATACAATTATAGCACAGACTACTAACCCTTCTGAAATTGTGCAAATTTGGACCAAAGAACAGCCTGCTGTCTATTATACCACTAGCAGTTATGTTGAAGTTCCAGATATGGATATAACAATCACCGTGAACGCTGGAGAATCTGTTATGATAATATTTAATGGGCAATTTTATGGTTCACCTGGACTACTTTATGGTGGAGTGCGATTTATGAGAGATAACGTCCTAATACCAAATTCCTTGAGAGATTTTAGTATTGAAACAACTGGCGTTGTAATTACAGCCAATAGTATAACGGCGCATATTTTAATTGATAATTTAGTAGCAGGAACCTATGAAATTGAACTACAAGCATATGGTGGTAATGGTGCACCCAATAACGACCGCCTCGATGACGGATTATTAATTATATATACCTTTATTTAATTCTTTTTTTTTATTTTCTTATTTTTCCTTAATATTACATTTGACAAATTATAATTTTTTTCTTTATAAGTAAACAATTCTAATGAGAAGTAATCTCAAATTACAAATAGGAGTTGATATCGGAAAAATTTCAGATTTAGATCAGGTAAAGTCGATCAACGCTCGACAAATTAAACTCCTTCAAGAAAGTGGAATTAGCACGGCAGAAGCCCTTGCGATGTCTCCGCACAATATCATAGGGGAGATAGACGGTTTAGGGGACAAAACAGCGAAGAAATTAATTTGGAACGCTCGAAACGCACTTGGAATGACCGAGTTCGTAGCAGCGGAAGACATAGACGAGAACACCGAGTACATTACGACCGGTTCTTCTGAGTTAAACAGAATATTGGGCGGTGGATTCCAAACAGGAAAACTCACTGAGGTATATGGCCCGTTTAAAAGCGGAAAAACAAATTTAGCTCATACAATTGCTGTGACCATTCAGCTTTCGAAGAAAAAAGGCGGTCTTGGGTCGGCAGTAGCCTATATAGATACCGAAAACACCTTTTCGAAAGAAAAGATTAAACGGATCGCAAAAAGGTTCGGACTCGACCCAAAGAAAGTCTTATCGCAGATTTTTCACGCCAGAATTTATTCTTCTGACCACCAGATGCAGATGATTCAAAAGGCAGAAACTTTATGTAAAACAAGGAATGTGCGACTTATTGTAGTGGACAGCTTAATGGCTTTGTTAAGGGCTGAATATGTTGGCATTGGAATGCTCGCCCGCCGTCAGGGAATTCTCAACAACATGATACATGGGCTTTCGCGGGTTGCAGAGACTTACAATTGCGCCATTCTTCTAACCAATCAAGTTTCGACCAAGATGATGGGTATGTTTTCAGCGGACGACGCGATTGGCGGAAACATCGTGGCACATGGCTGTCACTTTCGTGTCATGTTTAAAACTAAAGGGTTCTCGTCCAATAATTCGTTAAAGCGGAGAGCGATAATAGTAGACGCCCCTGATTTGCCACCAGAAGAAGCAGAGTTCTATATTACGAGCGTAGGCATTGCCGACACCGAAAAAGGAGAAATTCCCGAAGCAAAAGGGTTAGATTTCGAAGTAGAAGAGCTATACGAAAAAGAAGAAAATGAAGAGATTCAGGTAGACGAAATTACCGAAGATGCAACTAATTCAGAGGAATATTCTTTAGTAGATGTGAAGGGGATCGGGGATGGCACCGCAAAAAATCTTGTTAAAAACGGTATAATATCGATCCAAGACTTGCTAAATTCCGATCCTGAGACGCTCGCCACTAAGATTAGCGGAATCTCTTCTAAAATGATTAATGAATGGCAAGCGAACGCGAAAGCTCTTTTAATCGCTTAAATCCTTATTTTTTTTCTTTTTTTTTTTATTTACTCTTTTTTGTTTTAAGTTCAATCTTTTGCGAGGAAAAAATGAAATATTGTCAGTCTATTACTGTTAAAATATAAAAGCCTATTCATTATTCAACTCTTTTATTATATTATCTGCAATACTTGCAAAAAAAGTTTAAATTTCCTTAATTCTTGTGAAAAAGTCTTTTGAAGGAGTTATATCTGCTTTTGTTAAGACTTCAGCACATTGAGATCCGGAGGGTCCCGCTCCTGATATTATCACATCATGCATCATTAACACATTTCAAAATTATTTATGTTAAAAAATTTATTTGAGAAAGATTTATTATTTTCTTACCAATTTGATTGCTTCAGAAATTTCTACTAATGGCTTCGCAATTAATAAGAAATTAGGTTAGTATTCTATATATATGTTTCACACTAAGAGAGAACAGATCAATTAAGAAATTAATTGATTTGTATTTTTTATAAGGTTATTACTACTCCTTTTTTTTCATGTTCTCCGACTTCCAGAGCTTCAAATAGATTTTGAAAAAATTGTGCGGAAGACCGATAGAGTTAATTATTCTCGTATTTTTTGGCTCGTTTACCTTCTTAGCTTTCTTTTTATTAAAATTTTGTTCCCAATCGTAATATGATATCGGTTCTTCCATACAACACGAAATTATATTCTTCCTCTTAAACTATGAGACCACTTTAGATTAGAAATTTTTCCCGAAGTAAATTGATCGATTTGGAGCAAAAATCGTCGAAATTCAGTCGCTTAATTTGAATATTTATTATTTTAATTTTGTAATTTATGCGATAATTGCCAATTAATTCCAATTATTATTGTACTTACAGTTATAATTATCAAATCTTAATTTATAAAATTATATAAATAAAACTAAATTTTAATGAAAATTAAAAAATATCCTTCAAATTTAATTTTTTTTTTCATTGAATTAGGTGCAACTAGATTTAAATATGATAATTACTTAGTTAATATTTAGAATTGGAATAGATATGAACATAAACAAATTTTTAGGGTGATTTAAATGGAATTTCTTCCTATGTTAGAGTTTGGTTGGTTGAATGGTTGGTTATTACTTGTTATATTTTTCGGCATTTTTGGTATAATAGTCTTGACAAGTCCTAAAGAGGTCATCGCAAGGCTTTATGAGGAAGAAGAATGGAAAAAAAGAGGAATTCTCCTTAAAATAGCTGGATGGTGTGGAGCATTATTTTTATTCCTTCTATTTATACTTACTCCGCTAAACATTGGATCAATTGAATTTTTAATTGGGATAATATTATTCTCTATTGGTACAGTAGGGATGGCAGTGGCACTCGTAAATTTTAAAAATGCGCCTTTAAATAAGCCAATAGCATCTGGGTTATATCGAATATCTCGAAATCCTCAGATGTTGACTATCTATGTCGCATTTTTAGGGATTTGTTTAGCGATTGGATCAGGGATTGTACTAATATTACTTAGTATTTCTATAGTTGGTGGCCATTTTCGCATTCTAAGTTAGGAGAGAAAGCTTTTAAGGCAATACGGCGAATCTTACGAATTGTACAAAAAGAAAATAGCGAGATATTTTTTATTCTTCTAATAAGAAAATTTCTTTCGGTCTCATATATTAAGAAAAAAAAAGAATAGAATGTAGTTAATTAGTTCGCAGGCTAACAGAATCTTTTTTTCGCCTAACCGCTCCAAAAACTACTAGAATAGATAGTATTCCTCCGGCAGAAAGACCAAAAGCAAGCGTCCATTCCATCGGTACGTAATAATATCCGCTCGTAGTTTCGTTAGTAATTGGATCGGTTCCGTTGTTAGGGTCAGGGTCGGGAATAGTTCCGTTATTAACAGTGCTAATTTGATAATCTTCTGCTATAGCGTAGGCAATGTTTGCTACTTCGACCTGGCAATGAATCGTAATTTTTACCGAGTAAATTCCCTCAATAGATGTTCCAAAGTCAAAATGCATCATCGTTCCAACGTTTCCTATTGTTTCGTTTTGGTAGATCGTAAACTTAATTTCTTCAGGATCGGTTACTTCATATTCCACCTTTACTTCATTTGCAACAGTTAGGCCACCAATAGCCGAGACTCTTGCGAGGTAAAACTTGTAAGACCAATCGATTTTAAGAACGGTGTTATGCTCAATCACCATCCCGCTGGTGAATTTATTAACCTGATATAGCTCCAATCGTTCTAGATATTTTAACGCTATCATATCGTATAAGCACTTATCTTGCGAGTCGAACGATATTTTTACATGTAAGTTCAAATTAAGCGCACATTCAACGGAAAAGATAAAACTATAATTCCCCGCAATTGCTGTACCAAATGGAATTTCGAACCAATCGTCGTCTTGAGAAATGTTCACTTCCGTTTTGAACACTTCGTACACGTCCAGTACCGGATCGATGATGGTCACGTTGATTTCGCAATTGTGAGGAGTAACAATCTCAAGTAACACATAATAATTGACCTTTTCGATCAGATATAAGTCGTCGAATTGTAAGGTGTCATTAGGAGCCAGAAAGGTAAATACTTTGTCGACTAAATTTACTTCGGAGCTTGTTTTTGGTATTTCTCCAGAACCAAGAACCTTAGGAATTCGAGAATTATCTCCTAATAACCCAACAATAAGTCCTCCTATCAATAAAAAACTGATAATTACGACTTTTTTAGTATTATACTTGCTAATAGCCATACACCTGCAATTCTTTGAATTCAGAGATTAGTAATTTCACCTTCGAACAAATGTCGTAGTCTATACAACTAAAGCATGGCTGGTCCGACCAAAAATACGCGGGTTGATTCATCCTCTCCACGATTAAAAGCGGAAAGCTACTTTTTGGGCATTCTAACGCAGAATTACTAATCTTTCCCTTCTTCGGGATCGGATACGAAACACCACAAGCATCGCATTTCACGAATCGCTTGTAGTTATTTGTCTTGTACATCATTAATGAGCACTGGCAAGATGGGCAAGTGCCTATTTCCTCAATCTGTTTCAGTTAAAACACCGTAAATTTATTTTTACTTTATGGTAAAAATCGATACTTATAAAGGAAAAAGCATTTTTTAAAAAAAAATTAGTAATTACGGGAACTGATCTCACTTAAAAGGTACGGAATTATTTTCTAACCTTGCAATTCTCTGAAAACGCCCTAATTTATTTTTTTTGGAAGGTTAGGATTATAATTCCTATCCTTTCTTTTTAATTAAACAAATTCTAATACTAAAAATATCATGTATTAAACAATATCACATTTATGGTATAGTAAAAAAAGGTTTTTTTACCCTTATAACAGTCCGCAACTATCATCATAAAATTAATAGATTAGTTTTTTTCTTTAAAAATACAAGAATAATATTCCACTATTATGGTATTATTCGATTATTTTGAAGATGTGCTTGGAGGATTCGAGTTTTGGATTGCCTTTGGCTCGCTCGTGGGAATCTTTGGACTCTTAATCGGTATTATATTAGTAATATGGGGCGGAAGTCGGCTTCGCTACAAGATGCTAGGAGTTATAATCGCTTCATTTGTGTTGATTGCGATTTGCGGGTTCGATACCGGTTTCAAGTACTTCAGGATTTTTAGATAAAAAAATATTTTTCTTTTAATAATAATGGTATCCTTGGGGTGGTTGACCCCCTCCAAACACTAAACCTAAAAATTCGAAAGGAATTCCGGTAAGAAAAGCGCCGATCCATAGTAATAACGCACTAAGCAACATTGATTTAACATTGAATTGGTGGAAGAAGATTTTGAGGATGTTTATTACGAGCAATGCGCTCCCGATCGTGAGGAAAATTTGTCCTACGCTCACAAAAATGGTTTTGAAAACCGTACTTGTCATATAACGCAAGTTGGATCCGAAAAAAGGCACGACTATTGCTACGAACCCTAATATTCCGAGAAATATTAAAAAAGTGTGGTTTGCCTTGCGTTGTTTTCGAAGGATTATGATTCCGTCGCTATTTTTAGCCATAGATTTTATCACTTGATAAGATAAATTTGGTTTTTATCTCATATTCAAATCAAATCTTTATAAAGAAAAAGTCTGGAACACTCGATTTTTCCTTTTTATATGCTTCTTTGCTCTAGAATGTATGGGAGTTAAGCTTCAAGATTTAGTGATCCGAAACACTATAGATTTTTCCAAACTCGCAGGAAAGATTATAGCAGTAGATGCTCCGAATGTAATAATGAGTTTGTTTAACTTCGCCCGTAAAAACCATGATGGCTCCCATGCGGGACTCATTCTAGACCGCACCCAAAGACCGATATCTCACCTTTATGGCTTGCTTTTCAGGACGAACTTTTTCTATTCTAAGAAAATTTTCCCAATTTTTTGCTTTGACGGGCTCGACTCTGACCTTAAAAAGCTAAAAACTAAAGATAGGCTCAACGACTTCTTATTTACAGAAAAATTATACCGATCGTTAATCCAATCGGGGAAAAGAGAGAATGCGAAACAAATTGCTTTATCCCGAGAGTATATGTGGCCCAATATTATTAAAGAATCTAAGCAATTACTAGGGGCATTAGGATTACCATACATAAACGCTCCCGCTTCGGCAGAGTCGCAATGCGCTCAGCTTGTTAAAAATAGAGTAGTTCATTACTCTAACTCGCAAGATTTCGACTCACTTTTGTTTGGTTGCCCGCGGGTAATCCAAAACCTCTCGAAGTCGTTAAGAAGGAAGGTGCAGGGTCGCTGGTCGTATCAAAAAATCACTCCGGTCAAGATCGATCTTAAAGAAAACCTAAAAAGGTTAGGAATCGATCAGTTTCAATTGGTAGATATGGCGCTCCTGATTGGAACCGATTACTTTCCAGGTATAAAAAATATTGGACCAAAACACGCCTACAAATTCATAAAAAAGCACCGATCCATAGAAAATGTGATTAAAGAAGAAAAAGAAAATTACGATTTTTCTGAATTGAGTTCCGAAAACATTGCAAATGTAAGAAAAATTTTTTTACTCCCCGAAGTCTTAGAGGATTACCCAAATTTGAGCTGGAATTACCCTAGCGAACACCAAACGCAAAACTTATTATGCGAAGTTCACCATCTCAATCGAGAACGGGTGGAAACCAACCTGAAAAAGTTAGCCTCTAATTACGAAAAGTGCCAGACATTTTTCTCCAACAAAACGAGAAATCCCTCTAAAAAACAAGAAACCTTCGACTCTATTTTTTATACCTAAAAATTTTATTTTTCTTTATAAAGTCTCAATGAATCGTTTATATGGTAATTAATATTCAATACCCACAAAACTAACGAAATTGAGAGAAGTATGGCAAGATCAACGAACAATGCGATTTTTCTGCAAAACAGTTTACGAGCCTATAGAAGAGCTCCAAAGGAAGATTTAAACAAGGAGAAAGTGCTAAACTACTTTTTTAGGTTAGAAAGTTTTACGAATGATCGAAACGAATACAAAAATTTAACGCCTTTGCTCGTTGGGAACATTGCGAAGGAAACAAACCTACCTAATTCCGTAGTGTTAAACACTGCTTTGGAGTTTTTAACCGAAGCTACTCAATTCAGTCATACTTTAAGTTTAGGGCTCATATCGTGGGGCACAGGAGAGAAAAGCGTGTTGCGGCAAGCGAAATTTTACCTGAGAAAGGTTTATAAGATCGCCCCGGTGTTCGATTACTCCCGAGCGATTGCTAACTTAGAAATTTTACATACTCTTTTAAAGAAAGTCTTTTATTGGCCTCGCATCACCACTCAGCTTGCCTTGACTATTTTTGTGACCGACCGAAACGACCCAAATATAACGAAAAATGAGTATATTTTGCAAAAAAATTTAAGAACTTTTTGCGCATGCTCCGCTTACGCCTTCCACATGGCTCGAAAGAAGCTTAATATTGACAAGACAGGAAGCGTTAGTATCTAACCTGTTTTTCTATTTATTTTATTATTATTTATACTTGAAGTTTATTTCTTTCTTAGATTTTTTCTTTAAATAATCAACTTCTTATTTTTACATAATAGTAAATTAATAAGCAGTTTTTATCGTGAGCAACTCAGTAGACGAATTATACCAAAAGTTATTGGACCTTGGTATGTCAGAAGAAGAGCTAGAAAAAAAAGTCAAGAATAAAGTAGAAGAATACGGCGGTTTCATGTCGGAACAGGGAGTGTTGTTTGTAATAGCCAGAGAAAACGGGCTTAATTTGAGATCCCCCGATATTGACGATTATCTTTACGACGAGTTAGAAGAAGAAGTCGATTACGACGAGTTCACAATAGATATTTCGGACGTTAGAGAAGGGATGAGCAACATCGTGCTGTTAGGTAAGATTTTGAGCACGCAAAAAATTAGAGAATTTATACGGAAAGACGAATCTATTGGAAAAGTGAGTTCTTTCTTACTTGGTGACCTAACCGGAACCGTTAAAGTTGTGCTATGGGACGAGCGAGCCGATAGCGTTAATCACGAATCTTTTAAACCAAACGAGCTTGTACGAGTTATCGGCGGGTATTCAAAACTTGGACAAAACGAAGCTATAGAAGTTCACCTTGGAAGAAAAGGCACATTAATTTTCGCTCCTGAAATTAGCGATAAGAAGAAAGAGCGGTTAGACACTATTACAAATAATAGTTCAGAAAGAAAAACGCCCAATAGTATTTCTTTAAAGCCTTTAGGACAAGCCATCCAACAAAACAAGTTCATTAGCATCGTTAAAGGAACCGTTCGAATCGAAGATTTTAGAGAATTAGAGTTAAAATCAGGCGATAGATCGTTTTTACTCACGCTGTTATTAGAAGTCGAAGACTTTTCCATCAGGGTGAAAGTGTGGGGCATGAAAGCGGTAGAATGCTTGAAAATAGTGAATGATGGGGATTATATTTCTATTACCAACCTAGTTGTTAAAGAGAACAAATACACCGCAGAGAAGGAACTTGTTTTCACGAAAAATTCGAGTTTACTATTAATATAATTAATTAAGTCTACTCTCGTTGGTTGGTCAAATATTCCCAATACATGATATACTGGGATTAAGAAGGCGGATTGAGTTAAATGTAGACGTCTAAATCTTATTTAGAGTTAAATTTTTATAGAATCTTTGCGTATATATTGATTTAATGAAATCTAAATTTAAAATTAGAGATTGATAACATATGAAAAATAAATGTAAGATATATTTACTCCTATTTCTTGTATTAATACCTTATTTTATTCTAATTGGTGATATAAACCTTTTATCCGAAGAGAATGAAAAAAATATTTTAAAGCAAAAGAATATCGTAGGGGGGCTAAAAACTTCAAAATCATGGAATTTATCACCTTTTATCATCAGCGTTACTGGAGGGGGCAATGGTACTTGGGCTTGGGCAAGTAGCAACGATTGGTGTAATGGCTCTGGAACAATCAATGATCCTTATATCATTGAAAATGTAACTATCGATGCGAGTGGAATATTAGGTACAAGCTGTATTACAATCAATAATTCTGAAGTCTATTTTGTAATTCAAAATTGCTCGTTAAGAAACTCAGGTAATGATGCTATGGATGCAGGGATTAAATTACTAAATACTAGCAATGGAAGAATTCAAAACAACAATATTTCGAGAAATCTAGGAAATGGAATTTATTTAAATGGTTCACATCAGAATACAATCAAAAAAAATATTATTGAACATAATAAAATTGGTTGTAATCTCTACGATTATTGCGAGTATAATACCATAACCCAAAACAATATCAGCAATAATCAAGAGCACGGTATTTACTTTCACTTTTATAATGATTATAATAACATAAGTTCAAATACAGTGCAGTTTAATGGAAAATTTGGTCCCTTTCATGGAATTTTTCTTGATGGCTGGTATTGCCAATTTAATTTAATAGATAAAAATGTAATAAAAAACAATACAGGTGACGGAATTCGATTAGACACTTATAGTCATAATAGTACCATCGCTGAAAATATTATCGTGAATAATTCTTGGGCGGGAATAACATTAACTTCTTCTTCTGAATGTGAAATCTCTGAAAATCAAATAATTAATAATTTTCAATATGGCATCTTGATTTCAGAATGTGATCGTGTAAATATAATAGTGAATATAATCAAGTTCAATGGCGATTTAGTTGATTCTTATGGTATTTACTCTACTGGTAGTGACTACCTCAATATTTCTGGAAACGAGTTTCTGAACAATTACAATGGTATTGGGCTGAGATTTTGCGATAGTTGTAATGTTTCGAATAATTTTCTAAAAGATAATGCTCTGTATGGAATATTCGTTGAGCATCTATCTGATTTTAATTACATCTATGACAATTTATTGCAAGATAATGTAAGAGCAATTACGATTTATGACAATAGCAACAATAATGAGATTTATAATAATAAAATCATAAAAAGTAGTAGTTCAAGTATAGAAATAAATAACAAATGTAATCTAAACTTAGTTTATAATAACTCTCTTATTCGAAATGGTTATGGTATCGATATTAATAACGATTGCGACCTTAATAATTTAACAAGTAATGTTATCAAGGAAAGCACTTTCAGCGGTGTACGAATTGTTAGTGGCTGTAACGAAAATCTTTTATACGGGAATTATTTTGTTCTTAATATTCTAAATGCTATCAATGATGAATCCGATACTCGATGGAATACAACAGAAACCGGTAATTATTGGTCTAACTATACTGGTTATGATTTAGATGGTGATGGTTTTGGAGATATACCTCATCCCATTATTAGCTATGGAAATGACTCCCTTCCTATTTACAGTAATATTCCAAATATCTACATTGATGAATTTACTGATTATGATTGGAAATGGGCAAAGCAACAATATTGGTGTAATGGCTCAGGAACAGAAGAGGATCCCTATATAATAGAAAATAAACTCATCAAAAAAGAATGGTTGAGCAATTGTATTGAAATTAGAAACTCTGAGGTTCACTTTACTATCATTAATTGTACTTTAACGGCAAAAACATCATATTTCTCTAGTATTGTTCTATATAATGTTAAGAACGGTAAGATTAGTCATAATAAAATAACACAGAATAATATAGGGATTCAATTAGACAAGTGTGATCAAATTGATATTTCAAATAACACCATCAAGGATAATAATATTGGCGTTAATTTAATTTGTAGCGATTTCAACTATGTTACCAATAATACAGTCCAATATAACAATTTTGGTTTGTATATATGGCAAAGTAATAACAATTTGTTCAATGATAATCTTCTACTTAATAATAATCAATGTATCCTTGAACTTGACTGCGAGAATAATGTTTTTGAAAATAATATTTGTGACCCTAAACCTTTAGAAGAATTATGCGTTGAAATAGTTGACCAAATATTCTCTTCTTCAGCCTATAATTTCACTTTTTATGTATATAATGATACTAATTATGCCATGGAATTCGCAACTATTCAGATATGGTGGAATGGAACTGATGTGTCATCTGATATCATTAATCTTGGTTCTGGTTTCTATTTTATATCTTTAGAACCTATTACCATAAATCTAGGTGAAAGCTCAATCCTTTTGAATTTAACTATTTCTGCTTCAGGATATTCAGATAAATACTTTGAAACTTATCTTGCAATACATCCATGCGAATTAATTGATTTGATGTTTCTTGAAATTATAGAACAGATTTTTACTGAAGAACATTTTAATATCACATTTTCAATAAGAAATGGGACAGGTCAGGGGATTGATTCTGCAGTCCTTGTTATATCATGGAATGGAACTGATGTGTCATCTGATATCATAAATCTAAGTGGTGGTTTCTATAAGATAACCCTAACACCAATAATAGTAAATCCAGGAGATGATCCCATTATTTTGGGTATTAATGTTTCAGCTGCGAATTATAGTGATATGTCTTATCAACTAGAATTATCAGTAGATCCAGATACAATCAGTAAAGAAACAATTACTCCCTCACCCGGAGAATTTCTGATTTTTCTTATCGTAATAATCGGAGTTTCGAGTGGAGGTGTTTTGGTTGCTCTAGTGATTATTATTTTAAGAAAGAGAGGATCTAAAGAATTCGTACAATCTTAAATTCATCTTTTTTTTTCTATTTGTTCATGGTTTCTTGTGTTTAAATAGGTTTAAGGAATTAGAGTTGAAGTCGGGCGATAAATCGTTTTTGCTCACCATGTTCATAGATGTGGAAAGCTTTACGATAAAAATGAAAGCGTGGGGTATGAAAGCAGTAGAATGCTTGAAAATCGTAAATAGTGGAGATTTTGTTTCAATAACTAACTTAGCTGTTAAAGAGAACAGATACACATCAGAGAAAGAGCTTATATTCACGAAAAATTCGAGTGTATCGTTGGTCTAACTATAAGTGTTAGAGACAAGATCTTTATAGTTCCTAAGAATTTCCCTCTTATTTTTTGTTTAAATATCTCACATTGTTCAAATCCTAAAATATTTTAGTGTTAAAATATTACCAAAATCAATCTGAAGATCGTGATAACTAAACAAAAATTCAATTTGTACCAGGTCCTTAGGCTAGAAAAGCTTAACAATCTCTTTTTAAAGCGGCTGGGGAGAATTCTCTTTTACAGTAGTGTTTGCTACATTATTTTGTTAGTCTCGAATGTTTTATTGTCTTCTTTTTTCGGTTTTTCACTCTTTGTAAATTTCATTAGCGATTTAGGTAGTATCAGATTTATTCCTTTTCCTTATGTTCATAATTTAATCTGCTTATTTGGAGGTATGGTAAGCCTTCCAATTAATTTTTATGTAAGGAATAAGTTACGTATCGTATACAAAACTTCGAAGTATTCTATAAAGTTTGTTGATTTCGGCGTGGCTTTTGGAATAATTGGAAACATTGGATACATACTTTTGGGAGTGTTTAGTTTAGATAGGGCTGGTCCAGGAGACATCTATCATAGTATCATTGCTTCTATTTCGTTTGTCGGTTATATTTTATCTATTTTCTTTTTTAGTTTGAACATCGTCCTATCACACAACTGCAAGTTGAAACATTTGGGCTTTTTTGGGCTAGTTGTTCCCATCGCTTTGCTTTTCACCTATTGCATCCTTACCATCCCTCTTATCGAATGGTTTTTGTTAAGTTCTATTTTGTTGTTTTTGCTTTTATTGAACTATTATGTGTTCAAATTTTAGTCGTCAAGCTAAAACTGAAATTCCATTAAGGATTATTTTGGTAGGATATTGTAATTTCAAGGTGTAGAAAAGATTCCTTCCTTTCTCAGATTATCCATGACTTACTCTCTCACTATCTTGTTCATCAAAATCGCGCTCATAAGAACTAAGCCACCTCCTATAAGATTAATAACAAAACCATACCCAATAACAAAATAATTAAAAAGAAAGGTTTCACCAAGCATGATGATCTTAAAAAGTATCAACCATAGTACTGTTAAAACAAGAGTCAAAATTGCTAATAATGAAAAGTATTTTCTCATCTTCTTTGTGAAATTTTGGGTTCTTCTAAATTCTAATAATAATTTTGCATTTTTAACTGCAAATACAATAATTATAATGGAAAATATTATCCCATATATCGAGATATTTGATAGCATACCCATGTATTCTCCGCTTACATCTATCCAAAATCCCCACATCCAAATATAACCATTAATCCCTGTGGGAAAATCTGGATTTTTAGGTATCATGATGGGTAAAAAGACCAAAGAAATCATTATGATTACGGTCCCAATTGAATTAAAAATCCAAAATTTACTGAAATTAACCATTTCTTATCACTCTAAAAAAAAATTTTTTTTTAACTTTATATTATCTATCTTCTTTTTTACCTAAAAAGGATTGTAATTAGGTTAGTTTTTAGCGCTATTTTCATTATTTTCCTCTGGCTTCATTTTTGCGAGATATTCGAGGTATCCTTCATTTTTCTCTTTTTCTTTCTTGGAAAGATTGTGAAAATCGGGATGTATTATGAAAAACAGAATTATTGGCAAAACAAAGAAACTTAAGATATATACAATAATAATAGTATTTTCGAATAACATAAAATTATGCGCATCGTGTTCTTTAATACTATGAGTATAAACGAGATTATAATTCACAGTGCCATTCTGTGGATTACTGTTCAATTGATAGTTTAAATCAACGGAGCCTTGACAAGTTAAATTGTCTCCAAATGATAATTCAATAGTTCTTGAGGATATTATCTTGGGCCAGTAGACTAAGGTACCATTATATGTGTATAGATTTATTGCATTCTGATAAATATCACAGTCAATTCTTTCAATTTCCACATCTGTTACACTTGCATTAAATGTGAAATCAATTTCCACATAATATAAATATGCAACCGGACTTAATAAGCCTGAATTTAACTCTACATTCATAGCAACATTCACATCAACATCACCGTCAATAGTTTGATTTTTAATCTTGTTAAATCCAAAAAAATAATCCATCATGCCTAGTAGCGGATTCAAACACAATAAAACTACAATAGTTAGAATTGTAAAAACTATAAATATAAAATTAGATTTTTTAGACTTTACCATCTTTCTCCCTCCAGTTTTTGTAAAACAACAATTTAGAATACAAATACATTTCTATATATTGTATTAAGAAAGGAGTATTTTAATGTTGTGTTCTGAGAACAAAAGAGCTGAGAAAATTGTGATTTACAGTATGAATCGTGGTTGCTCCAGAAATCGTGAATTTTTGCTTTTGGGTAAATTGTGTAAAAAATTAGTATAGGAAAATAAACTTTGCTTTTATGTATTGGAAAACACTTGAATATTCAAAGTGGGCCAACTGTTATCTCCGTTTAAAAAAGAAGGATCAGTTTTGGGTTGAGTTTGATTAAAAATATCAGTAGCTTTCACATTTATTGTTATATAACCTCGTTCGGTAGCTACTAAATTTATTACCCAGAAAACCCAAACATTGTCAAAATCAACGGTTTTAACTATTTCTGCTTGATGCCAGTCAAGTCCATCGTTGAGGGTATATTCTACTTTTGATATTCTAGTTCCTCCATACGCTGCGCCACCTATTAAAATTGAATCTCCGATATTTACCGGATGATAATTGTTAGGGAAAAAAAATTTTGAATCTACTAGCATACGAGGCGAAGTATCCCAACCACGATCATCCCAAAAATCCTTTAAAGGCATATCAATTACCTCAATTTCGATTACCCAAGCTGGTTGTTTGGCTCCATAATAACCAGGATTTATTACTCTTAAAGGAAATCCCTGAATTGGAGGTAAAGTTAAATTATTGAGGTAAAGCGCTCCGATAACTGTATTGTTCATTAGCTGCTCCATTGTGTGGGTTGCATAATAACCATCTGCCGCGTAATATTTAACTCCAGTTGCATTACTCTTTAATCCAAGTGTGTTTATTAGGTTATAAATGCTAAATCCCGTCCAATTAGCCGTGGAAATTAACGAACCATCAGAAGGGTTTCCAATGCATTCTATTGTTAATGGAAATTCAATTAATGGTAGAGCTCGCAACTCAGAAAGACTATAATTTGTAGGATTTTCGATGCAACCGGTTATCTTTAATTCGTAACTATGCTCGTCAATCTCAGGAATGACTCCGATATTAGCAACAAAATAATCCTGGGTCTTAGTATAAAAATCGGGAAAGTTAATTAGATCGTCTAAATCATTGTTATTATTTGGAACCGGATAAA
>CAZDTP010000052.1:0-29397 GCA_964508365.1 uncultured archaeon
TTGAAGCTCTTTCAAACCATATGGGATATAACATTGTCTATCCTAATAAATCAATATAATCTTTTGATTTTTTTCTTTTAAGGAAATTGAAATGATTTGTATCTCTATGATTTCTGCAATTTGGACAAGTCTGGATATTCTTATATAGAAGCTAATCTAAATAATTCCAACTGTTTTATATTTTCTTTTCCTAAAAATTGTTTTAACATTTTAAGAAATGGTGTTTCTCCAGTATCTCTGGGTCCTAGTATCATTAGTGCCTTATCAAATCTAAGAGTATGGAATAATATATATGATACAAACTCCATTACATCAATAAGTTGATCTTTTTCAAAAATATCCACTAATACTTTGTTAATCGTTGGACATTAGCATTTGAAGTTGGAGTATAATATTTATCAGAAGGTTTAAAACTGATAAGTTGTATACTATTATTAGTTTTTTTACACCACACATTATAGTAACAAAACGTAAAATCCTGACAATCTATTAAAAAAATAAGAGTAAAGATTATAGAGAAAGAGATTATATTAAAATGAAAAATTTGAAAGAATTTTTATCAGAAGGGAAAGATTGGTTTGAACACTGAACGAGTCGTCGAAGAAGCACGAGCGTATGCAGAAGAAATAATAGAGACGGTTCGAGAGCCTCTCCTTGTTCTTAATGAGGATCTTCGGGTGATCTCTGCGAATAAAAGTTTCTACGATACGTTTCAAGTATCCCCAGAGGAGTCAGAGAAGGAACTTATTTACGATTTGGGAAACCAACAGTGGGACATCCCCAAGCTTCGTGAGTTGCTAGAAGACATTCTCCCCAAGAACGCCAAATTCGAAGCCTACGAGGTGGAGCACGACTTCGAGACCATCGGAAAGCGAATAATGGTTCTCAATGCCCGAAAAATATATAGAGAGACTAATAATTCGCAAATAATCCTCCTTGCCATCGAAGACATTACCGAGCGCAGGAAGGCTGAACGAGTCGTCGAAGAAGCACGAGCGTATGCAGAAGAAATAATAGAGACGGTTCGAGAGCCTCTCCTTGTTCTTAATGAGGATCTTCGGGTGATCTCTGCGAATAAAAGTTTCTACGATACGTTTCAAGTATCCCCAGAGGAGTCAGAGAAGGAACTTATTTACGATTTGGGAAACCAACAGTGGGACATCCCCAAGCTTCGTGAGTTGCTAGAAGACATTCTCCCCAAGAACGCCAAATTCGAAGCCTACGAGGTGGAGCACGACTTCGAGACCATCGGAAAGCGAATAATGGTTCTCAATGCCCGAAAAATATATAGAGAGACTAATAATTCGCAAATGATCCTCCTTGCCATCGAAGACATTACCGACCGTAGGAAAGCAGAGAAAGAAAAAGAACAATTGCAATCAATTTTATCTAGTCAAAAGGATCCTGTTTTTGTCATATTTGGAGATTATACAATTGCTTTTATGAACCAATCAGCATATGAAATATTTGGAGCTGAGATTGCTGGGAAAAAATGCCACAATATAATTAAAGGATCGGATTACCCGTGTGATCATTGTCCAATAAAAGCTATTACGGAATCTAATATCTTAGAAGTTCGGTTTGAACAATGCGTTATACTGCCCTATTCAGAGGAAACTAAATTTTTTGACGTGAAGGCTACACATATTGAAAATTATGACGGAAAGCCCGCAATCGTAGAATTATCAAGAGATATCACCCATCTTAGAATGGCAGAGAATGATTTAAAAAAATCTGAAAGTATGCTTCGTGAATCTCTTACTAAGACAAATTTTTATAAAGATTTACTCACTCACGATATGAATAACATCTTACAAGGTATTTTATCAGGCGCGCAGTTTAGTGAACTAATTCATAATGATCCAAATCAACTTGAAGAACTACGATCTAGTATAAGAATAATAAGAGAACAAGTCATTAGGGGAACAAATTTAATTCGTAATATTCGCAAGATTTCTCAACTTGAAGAACACGAAATACAGTTTAAAAAGGTTGAGATTTGTAATATTTTAAAAAATTCAATTTCAAATGTAAAAAACACTTACCAAGATAAAAATATAAACATACAAGTCGATTCTATCGATAAAAAGCTTTATGTTCAAATCGGAGAATTTTTAGAAGATGTGTTTGAAAACATCTTGATTAATGCAATAAGACATAATAAAAACCCATTGGTTAAAATCACCATTAGGATTTCCAAGTATAAAAAAAATAGCACAAATTATTTTAAAATAGAATTTCTGGATAACGGTGAAGGAATTGATGACAATCGAAAAAAGATTATCTTTCATAGAGGGAACGCTAAAAAAGGAAGCGTTCCTGGAATGGGTTTAGGGCTGTCTCTTGTGAATGTTATTGTTGAAAGTTATAATGGAGAAATCTGGGTTGAAGATCGTATAAAAGGAGATTACACTAAAGGGAGTAATTTTGTTCTTTTAATACCAGAGGTGATCTAAAGCGGAAAAAATATTCATCGTTGATGATGAAACTATACAACAATATTTTTACAGGAAACTTCTAACTTTTCATGGTTTTGAGGTTGTAGGTGTCGCAGAAGACGGAGAAGAAGCTATCAGCATGTTTAACTCATTCTCAGAGAAACCAAAAGTAATTTTGATGGATAACCGGATGCCAAAAAAGAATGGAATTGAAGCCACAAAAGAGATTTTACAAATCGATAAAAATGTAAAGATTATATTTATAAGTGCTGATGACAGTATTAAAGAAGAGGTGTTATCAATTGGAGCTTTTAGCTTTTGGGATAAACCTTTTATGATTGAATCATTAATAAATAAAATTAATGCTGCATTGGACAGCTATGATTCCCACTATTCTACGTAATCCTATATAAACAATTTTTTAGCTATCAAGGCAGCAGTAGAACAATTAGAAAAACATTTTACATAAGTAATTTCTTTAAAATTGAGCCTCAAGATAAATTTAATAATTTTGAAATGTAGATTTAAAACACTCTAATTAGATTAATTATATTCAAAAAAATAATTTAAAACCATTGCGGCGGGGCTCTTAATTGTAATCCTTGGAGGAGGTAGTTTTATTCTTTTGTTAGACTATTTATATATGTATCGTGGTGCGAGTATCCTTAGAATATTTTCCATTTCACCTTAGGGATTTAAAAAAGTAGTTCCAAGACAACTGATTTTTGAAATCAATTGGTCTGATTTCGAATTAATTCAATTACGTAGAACTTCTGCATCTGTTTCTGCGATCCATTTGAAATCTCAGATAGCATATAGATTTAACTTCATTTCAAATGATGAAGTATAAAACGACATTATTATTAAAGGATCACTGCATTTTAGTGGGACAAATTGTAGAGCAATTATATCTAAAATGGAATAATTTGTTTGGATAACAAATTATTTTAAAAACCTTATATTTTTTTATATTTTTTTATTTTCAAATCTTTTTCAAAAAAGCCGGATGATATTAAATTCTTTTTTTGTTCATCAAAATGAGCATAAAGTTCAATAGGCTCAATCTTTTTTACTGGGTTAATCATATTTTTTCTATAATTAAGTAATCGCTTGCGAGTTAGATAAATCGAGTAATCGGATATATCACATCCTATCCACCTTCTATTTAATTTATCGGCAGCTATTATAGTAGTTCCAGAGCCACAAAAAAAATCTGCTACTAAATCTCCTTTATTACTACCTATTTTGATTACTCTTTCAAGCAAATCGTGGTGTTTTTGAGTAGGAAAACCTGTCCATTCTTTTGATGCCGGTTGTAAACATGGAATTTTCCATACATCGTCCAGCTTTTTGTCTGTCACAGTTCGATAAATTACATGACCATTTCTATCTTTAGCATTTTTTAAAACTCCGTTTACCATTTCACGCTTAAGTTGTTTAATTGGCTTATTGCGGGGGATTCGCTGTTCATTAAAAGTAAAATCCGATGACTTAGAATACACTAAAATATTATCATGTGCTCGAGGGAGCGTTTTTTTTCCCGCAGAATACTTATTATAGTAATACCAAATAATCTCATTTATGAATCGATTCTTTCCAAAAATCTCATCTAAAAGAAGTTTAACATAATGACTAGCATGCCAATCTAGATGAATGAAAATTAAACCTTTTTTTGACAAGAGCTTTTTAAAAATTGAAATTCTATCAAAAAGCATTTGTAAGTATGAGTCTATATCTTTATTCCAGTAATCAAAGTAAGCAACTGAGTCATATCTATTATTTCCTTCTGAAATGTTGATAGAATAATTTGATCCGGAGAAAAAGGGGGGATCTATATAAATTAAATCAATAGTTTCTTCGAAATTATTTAACAAATAATACGCTACTTCTAAATTATCCCCCCAATATAAAAGATTTTTCCAGATTTGTTCAGAAGTTTCTTCACTATTGGAAAATTCTAAATCAATTCTTTTATAATAATCTCGATATGTTGTTTTTAATTTAGAAATATTTTTTAAGAAATCCTTTTTATTTTCCCAGATTAGCTTTACCATTATTAATCATTAATTTAGGGTTAAACCGAATTAAAGAATTGATAGATTAAATATAGTTATTGTAATAATTGTCATTGAAATCAGGATACTTATGGTAATAATAATATAAAAGATTAGATGAATGACATACACTTTTTTGTTCTTCTTCTTATTTAAAGCTCTTGTAGAATAAAATAATTTGTTCAATATTGCCGCTGATAATCCGATTGTTAACATCAATAACGCGTTTCCTTCGTTAATTAAACTTTTATAAAACGCAGTAGCAACGAAAAGAGATGAAGCACCCCCGGAAAGTAACCCGATTCCAAATACAATTAGATAATATGCGATGATATTTAATTCAAAAAAACTTAACACGATTGTTAAAACTAATCCAATTGAGTATGTTCCCGCAAATATTAGTGCGCTCTTAATTGAGAGAGGATTTTTGATCTTTTCTAACATTAAATGAGTTTCTTTTTTTCTTAGTATTAAAAATGAACCAATTAATCCTATAATCGATGTAACTAGAATAGGATAAAGAGCATAACCTAATAAGGTAGGAGTAATCATTAACACAATGATCATCCTAATCAGCATAGTTTGAATAACAAGCCAAACTGATGAGGAAGAGGCACCAGCTTCAGCTAATTCAACGGTTGTAGCCTCGCTGTGAGCAAAACCTCCTAAAAATGAAATATAATATAGATTTTTTTCAGTTGTGCTTTTTAATAAAAAATAACTAAAATATTTTACAGTTAAAATTACGATGAATATTATAATTATTGATTTAACAACAATACCGAAAACTTGGAGATTATCTGGAATTAGGATATAAAGTAAAACTACGATTGCAATAAACTCAACGGTCCCAGTCCATTCAATTTCCTTTAATTTTCTTATTTTATAAAACTGCTTTTTTGTAGATAAGATAATCAAAAATATAACAGAAATGGCAATAGCAAGATATTCATTATAATAACACATTATACCAACAATCATCGCTAATATCATTGATAGAGTAGTAGTATACCCAGGATCTTTTTCCCGAAATAACCTATATATAGATCCAATCAACAAAAAAATGATCATTCCGCCAAAAAACAATACAATTAGAATAAATCCTTCAGATACAGGTAAAAATGTATTATTTAAAATTATTAAAGAGGTCGAAATCATTGAAAAAAAGATGTGATCTCGAGCACCATATTGGGCTGCTACTCTAGTGCGCTCTATTCCTATAACGAAGCCACAAAAAAACGACACTATGATTTTAATGAATAAACCGTAAAATTCTGCTAATAATATCATTTGTGATAACAATAAATTCACCTTTTATGTTAAATCATCTAACGAATTGATAAATATGTTGCATTAATCCTAAAAATGTTTTACGAAAAGAAATTATCACTTAGGAATTAGCTCTCGTAGAACTTAAAAAATAAAAGAAGAAAAAATTCTTACTCTAAATTATTTGCTAAGATATCTTCTAATTCTTTATCAGAAAGGAATCCCTTATGAGCCATCGTTTCCCTAATTTTTTCAATAACTTGAGGTGCTCCTTTTGATTCTTCAATGAAATCCTCTAAAGAAGTTAGTTTAAGTCTAACTGCTTCAATTTCTTTATTCTTCGCTTCAATTTCATTCTTAGCAGTGATTATTTCGTTTTCCTTCCTATCCAACTGTCCAGTTAACTCGTCTTTTAAGCTTTCGATCTCAACATACTTATCAGAAATTGTCTGTTGAAGATCTTTCTTAACGCTTTCTAGCTCTCTTTCTTTTTGATCGTGTTCTTCTTTTAGAGAACCTACTTTTGGTTCTAATTCCTTCAGTTTTTCCTTTGTTTCATTATATTTCATCTCAAAGTCAGATTTGTCATTTCTTAATGAATCTACTTCCGTACTTATTTTATTTCTCTCTTCTGACACCGATGTTAACTCTGCTTTAGTTGAATTTAGATCTTGAGTAGTTCCGTTGAGCTTTTTTTCACTCGCAGCTAAATTCTCTTTAGTTTCGCTCAACTCTTTTGATACGGACTCTAACTTCTTTTCTTTTTGCTTTAATTGCTGCTCTAAATCTTTAACTTTTGCTCTAAGGTCTAATAAAAATCGTCCATCTATTTTTTGGGACTTTTCCGGGTTCATTTCCGCTTTTTGCCAGTCAATATTAGTAATATTTCTTACACCTTCATTTATTTTCTTTTTATATCATTATTTTATATTATTAATTTTATGTTGTACAATATATAATTTTTTCAAATTATTTATTAACTCGTATGATATTTGCTTATGTAAGATTTTTTAAAATTCAAAGTTGTTGCTTAAGGCAAACTCATATAATCTAATCAAATTCTTTGAAAATATCTTCCAATTCCTTATCGGAAAGAAACCCTTTATGAACCATCATTTCTTTAATTCGTTCTAAAACTTTTGGTGTGGATCTTACTTCTGAAAGATTTGCTTCAAGCAATTTGATTTTATCTATAAATTCATCAGTTTCTTTTTGATTTGTTTTAATTACCTCATTTAGATTATCTATCTCCTTTTTTCTTTTTTCTAAATCGTTCTTATAGTTTTCTATAGTCTTTTCCTTGAATTTAATTGTTTGTTCCATTTCACTTGCTTTTTTTGTCGTTAATTTTAATTCACTCTTCAAATTACTAATGTTATCGTTTGCTTCAGTAAGTTTTGCTTTGATTTCTTCAAGCTTTGGCTTTAATCGAGTTAATTCAATATCAGTATTTAGTTTATTTTCAGAAACATTATCCAAATTCTTCTTTGCAGATGAGAATTTCTCACTTATCTTAACAAGACTTTTCTCTCTTCCGGTTAACTTATTTTGAGTTTCCTTTAATTTTTCCTTGGTCTTCTGGAGTTTTTCCTTATTTTTATTTAAATCTCTTTCCAATTCGTTAATTTTAGCTTGTAAATCTAATAAAACCCTTCCTTCTACTTTTTGAGCCTTTTCTGGGGCTAACTCCGCGCGTTCCCAATTAATAGTAATTTTTTACTCACCCTTTTGACTTATTTGTAAAAGTTTAAAACGTTTTTAGATTACCTAATTAAATTCTCAATTATTGTTTAGATTTTCTCTATATTGTTTTATCGCTATATAAATTAATTCTTCTTCTGCTATATTAAACTTTACGAAGCATTAATTTTTTATAATGCTAATTTATTTTATTGAAAATAGCTTTGGTTTATTTGAAAAGGCAAGATAATTTTATTTAATGGAATTCTAATCGTGATTCGGATGGCTAGAATACATATTGGCTGCGCAGGATGGGATTATAAAGATTGGATAGGACCATTTTATCCTAAGCTGCTCGAATCATACAATAGACTTGTTTTTTATACAAAATATTTCAATGTAATTGAAATCAACAATACATTCTACAGTCTTCCTAAATTTTCAATCGTTCAAAATTGGAGCGAACAAGCTCCAGCAGATTTTAAATTTATAGTTAAAGTCTGGCAAGAGATTACCCATAATTTCAAAGACGTTAACATTAAAGATTCAATCTCTCAATTTTTTTATCGGCTAAGCCCTTTAAAAGAAAAAACTTTTGCCTATTTATTACAATTTCCTCCATGGTTTAAGTACAATGAAAAACACCTTCACCAACTAAAATATCTAATAAGTGAACTCCCTACTGAGAACAAGTATATATTTGAATTACGGGATAATTCTTGGTTTAATGAAGATCTGTTATACGAATTATTAGAAATTTCAACAATTATCTTAGGGACAACGTACATGCCGGGAATTAAAGCGTACTATATGCCAAGACAAAATACATATTATATTCGCCTAATCGGTGATCGCGAGTTAACAGTCTTTGATCGAATTCAAAGAGACCAAAAAGAAAATTTGAGCAACCTGGTTAATAAAATTAACACTCTTAAAAAATCTCCTAATATTTATGAAATTTTCATTATCGTAAATAATCATTTTCAAGGAAATGCACCTGAATCTGTGAACATGCTAAAAGAAAAGCTCAATCTACCCGTAAAAACATTTAATCAACAGAAAAAATTATCAGATTATTTTTAGCAACCCAAGTAAAGAAGGCTGATATATAAGGCCAATATTAAGTTTGAAATATCAAATATATCACATTAAAATTAGGTAAATTTTAATTATTAGAATCGAGTATGCTTTTAAATATCTATTGTATTACTGTCTCTTTACAATCTTTAAATTTTACATATTATAAAATTTTAAATATTCGAAGCCTATCTTTTTTTATATGGATACTATAGATAACTTGAAGAAGTTAGGACTGAAAGAAAATCGTAAATACTTAATTCTGGTAATTTGGCTTCTTGTAAATATCACAATTATTCAACTCCCTTTCGAATTTAATATCCAGATTTTTTCAGTTGATATAGATATTTTAAATTTAATTGGGGTTATTATTTATGTGCCTTTTTTAACTTTCTTAATCTTTACATTCTTATATTCTCTTGGGTCAAAAAAAGATCTTAAAGAAGTTGCTGCATGGAAAATGCTTTTAACTTTCTTTTTAACGCTTCCTTTAATGTTTTTTCTGATACCGATTATGGTTGGAATCTTTATATTTTCTTTAATATCTTACATATTTTTCACATCCTGGTTTATTTTATATGGTGCTTATCTTTCAAGCAAAAGATTAGATAACAGTCTTAAAAAGCGAGTTTATAGCTCATTTTACAGAGTTATTCAATTCTTTGGAGGATCTGTAATTTCGATAGTTCTTTTAGTCGCTTACTTATTTGGATCACAAATAATTGGAGACCTTATCGGCTTAACAATTACCCAAAAAATTTATAATACTTTAAATTATGTCGTAATTTTTGTTGGGATTATTGTGATAATTTTTATAATCGTTGGAATCGTCTTTATATTTAAGAGAATTTTTAACGCTTGGTTAGGAATGTTCTCACTCTCCGTAGTTATCTACACTTTTTATTTACTCGTAAAAATCTTTTTGGCTTTGAGAAGCACAGGTGGAGAAAGTAGTTCAGTAACAACTCAGGTAATAATGCTAATTGTTGATTTGTTTATATTATTATATTCAATTGCTACATTAATGGGTTCTCAGGCTGAGCTATTAAGAAAAAAGATCAACATGAAACGAATCGGAGTTGATTCAATTTTAATATGGTTAGTGTTTTCAAAGGTAGCTTATGAATTTATTCATAATTATCCATTTACGCTATTTAGCGGCTTCGCGTATGTTGACATCATAGACCTTTTGAATGCAGATGTTATTAATCTGGTTAAAAATATCGCTGTTTTACTTTTCTTTCTAATTCTATTAGTATCATTAGGTTTTAATCAAATAAAGAAATATAATCTTAACGAGAGAATGTTTAAAGATAAAGTCGATCAAGAAGTTAAAGATTTATTAAGCCCAGTAGAATTCGTGGAACAAGTGAATGAACCTCTCTATGCTTCTGAGTCTTTACATGAACAAGATAAGGGTAAATTGAATTCTTACAAAGAAGAGAGACCTAACTCTGAATCTACTAAAAATAGTTCTCCAGAAGATATCCAATTATAAATAAGAACTCTCACTTTCCTATTTTTTTATTTTTAAGATTTAATCGATAGGAAATTACTAATTCTTATGAGATTAATCCTTTAATAATTAGTTTTATTAACCACTAAATTAAAACAAAACATACTTATATTAATGGGTGGTATCTCTGATGAGCAAAAGTGAGAATAAAATTGATAAGGAATTATTTCTCGAGAAATTTGAAAAATTGTCGCTAAAAATTGAACAGTTAACGCTTGAAATCTCAAAAATGAAAGAAAAACTAGATAAAACCAACAAAATTAACAGGGGCTTCGGATTAAAGGCAATAAGAAATTCCAAACCTTTAACATTTGCAAGAGAGATTTATGGGCTAAGGAGCCCTACAAAACAATACATCCTATCTATTAGAACTGTTTCGGAAGTATGGAAAGGAAGAAAAAATGATTTTTTAGTTGCTATTAGACAGCAAGAAAATGAAACGCATATGGACCTTAAAGCGCTAGGAATTAGAATCCCAATTGATGACATGAAAAATCTTACAACTTTGGCAAAAGAGGTCCTTTCAATGCTCTATATTTCTAGTGAATTAAAGGGTATTGAAGTTACTGAAATTTTAAGAGAAATTGTAACTCAAATCAATAAAGATGGACAATCCATGGTTCGAGAAATAAAGCAAAATATGGAACTTCAATAATAAAAGATCAAAAATTATTCATGTTTTACTAATTTCAAAACCTTAATTATGATTATAATGCTAGAAAAATACGAATTAATAGCAAAAAAGATGGGTACTCCTTGGTCAAAGGAGATGGAAAAAATTCTTACAACTCTATTTTCCTCTGAGGAAGCTGACATTCTTCTAGTTTTTAATGGAGCGTATTTAGATAGATTTAGTGCTAAGAAGATAGCAAAAAAACTCAAGCGTCCTATAGAAGAAGTTCAACCTATTTTAAGAGAAATGGCTCGAACTCAAAGATTATTTTCTGCTACGAAAGGCGGAGAAACTACGTATTCAATGTTTCCTTTAATTCCAGGACTTTTTGAGTTATATTTTTCCAATCACGAACGAGCCTCAGCAGAAGAAGCGGACGTGTTAAAAGTATTTGCAGAGGAATATGAAAAATATTATGACCAGGGATTTGTTACAAATTCCGTAAGCTCTAGTTATCCCTTCATGAGGGTATTTGTCGATCAAGAAGTTATAGATGAAAGTGTCAATAAAGGTAAAGGGGAACTCCTAGATGTCAACGAGGAGGTAGAGGTAATAAAAAATAAAATACTACCCTTTGAGCAAGTAAAAACTTTAGTCGAAAAGTCCCGCCGAGTTTCAGTCATGGATTGTGCTTGCAGAACTCATATGAAAATACACAATGATGGTATACCTATAAATGATTATCCCATAAATGTATGTATGAATTTCAATATATTTGCAGATTACTGTATCGAACATGGTTTTGGAAGGGAGCTATCTAAAGAAGAAGCTCTTAAAACATTGACAGGAGCTGCCGAAGCAGGATTGGTACATACAACTCAAAACATAACTGAGAAAATATCCTTTATCTGTAACTGTGATCGTGATTGTTGTATAATGCTTAGAGGGATTCGACAATTTGACGATCCGAATATCGTCGCAACTTCAAATTTTCTTCCGGAGTATGAGAAAGATAATTGTATATTTTGTTTGAAATGTACTGAGATCTGTCCAATGGAGATTATAGAACTTGTCGATGAAGGAAGTGAAGATCAACATATTTCGATTAATACCGATAGATGCATTGGTTGCGGAGTTTGTTCATATAATTGTCCAGAGGAAGCTATATCGATGGTGAAGAAGTTTGATAAAATACCAGTAGAAAATATGATGCTAGCAATGACAAAAACTATCGAGGGTAGGATGAAGTAGTAAAAGGTTTTCTACTATTGAACTTCAATTAAAAAAAAACTAAAGCAAATTTGTGAATTAAATTTTGATTAAATTAAAATTTGAAGAAGATGAAGGATTAGGAATAATAACTTTTATTGATAAACCTATGAATCTAATAGATTCGGACTTTATCGAAGAGTTGGAATCAATCTTAAATGGAGCTGAAATTAAAGGAATTAGAGCGCTCCTGTTTAAAGTGGATAAAGGTAATTTCTCCGCTGGTGCTAATGTAGCGTTATTATTAGAGCAAAATGAGAAATCCTCAAGAGATATGATTAAAAGGTTTTTAGATATTGTTTATAGAATTGAGAAACTCCCTTTTCCTACAATGGCAGTTATAAAAGGTATGTGTGTTGGAGGTGGCTTTGAATTAGCATTAGCGTGTGATTACATCTGGGCTAGTGAAAAAGCACAATTTGCTGCTGCTGAAATATTAATAGGAATAGTACCTTTAGGTGGAGGAGCACAGAGACTTGCACAGAGAACAGGGATCACAAGAGCTAAAGAAATTGCATTAGGCGGGCGTTTTAGCAAAGCTGAAAAATTAGAAAGATGGAATGTCATTAATCGAGTACTTCAAGAACACGAACTCATTGAAAAAGCGATTAAATTCATGAAATTTCAATCAAATGGCCCAACTATAGCTTTTGATACAATTAAACAATTACTAAGAGAATATTACGATAAAGGATTAGAAGAATCTGACAAATTATTACAAAATATCGTTCCTAAGCTTTTTAATACAGAGGATATTAAGATAGGTATCGAATCTTTTACGAAAGAAGGACCAGGTAAAGCAATATTTAAAGGTAAATAGCTTCAATAAAATTAAAATTTTCGCCTTTGATTAAAAATCAAATTTAAATTAGTTCAGATATTCGTGAAACAGAAGTTTCACGATGTGAAATTTATTAAGTTAAAGACTCTCTTTTAGAAGTAGAAAAATGTAAAAAGTAGAATTTTCTATAGATTCTCATGGTTAATTTAAAACTGAATAATAAAAGCTTGCTCGAAAAACTTCAAGCAGAAATCACTCTAAAGTTAGGAAAAAAGATGTCTCAACTGGAATTGTTAGATAAAAGTATCGAATTTACATACAACAGGCTCAACGAATTTTTTTTAGAAAACATAGATAAACCAACATTAACTAATGAATTCATAGAAAGACTTAAAAAAAGTGCAAGTGATGCGCCTCTTTACCATTTAGATAAATCTGATGATAAGTTAATTTATAATCTCTGAAATTTTAAAACTGAACTTTAAAATATAATGGAGAAATTGCTGAGTTTTAGTGATGCATCGTTAATATTTTTCTATCAGAAAATTAATGCTGATCTTCTCATATCGTTTGATAGTCATTTCGATTCTATATTGACTAGGAAATTTTAGCGTCTAACGGGCTCTTTAAAGCAATTATTATTTTTATCTTTAAAACGCTAAATTTAAGAGTTTTAAGTGATTTAAATTTGGAATTGTTTAAATATACCATGAACATTTTTATTGATTAATTATCAAAATGAAAATTAAATTATGTAGAGATGAGATATATTGGATTATGAAGATATAATATTTAAAAAGAAAGATGGTATAGCACACATAACCATCAATCGACCTCAACGCTACAATGCTTGCACACAACAAACCGTCCATGAATTAATCGATGCATTTAATCGGTGTACGGATAATGATATCGGTGTTGTTGTATTTACCGGCGCTGGAGAAAAAGCATTTTGTACTGGAGGTGATCAAACTACTCGAGAAAAAGGAGGTTACACGGGAGAATATTTGTTGCCCTTAGAGGTTGGCTGGCAACATGTTACTCGTTTGATTCGCACTCTACCCAAACCTGTTATAGCCCGAGTAAATGGATTCGCAATTGGAGGGGGACATGTATGGCATGTTGCATGTGATCTAAGTGTTGCAGCAGACCACGCGCAACTTGGACAAGCGGGACCTCGTGTTGGTTCATTTGATCCTGGTTATGGAACGGGTGATTTAATGCGTGCTGTTGGAATGAAACGAGCGAAAGAAATATGGTTTCTTTGTCGTAGATATACGGCCCAACAGGCGTTGAACATGGGTTTGGTAAATTCTGTTGTACCATATGAAAAACTTGATGAAGAAGTAGAGAAATGGTGCCAAGAAATACTAGAAAAAAGTCCAACAGCGTTGAAGATGTTGAAGTTTGCGTTCCTAGCAGAAACAGATGGAACTCACGGTATCACACAATTAGGTGTTGGGGGATTATCTCTCTATTATGGCACTGAAGAAGCAGTGGAAGGCAAAAATGCGTTTGTTGAAAAGCGTAAAGCAGATTTTATGAAATTCAGGGAGAAGTGAGAATAAAATGGATATAAATAAGGCATGTATTATAGGTGCTGGAGTAATGGGTTCTGGAATCGCACAACTTGTAGCTATGCATGGATATAATGTAACTCTAGTAGATATAAGTGAAGAGATACTAAAACAGGCTAAAATAAAAATTGAGAAAAATCTAGAAAGGTTTTTTGTGGTAAAAAATAAAATCTCAAAAGAAGAATCAGAAAAGATCCTTAACAATATTGCTATAAACACTAATAGGGATGAAGCCATAAAAGAGGTACAGATTATTATTGAGGCGGTATTTGAAGATATGGCTTTAAAACAAGATTTACTATCTGATTTGGATAGAAAATGTAAAGAAGATGTCATTATTGCTTCAAATACCTCTTCTTTAAGTATTACAGATATGGCAAGTAAAGCGAGAAATCAAGAAAGAATCGTTGGTATTCATTTCTTTAATCCTGCCCCAGTAATGAAATTGATAGAATTAATAAAAGGAAAAAACACCTCTGATGAAATTCTTGAAATATCTAATAAATTTGCTCTTAGTTTAAATAAAACTGTAGTAACTGTTAACGACTCCCCAGGTTTTATTACCACTAGACTAATTTACGTATTATGTAATGAAGCAATAAACATGAAGCAAGAAGGAATAGCTAGTACAGAAGATATAGATACAGCGGTTAAATTAGCATTTAATTTTCCAATGGGTCCATTGGAACTCTCTGATTTGGTAGGAAATGACATATATCTTCACATTGGAGAATATCTCACAGAAAAATTAGGGGAAAACTATAATCCAAGTCCACTGTTAAAAAAAATGGTGAAAGAAAACCTTATCGGTCGAAAAACCAAACGCGGTTTTTATACTTACTAAATAAAGAAAAAATTTAAAATTCTTTGCTAAAAATAAATTTGATTAAGAAACATATATAAGTCCATATGATAAAGAAAATAACTTGGTTTTTATCTCCAAATTAACTAAAAAGAGGCTTTATTTCAATAAAATACTAATAAAAAATACAAAAAAAAAAAGAATTTTAGCGAACTCCAAGGTTTCTATAATGAACCATTCTTCGAACGTTATTAATTGAAACCAATTCTTCTAGGTATTTTGCATTATATTTTCCTTTTTTTAGTAATTTCAATAATGCTTTTTTACCTGGTTTCTCTTTGGCCTTGATTTCTACTTCTTTTGGCTGTTCTAGTTCCACAGGAAGTTCTTCTAAAATTATAAATTCAATTTTAACTTCTGGTTCCTTTTTCCTTAAAAGAATTTGCTCTGTTTTCTTTTTTTCACCTCTATTTTAATAATTTTATAAATTTCTTATACTAAATTCAAATTTTTTTGGTTTTAAATAAAAAAACCCTTCAGATTTTTTCCATTTCTTAATTAATCGCGCCTTCTCTACTTTATTCGTTTCTTTTAATGTGAAAGGAATCTGTACTGTCTCTATTTTAGACGATTCTTCAAGCTTATCCTTCAAAGCTTCTGATAATGGTTTTTCCAATTCATAAATTATTATATTTTTATTTTCTATCAAATTTCGCCACCTCCCCGATATTCATTCGGGTTTTAGCTAATAATTATTAGATCAATTGTTCATATTTAGTTTTTGAAAATGTAGTATGAATGGAAAGTTAAATTATGAATGGACTCTTGATTTCTTTGCGGACAATATGAACAGAGAATGAATAATAAGATTATTTGAGAGATAATAAGGGATTTTTTTAAATTGCATACGTTAATATAAATATTTTAAATTTATGTGAAGTTATAATTAAAATGCCAAATAAAGAAATAATTTGTGATAACTGCGGAGAAAATCCTAACGATCGTATATATGAATGCTTTGAGTGTAGAAATGAAATTTGCGATAATTGTGCTAATGTTTGCGATAATTGTGATGAAAGTTTCTGTGATGGTTGTTATCACGATCATAAAAAAGTTTGTAAATAAATGAAAGGGAGTTACATTCTCTTCATCTTTCTCCCGAATGAGACGAGAATTAGAATAGGATCATTAGGCTTGCTAACCTTCCCTAAGGGATATTACTTATATGTTGGCTCTGCTATGGGAAGTAATAGCTCTACATCTTTAGAAAATAGAGTTAAAAGGCATATATCGGAGTCTCATAATAAGAAATTATTCTGGCATATAGATTACTTCTTAGCAAGTGATATTTCCGTACTAATTAAAATATGTTTAATTCCATCTTTGATTCGGTTGGAATGTGTTTTAGCTGGAGAGATCTTATTGGTCTGTGATAATTACATTAAAAGTTTTGGATCCTCAGATTGTTTCTGTTCTAGTCATCTAATGTACTTCAAAGATTTTCAGGGAATAAAGCGAATTTTTAGTTGATAAACAAAGAAACATCAAGTAAAACTAAGAGTATGACAAAAACAATTATAATGGAAATTTCAATCAATATTCCTGATTTTTTATAATTTCGTTTAGGAAGCCAATTAAACAGTTTTAATCTTACCCAATCGACAATTTGATGCATATAATATTTATCACCCCATTTAGAATCAGGGTTTTTGCTTTTAATTTTTTTTTGTATAGGTCTTAAGATAAACCAGTCCCACAAATCCACAATGTTAGCGAATAGGAGACTTAACCAATAGGGTATAATAAAAATAACAAACGAAAACAACGAAACAGCGTAGATTATATAATGCCATATGAGCCAAAATTTATCATCTTTCATAGAATCAGGAGTGTGGTAAGTAATAAACGATAAATCGTCTACAATTATATGAGATATAAAAGCAAATATAATTGTAAATATCACATTCCACGGAAAAATAAAATACATAAAGCAGAGGATTTGAATAAAAACTGCAATCAGATTATGAGTTATAGTTTCCATAAGACTCTTCTTCACTTTATTTTAGTTAGACACAAATTATAAAGCACTAAATTTTATTAAATTCTTAAAATTTTTTAACTTTGTAATTGATTTTAAAATATTAAAATTCAAACTTAAAATTTTTAAAGAAGTGAAAAAATTATGGGAATGTTAGATGGAAAAGTTGCTATTATTACTGGCGCTGGGCGAGGTTTAGGTAGAGAAGAAGCGTTAGCAATGGCAAAAGAAGGTTGTAATTTAGTTATTAATGATTTAGGTGCAGGATTTGACGGGAGTGGAGCAGGAACAAAAGTAGCTGACATCGTTGCCGAGGAATGTAGAAAATTGGGTGTTAAAGCAGTCGGAAACTATGATTCTGTTACAGATTTTAATAAGGCAAAAGCAATGATCGATCAGGCAGTATCCGAATTTGGAAAATTAGACATTGTCGTGAACAATGCTGGAATCCTAAGAGATCGTATGCTGTTTAATATGTCTGAAGAAGAATTTGATGGGGTAATTGCTGTACATTTAAAAGGTACATTTAATATGACTCGTCACACAGCTAATTATTTTAGAGAAACGGGAAAAAATGATCCTAGTTTAAAGAATTTTGGCAGAATAATCAATACCGCTTCTGATGCTGGATTATTAGGAAATATGGGCCAAACTAATTATGGAGCTGCAAAAGCAGGTATCGCTGCTTTTACAGTGATCGCCGCGATGGAACTTAAAAAATATGCTACAGTTAATTGTATAGTTCCTGTAGCTAGAACACGACTTACTACTGATGCAACTCCTACAATGATTGAAATTATGAATAAGTTGGATGACACAGGATTTGATGTTTTTGATCCTGCGAATGTAGCTCCTATGGTCGTATATCTTGCTTCAGATAATGCTAAAAAAATATCAGGCGAAGTATTTCGAGTAGTAGCAGATAGGGTATTTGCTTTTCAAGGTTGGCATACTTATAATCAAATTGATAATGGGGGTAAGCCTTTCACACCTCAAATTTTAGCTGAGAGAGTTAAATCCGATTTAATGAAGGGAGCTCCAAAGAAAGAAACATTAATGGAAGCAATTGGTTCATTAATCAAAATGTAATTTAAGCTTTCATTATTTCTTATTTTTTTTTTTACTTAGCTTTCCAACTGTTTAATAATTTCTTGGAATATTTGATAAATAATTAAAATAACCTTGTCAAAATCGCTCTCTGTTAAATCTGTATCGCCTTTTTTTAATGTGTTTAAAAGGTATTCCAATTTATCTAAAGCGATTTCAATACAACCTCTTTTTTCAGTTATACTTAGTTTCTTCATGTGACTTTTTAGAAATATTATCTCGCTAAGTAGAATGTTTACCAATTTTTCTCTTCTTAGTTCAAAGAAATCAGAATATTGCCATTTAATAACTTTACTCATGATAACTATTATTTTCTTGATTTTTCTTAATTTAAGAAGTAGATTGGAATACTTAATTCTTAAAGAGACCAGTTATTGTTTAATTCTCCTTAAAAATTAGAGTAAGAAAAAAATTTTAAATAAAATAATATAAAATTTTATCTTTTTAGCCTTCGGAAAGGCGGCTTTAATCCGTCAGGAAGCGGTGTTTTGTATGGCTTATCTTTATGAACTTTATTGTGTTCCTTATGCGCGTATTCAACTAAATTTGGATTTTGCATGAATTCAAGGGCGGATACAGCTAATATCTTAGCTGCTGTTAACATCCCTTTATGACCGATACTCATCCCCGAAGTAGCTACATTTTGCCAAGAATGCCCGGGAGATCCCGAGATCTCACAAGCGGTCATAAATTCTCCAAGAGGTAATTTCCAAGAAACATCTGCTACATCTGTAGATCCAGGCATAACTTTACCTTTTCCCATAGGGGGAATTATGATTTTATTCAAAGGTTGACTTAAAATAACTTTTGCAAATTCTAACATATCGGGAGGTATCAGTCTGATGTATCCCTCAAGTGAGTCTTTTGGTATAGTCTTTTTTAGTTCATTAGCAAAAGCAATATCATCTTTATTAAATCTAGGGGCACCAACTTTTTTCATGGAGTTTGAAATAACATCGTCAACTACTTTCGTATACATTGTGTTATACGTACCACTTAAAAAATCGATTTCCATCGTAGTGTCTGTCATTAAAGTCGCACCTTTTGCTATATTAATAAGCCTAGCGTATAATTCTTCAACTTGATGGCGTTCTGGAGCGCGTACAAAATAATGTACTTCTGCTTCAGCAGGTACAACATTTGGAGTATCGCCTCCATGAGTTATAACATAATGTAATCTTGCATCAGAAATCATATGTTCTCGCATAAAATTAGCTCCTACATTCATTAACTCAACAGCGTCTAAAGCACTCCTCCCATTTTGAGGGTCTCCCGCGGCATGAGCTGTACGTCCGTGAAATTTAAAAACAACTGAATTCATCGCTAAACAAGTCATCAGATTCAACATATTGAAACTTCCTGGATGCCATGTCAAAGCAATATCAACATCATCGAATAGTCCTTCTTTAATCATATAACCTTTTGCGTTGAAAGTTTCCTCCGCAGGACAACCATAATAGCGTATCGTTCCACTAATATTACCTAAATCAATAGCGTCTTTTACTGCTAATACTGCCCCTAATGAGCCTACTCCCAAAAGGTTATGCCCGCATCCATGACCTGGAGCGCCTTCTACAAACGCCTCTTTATGAGGTGTTGCTTTTTGGTTCAGCCCTGGGAGAGCATCGAATTCTCCTAATATCCCTATAACTGGTTTACCTTTACCGTAATCCGCGAAAAAAGCAGTAGGCATGTCAGAAACATTAGATGATACAGAAAAACCTGCCTCATTTAGAGTTTTTATTAAAAGACTAGAAGATTTAAACTCTTCCAACCCTAATTCTGCAAATTGCCAAATCTGATCACTAATATCAATCAATAATTCTCGATTTGCTTTTATCCATTTGATTGCATGTTTGTACATGATTTGCCAAAATGTAGAATTGCTAATATTTTTTATTTTAAAAAAAGAAATTTCATCCTCCAAGTAAAGGGAACATTTTTACACTTAAATAAAATAAAACCATAAATATCAATTAAAATACTTTATACTATCAAATTTTAAACGATTTAATGAAAAAAGGTGATCAAATGTGAGCGATGAGAAACTGGATATTAAAGAAACTCAATCGCAACGGAAAAGGTATTACTGGCTCGACCACGCAAGAGGTTTTATCATGGCTTTGCTTGTTATTACGGAATTTCTACCTACAGTCATTAGGGAAGGATCTGAAATCGCCCGATTCTTTCTTGCACACCCAGCAAATCAAACAATCGTAGAATATATGAATTTTTACGATATCGGCGCTCCTGCTTTTATTTTTATAATGGGTCTACTCATGCCATTGTCTTTTTCACATAGAAAAGAAAGAGATGGAGTAAATAAGGCAGTTAGACACATGGTTATTCGTTATGGGATAATTTTAGTTCTAGGTATTTTGGTGATGTTTATTGATCATGGTGAATTAATTATGATAGTAGGGGATGTTCCCGTTATTATTTGGGACGTTTTACCTTCTCTTGGACTGGTTGGATTAATTGCCATACCATTTCTATGGTTAAAACCTAAACCCCGTGCAATCGTAGCTACAGCTATGCTGATCTTCTATCAATTTATGCTTCTTTATGGTGGTTGGCGAGAATACGCGATTATATCTATTCACGGCGGAATTTTTGGAACGATTTTTGGCTTCTCCGCTATAATGATTTACGCGACCTGCTTAGGGGAAGTAATGCTGCTTAACAAAGAGTATCCAGATAAAAAGAAATATCAAATTTATGCAATTGTTGGTGCTATAGCTTTATTAGGAGGTTTGTTACTTTCGTTTGTTCCTGGATGGTATCCAAATAAGCGTCAGGTAACTTTAACATATATATCAATAAGTTTAGGAGCATCGATCTTGTTGTCGTTTATCTTCATAGGCATTGATAAAAAAGTTCAGAAACCGATATTCATTCTAGATAGTTATGGAAAATCTCCTTTCATAATTTATGCGATAGCGATCGTATTAGAATTTTTATTAAGTGATATTATTGGACTAGAGATGGATATTCTAATTTTCATAATAATGGTAATCGTTATGTCTGTTATAGCGATTCTTCTTGATAAGTGGGGCAAAATAATAAAATTATAAATTCTAAATCATATTTAGTTAACCTTTTTTTTTTCTAATTCTAAAATTTGAATACTTAAATAATATTAAATCTTAAATATCAATAACAAGATTATTCTAATAATTCTAAATATACATATTAAAATGGTTTAAATGAGTGAAGATAGGATTAAAGAGGTGCTGGAAAGTTTAAAATCAATAAAGGGAGTTCATGGTGCGGCTATTATTGAGAAGTTTGGCTTGATTAAGGGAAGCGCTTTACCTGGATGGGTCGATCCAGAAGCCGTTGCGGCTATGGTCACTCTTATTCTAAAAGCTTCTCAAAGAGCTACAAAAGAATTGGAACAAGGTCAATTTTTCAATGCAATAATTGAGAGTGCAAAAGGAAAAATACTCTTTTCTGAAATTGAAGGAAATATCTTAACGATTATTGCTACAACTGATGCTAAACTCGGTATAATTAATCTAAAGTTAGGAGCTGCTGCAGACGCTCTGAAAGGGCTTATATAGCTAACTTTTTATTTTTCCTGTTTTTAATTATTTTTTAGTAGGTTAGACAGAATCTCTCTCGTAATATTAGGATCAGCTTGACTTTTAGTTTTTGCCATAACTCGACCGATTAAGGCTTCTAATGCTTTTGGATTTTTATAAGAGGATTTTCCTCAATTACATCTTTACACATTTTTTTAATGATATTTTCATCAGAAAGTCGAGTTCGACCTCTTTCTTTGATAATTTGAGAAACTGAAATTCCTTGCATGATGTCTTCAATAAAACTTTTAGCAATTTTAGATGTTATTTTCCCTTCTCTTAAGTATTTGATTATATCCCCTATGTGTTTAGGAGTGAGTTTGGTTTTATCAATAGTTAAATTGTTTTCATTTAGCCAACCAGATATATTGTTCATTAACCAATTACAATATACCTTGTATTCTTTAGATCCAAATGTTGGATCGGCGTTTGCTCCCACTTCATAAAAATCCGCGATCCGTTTATCTAACACTAAATTCTCAGAATCAAATTCAGATAACATATATTCTCTTCGAAGCCTTAGTGCTCTGTCTGTTGGCATTTCAGGAAGGTACTCTTTTACTCTCTGAATAAATTTGTCGCCAATTTCAATTAGTCCCAAATCTTGTTCAGGAAAATATCGATAATCTTCTTCAAATTCTTTTGATCGTAGTGATAATGTAATTTTTCTTTTATCGTCCCAATGTCTCGTTTCTTGGATTAATACCTTTCCCCGTTTAATTGCGTTTTTCTGCCTTATAATTTCGTGCCTTAACGCTCGTTCAACTTCTCTAAAACTATTAATATTTTTTACCTCACTACGATCATGACCTTTTATAGAGATATTAGCATCGACTCTAACTGAACCCTCCAGTTCCAGATTTGAAATCCCAGTATATTGAACAATAGATTTCAATTGTTTTAAAAATTCTCTCGCCTCCTCTGGTGAGCTAATCACTGGCTCAGTAACAATTTCAATAAGGCAAACACCTGAACGATTATAGTCTACTAAAGTAAATGGCGAAGAAGCTATACTTCCCTGATGAACTAATCGAGCGGGATCCTCTTCGAGATGAATTCTGTTTAATTTGATCTCTTTTTTATGATTATTTAACCTAACCGTAATTTTACCACCATCAGCAAAAGCTTTCCCCCCCGCCTTATTATACTGACTAATCTGAAACCCTTTAGGTAAGTCTGGATAGTGATAATTCTTTCTAAAAAACCAGAATTGGTGGTTAATATCACACTCTAAAGCTAAAGCTAATCTAGTAGCAAAATCGATGGTTTTCTCATTTAATACTGGAAGGGAGCCAGGCAAACCTAAACAAATAGGACATACAAAAGTATTAGGTTCTGCATTGCGATAATCGTTGCTACAACTACAAAACAGTTTTGTTTTTAGATTAGTTAATTGAATGTGGACTTCTAATCCAATAATCACTTTATTGTCTTGGTCACTCAGATTGCCTACCTCCACTCGTCAATGGGGGTGTTTTTCGAAAAATATCTAACTCTTTTTCAAGTTGGTAACCAATATTGAGAATTCCTTTTTCATCAAAAAAGTCTCCAATAATCTGAAAACCTATAGGTAAATTATTGCTATCAAAACCACATGGAATTGAAAGTGCTGGGATTCCCGCTAAATTAACAGAACAGGTTAAGATATCTTGAGTATACATTTCCAGTGGATCTTCAATTAATGATCCAACCTTAAATGCCGTTGAAGGCATTGTTGGGCAGACGAGCGAATCACATTTCTTAAACACTTCAATAAAATCTCTTCTAATTAGAGATCTAACTTTCAAGGCTTTAATATAGAACATGTCATAATATCCTGCTGATAAAGCGTAAGTTCCTAGATAAATTCTTCTTCTTACCTCTGGACCAAAATTTTCGCCTCGTGTTTTACTAAAAGCATCATAAACATCATTTGAGGGATTACTACTGACTTTTCCATACCTTAATCCGTCATATCTCGCCAAATTTGAACTTGCTTCACACATACATAATAAATAATATGTAGCTATTGTGTATTCTAAATGAGGAATTGAAACCTCAACAGTGGTTGCTCCTAAGCTTTCTAATTTCTCGATTGATTTATTTATAGCTTTCTTCACTTCATTATCAATCGCTTCTCCGAAAAATTCTTTCGGAACTCCAAGTACTTTTTTTTTAAGTGGTTTTTTTATTTCCTCCGTATATTTATCTACTTTTATATCAACTGATGTAGAATCGAGAGGGTCCTTACCTGATATGATCTCAAGGATTAAGGCTGAATCGAAAACACATTTTGTAATCGGACCGATTTGATCCAGTGAATTTGCAAATGCAACTAATCCATAACGAGATACTCTGCCGTAGGTGGGTTTTAATCCTACAACTCCACAAAACGCTGCTGGGCATCTAATACTCCCTCCCGTATCGCTCCCTAATGCAAAAACAGATTGGCCTGAAGCAACTGCTGAAGCAGATCCTCCACTCGATCCTCCTGGAACTCTAGTTAAGTCCCAAGGATTATAAGTAGGACCATAACAACTATTTTCCGTGGATCCTCCCATTGCAAACTCATCCATATTTGTATTGCCAATATGAATTGCCCTTTCTTTTATTAGACAATCAATAACGAATGCATTGTAAGGAGGATGAAATCCTTCCAATATTTTTGAGCCACAGGTCGTTGGAAACCCATTTACACAGATTAAATCTTTATTTGCAAGTGGTAATCCACAAAGCCTTCCAATATTTTTGCTATTTTTTAGGTTTAAATCGTGTTCTTTTGCTTTTTCAAATGCTGCATTTTTTGACAAGTTAACATAAGAATGAATTAAATGATCAGTTGATTCTATTCTGTCATAGGTCGATTGAACTACATCTTGTACTGTGATTTCTTTATTCTTGATTTTTTCAAGTAGTTCATAGCCCATGTAATGGTATAATTCCATATCAACTAACCATCCTTTTAAATATATTAGAATCAGTGTTTCTTAAATAATTCATCGAAAAAATGATTGGACTCTTTAATATGTAGAGGGCTCCTTTTGTCCTTTTCTCGAGCCACCTCACGGTGTTTTCCTTGTTAGAGTCCGAGGGAAAGGGATCGCGTCTTTAATATTATCCAAACCGCACATCCATTGGACTACGCGTTCCACACCTAAACCGTAACCCGAGTGAGGGACGCTGCCATAACTTCTCAATGCGAAATACCAGCTGTAATTCTCAGGGTCTTCACCATCCGCTTCCAATCTTTTTTTCATATCATCAACTAGTAAACTTCTTTCAGATCCCCCAATAATTTCACAATAGCCTTCTGGAGCAAGCATATCAAAACATAACGCTTCCTTGGGATTTTCTTCGCTTGGTGGTTTATAAAATCCCATAATTTCTGTTGGATAATGGGTTACAACTACGGGAACTTTGAAGTGTTCTGCTATTTTTGCCTCTTCCAATGTTCTTAAATCCTTACCCCATGGAACATTCATTTGATATTCTTTATTAAGAATTTCTAATGCTTCAGCATATTTGATAGTAGGGTATTCAGCTTTTGCGTAATGTTCGAGTAATTTAAAGTCTCTTTCTAATATTTCAAGTTCTTTTTTGTTGTGCTTCAAAACTTCCTGGACAATATATCTAATTTCATCTTTAGCAACTTCAGTAACTCCATCGAGTGTCATCCACGCGGCTTCCATTTCTGCCATCCAAAATTCGGCTAAATGTCTTGAAGTTTTTGACTTTTCAGCGCGAAATGTGGGTCCCATATTATATATCTTTCCCAGCGAGAAAATACCCGCTTCAGCATACAACTGCCAAGTTTGACTAAGATACATGATATCCTCAAAATATTTAACTTCAAAAAGTGTAGCACCTCCTTCAGATTGGCTTGGCTGGAAAATTGGTGCGTCAAATTCGTAATAGCCTCGACTTCTAAAAAAATCGTGAATTGCTCCAACTACTGTGTGCCGAATTTTCAAAACTGCGTTTAATTTTCTCGATCTTATCCACAGATGCCTATTATCATATAAAAGCTCAGGTGATTGGTGTTCAGTAATTGGGAAAGGATCGGCAATTTGGATAATCTCCATCTTAGATACTGATACTTCATATCCGTTGGGCGCTCTTTCATCTTCCTTCAATTCACCCGAAATCTTTACTGAGGATTCAATCGTCAATTTTTCAGCTTTTTCAAAGAGTTCAGCATTATTATTTTTAGAAATCACGCACTGGATGATGTCCGACTCGTCTCTAAGCACAATGAATACAAACTTATTACTTTTACGTTCTCGATAAACCCATCCTCTCAAATTTACAGTATGAGGTTTGTTATTTATAGCTTCTTCAATCGTTATGTATTTTAATTCAGTCATAATACCTAATTTAATAAATATTGTTGAAAATAAATAGTTAATTTCTACATAGAAAAGTAACTCTTCAAAAGAAAAAAGATTATTACTATTAGCTTTTAAAACTGAAAACAGGTGAAAAAAACAAAATTAGAATTCAATATTCTAAACAATGAATATAGCGGCTGCTAAAGTACATGCCCATTCCTCCTCCTCTCTAACTATAGCGTGGGCAGTTATACTTTTAGTTTCTACAATCTTACCACCCATTTTATAAACTTCTTTTTTTTCATCATAATTTAGATCAGGATCAAATGGCACCCCAAGGGTTGATGCAAGCATTTCTGCTGCTAAATCCTCAGCAATGTCAGCTACCTTTTCAGGTTTTTTTCCAAAATCGTGATATTCACTTAAATAGCCATAGTGCCCTTTATCTGCGGGTTTTGCCACTCCGATTGATGAAGCGATAATCCTATTATACTCATTCGATTCTTCTCTAGCAAGTACACAATGCACAATTTGACCGGCGCGTAATTGTTTTAACCCATCTTCTTTCTGAATTTCAATACAATAGGGTGGTAGTATTGAAGACACGCTCACTAAGTTATATTTCTCAATACCTGCATCTCTAAGTGCTTGTTCAAATGCTGCTAATTTGATTTTATGAAATCCTTTACCAGCTACTAAAAATACCTTCTTGGGAACAAGTGACATCTTATAATGATAAATCTATTATATTAATCAATTAATTATAAAATAAATCTTAATTATATTTAAATTTATTTTAACATCAATATAGAATTGCAAAAGAAAAAAGGTTAGATTATACTAATTAATCAGAACTTCAAAATATTAAAATAGTAGTAATAGAATATCTAAGATCTTAGAAAATTAGAAAGTCTTTCACTTTTGAATAAATCTTTAAAGATATTGCAATAATAAGATAAAAGTCTAAGGTGATTGAAATTAAATTAATTATGTTTTATTCGATTTTAAATTGAATAAATATATGCTTAAAAAGCTAGCACGCATTAATATAACTATGACAGATACATCAGATGATGATTTCTTAGTTAGGAAAATTACACCATATAATATTTATCAAACTAAAACGATAGAAGATTTACTTAGATCTTTAAAGAATTGCGGATTTCAAGGAAGAAATCTTGGTAACGCTTTAGATATCTTGTATAAAATGGTTTCATCTCAAGATGTTATGACAGTGCTAACTTTATCTGGAGCAATGGTTCCTGCTGGAATGGGCGAAATCGTATGTGCTCTTATTGAACACGACTTAATAGATGTTATAGTAAGTACTGGTGCTAATATTATCCATGATCTTGTTGATGTATTTACGGGTGGTGGCCATTATTTAGGTACAAGTAAAGTTGATGACGGAGAATTATTCAAACATCGAATCAATAGAATATACGATGTATTTTTACCAGAAACAAATTATAAGACTACAGCAAATGAAATTTTAATTCTGATAAAAGAGATTTTTGAGAGTAGGAAGATTGATATAACACCCTCGGAATTTTTAAGTAAGCTAGGGGATAAAATAGAAAAACGCTGTATCTTATCACTTGCGACAAAACACGGGGTCCCAGTTTTTATTCCCGCATTTTCTGATTCTGAATTAGCTTTGGATTTGATTGTATATTCTTTAAAAGAGAACTATGAATTCAAATTTGATATAATCGGTGATGTCATGAAATTTGGTGAACTTATAAAAAAATACAAAGAACATGGTACTTTGATAATCGGTGGCGGCGTACCGCGAAATTGGGCTCAACAGATTTTTCCATTATTGGATCAGATTGAAGAGATGGAATCTATAGGATATAAATATTCTGTTAGAATCCATACTGCAACCGAGTATGATGGAGGACTATCAGGTTGCACAGTATCAGAATCAAAATCTTGGGGGAAATATTCTTTAGAATCTAGTTATGTGAGTGTATGGTGTGACGCTACAATTGCTTTACCGATCTTGGTAACTGGACTATTTCAGAAATTACACTTAATTTAAAAAGAAAAATTAAAAAGAAGAAAAAAAAATATTATTAAAACCTTAGTGGTATCTGATTATGCGTTGTCTAACTATAGAAATCTAAAGTATCTTCGTCTTCATCTTCCCATTCTTCATTATCATCGTCGTCTTCATCTTCCCAATCTTCTTCATCTTTACCTGTAAGATTTTCTACCATATCATCTACACACATCCTTTAACCAATCTTTTTATTTTTTGATTTAACTGAAATTGAAATTAATAGGAGTTTCTAAGTATCTACAAAGTATTATTAACTATTTAAACATTCTGCTTTAATTATTCATGTTCTTAAATGAGTGAAACATTTAAAAATATAAAAAACTTTAAAAATGAAGAATTAGCGAATGAGTGTTTATCTCTCGCATATTAGGGGATTTATATTAAGTTTTATTGTCCAATCTCTCTTTTCAGATACTTTTATAATAGATTACTTATGTAGAGTTAATCCTGAATTTAGAATTCAAAATTTTTCGAACTAAAGAATAGTCGCTTTCAAACCCATTCAAATTTTTTAAACAAATATAGAACAGGTTATTTAATGAGTTTTAGAAAGTAAAATTACTCTTTTGTTGAAGTTCACTCTTTTTCAGTTTTATCCACCTGTTTCAATAAGTATTTAGAAAAAATATTCATATAAAGGCATTCTTCTGGCGCCATTTCGGGAGTTGATATTGGATGTTCTGTAAATTCAACATTACTATTTCTGATGATCACAAAAGGTGTTCTTTGATCTGCCTCACTTAGTAAAAATTGTGCAGCGCTAGCTAAATCATCAGCTATAGCCCTCTTTGTGATTTCCATCGGACGATTGAATAAATCAGGATGTCCTATTAAATCTTCGATTGGTTCAAATCCAGCTGTTGCGATAGCAATTCCTATCGTACCCTTCCTTAAAGGCTGAACTCTTGAGTCAGCAATAATTAAACCAAGATCCTTTAGATTGTATTTCCTTTTAAGACTATCGCGATATTCCCAAACTACTTTCTTTAAGTTGTTTGGTAGTAATACAACCTTATTAGGTCCAGCATTAGATTGATCTATTCCTGCATTAGCGATTAAGAAATCATTGACTTTTGCCAATATTACATGCGTCATTCCACCTAAAATCATTGATGCCTCCCTAATTATTAGTTCTACATACCTTTCGTCCATGTCGTAAAGTTTAGATAGTTTTTTTGCCTCTAGAGAGATTCTTTTTACATCGGCTAAACTAACTACTC
>CAZDTP010000053.1:0-27909 GCA_964508365.1 uncultured archaeon
GGATATTACTCGTTCTTCTTTAACACAGGAAACGCTTCAGAAGTTGGTGCCTATACCATCACTTTCTTAGCTACAAAACAAAATTATTCAAATGGAGTTCCAGTTTCGAGCTTCATAATTAATGTTATTAATAGACCAACTATGCTAGATACGAGTGCGACTGTATTATACGTCAGCCAAAAAATATACGTACAAGAAGCGTATAACCTCACTTTTGAATATATAGACTTTTTGACTTCGAATCTTATCAAAAATGCTGACGAAATGAGCTTTGTTTTACAAAAACTCGACGCTGATGGAGTGCCAATTCCTGGAATATCGTTTTCAGGAACTTTAATTGAGACGATTAACCATAGATATGTTCTGGATCTTAATACAGAAACGCTTACTTACGGAGAATATTCAATTGTTGTTACGCTTAACAAAGATAATTACGAATTTAGAGTATCCATAGTTTCTTTGACGATAAACCTAAGAGTATTTGCAGAAGTATTATCAATATCTACTTTAACGGAGATTGATTCGGGCGGAGCTCTACAGTTTCAGGTCACTCTTACTGACCCTAATAACAACTCTGTTCCGATAATCGGTGCTACGCTTTACTTTACCATGCGAGGGACTAGAACTGACCTCACAGATAATGGTGATGGCACCTATTCTCTATATATTGCTTTTATCGCAGATGCGTTCTTTTTACCCGAGACGATCCCTGGAAGCTTGACGCTCGAGAAAGCTAATTTTACGACTATTGTAAAAGATATTACAGTAGTAGTTAAAATGACCGAAATTTTCCCTGGATTCCCAATGTTTTACTTTCTGATGATTGTAGGTGCTATTGTTGCTGTTGCTGGAAGTCTGATTGCTTATAGAACGATTCAACAAGCGAGAATTCCTACTTTTGTTAAAAAAGTAAGACAAATGAGCAAAAGTATAAAAGGAAAGAAATCTATCTCGGACTCGCTTTTGTATCCATCGAAAGACGAGGTCATTGTAAAGAAATTTGGAGATAGATGGGAAGTGCTTGGTTTATCTTTGGACGAAATTTTAGGACTTGATGCAATAAAAAAGAAGAAATTACCAGAAACAACTGATTTAAAAGGAGGTAGCGAATAAAAATGCCAGTCGGATTAGTAGTAATGAAATGGGACGAAAGAGTTGGTACGGAAATCTTAGCAAAATATCCCGAAGAGATCGTAATCACAGATAAAACGCTTATGCAAGTATACAGTACACACGAGTATAGTGGAGAGTCGGGGATGATAAGTTTAATGGTAGGGTCGTTAAACATTGCATCCTACTACACAGGACCCGAGAAAGGGTATTACATCCTTATGCTTTTAAACCTTGACGACGACCCTGACGCTTACGAAGGGGGATTAGCTGACGCTTCCAGAATAATTTTACAAAATCTTGAGGATGATGCCTATCTAAGTATGATTCCTTCGCTATTTAGAAGATTGTCGGTGTATCCTACGTTGAATAGCGAACAACAATTAGCAATGACATACCAAGACGAGATAAAGAGGATGATAATCAATCGCTTACGAGACGAGGGCACGGTATCGAAATCTGAACTAATGGTCTGGTTAAAAGACAGATACAAACAAGGTTTCGTCGATTTAGAAAGCGTTTTGATAGAATTGATTAAGCGGGAATTGATAAAAGAAACTTCAGTTAAAGGAATGCCGTCAGAATTAATTTTTCTCACTAACGACGTTTTAATGCTACGAGTTCCCCCAGTTCAACTACTCAAGGATCCTGCGGATAGAGGGTTGCCTTCGCAATTAGCGTCGGATTATAGGACGGAAACTAAAAAGTTCTTTCAAAACTATAGACCATCAGATCAGGATAACCTCAGAGTGATTGAAATCATTATCAATCCTCAAGTCTACGAAACGCTGCGTTTATTGCGAACTGCCATCGTCACCAAAAACGATCTTGAGAAGCTAAAAAAGAAGGGTGTCGACGATATAGACGACGTGTTGAAAATGTTGTGGGAGAGTCAGATGATTCAGGTGTTCCAGGACGATAAAAACAACGAATACTACGCATTGCTATCGGATTTTTACATCGATAAGGTATTTCCTAAGTATTTACTTAATATTATCAAAGCTGAATACGAGAAGAAATCGAAAGCCGATCAGGTATTAATAGAATACTTAACCGTGCTTGAGAATTCTTATTTAACCTTAAAAGCGGCTGTTAAGTCTGAAGATTAAATTTTTTTATTTTTTTTTTCTCTAATTTTTATTTTATTTTTTTTATCATATAACTAACAACAATTAAATTTTTCAATATCATAACATTATTTTTCTTCGATGTAATATGGCACCAGAAGAAGAATATTATGAAAGTTGTAAACAATACTTAGACGTCCCAGAAGCGATTGGATTAGATGGTATCGACTTGGAGAAGTATATCATTGCCTCATACATTATCAAAAGGCCTCGTGGAATGAATGTCAACTATTTATCTAGGTTTGCTGCTATTGAGCAATCAACTGGAACCTGGGTAAGAGTGCCTGCAGAAACAGCTGAGGTTCGGAAGGAGCATGTCGCCAGAGTGCTTGGTGTGTACGAGCTTCCACACTATGAGTTTGTGCTTCCATCAAAGACAGATCACCCTGACAGACTTTATTTCGTTCAAATTGGTTTCCCTATCTCAAATATAAAGGGAGATGGTATTCCAATGCTTCTTACATCTGTTATAGGGAACATCAGTATAACTCATGGGTTAAAATTAGTCGATGTAGCATTTCCTAAAGCATATTTAGAAGACTTCAAAGGTCCAAAATTCGGAATAGATGGATTGAGAAAGCTTCTAAAAGTACCCGAACGCCCTATGCTAAATAATATGGTGAAACCTTGTACCGGCCACACTTGTGATGTTGCAGCAGATTTAGTTTATCAAGCTGCTGTTGGAGGGTGCGATGTCGTAAAAGACGATGAACTTATCGGGAATCCAGCTTTCAATACACTCGAAGATAGAATAACTTCTGTTATGGAAGCTGTCGACAGAGCAGACTCTGAAAAAGGAGAAAAAACTCTTTATACCATAAATATTACAAGCAAGTTTCCAGAGATGTTCGAAAATGCCGATAAGATGATTGAATTAGGTGCAAACGCCTTAATGATCAACTATCTCACGGCAGGATTTGAAGCTTTAAGAGCTGTTGCCGAGGATCCTTCTATAAAGGTTCCGATTTTGGGTCACATGGATTTTGCTGGGGCTTATTTTGGGGGAGAATGGACCGGTTTAACGAGTATGATAACTCTCGGAAAGTTCCCAAGGATGTGTGGAGCGGATACAGTCGTAATTCCAGCCCCTTATGGAAAAGCAGAAATATTGGATGAACGTTACGAACAAAACTTAAAAGTACTGAGATACCCCTTCCAACACATAAAACCTACACTACCTATGCCTAGCGGAGGCATTACACAAGGTATGGTTGAAAAAACTATGAAAGAAGCCGGAAAGGATATTCTTATAGGGAGTGGTGGAGGAATTCATAGTCATCCAGATGGACCAACTGCGGGCGCGAAAGCATTTAGACAGGCTATTGATGCAGTAATGAATGGAATCGAAGTTAAACAGTATGCTAAAGACCATAAAGAATTAGGTAAAGCTCTTGGAGTATGGGGAACGGGAAAAACTGCTCTAATTGAATAAATTTTATTTTTTTTATTTTTTTTTTCCTAAAGCGATTTATTGGATATATTTATTTAACAGAACTCTACAATCTGGATTAAAATTTTCATTTTTAACATTTTTACTTATATCATTCCCACAAAGATCTATAAACTGAAGATTTGAAAGTTGATTAATATAATCCAGATTTTTTTGATCACTAATTTGATTATTAGGTAAAACTAAATGTGTTAGATTCTTTAGTTCAGTTATTCCCTCTAAATCTCCAATTTGATTATTTGATAGGTCTAATGTTTTTAAATGCTTTAAATTGCCTAATCCGGTTATTTGAGAAAGGTTACGAAGGTTATTTTTCCATCCCCATGGCGTTCCTTTTACTTCAAATTCAAGATAATCGGATAGGTCTAATTTCTCAATCAATAATGTTTTTTCATCTAATTCGAAATACACATTAGGAATTTCTTCAATTATGTCTTTAATAGTTAAAAAATTGATGAGAACTGCTGCAAGTTGTTTGTGAGATAATTTATCAATTGGTTTTCTCTTGAAATAAGATTTTAACGCTTTACGATATTTTTTATTCCCATAATCTTTGTCAATATTAAGATATTTTATATCTCTAATTTTTTTTATTTGTTCAATTAAAATAGACTTTGCCTCGCTTGTGTGTATCTTAACTAGTGAATTTACTACTGTTATTAAGGAATAATAGGAAGTTTCGTGTTGGATAACCCATTGAAATACAGGAAGACTGATTTCAAGAAAATTAGTGCTTATATATTTTGCCGCTGCATTTCTTATAACTTCACTTGAGTCTGAAATAATTAAGTTTTCAAAAAACTCAAACAAAGTTTTTGTATTTATTTTTAAGGTTTTAAGAATAGCAATAGCTTCCATTCTAAATTTTTCTTCGTCGTAATTCTCAATTATGGAGGTCAACAGTTTTATTGCTGTAGATTGATCTATGCGTTTGTTGTTATAATCTTCTAGAATGGTATAAGGATTTATATCCATGATGAGTTTAATTCGAAATAATTAACTTTACATTTAAATCAATTAAAAATTCTAAATCCAAAAATAAAATAATTAAGTAAATTTACGTCCTATTACATTTTTCATTAATTCTTTGATTTGATATTTTAATTTATTAAAAGGTTTCAAATTACCTGAAAATGGTGTATTTATACCGTTATTCATTATTGGTTCTAATTGAGCTTCTATTATTTTAATTTTCTGCATATTTCCTTCGCTCAAGCATGAAAGGAAATAATCATTTCCGTATTTTTTAAATGTTAAAAAACGATAATTCTGAAAACCTAATTTTACCGCTATCCATCGAGGGTAAGCACCAGTGTTTCCTAGCGTGTTTGCTGCTATTGCTTCTATTTTTGCAGTTAGTAATGATTCTTTCATTTCATTTTCTTCCGCTGGATCTTCAAATTCACCGGGAACTTTTACATTCAATATATCCTCATCGTCAAGCAAGAGTGAAATGACACCAATCGACATCGATGATAATCCTACATAATCTAATCTAAGCCAATCCTCCACATATGGGATTTCTTGATCTGAAAATACCTCTTGTAATCGCATATATTCTTTCAAAATAAAGATTAATTTACCTTTAAATTTATTTTCGATATCATACTTCTCAAATTTACTTAAGCGATTAACATCTTTATCTCGTATTAAATCTGAAAAATGTTTAGCCATTTGTTCAAGAACCCATTTTCCTTTTTTATCGGGGAATTTACCAAAGATGACATAAATAACATTGTTCTTTTCAAAGAATTGACATTTTTCTTCTTCATCATTTTCAGATATAAGGAGCATTTTATCAAGATCTCCACCTAGTATACTAGTAGCTATGTAATCTAAATTATTTGTTAATTCCAAAAAATAGAGCCATTTCTTATTGCTGGCAAACAATTGAGTTCTCTCTACCGATGTTATTCCACAAAACTTAAGATATTCATTATCTCCCTCTAAATTAATAAAATCTCCGTCCAATGATATATCCTTGACTTTGTCTTTTTTTCTCACACCTGGTAATTTTTTTGCTGCCGTTTCTGTTTTAGGTATAAATTCTTGAGGAGCAGTCTTTTTAACTTCCTCATTCGATGAATCATTATATTTGAAAATATTAGCTAAGAATTTTCCACATCTAGGGCAAAGTTGGTCTTTTGGAAAGGGCTTTACAAGTTTATAATTGCAATATTCACATGTGATACTCTCGGCCCTTGGATTAAAAAAAAGATTTGAAATTCAAAACCAACTCTAGAAGAATTTTAATTTCTTAAGGATAATTAAATCTAATAAATAATTATTGCTTGAAATAAATAAAAAATTTTGTGAATAACAATGAAATTATAGATATTTTTCAGCAATAGAAGCAAAAGCTTCTAGGAATTTAGAGTTTTCTTCTTCTGTTCCAACAGTGATTCTAATATAATTGTAAAGACCAGGCTTACTGAAGTGTTTTACTAAAAATTTGATATCTTTTAAATCCCATAGGAATTTTAAGGTTTTTGATTTGTCATCAAATTTGACAAATATAAAATTCGCATCTGACGGTAACACACTAATTCCAGGATAATTGTTCAAATTTTCTGATAACCTATTTCTTTCTGCTAATATTTTTTTATTCTGTTCGTAAACTTTATTCTTGTGTTTAATACAGGAAAGTGCAGCTATTTGCGCAATTTGGTTAGTGTTAAATGGTAGTTTAACTCTATTCATCTCTTTAATTATTTCAGCATCAGCTAACGCATAACCAATCCTCAGCGAAGCAAGAGAAAAAGTTTTTGAGAAACTCCGGCAAACAACTAAGTTTTTGACATCTTTCAATAATGAAAGACATGTATAATCAGAAAAATCGGCATACGCTTCATCTACTACAACAATTCCAGGAAAATTATGACATATTTTCAGGATCGTATCGTTATCATATGACTTCCCATTAGGATCGTTTGGAGAATTAATAAACAATAGTTTTCCTTTTTGCTCATAAACGCTTTCAGGAATACTGAAATCTTCGTTTAATTTTACCTCATTTATTTTAGCGTTATAAAGATTAGCTAAAACATTATATAAACTAAAAGTAGGGTAAAGTATGACAACTTCATCTCCAGGATCCACAAACACTTTGAAAATTACATCTAAAACATCGTCTGAACCATTTCCTACGAAAACTGTGTTTCTATTTGTTAAAGTATCTTTATCTCTTAATAGTTGGTTGAGAATCGCTTTACGAACCTCAAGTGCACTTGAATCGGGGTATTGTCTTAGGATATTTTTGTCTTTTAGTGCTGATTTTATATCCAGTAGTATTTCTTCTATTGGGGGATAGGCATTTTCATTAACATTTAATTTTACCCAATCTTCTCCTTCGGGTTGTTCAACTGATTCAAAAGCTTTGTACTTGGTTAAATTTTCTCTAAATAATTTTTCTAATTCCATGCTAAATCCCGATTTTTTAAGTATAGGTTAAATGCCAGTAAAATCTTAATTCTTTAATATTTTAAGTAACATATCGCTTACATTTATTTTTTTTCTTTATCCTTAGTTTTTTCAAGCGTTAAAAAAAGATGAAAAACTCAATTTTTAAATGTATGAAACCTATTAATTTTATAATATTATTTAAAGAAGTTTGATTTAAGATGGATTTCGCTATAATGTTCAAAGTCTTGGAAGGGGGCGTAAGCGAACCAATTAAGTGGTCAAAAGACCATTTAACACCAGAAAGTAACATTATTATTTTAGATGAAGGTTCATCTTCAGTTTTTTTGTGGTATGGAGCTAAACAAGGTTTAGTTTCTAGACGAACTGCCCTTCGACAAGCAGAATCACTTAAAGGCCACGGGTTTTCTGTAGGAAAAAGTATTGTGGGAAGAGATATAAAGGATTTAAAAGAAATCGATGAAAGAAAGATCGGTAGAGTTCCAGAAAACGATGAACTAAATGATGAATTACAAACTCTCCTTAATAGAGGATTCAAATACTTGGATGACTATACTGTTACTTTTGATTTAGATGGAAGTATACCTTCAGCAGTTAAACTTGCGTCTAAACCCGTTTTAACGGAAGCAGCAATGCCGGAGACGGTAACTAGACCAGTAGATAAACCAGAACCCGTAGCGATTAAAACCCAACCAGTACAAGAAGAAATAAAACGCGCCTCGGAATATGACACTGAGCCTGATCTTCCTAAAGAGACTACCCCTATTAGAAGCCAAACAATTGTGGATACTCCAATGTCTACCCTAGAGCATGATATGGCACCAGAACCTGAATTAGACCTTTCAATACAAGCTAAAATAGGTTTTGTTATAATTGGCGTTTTAAATCACTACGATGATATTTGGATTTCAAAAAAAGAGGATGGCAGTTATTCTGTCGAACATATGGATGGAAAAGTATGTGAGTTTTCTGTTTCTGAAGGAAAAATAAAATTCTCTAGTGACTCATTTAAAGGTATATCAACTAATATAAAAACCGAAATTCAGAAAAAATTTGTAGATCTTTCAAAATTATTATAGATTTTTTCCCAATTTTTTTTAATATTGGAGTTTAAATTTTAAGACTTTTTCTAACATAATAAGCATTTCGAAAGTGACATAATCTTAATTTTAAATAAAATAGTAGAGTGATATTATGAGATTTAAAGCTTTAGCAATCCTTTTTTCAGAACTCGAAGCTACTACGAAAAGGCTTGAAATGACGGATATACTATCTTCATTTTTTGAAAACATAAAAAAAAGTAATGATTTCAAGGATCTTGATAAGATCATTTATTTGTTGCAAGGACAATTAGTTTCAAACATTAAGCAATTTCCAAAAATTGGAATTGCGGAAAATACGATAATTGAAGCATTAAATATACATTCTACCATTAAAAAAGAAAGAATAAAGGAAATTTTGAGAAAAACAGGAGATATTGGAGCTACAGCAGAATTTATACTCAATAAAAAGAATGGACAAAAATATATGCTTAATTATATAAGTTATTTTAGTGAAACTGAATCATCACTAGAAATATCAGAATTATATAATGCGATGCAAAAAATAGCATATAGTGAAGGGACAGGTTCACATGACACAAAAATTGGGATTTTACGAGAGCTAATGAGTAAAACTTCACCCTTAGAAACTAAATACTTATTGCGTATAATTACATCAACTCTAAGAGTTGGTGTTTCTACGATGACAATCATAGATGGTTTAGCATTAGGATTTACAGGAGAGAAAAAATATAGAGATTCTGTTGAGAAAGCTTTTAACTTGCATCCTGATTTAGGAGATATTACTATAATTTTAGCAGAAAATGGAATATCTGCTGTTGAGAAGATAGATATAGAGTACGGAGTTCCAATAAGAATGATGTTAGCATCAAGAGTCCCTTATGGAGAAATTATTGAAAAACTTGGAAGTCCTCTTACTGTGGAATATAAACTTGATGGTGAAAGACTTCAGATTCATAAAGAACATGAAAATGTAAAGTTATTTTCTCGGAGATTGTTAAATATTTCTGAACAATACCCGGATGTATGTCGGGTTATTATTGAAAATATTAGTGCAAATAATGTTATTATGGAAGGTGAAGTCGTAGCAATGGATCCCTTTTATGAAAAAATGCTCCCATTTCAAGTATTAAGCAAACGGCGTCGCAAACATGACATCGATGATATTATGAAGGAGGTACCTGTGTGTTTATTTTTATTTGACATATTAAAATGCGAAAACGAATCGTATTTAAGTAAATCTTTCCTAAATCGTAGAAAAAAATTAGGAGAAATCGTCACTGAAAGAGATGAATTACGCTTAGTAAAATCGAAAACTATTACAAATACAGAAGAATTGCTAGATTTTTTCAATGAAGCTCGAAGGGAAGGAAACGAAGGGATTATGGCAAAATCTGTTAAGGATAACTCTGTATATCAGGCGGGAAATCGCGGTTTTTTATGGATTAAATTAAAAGGATTAGAAGGAGGTAAATTAAAAGACTCTGTGGATGTTGTATTAGTTGGTGCTTTCCATGGTAAGGGTCGAAGGACTGGCGTTTATGGAACTTACATTGGAGCGGTGTATGATCCAGTAAATGGGAAGTTTATAGCTTTCACTAGGTTTTTTTCCGGATTGACAGATGAATTGTCAGAATCATTAACAAAAGATATGGATAAATATATAGCGAAAAAAAAACCGAATAATGTTATTTGTGAAGATATCCCAGATGTTTGGCTTGAACCGGAAGTAGTGGTTGAAATAATTGGAGATGAAATAACGATTTCTGAGAAGTTTCTAACTTTAGGATATTCTATGCGATTTCCAGTTTTCCAAAAATTTAGGCCTGAAAAGGGACCAGAAGATATTACTACTGTTAATGAAATTGACGATCTTTATAAATCTCAATAACCCAGTGATTTGTGTAATTATAAATGTATTCTAACGCCTCTATCTTCCATTTTCTTTAAAAAATGAGGAATTATTTCAAAATTATTTTCACTTAAATATAATTCTTCTAAACTTTCGAGAGATTGAATAGTTTCTGGAATTTTTTTTAATTTATTTCTCGAAATATTTAAAATCTTTAAATTTTTCAACTTTCCTATGGTTTCTGGAATCGATTCTAACTTATTATCGCATAAGTTCATTATTTCTAAAGAAGTAAGGGAATCTATTGACGATGATACAGTAGATAACTCATTTCTTTCTAGATCTAACAATTTAAGTGAAATTAATTCAGTTATTGGTTTTGATAATGTTGTTAATAAATTCCAACTTAAGTTTAGTTTTTTTAAAGATTTTAAGGATGAGAAAGATACTGGTAGATTCGTTAATTTATTATCATGAAGATTGAGCTCTTCAAGATTTTTAAGGTTTCCAAATTCTTCTGGTAACATGTAGAGCTGATTTAGCCGTAAATTCAATCTTCTCAACGATTTTAAAGAGGAAATTGAGGATGGGAGTTCTTGAAGTTCATTCTTCCAAAGTGTTAACTCTTTTAAACATTGCAGTGAACCTAGGGTCTTTGGAAGGTTATTAATATTGTTAATATTTAAATTTAGAGATTCTAAGGAATGAAGATTGCTTATCCATTCAGGAATTTCCGTAATTTGGTTATACCTCAAAGACAAAATTCTTAAGTTGAGAAGATAACTTATAGCAATAGGCAATTTAGTCAGTCCCTTGAACATAAAGTTTAGTTCAACAATTCTACAGTCCTCAATGGTATATTTGAGTCTAAAATGTAATTTTTTCAAATACACTAAAGAGTAATAATTGATTAAAATTTCAGTCAATTCACTATGAGAGCAATCTTTTACATCGCTTTGAGATTTCAGAATTTCAATGCCAATCTTAAAGTCTCTATCTTTAATTTGATCTATTTCTTCAAGTAAAGCTAATTTTCCAAAAGAATCCTCTTTTTTTTCAATGAATTTAAGAATAGAAATTAAAGAATTATAAGTGGTACTCAATATTGTTGGAGATTCTTCATGGTTAAGAGTCCACCTCATAAGTTTTAATGCTTTATCTTTAAAATTTTGATGTAGTATTAATGCAGCTTCGTTTCTAATTTTAACATCGGAATCAGAGATAAGTAAGTTTTCGATAAAGTCATAAAGTGCTTCTTCTTCAATCCCGACGCTCCCAAATGAATTGTAGATTTTTTTTAAAGTTTTAAGACTTTCAACGCGTTGCTTAGTTAGATTGCTGTTTTCTATTAATGAAATTAGTTGTTGTACTGCTGTTGGAACATCTATAGTATTCTTATTTATCTCATCAAAGATTTTAATTGGAGTACGTTCTGTAATGCTATTACCTCAGTTATTTATATATTATTAATCCCTTTTTCTCTAATGTATTTAAAAAAGGAGGAATTTCTTCTATATTATTAAAGTTCAAATCTAAAATTTTTAAATTTGTTAAGTTCACAAGAGATTTTGGCAGCAATTTGAGTGCATTTCCCCATAAGCTTAATATTTCAAGAGATGTAAGTGAACCAATCCAATATGGCAAATCAGTAAAATTATTCCAGCTTAAATTTAATGTTTTCAATTTTTTTAATTTACGAAAAGATTCAGGAAGAGTAGATAATTGATTATTCCATAAAGTTAACTCTTCAAGTTTAGAAATTCTTCCAATTGATTCTGGAAGTTCATGCAATTTGTTGTCAAATAAATGCAAAGATTCCAAAAAACTAAAAGATCCAATCCATTTGGGAAGGATTCTCAATTTATTTCCCCCTAAACCTAGAAACCTAAGATTCTTGAGGTTTTTAATCCATTTAGGTAGCTTTTCTATGCTATTCAAACCCATATCCAATCGTCTTATTTTGTTACTTCCTTTAAGTGAGAATTTAGTGTCGTTTAATTTATTTCCATGTAAATCTAACACCTCCAAATTTAGAATGTTTTTAATTGTTTTTGGGAGGCTTTTTAAGGAATTTGCTCTTAAATTTAAACTTTTAAGTGAATTTAAAGAACCAATAGAAGTAGGCAATTCCATAATTTTATTATATCTCAAATTTAATAATTTTAAGGATTTAAGAGAACCAATTGAAGATGGAATTGATTTTATTTTATTGTAACTTAAATCTAATTTAATTAATGATGTTAGGGAACTAATGGAATCTGGAATTGTAATTAACCTATTAAATTTAAGGTCGAGGTTTTCGAGTGATGTCAAAAATTCAATAAACTCAGGGAACTTATTTAGTATCGTCCATCCAAATATATGGCTACTAACATCAGACAAACCTAATTGAAGAATTAATCCATCTTTAACCTTAAAATTTATTTGCCCAAACTTAGTTTCCAAATCTTTTATTATAAAAGAATTTTCTACAATCCTCGAAAGCGCATAACTCGAGAGGTTTTCAATTTCTCCTTTTAGATATAGATCCTTTAAACTTTCTATTATTTTTTCGTTTTTAATTTCTCTTATTTTTTCTATTAACAGCGATTTTGATTGCACTGTATCTATTCTGCCTAATATTTTTGATATCACTAACAAACATTTTAGAGACTCTTCGTGCTTAAAAGCCCACCTTAACGGTTCGAGAGCATCCGTTAGAAATATTTTTTCAATAGTGGAAGCCGCAGCTATGCGTATGGATTCATTTGTATCAGAAATAAGTAAATTTTCTACGAGTTTAAAAACATTATTAGTATTTGCATTCAATTCAGCTAAGGTATTAATGCTTTCTATTCTTGTACTCAAATTATCGCTATTCTCTATAATTGAAATTAGTTGATTAATAGCTGAGGTTTTATCCACTTTGTTATTAATATAATTTTTGTTAATAAGATATGGAGATGATTCCATTAATCTTCGAAATTTAGTTTTATTTTTTAGATTAATTATTATATTCAATCAAGATTTTACAACTTTATTTTATTTACTCTATTTGTCTAAATGTAAGTAGCGGTAATTATTCTTTATCTGGCGGTTTTCTTCCTAACCACTTCTCGTAGAACGCATCGATATCGGGTAAAAAATTGAATATAATCGGATATCCCGGAGGTACGGCCTCAACATCTAATAGAGTAAAACAATTAGGACAGAAAAATTCTCGAAGTTCTTCCCACTTCGGATCGCTTCCCATTAATTTTGGATAAATTTCTTCGATAGATTCAATTGTGTCCCTTACTCTGATTCTACATTTAAGCTTCCAATTTATATGATAATCTCCGAATTCGTATCCACAATCACATTTAACTATTCTTTCACCTTCTTTTGCTACGATGTAAAGGTGTTCGTGAAGAGGGAGGAGTATTCTTTCTTTCCAATTAAGTTTCTCTTGAAGAATATCCATAACTTTGTCAAATCTATTTTGATCTTTTCTTCCAGTAATGATTGGTTTGAGCTCTTTCCATTTTAAATCACCCTCCATCATTCTTTCTAGAGTTTTTTTATCGATATCCATTTTTTATTTCACCTCCAATTGAAAATTATCATCCAATTTCCAAAATTCCTTAAATTCTCTACCCCATTTAGTAGATAAACTTAAGCTCTCTGAATACATCGTTATTACCGATTCATAAAAATCTCCTTTTAATATTATATCTCGCTCTTTTTTCCAGAATTCTTCAAATGATAAAGATTCGTTCTTTCTCTCCTCCATAATCCTTTTTTTTTGTATTCTTGTAGCTTCATTATCTATTTCCCATTCATTTTTATCATCATCAAAGTTTGCGATCACGCCATAAACATTTTTTACGATATCCGAGGTATATAATCCCTCATCGAGGTCTGTTTTAACATTTTCTAATTTGCGTTCAAGTGGATCTCCATAACCTGGTCCCCCGCTCTCAGAAAAATGAATAATGTCGTAGTTTTCGAGCGCAATTGGATAGATTGTTCCTATTGGTATTCTCGTAATATCAGCTTGTAGATATCTCTCAAATTCGCCATTACTTGGATCAGGATCCCCCAACGGATAATTTTGTTGTTGTCGGAAAATTTCTTCCAAATTAGTATGTGTTGCAATTAATCGATAACTCGTAGCGTTAGGATATCCCCCATGCATTCCACCGGATCCATGAAAGACTAAACCTTCCCTACCGGCGAAAAATTCTACTTTTTCAGAATTGGCGATGAAGGCAACACCCGCATAATTAGCTCCGCCACGGTATTTCCCATGACCCGGAGTATTCGGTTTCACTTTTCTGGATAAATAAGGAATACCTCCTTGAAATAACTCCCATGTCTCAACATCTCCTAGATCTGCTTCAGGATTCCACATAGCATAACCCCAATTAAGACCATCTCTAACGGCACTTGCCCCTAACCCTTGACCAGATATTTCGAATGTTGACAACATCCATCTTTCACCTTTTAATGGTCCAGCTGAATAGATACCCCCACCTTGAATGGAGTCTCCAGTAAATCCATAACCAGGCACAACTTCTTCTCGAAAACCTCTTGAAAACAAACCATAGGACATGCATTTCATCATCGTTGTATATGCAGGTATTAAATTACCCCATGGAGCTTGATAGGAAAGGTAAGGATCTCCTGGATTTGCCCATGATCCCAACGGGTAATTTTTTTCTACGGCGTAATAAGCTCCATCATTAACTTTATCGCCATAGATCAAAATTTGGGTTAATAACACCCATTGCCCTCCTTCCATTGCTCCCTTGTCGCAATTAAACGCGTTAGCACCTGCTGCACTAGCTCCATCAAACGAAAGAGAAAAACTACCATCTTCCTTTACTATCATTTCCATTGGGTGATTTGACAATTTATCAACTCTTGCGATGGGTACCCAAGCCTGATCTTTCATAGGAAGGTCCATAAAGGAAGCAGCTCTGTATCTTCCAGGAATTAAGCGCTCTTTTACTCTTTCAAGAACTATTCTTCTTCCTTCTTCAATTGCTTCCCTCATAAATTTCTTGTAAAATTCAATCCCTTCTCTTTTTATGAACTCGTAAACAGCGTCTCTTATCATTAAATTTCCTGCTAATCGACATTTTTCATCCAATTCCCAATACATAGGGCTTCTTACCGATTTCTTCGCGCCAATCATGTGATCGCGCCAAATTTTATCGTTAGAGCCGATTTTTCTGCAAGTGTAATAAACTCCATCATCAAATCTTTGAATTGAAGAAACTAAAGTATGACCAGGTGTGATACCTCCTATATCAATTTGATGAGTAACTCCCCCTGCCCAACCAATTAATTCCTCTTCCCAAAAAATCGGAATTAAGGTTTGTACATCGGTAGTATGGACATTTCCGCATTGTGGATCATTATTTAGGAAAATATCTCCTTGATTAATCGTTGGATCTACCTCATATCCTTCTCTAATCATGAACTTAATTCCTTCGCTCATTGTATGGACATGCACCAAAATACCAGTAGAAACAACTATTGAATCACCTTCGGGAGTATATAATGCGAAGCAAAGTTCACCAATTTCTGTAACTATTGGGGATGCTGCGACATGCAATGCAGTTTCCCTTGCTGAAACTAATGCACCTCTTAAACTTGCGTAAGCCTTCTCGTATCTGAACGGATCTTCTTCCTTTAAACTGAGTCTTTCAATTCCGTGATAACACTTGCTGTCTTTTAACAGCTTCTCGCTTTCTTCTAGCATTTCTTTAATTGTTTTTCCATCCCATCCAATTGGTTTTTTTGACATATTTTATCGCACCTCCATGTGAAATACCCTGTGCTTATCTAGTTTTACTCGATAATTCGGTGGAACTAGTAAAGTAGTTGCGGGAGCTTCTATTACAGCCGGACCGTCGACAGTATTTCCTGCATCGAGCAATTTCATTTCCCATATCGAAGCATTATACCATTTTTTATCCCAAAATATTTCTCTTAATCCTTTTGATGCATCATCATTTGGTCTTTCACTGCTAAGCTCAAGTTCTGGTAACTTAGGTTTTGGTACGGGGACAACACCGGTTCCTACAGCTTTTGTAATGTGATATCCTAATTCAGGACTCTTTGTTCCTCTTCGAAATATCATTTCGAAAAGATCATCGTATCTAATAAGAAGATCGTTTAATTCAACGGAATCAAAGCGATCCAATTCTTTCGAATGCTCAATTGTTAATTCCTCATAGGGTGATTGTACTTCTAAGTCGTCTAACATGCCAAAATATTGCAGCTTGAGAGATGGTCTAAACTCCATCTCATTAAGATTTCTACCTTCTTTTTCAAATTCATTCATAATTTTGATTTTTAAATCTCTCCATGTGGAAGTCATCATTGATGCTACAAATGAGCTCATATTTCTATCAGGATCAATAAGTAGATCAACGGATATTTCGTGCCTGTAAGAATGATCAGCACAAGCACATCCGTAAGCTGAAAATGCAGCAGCCCACTCAGGTATCATAATATCCTGAAAGGACAATCCTTTAGAATATCCCGCTACATGAAGCGGACCACCACCGCCAAACGATATGTGAGTATAGTTCTCTGGCCGAAATCCAAGTCCTTGAATCATTCCATTAAGGTGGTTTTTCATATTAATTTCAATTAAATCTAATGCTCCCCTTGCTGCTTCATATGGATCCGAATTGAAGGGTTTAGCAATTTGATCATTAATATAATCATAAGCCCTTTTTTTGTTTAATGGGACTTTACCACCAAGAAAGTAATCTGGATTAAGATATCCTAATATCAAACTACAATCAGTCATTGTTACGGTTTCTACTCCGGACTGCTCATTACAGACTCCAATTTTATATCCCGCACTTTCAGGTCCAAATTCTAATCTGCTTGATATATCATTATATCGTACATACATTCCAGTTCCTGCACCAATAGAGTCCAATGCAATCATTGGGATGTTTAAGATAAATCCTCCAAGCGAACTTTCCCACTTAGTAGGGACATATTTTTCCATGGTTAGACCTACGTCAAAACTCGTACCCCCAACATCTGAGGAGACTAAGTTTTGAATCCCATATTTCTCAGCGATGAATTTGCTCCCGATCATACCACCAATAGGACCTGAAACCATGGTTGGAATAAGTGATTTAGAGTAAGGAGACATCGTTCCTCCGTAAGATGTTAAAATTCTTAGAGGGGCTGGCACTCCCTTGTCTTTAAGTTTTTTAGCAATCGCTATTAGTTGTTCCCTTGATGGTTCTGCAGCATACTGTTCGATTAGAAGGGCGTTCAACCTAGGTGTTTCACCTCTTATAGGGTTATGTTCAGAAGAAAGAATTATTGGTATCTCCCTGCCATAATCCTTCATAACTTGTTTTGCTATTCTTTCAACTTCCATTTCGTGTCTTGAATTCATATAGGAGCAGAGTAAACACACACATATGCAATCGACTTTCATATCTAGTAATTCTTTTACAACTTCTACTACATCCTTTTCATATAAAGGTATTAGTTCTTCTCCCCAAAAATTAATTCTTCCGCGCACGCCTTTAAACTGGTGCCTAGGAATCAAAGGCTGAGGATGCTCGTGCTCTCTGGCGTGCAATCGACCTGCATAATCAAGCCACATCCAGCATTGTAAAGCCCTCCCCAATCTATGGAGATCCTCAAACCCCGCATTAACAATCACTCCTATATTGTCATTTCCTTCCCTTTCTAAAAGCCTGTTTAGCATGGCTGTGCCTGAATACACTAAGGCTTCCACACCAGCACCAGTTTCTTCTAATGTTTTGTCCCATTCACTTAAGGAATCTGATATTGAATTTAATATGCCAATAGATTCTTCTTTTCCCGTTGTCAAAGCCTTCCCAACTGCAAAACTACCTTTCTCATCAATAATAAACGAATCTGTCATTGTACCGCCAGTATCTAACGCTATAGCTTTTAAAAGATGTTGTTTACTTTCATTATTTGGTTTTGTCATAGTCGATCGTCCCGTATGTTTTTCACATTATTATTTCATAATTAGAGCTAATGCTATATATAATTGAAGATTAATTAAATAAAATCCAAATTTATCTTTTAATTATAGGTACATAGTATTTATTATAATTAAAGGATCAATTCTAAAAATATTTCTCTAAAGCCAGTGCTTTAATTTTACTTATTGTGGGGTAACTACTTAGTTTATCCCAGCCTCGTTCGTCATAATAATCGTCCAATAATTTATTGGCAATATCTTGAGTAATAATTACTTCTCCGTAAAAATCCTGGAATTTAAGTACATTTTCTCCAATTTTTAATGGTTTAAACCATCCATTAGGGAATTTATCGTCCTTTCGAGAAAAACCTTCTTTTAAATTCATTAACTTCATTAAATTCCAAGAACGTTCAGCCGATAGTCTTAATTCTTCTTGATGTAAATTGAATCCAGTAATTAAATTGTATAAATCGGTTACTAATTCTAAACTAAAAAATCTATTCATTTGAGCTCTAGCGCACAATCCTAGAGATGTTAGAACAGTGTACCAATCTTCAGAGTATCTCGTTAGTCGTCCAACATTTACGCCCATTTCTTTTTTGGGTGGATTAAAAATTCTAGAGAAAGCGGTTTCGGGAATGCCCATCCTGTTAAAATGGCCTTTCATTTTATCAAGAGTTCCCCCAGCGCCGACATAAGTCGGTGATCCACCTGAAGCTACATGAGCGCCTTTAGGATTTACTACTTGTTCAAATTCCATTGTTCCTAATCGCAAAAACCTAGGTTCGAATATAATATCTAAACCTTTCACCGTAAGCATTTCGTTTGAAAATGTTTTATTTCCCTCAGCCAATTTTTTCCACCCATCTGCTAATAAATCCCCGAATCCTTCTCTTTTTGCTGTTATCTCAATTAGATGATTAAATGTCTTATAATCCCGCTTCCACTCGAAACCTAATGTTTCATTGGTGAGAATATCTCGTTCATTCATTTTACTTATAAATTCGAATAGTGCGGTCATAGTTAATGAGTCCAATCCATATCTATTAATTAAATCAAAAATCTTTATCGCTTGGTCGTATGTGTCTATCCCATCAACGGTAAACATCAATAAGGGGTTAATGATTGAGGATGTGTAATTAATCAAACTGCTAAATTCTCCTTCATGTATTTCAAGGATATCTTTATCAGCCATAGGACAAGATGGACAAGCAATACGTCTTTTTTTCATTTTTTTTAAGTACATCCTATCGCTACATTGGCGAGCTTTTTTCTTTTGACCTTTTGCGGTTAAAAACATGCCAACGGGTAAACTTCTCAACATACCCAATTCAATCCACGAATCTCTATGAGGATATTTACGAATACGCTCAATTAAACCTTTATATAAATTAGTAAACTTTTTTGGTTCTGCAATTGGAATCCCTTTTGTCCCTTGAGTCAATATAGCTTTAAGGTTTTTCGACCCCATAATTGCTCCAAGACCCCCACGCCCTAAAGTTGAGGTTTTATCTATTAGCGTCATCGAAGATTTAACAAGATTTTCTCCCGCTTGTCCAATAGCAATTACTCCACTTGAACCATGTTTCCTCTTTAAAAAATGAGTTGTTTCAACAATATCTTTACCCCATATTACTTTAGCTTTACATAATTCTATATGATCGTCAAATATATGTAAATACACTGGTTTTTCTGATTTTCCAGTTATAATTATATGATCGTATCCCGCTTGCTTCAAGTTAAAAGCAAAACTCATACTTCCGCAAGAATTAGCAATGGCTCCGGTCGCCGGAAATTTTGAAATTGCAACAGTTCGAGAAGAACCAGGTACAATAGTTCCTACTAAGGGGCCAGTTCCAAATATTATTAAATTTTTTGATGAAAATGGATCCGTTAACGGTTTGAATCGATCAGCAAAAAGTTTAAAATTCATCCCGAATCCGCCAATGAACCTTTTAAGGTCTCTGACATCTTCATTAATAACTGACACTCTATTTTCCGTTAAATCTATGTCAAGTATATTTCCAGTGTAACCAAACCAATCCGTCATTTCTCACCCTCCTTGAGTTCTAAAGCTCCATACAGACAATAATTTGCACATTGTCCGCAGTGAGTACATCCATCCAAGAATGAGATTTTGGGGATCAATTCGTAGATGTCAACAATTTGAATATAAGCTTCAGTAGGGGAATATTTATTTTTATATATGGAAGAACAGATTAATTGACAGATTCTACATCCTGTACATCTTTCTACATGTATAATTATCTCATTTAATTTAGATTTTACCAAAATAATTCAAATCTTTAACGTACTTTTGCTAATTTGTAAATATTATTGGTGCGCTTTATATAATGTGTAATAATTTGAGTTTTTAATATATATAGATTTTTAAGTATCAAGTTATAATAAAAATTAGATCCTTTCTATCATCATTCCTCCTAAGATGATTGGACCGCCGGTTGAATTATAAATTTTTTCAGCTTTTTTCATATTATTCTGACTGTCAGAATATATTTTGAATATCAAATCTCCTTCTTTGATTCTTGCTCCTTGTTTTTTATAGAGCTCAACACCTGATTGTTTTGAATGGGGACAACCAGTAGCTTTCGCTATCTGATTAATAATAGCATTATTTACACCAGTTATATGACCTGACTTTGTGGAGAAAAATTCTTTAGAATAAGGTCCTAATTTTATATCTTCAGGTATTATTTCTGGATTTCCACCCTGAACTTCAATTATTTTCTTCATTTTGTCGTAAGCTTTGCCTGAACGTAGTATTTCTTTTGCTAAAATTTGACCTTTTCCTTTTTGAGCTTTCCCCCCCATTTCAAGCAAGATACCAGCTAAATCTGTGGACTTTTCAATAAGAGAATTTGGACCCGCAGTATAATCATTAAGTAAGGTTAAAGCCTCCCTTGCCTCTAATCCGGGTCCTATAGCATGTCCTATTGGCTGGTGAGCTAAAGTTAAAGCACACTCCGCTTGAATCCCAACATTTTGCGCAATCTCTTTAAATACATAAGCAAATTGTTTGCCTTTATCGGGGGTAATAAATTTAGTTCCTTCTCCAACTGGTATATCCAATACAAGCTTTTTGACTCCCAGAGATAATTTTTTAGTGATTATGGAAGGAATCATAAGTCCTATAGGATCCATATGTAATGGACGCTCGATTTCAATCAAAATATTGTCTGCTGGAGAAATATTTAGAGCACCACCCCAAATTATGCAAGCATTTTCTTTAGATATAATGCTTTTTAATACATCAGGTTCGAAAGTAACAGGAGCTAAAACTTCCATTGAATCAGCAGTACCAGAGGGGGAAGTAATGGCTCTTGTTGATGATTTTGGTATTGTTAACCCAGCAGCTGCTACGATTGGAACTATTATGAGCGTAACTTTATTACCGGGGACCCCTCCGGTCGAATGCTTGTCGTAAACTTCTGGACCGAAATCGAAAACATCTCCACTTCTTGCCTCTGCATAAGTCAATGAAGTCATCTCTTCATGATCCATACCATTTATCGAAACAGCTGTAATAAACGCTGCTAAATCTATTTTTGATAATGAACCAGAAACTGCATCCGAAATAATTTGGTTAATTTCTTCTGCGGCAAGCTTATTTCCCTTTATTTTCTTCTGAATAAACTTAAAAGAGTCGGGTGGGTCTGCTGGTTTCACTGAAATTATCATATTATCTTGAAGATTCTTTTTTTCCTTAATAATATCCATAAAAATCCCTATTTCTCCCGGATTCACGAGAGAGTCGGAATAATCAATTTGCAAAATTGCAATCCAATATCTCTCTTCAATATTTTTAGTATCTAAATTTTTGATAATGATACGGTCACCTGCCTTTTGTCCTAATTTTACCGCATCTTTAATATTTAAAACTACATCTTTAGTATTTCCCGTCTCAAAGTTAATTGTTTTTACTTTTAGCTTCATAATTGACAAAACTCGCTTGTATAAATATAAATTAGATATATTGGTTATATATCTTTAAGTAAATTTTCATAATATGCATATCTTTTACCTTATTTACTCAAGTTAATATATTTCCAATTAATTTATTTATTTCCTTTAATAAAGTTAATTAAATACTATCAAATGAGATTGATTATGAATAAGTTTGAAAAAGCTCAAGAAGTACTCCATGACTTAGGAGGAGATGGTTGGTTAATTATATGTGTTGAAGATAGTGATATTAATTCCCGTTTCATGATAGGAGTCGAATCTCACGCTCGTCATTATATATATGTTGCTGCAGATGGAAATCACAAGATAATTGCAGTTGAAATGGAAGCTCCTATGATAGAACGCTCTTTAAAAAAGAAAGGAGTAAAAGCTGAAGTGTTTTCGTACAAATCTATGAAAGAATTAGACGGTTTTCTGAGTCCTATTGTTAAAAAAACCCGTATTGCTTTAAATTTCGGAGAAAATGTTTTGGACCCGGAGGGAACGGGATATGCAGATTTTATTAATGCTGGAGATTATTTATCTATGAAGAAATTGGCTCCTCAAACAGAATTTATATCAGCAGCGCCAATCATAGAAGCCTTAAGAAGTGTTAAAACACCAGATGAATTATCCGATTTACGAAATGTATGTAAAGCCACTATAGAGATTCTAGAGACAATACCCGATTGGGTAAAAGTTGGAATGACTGAAAATGACATAAAAGCGAAATTAGAATATGAGTATATGAAACTAGGTCAGCCCTCATTTGCATCAATAGTTGCTACTGGAGCTCACTCTGCGGATCCACACCATAATACATCTTTGAAAAAAATCGAGCAAGGAGTCTTGCTAATCGATTCGGGTTTACAAATAGATGAGATGAGTTCAGATATTACAAGAACATTCTGGGTCGGTCTAAATCCTCCCGAAGATTTCAATAAAGCATATACTGCTCTTTATGAAGCGAAGAATGTTGCTAATGATTATTATACTGACGGAACCCCAAAGAATTTACCTGCTTTAAAATGCAGAGAACACCTAACTGCAAAAGGGTACGATCATGAAAAACTTTTTTTCCATGGACTAGGGCATTCTTTAGGATTTGTAGCTCACGATATTGGGGGGGGAGTAAGCTGGAAAGTGCCTGAAACATATAAGTTTAAAGAAAACATGGTGTTTACAAACGAACCAGGTTTATATTGGAGAGATAAATGGGGAATTAGATTAGAAGATGATGTAATAGTTGGTAAGGGTAAATGCGAACAAGTAACCAAAGTATCAGAAATTCCAATTCTAATTTAAATTGAAGTAGAAATATTTTACATTTTTATAGAAATAGGAAAATCCTTTATTTCTTCTATTTCATTCTGGTCTGGGTCCACAAATTTAATAAAAATTTTGATGATATAATCTCCAGCTTCAAGTGGTTTAAGATTAATTTCCCATTTTATATCTTCGTTAGATCTAAGGGAATATATCTGTTTATTTGTGGTGCCCCTCATAATTTTTAATTGTTCTGGAAATTCAATGTTTAGCTTCAAATCTAACGCTTCTCCTTGGCTCTGGTTTTCAATTGTAATCTCAAGTGGAAAGGTTTGATCGACGAGAGGAGGTCTTAAATTTCTTATTGATGCTGTTAATGTAGCAGGAGGAGAAACCAAGTTAGCTATTATCAATTGAGTTTCATAAAAAAAAATCAAAACGTTATTTAACTCACAAGTAAGCACTATAGGACCGATACTTGATTTGTCGACTTGAAAATGAGGTTTAATTTTGAATTGTAGATGAGTTTCCTTACTTATATCTATAGGTAGCGGAACGCTTGGTTTATTGTTTGTTGTTAAATTATCAGACAAATTTATTAAAATTTTAGTAATATTAAATTGGTTCAATTCAAACTGATAGAAAGAGTCGTTTATGATTTCCTCTAGAGATTTTGCATCAAAATTTAAATCTAAATCAAGAATTTCATTTGTGGTATAAGTTTCTTTGTCTAATTTAAATGTGGTCGTAATATTAAGCTTAATGTGCGTTATTAATAATACGAATTTTAAGAGTTTTAATTCTGTTTCTCTAAATTTATAATTTTCAATATTATCTTTGATTTTTTTGACATATTTAGATTCATTATCTCGTAAAGCCAGAGTAATTTCCGAAACAAGCTTAATCAGTTGATGCTCCTTAAAAAATTCTTTATCAACCTTTTTACTTGTTCTCTTTAAAAACTCCAACCCCTCGTTTGGAGTTCCCTTGACATAGGAGCACATGTAAGAAAGTACGGAAAATATGACATAATTTGAGTCTTTATCCCCTTCACTCTTTAGTTTAGGAATGAGATTTAATGCTTCCTTATAAATCAGGTTTGCATCTATGAATTTGTTTGCCCGTAAACAAGCTTCTCCAGATTGTCTAAATAACTCTACACTGGTATCAAAACGTTCCATTTCCATAAAAATTTTTGCACTCTTCATGAAACAGTCTTTAGCTTCTTCAAATTCATCTAATTTGAGGAGCAAATTTCCGACTAAATGGAAATTTTTACCCGCTTTTTTAAATTGTTTCGCCTTAAAAAGTTGCTCAGCTTTAAGTAATTGTTTTTTAACTTCTAATCTTTGGTCCTTTCCCATTAAAAAATCACAATTATAATTAATTAATTGTGAAATTAAAAATTAAGGGATAATTTTGACTTTTATAGTGGTTAAGAAGCAAATAAAAAAAAATAAAAAAAAATACTTAAGATTAATAAGCCATTAAGAGAAGAATGAATGCCACCATGATGATTGTTCCACTGACAGGAGTTATCCAAGTAAAAATAACAAACCCAATGATTAGTACAACCCACCATGAATAAGGTACTTTGATATCGATCTTGTCAAATAGCGTTAGCAATAAAACTATCGCAAAAATAATCCCTACTATTGCTATTGCGATATTTCCCCCCAGAATAAACATTATTGATTCATAAATTAAATAACCAGCACCAATCAATGCAACTATTTTTGAGGCAGTATATGATTTCTTCTGACTTAGTATTTCTATTATTGCTGCTATTATTACTAAAATCCCTGCTAGAAATGAAGGTCCTACTAAATACTCAAAGAGTAGAAGAACGATTCCTATGATAAGTAGGACCCACCATATATAAGGAATCTTGATCTTCTTAAAATCAATTATTTCTAACGAATCAAATATAAAAAATGCAATAATTAAGCCTAAAATCCCAAATATAATGGCTACCCAGTACGCTGTGTAAAAATAGAAAATGCTATCTCTGATTAAGATTAACGTACCAATAAGAGCAACAACTTTAGAGGCTGAAATTCCAACTTTAGAGCTTTCACCCATAATTTCTCACAAAAATTTGTTAAACTCTATCCTAATTCTATATAGAACTAGAATATAACTAAAACTAGAAATTCACATATATATATTTTTATAACAATTTATATTAGAAGTTTAATAGGGTTAAACTTCAAAAAATTAAAAAATTGGGGATAAAACTGTTTTTACCGAAACCATTGCAGAATGGTCCGTCTTCTCGCGACTAAAATTTTCTCGCAAAAATCATTCTCTCGGTTTAATCTTTTTTCTTTTTTTCTTCAGAATCTTTTTTTTCTGCTTCTATTATTAGAGATTCTTTAATAGGATTGGTGCCTAGATTCTCTATTATTTCAGATATTCGGGTGACTTCTTCTTGAAATTTTTGGCCTTCAGCTGCACTACAGTTAAACATTTGGATTCTCTCCGGAGCAACTCCGGTTGTTTTTAGAATTTCCCTTGTATATTCTACATTTTTAGCTGCTACTAAATTCCCAGTTTCATAGTCGCACTCTCCTTCGTATCATCCAGCAACTATTACACCATCTGCTCCCTTTCCAATAGCTCTCATTATTAAGCTAGGTGTAACTCTTCCAGTACAATTTATTCGTATGGGTCTAATTGTTGCGGGATATTGAGCTCTAATCGTTCCGGCCATGTCTCCAGCGCCATAACCTCATTTCCAACACATAAAGGCTAAAATCTTTACTTGGTCTTTTACCTTCGCTGTCATATTTTACACCTCTCTATATCTCTTCCAATATAGCATCAATTTGCTTCTCGTATTGGGGTTCACGATAGTATCTTAAAGTTATTGCTTCTGAGGGACAATTAGCTAAACAAGAACCACAACCTCTACATAGGATTTCATTGACTTCAGCACCGTCGGATTCAACTTCAATAGCGTTATAAGGGCAATTCAGTTGACATAATCCACACTTCGCACATTTTTCATTATCGACAGTTGCACGAATTAAGAGAATTCGGTATTTATCCTTCAGCATTAATCTTGCTAAAGAAGATGCCGCAGCTCTCCCTTGCGCTATTGATTCTGAAATCGATTTTGGCCCTTGAGATACACCAGCTAATACTATTCCCGGAATTTTAGTGTCGATAGGATTTAAGCGCGAATGAAATTCCTTGAAAAATCCATCGTGGCTTTTTTCAAGTTTCAAAATCCTCGCTAGCTTTTCTATCCCTTTAGCTGGTACCATAGCATTAGATAAAACAACCAGATCATATTCAAATTCTTTTAATCCAGTAGTTCCAACAGTGTTTTGTAATATTACCTTAAGATTGTGCGTTTTGGGATCCTCTTTAAGTCTGGATACATTTGTTCTGATGTATCTTATTCCTTCTTTCCTTGAAGCTGTGAAGTATTCCTCGTAATCTTTCCCAGCAGCTCTTATATCCATGTAAGCTACAGTAACATCAATATCCGGAGCGTGTTGTTTGATGAGTTTTGTGTTCTTAACGGAGATCATACAACACACACCTGCACTACAGTAAGTATTCCTCGTTAAATCTCTTGATCCAACGCATTGAATAAACAGAACGCTTTTAGGTTTTTTTCCATCAGAAGGACGTTTTAAGTGCCCAACAGTAGGTCCGTTTGGCGCTAATATTCTTTCAAGTTTTAATTGAGTGATTACATTAGGGTAGACATTATAACCTAAATAACCCGTTTCAGGTTCGTATTCGTCCCATCCCGTTGCTACAACTATAGTACCAACCTCAATTTCTAAAATTTCGTCTTCCTGGTCGAAATCAATTGCATCAACCTCACACGCTTTCTCGCATAGGTTACACTTGATGCATTGCGTCATATCGATTTGTGCTAACATCGGAACTGCTTGCGCAAACGATGCATATATAGCTTTTCTAGGATTCAGTCCTTCGTTAAATTCGTTATATCCGTAAGCAGGACAGACTTCCCAACAAGCACCACAGCCGTTACATTCGTTAGTTACATATCTTGCTTTTTTCCGGATTCTAACCTTAAAATTACCTACAAATCCAGTTACTTCTTCAACTTCACTATAGGTATGTAAGTTTAACCCCGGGGTTCTAACTGTTTGGAGCATTACTGGGCCGAGGATTCATATGCTACAATCGTCCGTAGGAAAAGTTCGGTCAAGCTTTGCCATTTTTCCACCTATTGTAGGTTTTTTCTCTACTAAGTGCACATCAAATCCTTCTTCGGCTAGATCTATTCCTGCAGATAATCCCGCGACTCCACCACCAATAATAAGAGCTCTTTTTGTTATATCTACTTCTCTAATGAGAATTTTCTCTAAGGTAGCAGCTCGAGCGACTCCCGCGCGAATAGCATCTTCGGCTGTACTTTTAGCTCCGGGTATATCATTTCTATGAACGAAACTTGAGTGCTCTCGAATATTAACGAATTCTAAATATGATGGATCCAAATTCATCGACTCTAATACGCTTTTGAAAACAGGTTCATGCGTTTTTGGAGTGCACGAAGCCATAAGCAATCGATTAGCGTTAAATTCAATCATCTTTTCTTTTATAAACTCAGCACCGGACTGTGTGCATAGAGAGATATAATCTATTGCTTCAACGACGTTCGGTAAAGTTTTCGAATATTCTGCTAACGCTTTAGTATCTATTATTTCGGCGATATT
>CAZDTP010000054.1:0-27100 GCA_964508365.1 uncultured archaeon
AAGAGAACTCATTAAAATGGTCTCAAAAGATTCACCTATACCTCCAGGCGTTAATTTACTAAAATTAGCAAACAAAATTGTATACATGATTATTAAAAGAATTAGTATAGAATATTGAGATTTAACCGATCTATATTCCCTTACTCTTGAGATGTAAAAGGGAATAGTTATTATGAATACTATTAAACTCAGAATAAAATAAATCTCTAAAAAAAACATACAACCTTATTCTAATAATAAATTTTTAAAATACACTAATTGATCAAAGGTGAATCCCATGATAATCTATTGGAGAAATAAAGAGAATAAAAAGATTAAGCAATGGAGTCCTACTATGAAAATATCAACTTGATATACCTTTTAGCAAAAATAATACATAAAAATAAATTAGTGTATAGTTTTTTTATACTTAAATATCAAGGAACTGCTAAGAATTAAAATTAAATCAACCTCGTACCTTTTATGACTGACCAAGAAACTTATAATGAGACTTTACGCGAAATCAGCGGACTTTTTTCGTTTCTTACGGAAGGACAACCATCGCCTGATGATGAAATTGAAGCGAAAGACAAACTCATTAATTATTTTACTAACTTAAAAAACGATAGTTCAGATTCAGAACGGAAAGTTTTTATCGAGGAAATTCTTAAAAAGTTGGATGATTGGGATACGCTTGATCTTTGGTTTTCAGAAACAACATTACCTGCCGATATAAGAAACATAATAAATATTCCAGATGATGTAAAATTAAATGGGGAACAGATTCAAGAAAGAATTGCGGAATCCACAATTGTATCTAAGAATGGAGATTCAGAAATAGATTTAACTGACATATTTAACAAAGTTTCAGACCAATTCAAAGGTGAAATCGAAAGTTTAAAGGGTAAAATAGATGGCCTTAAAAAAGAGTTGGAGAAGAAAGATAAGGATATTCAGAGTGTGACTACCAAGCGAGAAGTTCACAAGATTACTCCCCGCAAAAATGTAAAACTTGTTCCTCCTAAAATAAGGATTCCTGTTATAAAGAGAATGATAAAACCACCCCCAACTTCAAAACAGTCAATTCCTAAAACTCCAATTATACCTAATAAAACCGTAGAAAAATCAGTTGTTCTAAAACCAATAGATGTAAATTTGGAGCCGTCGAAAGAACAGTTATCTCCTATTCCTTTGGAACCATTTGAAAAACCAATAATCTTGGATAAGCCTGATTTAACTCCCATTCCTAAAAAAACACCAAAAATTAGCCCAGTTGTGATAGAGGAATCCGTAGATATTCCCATAGCAGCAGAAAAAAGGAAAATAACGCCAATAATAACTGAAGAGCCCGAAGAGATACTATCATCAGAAACCTCTGATGTTATGTCATTTTTAACAGAGAAACCAAAAATTTCCGCCATGAGGATTGAGGAGATTGAAAGCGAATCAATTGTTTCTAGTGCATCTGACTTATTTAATGTATTTTCTTCTATGGGAAATAAAACCTCAGAAAAACCAAAAGAAGCAACTGGCTTTTCGGAGATACCCGCCAAAGTAGAAGTCAAGAAGAAGGAAGAAAAGAAGAACAAACCCAGTAAAGATGTTCAAGAGGCAGATGTTATGCCTTTTATTGATTTTAATAAAGTAGATGTTAGTATGGAATCGACTTTTGATTCTCCAAATTTAGACAATATTTCAGATGATAAAGACACTCTATATCAAGAATTGATTGCTCTTGAGGGAAAGCGTTATTCGTTAGAAAGGAGTTTTAAAGATTTAGAGAGAGGCTTTAATAAAGGTTCAATGTCAGATTCAGAGTTTAAAAGTCAAAATAACGATTTGAAAAATAAACTGAATGAAATTACTTCCCGCATTAATAAAATTAGAAGAATAATTTCCAGTTTGTAGAGTAAGCTATAGATATTAATCTCTTACATTAAACATTGAAGGCATCATTAACTTGTGTCTCGCTGCACTCATCAATTCTCGTACTTTTTGAATATCTTCATCATTTAAACCGTCAAAATTAATATTATAATCAATTCTATAAAGAATTTCATCTAATATATCATATGTTAATCCTATTTCGTCTTCATCGGTTTGTCCTGTCCAGAGACCTGCGCTAGGGGGCTTGATAATTATTCTTTCAGGAATACTCAAAATTTTAGCTAACGTTCTAACTTCTTGTTTATAGAGAGAAGCCAACGGTTCAAAATCTGCGGCTCCATCTCCATATTTAGTGAAATATCCAATAGCCAATTCAGCTCGATTACTTGTTCCAGCAATCAAGCTTTTTCCCTTTGTTTGACCATAGAAGTATAATGCTGTCATGCGTAACCTAGGTTTGAGGTTAGCGCTAGCTAAGTTATTTCTTTTATAGTTAGAACCAATTATACTTAAGAATTTTTCGTAGACGGGATTTAAATCTAATTCAGTGAAATCAATTTCTAAGGATTTAGCTACTAATTTAGCATCTTCTAAATCTTGAGAAATGGAACCACAAGGTAAACCCAATCCAAAAATATTTTTATTCCCAAGCGCTTTTGTACATAAAGCAGCCGTAACTGCGCTGTCTATCCCACCACTAAGACCTACAATAATATTCTCAGCATTTGCAGACTTAGCATAATTAAATATCCAATTCTGAATATCGAGAATTATTTTTTCATAAACGAGTTCTCGCATAATGTGTATTAATCTTTTTTTTATTAAAAATTCATTTATGGTTAAACCAAAAAGATAAGATTCAAATAAGATTTCTAAGATTATAAATAAAAAAAAAAACTCTTTATTATCATATAACTATATTATAAGAAAATTAGAGCAAATTGAACTAGAATGACAGACTTCAAAGCGATTGTGGAATCATCGTACGATAACGGAACACCACTTTGGATTTACACAAGTGATTATATTTTTGGAATGGTACCTGTGGATGCAAATGGAGCTCGTTGGAAAGAAATCTCCTATACTTTTGAAGAACCTGATAATCCTCTTTTTGTAACTGAAAGAACCGCAGATTTATCATTTCAATTTTTATTGGAAGAGGTCGAGAAAGGTGTATCTTTCTACGTTGAAGATCTTAAAATCCCTATGGTTAAAGAATATTCTAAAACTCTTGAGGGTATACCTGGTCCTGAAAAAATCAAAGCATTTATCACTGAATTAATTAACAATTCCACTAAATATTCTTCTAATTTACCAATTATTAAAAATAAAGATGAAATTGGGACCTTAATAAGTAAAGTTTAAAAATTTCTGCGAGATTTTAGATTTGTACTTTATCTTTAATCCTTTATATCAAAAAAGAAATTAGATTTTTTAATCTTAGTTTTAAGATAAATAGATTTTTTTAGATGTATAAATTCTTTCTTTGAGGATGTTTTCTAGTGAATTCCTCATCGATCCTCTTTACCATTTGAGGACCTAAGTTGGCATCTCTTTCGCTAATAATCTTCTTTAAATAATCTCCATGTTGCTGAGAATATTTTTCGATACCTGCAGCAACTATATTCTGATCCTTTTTGATAGGAACAATCATTCCAAACAAGCGAAGCATTTCATCAGGAGTTAAATTTTTCCCAATTCCCAGTGAATCATCTATATCACGGTCAATGTTACGAACAATCGAGCCCATACTTAAAGAAGAATAAGGACTTAACATTTTTGACTTAAGCCAATACGCATTGGGTTTTTTTGTAATAAATGTGTCTGAATTTCCATGATCGTCTTTAGATCCAATCACTCTCCAATCGTTTGGATCTTTATCATACTCTCTTTTCAATTCTTTTATAATCGGCTTGATTGGAGCAACTCCGTCTTTTTCTTCTTCGTTATTTGTCATGCTTCTGATCATATTAAATAATTACAACTATAAAAACATAAAGAATATACCATATAAGAGTTGAAATATAATTAAAACACCACATTCATTCATAATACCTAAATTAATTTGAACTGAAGAAGAATAGAAGTTGCAATAATGAACGATAAGAAAAATAATCTAAGTATTGACTCATTATTCGAGATTTTTCTAAATTCTATTGAAACTGGAAATCATAAGAAAACAACGGAGTGTTTGAGTTCAATTCCTAGTATTGAATCAAATTTTCTAAGAGTATATCATAATAGGAAAAAAGAAGGCGCATTTTATACTCGTGATTCAATAGCTTATTTTATAATTACCCATGGTTTAATTTTATTCTTCAACAACTATTTAAAAAAGTACAAGATTGATAATATCGACGATATTTACAAGTTGAATAAAGAGGGAAAAGACAAAATCAAAAAAAAACTGGTGAATTTTACTATTCTTGACCCTGCTTGTGGGACGGGAGTTTTTCTTCGTAGTGCAATTAAAATTATCGTGGGATTATTAAGAACTCTTGAACCAGACTCTGACTTTGAAGAAATCAAATTTCATGTATATAAGAATCTTTTTGGTTCTGAAATCAACCAAAATGCGAGAAAACTTTGCATTTTAAAATTATTTAAATTATTTAATGATAGTAACAATTCTTTTGATTCAAAGCTCTTATCAATTCTAAATTCTAATATCACACTTGAAGATAGTTTAGTGAGAAAAAGAGATTTTAAATTCGATTTAATTATAGGAAATCCTCCTTATGGAAACATACTCGATAATACTCAGAAAGAGAGATTAAAATCTGAAAATATTTTTTATAATGATATTTACTGTGCTTTCATATTAAAATCTCTGAGTTGGACAACTGGTATTATCGGGTATCTGGTTCCTAAGAGTTTCCTACTCAGGCAAGGATATGTTAAATTTAGAGAGAATTTGTTTTCCAGAGCTAATTTACTCAAAATATACGATATCGGCCCAAATATATTTGCTAAAGCTACAAATGAAGTACAAATTTTATTGTATGAAAATAAAAGTGAGATAGTTAAAGATTTAGAAGTATTTCAGTATCCTAATACCGAAGTTGTTAGATACACCAGTCAAGAGGTTGATACTTTAAGAATTTGTTTTAATAAAATTTGCCCTTTAAGTGTTCATGCTAAAAAAATTTACGCATATGTTTATGATCTAAACTGTCCATACTGTAATTCTAAAACTTTTGCTTTAAATCGCATCAGAATTAAACCAGATAAAAAAATATTGAATCTTATAAATAAAATTGAAAAATCAGGAGATGTAAATTATCTTAATATCAATCGATTCCCCAACATGATTAGGGGAGAAGAAGATAAAGGGTTAAAACATGTTAGAACTCTCATTGAACAAAATACAAGTAATAATTGCTATTTCATAAAGGCAAAAGGAGATTTTAATTATTACTTTTTTAATAAAGAAAAATCGTTTGACATCGAAAAAGCAGATCCAAGAATTTTAAAGGGCACTAATTTCGAATTTTATACTAATCCAAAGCTATTAATTAAGCACAATAGTATTTTTCCTCAATCAGTTTTCAGTAAAGAAGAGGTATGTTTTACATCTTCAATCTATTCAATAATTAACGATGATCATGTAGAGTTAAAGTACATCAACGCAATTATAAATTCTTCTCTTATGCAATATTATTGCCTTTACGGAATAAACAATCAACAAAACACGACGATAAATCTAAACCAATATATGATCCGGCACTTACCAATTAAGAACGCTTCCCCAGATGAAAAAAATATTTTAAACGAAAAGGTTCAGGATGTAATTAACGCTCTCCTAGATTCTAATGGAAAACTAAACGGAGAAATAAATAATAAATTAAGACAGATTGAAGGTAAAATTTTTGAACTATATGAAATAGACGGGAATGAACGAGAAATGATAGTTTCAGACATCAAAAATCGAATCGATTTCTATAAGACGGTTTATCAATAATTTATCGTTTAAATCTAACGCTTTACTTATTCCTCTAGATTGAGAATAAAATCGCACACTGAATCCCCTAAACCAATGAATTTGTCTCTTTTTATTTCGATTTTAGGATTAAACTCCCTAATAACGGGTTTTAAATATGGAATACACATTTCTTTGCAAATTGATTCAATTCTGATGTGTCTATCTGGATTTCTCTCCATCGCTTCTATGTAAGGGCATTTATTGATATTTATAGTGGCAATTTTATTTCCAATTTGAATAATTTCATGCGTATTCCCTTCGCAATTCCACACAAAAGAAAGGATTTCAATTAAATCAATTAATGAATTTCCCGTGATGTTCAAATACTTAATCACCCTGCGAAATACAATCTTATATAATCTCTGCCACACCATTATATCAAGCTTTAGTGTGGAATCCCAACCTAATTCCTTCTCTGTTTCTATTACCCATAATCCATCGAGTGTTCTAAAATTCTTTTCAAAATAAAAAAGCTTATCAGCGTTACTGATTTTTCTTGCCTTTTTAATAGGTACGCCTTTTTCTGCTTTATGTAAAGATTTTCCTTCAAAGGAAAATGTAAAATCGCAATAATCGTCTCCTAAGCCCATATATCTTGTCCTTTCGATTGCTATATTCTCATTAAAATCTTTTATAATAGCTTTATAGAAAGGGATGCACATGTTTTTACATATTAATTGTTGTTTTTCTTTCCGTTCTGGATTACGATCCATTGTGGATTTATAAGGACATTGATTTACTAAAATCTTAACTCTATCTTCATTAACTTGCTGTATTTCATACTTCCAACCTTCTATAGACCACCGGAAAGTAAGAATCTCGATTAAGTTAGCAATATCGTTCTTTTCTAAATTTAAATATTTTTTCAATCTACGAATTATAACCTTAAGCAACTTTTTCCATACAATTAGATCAATCTTTAACGCAGTCTCCCAATTGGTCATTTCTTCAATCTCAATCATCCAGAGTCCATCTAAAGTAAAAAAACTTCTTTCAAAGAAGAAAATTTTATCATCTTGTTTTACTTTTCTCATTAAAAAATCCTAATTCAAATATTAAATTTTTAAATATGGAAATGCATCAATATTATTAATAGTATCAATAAAATTATTAATACCCGTAAAAATTTTCAAAACTTTTCCTTTCGTAAAATCTTGATGATTTACTGAATCCTATAAAGGTTTATTTATACATTTTGGTTATTAATAGGAATTGTGGAAGATTTAGATTTCAAAACTTTTAAATATTGACAATTATTTAATTAATTTTGATTTACCTAAATTAGTGATTACTACATTGGGAGATATTCTATTTGCACTCTTTCTAAGCTTACTTGCTGGATTATCAACCACAATTGGAAGTGTTATTGCTTTTATTGTAAAAAAGCCTAATCCCATATTTATTTCCTTTATTATGGGTTTTTCAGCAGGAGTAATGATACTGATCGCATTTGTGGAATTACTGCAAGAAGGCATTAAATCCATAGGGTTATTAGGAGGTTCACTGTTTTTCTTCTTGGGGATGTTGATTATGTTCGGTATTGATGCATTCATCTCTCACGAGTATGAATTCGAAGATTCGATAGAAATTTTAAAGAATAACAATGGATCCTGCAAACCTCATCCACATCATGTCCTGTATCATAAAAAATCTAAAAATGGAAGGCATCGAGCTCGTCAAGGGCTTCGTCAAGGAACAAGAGACGGGACCAGAAACCAACCTCTCGATGGAAATGGACGTATATCTGAAATCAATCTAGTAAAAACATCTATTTTTACATTTTTAGGCATTTTCATTCATAACTTTCCCGAGGGAATGGCTACATATATAGGAACAATTACAAATATTCAAATAGGACTTATTTTGGCAGTAGCTATAGCCCTTCATAACATTCCTGAAGGAATTGCCGTCTCCGTACCTATTTATGCATGTACAGGAAATAAAAAAAAAGCGTTTAAGTGGTCGTTTCTTTCTGGAATAAGCGAACCATTAGGTGCCGTTGTTACTTGGATAGTTTTAACTCCTTTTATTACCCCATTTTTATTAAGTGCGATGCTTGCTATCGTTGGAGGTATAATGATTTACATTTCGTTAGACGAGTTATTACCTGCTTCAAGATCACTAGGAAACGAACACATATCCATTTTTGGGATAATTATAGGCATGTTTGTCATGACACTCAGTTTAGCATTATTAGGTTAAAAAGAAAAAAGTGGAATATTAAATATTTAACAGAAGCTATTTATCTTAGCCTAGGAGGTGGCACATATACTTTTCGCATACCTTCTAGCAATGTTATAGCGTTTTCGGGACAAAAATGAGCACAAACCCCACAACCAATGCAATATTCAGCATTAACTTCGGCAATATCACTTTCATTCAATTCTATAGCGTCAACGGGACATTTTTCGACGCAAGTTCCACAACCACTACATAAATCCGGATCTATTTGCGATAGATGATTAGTTGAGTTAATTAAAGCGACTATTCCCATTCTCCACCATTCCAAAGTGCCACAACAATCCTTACAGCAATTACATATGCTAGTCTCTACTTTTGTGATATCAGAATGGGGATGAAAAGCTTTGTGAACTAAGCCATCATCTTCAGACTTTTTCATTATCTCTAAGGCTTCCTCTTTGGAAATTGAACGTCCAAATCCTTGTTCTGCTACGTACTTTGCAGATTTACCGAATGTAAAACAATTTTCTCTGAGATTAGTCTGTTTACATGGCTTACCCAATAAATCTTTATGATGTCGGCAAAAACAATGCGCTACAGAAATGTTTTCAAATTTTTCAATTAACTCTTCAACTTTTTGAGTAGGTATTATAACTTCTTCGGGAACTTCTATTTCTTCATTGATAGATAGACTGATCTCGTCTCCTTGAATAGTATCCGCTAAAATTGGCACGGTTCTATCAATCGGAAGCATATTTTCAAAAATAGGTAAGATCTGGTCGTAATTTGCTTGAATAAAATCCTGAGTTTCTTCGAAGTAATCTAAAAACATTTTTGCTAGTTTCTTATTATCTTCATTATATTCTATTTTTTTCATGTAAAGATATTCAAATGCTCCGACCATAAGCAATGGCATTAGCCTGTAAATCATTACACCTTCTGAACTTGGTTGGTTAAAAATGAACCCTTTCTTTGCTAATCTTTCAACGAATGATAATATTTGAACTTCGGGTAATTTACTAGTTCTTTTTAATTCTTCCATCTTTTGAGAAGTTTTCCTCTTGAATGCATTGATAAAATCCAATTCGTCCTCGCTCAGTAGTAATTTCAATATCTCTATTAAAGTTTTGTTTACTGGCGTAGGGAGACTTCCAGCCTTAGTTATTAAGAAAGCTGCTTTTTTATATTTTTCTTCAGACATTTATATCATTTGAAATTTTAAGGTTTAATAATATTTAAAAAAGTTCAAAATTAAAAAGTTTTAATCAATGAGCAATAACTAAAGCATTTATAAAAAACTAATATTATAAAATATATTCTTAAAACCGAGGAGAACGATATGGAATTTAAAAATATTTTGTATAAAAAGGAGGATCAAGTAGTAATAATAACTATTAATCGTCCTGAGGTTCGTAATTGCATAAATAACGAAACGAATTTAGAATTACAAGAAGCGTGGAAATCTTTTCGCGATGATGATGACGCCTTAGTTGCTATTTTCACGGGAGCAGGCGATAAAGCGTTTTCTGCAGGGTGGGATCTCAATGATGCCGCTGCAATTGAAAGAATTGAAAATTACGATCAATTTCGCGTTGCAGTCCATGACATTGATGGATTTTGTGGATATACCAAAAAGTTTGACATTTTTAAACCAATTATAGCAGCTGTAAATGGTTACACTTATGCAGCGGGCCTTGAAAATTGTCTAATAGCAGATATTCGAATAGCCTCAGAAAAAGCTAAATTTGGGGTCACAGAAAGACGTTGGAACATTGTAGCTGGTGATGGTCTTTGCGTTCGATTACCTCTTGTAATTGGATATTCGCGCGCAATGGAACTCATTATTACCGGTCGAGTAATTGATGCTCAAGAAGCCTATCGAATTGGCTTAGTTAATGAAGTAGTCCCTCACGATCAACTAATGAAAAGAGCTAAAGAATTAGCATTGTCCATTTGTAAGCTGCCTCAGGGAGCGATTCGAACAGACAAGGAGACGGTAGTAAGATGCGTTGGTCGAACAGTTGAGGAAAGAACTTTTATTGAAACCGAAGGCGTTATGTCTATGTTTGTTAGAAGAGATAAACATACCGAAGGCGCTAGGGCATTTCTTCAGAAGAGAAAACCAGAATGGAAGGATCGAGGTATTTAAGACTAAAATTTAATTGTAAAAGTGAGCAAAATGAGTAGCAAAAAAGGAAAAGTTCAATGTATTAACGATGAAATTCTCGAAAAACTCTCGCTAAAGACCCGAAATAAATTTTTAAATTACAATTTGATGAGTTTTCTGGATTCTAAGAATATAAATTTCCTAAAAGAAGCTCAGAAGTTTTTTGAGGATTTTGAAAAAACTAATAACATAAATCATAACGAAGATTTCTACGAATGGATGCCAGAAATAGGAAAAAATGGATATATTTCACGATTGCATAAATTTGAAGATATTGGTTTAAACTATGAATCTTACGGGATGACTACTGAATTTATGAGACAATTAGCTATGGACTTTTTCGATCCTCAGTTAGCAATGGCTACTGGAGCTACCGCAATATCTGTAAATCCGATTTTACTTCATAATGAAGGTGTTGATATCCGATTGAGAGCAGTAAAGGAATTAATAACGGGGAAAAAAATAGGATGTATTTGTATTACAGAACCAGAAAGAGGATCTGATGCAGTTCATATGCAGTCAACTTGTAAGGAACAAGATGACGGGGGTTTTATTCTCAACGGAGAAAAGATATATCAAACTAACGGTAGTAAAGCAGATTGGGCGGTTTTGTATGCTGTTACCGAAAAAAATAACGGCAATACTATGGCACAGTTCTTGGTTGATACTTCTTGGGATGGTTGGACTGCTGAACGTGTTAACATTCCTTGGACTCCAAGGATGCACGTTAGCAAGGAGACATTTACTGATTTAAAAGTTCCTTTTAATTGCGTGTTAGGCAAACCAGGCGATGGGAGATCACACCTATTCGAAGGACTTAATTTAGAACGATTAACGATCGTATGCTTGAACACCGCAGAAGCGTGGAACGCTATTACTCACGCAGTTATTTACGCCAATATGAGAAAACAATTTAATAAGGAAATCTTAAAATATCAGGGAGTTGGATTTCCATTAGCCGATTTATGGGCACAGACAATGAATATGACATTATCTACTCTAAATGTGTGTCAAATGATAGACGAAAAAATGAAGAAATTCGGTACTCTACCAAAAGACTTTAATTTAGCTCTTGGAACAACCGCTTCTCAACTAAAATATTTAAGTGCCAAATTGTGTGAACGCGTAGTTTATGAGTCTGCTAACTTAATGGGGGGGGCTGGAGTTTGCGATAATACTTTAATGCATGACTTATTAGGGATTACTAGATTACAAGAGATTGGAGGAGGGACGAGACAAGTACAATCTCATATTATGAGCTCAGCATTAAGACAATTGTTTAAATTATTATAAAAGATATTACATTGATGATATTTCAAAATGCTACAAATAAAACATTGATTGCTATAAAAATAACAAAGAAACCCATTAAAATTAGCCCATCTCTTTTTATAAACTGTTCTTTTTTAGAAGAAAAATTCAAAAATAAGGTTAAGAGAAATAGAATTAGCCAATTCCATAGTAATATAAATTCAAAAGATAGATCCTTAATAAAAATCCCACTTATTCCGAATGAAATTGTTAAATTCCAGATTAATTTGCCAATCATTCCCCCGAAACCGATCTCAACAGCCTCTTTCTTTACAGATTTTAATATTAAGGTTAATTCTTCTACATTTGTAACGAAAGCTATAATAATAAACCCAAAAAACTCTTCAGGTATATGAAGGATATCCATAATTTGACCAGCAGATAAAATTAGTGATTCACCACCAATAAAAATAAACACTAGCCCTAATGATGTTAGAATGATCTTCTTCATCTTAGGTGATTCCTTTAATCCCATTAGCTTTCTTTCGGCATAATCTAAAGGTTCTCCTATTTTTTCTTGTGTATGATGCTTAAGATTTCTCAATACATAGATTATATACATTCCAATCGCAATGAATCCAGATACAAACATTCCACCACTAAAGATGAAGCTAAATAGAAGATTGATTAACAAAATATATAATACTACAAAATAAAATTTAGAAATCGACTTAAATTTCAAAGTATAGAATAAAACAGTTAAAGAAATTGGTAAGGTCATCGCAATTATAGAATTGCCTACCACATTTCCAAAAGAAATATAAGGTAATCCATTAATAGCAGCAATAATGGATGCGATTGATTCTTCAGGATCAATTCCAAGAATCAACATCCCAATTATAAAAGGGGATAGGTTGTAAATGAGACATAAATCTTTTAAATTATCTAAAAATAAATCCGCAGCAAAATAAATAACAATATAACTGCCTATAAATAATGTTAGCCAGACAATCAGAATCAACATTGAATTCTTATAATATATTGAAATTTAAAAATAATTTTAAAATGAGTTAGATATCCAGATAACTATCTGGTCAAGTCTATAGATAATAAAGGTATTGTTAGATTAGAAAACTTCTTTTGAAATTTCAAAAATATTAAATAATCTTACTAAGACAATGATCTCATGTCTAAAACAGAATTTGATATAAAAAAGATCGAAGCAGAAAATAGGCTATCTCTGTTTGAAGGTGTAATAATTGGAATATACGGTAATTGGTTAGTTACATTGATCCAAATGATATCGTTTATTTCCCCCTTTATTATAATTCAAATAGTTTTAACAACAATATCTTTGCTTTCTTTTGTTGCGCTTGTAGCTGTTGGAATATTCGGAGGAAAATTAGGAAATAAATATGAAGTAGTTATCTTATCAATCGGGCATTTTCTACCTAATTGTATAACACTCATAATGGAAAGACTCCTGGTTCAAGACGCGTTTTTTCTTTTTGTTGGTGGTTTGATATTTTATATGATTTTCCACGCAGAGTACGTAAGAGTTCACAAATACACTTTGAAGAAAAAAACTGATAATACATAGGTAGTTCCGATAATTTACCCTAAAAAATCATTTTGCGTTTTTATAGAATACTTTTTTGTAAAAAAAATTGGATAAAACAAAATATATAACAGTATAACTTCCTAAAAATAGTAGTCAGACAATCAGATTCAGCATTGAATTCCTATAATATATTGAAATTTAAACACAATTTTAATCTAATCTGGATCTCCAAATAGCTATATAGTCAACTTTATAAATAATAAAGAAAAGGAAAAAAAAGCGTTTAATCTTTCCTTAGAAGAGTACTAAGTTCAATTTTAAGTAGATCACGAATTGCGACGCGAATAACTTCTGAACGATTAGGATACATGTTCATGTTAACTAGTTCTTCAATACCCTTCAAATAAGCCTCTGGAATATGACATGTTATGAGTTTTATTAAAACCACCTTATGAACTGTTAAAACGATTATATTTAATATTTAGACGATAAAACAGAATAATATATTATTATAATACTAGAATAATATACTCAAAACACTCATAGATTTCACGAATAATATATCTAAGCGTATTATTCTATTTTAAAGAAGTGTGTTCGATTGATTTAAAGAAAAAATCTCTTCAGAAGTATCTATCTATAAATTCTAAAACTCTTTTCTTTTTCTTACCATTTAAATTTTATTTTTTTTAATTAGGGGCAATAATTCAAATCTTTTCCTGTTATTTTTGAATTAAATTAACGCTAAAGTATTCAGATTAACCCCGCCAATAGATTTATGATTAATAGGTTGGACCAATCTTTGAATGATGATATATCTTCTTTCTTTCCATAAATATTTAAAATGTTGTGGTAGATATTAGGTATATTGATCACTTCTGAGTTTTATTAAGTACATCATAAAACAAGCTCAGATTTAAAAATGAAGGGAGAGTCAACCTGATAAATTGGTAAAAAAAAAGAAATTTAAAATATTGGTAAAAATCTTCTCGTCTAATCCAAAAGAAAAGATTTAAATTCGTCTAGAAAATCTTCAAAATCTTGCCCATCTGGTAGATCGTCTTTTAGTAAGTTATAATGAATAAACAATAAAGACGCTTCTTGTTCTAATTTTCCATAATAAACTGGAAATTTTCCAAAATAAACTGGAAAAAATGTAACTTTCTAAATTTATTTTTCCATGTAATTTACTTTCCATACACTCTTCTTACATTTAAATAACACCGAACAAACTGTAATAATAATTTGTTAGACCTTTTTTTATATTAAATTTGCAAATAAAAATGAAACAGGATGAATTTCAAAAAGTTAGAAATGCTACCATTCGAGAAGGTTAAAGAATTATCTTTAAATTTTAACCTAAAACTATCCGGCAAGCAACATCCATTACTTTTGCTATATCCGTCATATACCTTGAAAATTCCTGATCCGAGCAGTCTGTAATCCAACCAAGGAGTTTATTCTCGTATTTAGCCCGTAATCCATCCATTTTTTCGCTAAATATTTCCAAATCTACGAAAGATATGTTATTTTCCTTGAATTTAATAAAATTGTCTTTAATAATAGAATTGCTTTGCTGCCAACGTTCTTCGCATATATATTCAAACTTGTCGTGTTCTGCTTTGAATTTGGCGGCGTTAAGAAGTTTCTCTAATAATCTAATCCAAGGAGACACACCACTATTTTCAGACTCGTTATTAGATGTATCACTTTTTGAGTCTAAAATAAATTTAGACATTGTTTTTAAAGAATGGTACGGTGTTGCCCAATCGGTAATGTAATGAAAAACCCATCCGAGCCAACGAGACCAAGACTGATCACCTGAATTATAAGCTTCATAGGTTTTATTAATGTGTTGGATCGACAATTCCTTCGCTCTATCAGTATGACCAGCAAACCATCCGATTGAAGTCATTACCGCTTCGAGCATACCCTTACGCAATCCCTCTCTTTCTATTTCGTCCGGTTCTACTGATTTAGACACGAGTATTTGCAAGTTTTCGGAATCTATAGCATGAGATCCGTATAATCCTACTAATCGAGCTAACCCTTTATGCGTGATCTCTCTCAATTTACATCTTTTTTATGTATTTTTATTACCCTGAATTTAATTCTAGATTTTAGAATTTGGTTAATTAAAATAACATGATAATCTTTATTAAATTGTCTTTAGCAATTCTTAGAAGAAATATTAACGTTAAACTTTTCTATTTTCTCGTATTAAGAAAAATATAATCATCAAATAATTATGGAAAAATAAACAGAAGCTTTGGATAGACCTTTCAGGGTGTAAACCGCTTATCCAAAAGATGCTTATTCCCGTAATATTTCTCAACTTACTAAGATTTACCGACTATTATGGACCTCCGGAGAATTATTGGCATTTAAACGGCGTCGTAATTATAAACGAGGCGGAAAAATTGTTTGCGTTAGTGCCTTGGGAACGATATAAAGCTCGTTATAACCAGAGAAGACGACATTGGGAACTCTTAAAATACCAAAAATTATTTTTAACCAAAGAACAGATGGTTGAGGCTTACGGAGAACCATCCATCCTCTTTAAAAGCCAATTAGAGACGTATTATCACGATATTTTGGCTGATGAGTTCCGTTTTCGAAACATAACGCTCTTTACTGGAACAAGCGATGAGAAGACTGTCCAAAATTTTATCACTGACTTTTCTCAAGTAAGACTTGTTCAAAATGAATAAACTAACTTTGAATGTACCAAAATCAACACCAAAACCGACGAATGATTTTTTCAGCTCTCAGACTTAAGTTTTATCTCTTCTAAGATATCGTCGAGAAAGAACACGTGTTCTTTTCGTATCTCCCAGATCAAAACTTGGATGAACTCTTAGTAGCATGCGTAAGTTCTCCAAAACCTAATAATTCTATTCAAACGAAGGATGAAAATCCCATCGTAAAATCTCCTCAAGTTGAACTCTGGAGGCATTACTTCCCCGAAGGACCTCCCGTAGTAAACTGAAGGTTCAACTAAAACCAAGACTCCTACATTATCGTCCATCCTTTTGGTTAGAAGTATTTTTCACCGCTGCAATGTACAGGTTTACATTTTTAATATGAAGTGATATTATTAATTCGATCTGTCCTCTTATTTAAATAGAAGAGACTATATATCCATTTTTAAATAAAGGACAATATATAAAGAAATGAGCAAGCAAATTACAAAAAGACAACATGTTGTATCTCAGTTTTATTTGAAATCTTTTGCCGTTCAAACCAAACCTGGTCACTTCAAAATATTTTGTTATTTTAAACAACAAAAAAATAAAATAGAAAGGCTTGAAGTGAAAGATGTTGCTGTTAAGAAATTTTTCTACGACGATAATAAACTCCCTCAACCAATTGAGAGTTTTTTATCGTTTACAGAAAAAGATTTATCCAGAACTTACTATAAAATTGTAAAAGAAAAATCTATAAATAACTTAAATGAGAAGGAAAGAAAATATCTAGTTTACTTTACTTATTTCCAATATGTCCGAACAGAATATACAAGAACTAAAGCAGAACAGATATTAAAGGATATTATAGAAAAAGAGAAATCTAATTACTTGAAAGATCATACAATTGAAGAATGGAATGAATTTAAAGAGTTCGGCACGACTAAGCATCCAATCAGACTTCAAAAATTATTAATTGTTGTTGATGATAATTACTTAGAATATTGGAGGGATAAAGTAAACTTATCTACATTAAATATTATAAAAACAATTCTGAAACTTAAAACTAAGATATTGAATACTTTTTTTAATCTAAATCAAATTCTATTAGAGATTAAGCAGAGCAATATGGAATTTTATACAAGCGATCATCCAGTTTTATTTTATAGCAAAAATACTCGAAAAGATGATGAAGGAAATGCTTTTCTAAATATTCACGATTCCCAAACACAGATATATTATCCCCTTTCTCCCAAATTATGCTTAAATTTCTATAATAGCAAAATCTTTAGCGATTATAGACAAAAATATCCTTACATGAAAAAGGAATTATATAAATCTGATGTAAACGAGGTGAATCTTATTAATAAGTTAGTAACTCACGAAGCTTACCGAATGATTTTTTCTAGATCAGGGAGATTTAATATTGCGCAGAGTTATTTAGATCAGAATCCAAAGTTCAGAGAGATAAATCTAAGGAGATTCTATAAAACATAAAGTCTGTAATTCCACGATTGTATCTATTAATTTAAATAAAATCAAATTTTTCAGGATGTGATAGATTATAAAATTTAATTTTACTTACCACTTTTGAGGGTATTTTAATCTTTTTTATTATATTTCTTTTTCTTATTATTTAATCCTTGGGAAAAGAAGTAAAAATACTCAAAGAAATTATAAGTTTTATTAACTAAGAGAGTTTAAAATTTCTATGATAATAGGGGTGGAAATTCATCAATTATTAATCATCTAGATTATATTCAAATATACGGTTCCTTTCTGGATCTTTAAGTTCTGGGAAATTACCTAAACATGATTTTACAAATTGAAAATCGTTTGTTCTTGCAAATACAGTACGATGTGCCATAGCAATAATCTGAGTATTTATCCAATTTAATTCAGCTTCTTTCACGATTCTTTCTGTTTTTACTTTTCTATATTCCGATCTATTTTTATCATATAATATTAAACAAAGTTTAGGATTGAGGGGGAAAAAAATCTCGACACCTTCGGCTCTATAGGAAGCAGTACCATAACCAACAATCTCGTCACCGCTATAGATTGGATTGAAAACAACTACAGGATGATCTGAGGTATAAAATTCTTTAGATAAAGTACTTTTAGTTAGGTTCCACTCTAAATCTGAGATATATTCAATCATTTCACTTGAAGATTGAACATTTCCATCTTCATCTTGAAAGACATTAAACATTATATTGAATTGTGCCATCTGCCCTCGACTTTCAAGCAACCATTCTTGGTATTTAGGGGGTAAGTTATCAAATTTAGGAAAATCCTTAACTTTTTCAAATTTTTTATAGACTTCCTTAACTATTTGTACATATCGCTCCCTGGTAGATCTGGTTCGTTCATTTTGAATAAACACATACTCACACATACAATATCTTTCTGAAGCACTTAGATTTTTAATAGATTCATTTTTAATGATTTTATGGTAGACTTTTGAATGCTTCTTTTCTTTTTGGGAGAATAATTTTTCAATTTTAGGGGGAGCTCCTACATCATAAAAATGATTCTCCATACAAACCTGACCCACACTTCCTACAAACTCCTTTCCAGTTTCTTTATTGAAACATTTGACTGTAAAACCACTTTTTTTCTTTAATCCAAATTTTCTTAAATAAAACTGAGGTACATAATGCTGTTGTATATACTCTTTCATGATCTTACATTTCTACTTCTTTTTTAAATAAACTCAAAAATAAAAGATTATTAATTGTTATTGAGATTTTATGAAATTATAATTATTTATCTAAGACATATTTCTCCATATATTTACAACAAAATTCAAAAAACTTTTCAAAAAATTCGGAAGAAAGTTTTTTTCCTTTGATTAATTCACAAATCTCTTTTAATTGGATTAATTCAGGATTCTTTTTTTCGTTGTAAATAGAATCGTCATCTGTCAGAAAATAATACAATATAATTATTAGATTAAATGAAACCCATGACTGTCCTCTATAAGTGTTGTTTAAATGAGGTTGAATGTCTCTATTTTTCAATAACTCTCTCTTTTGAGTTGTGCTTATCACTTTTTCTAATTTAGGAAATATTACCATATCAATAAAAAGATGTAAGATGATCGAGACATGTTTAGCTACTAAGAATTGTTGTTCTTTTGGAAGGATTGAATTGTAAATTAATTCCTGATTAGGTGAATTTCTTAGATTTATTAATTTTTTGAACAACTCTTTGCTAATGGAGTTATTTATTTCAAGGAATACTAAATATTCCAGATATAAAAAAAAAAAATTATAATAATACAAAAGATTTTGAAAGAGATTTTTTTCTTCAATCCACATATACAATCCTTCAATAAATAACTCAGGCGAATTTGTTATAAATAGGATTCCTGAAAAATCTCGAAATGGAAATCTACATATAAATCCATTCTCGGGATTAAATTCAAATTCTTGAGGAATCCATAAAGGTTTATCTTGTTGAATGGATATTATTTGTTTATAGTACAATTTAACCCTTCTATTTTCACTACTTCTTTCAGAAAGTCTAAAGTTTTTTGCAGCGATTAAATTTCTAAATTTATCAACCTCATAGAGTCTTTCAAGAGGTAATATTATTATAGGATTTTCTAATAAATCTTGATAATCTGGAAAGATTTGTTTCATGATATCTAAATATTCTTTTGGTATTGAATAAAATTCGCGATAATACTCTTCATTCCAAAAATCTGAAGCGAATTCTCTGATTGAATTCTTAATATCTTTGTATCTAGCTAAAAAAGTTTCAGCTTTGTTCAATTCATTCATATGTTCATAAAAAACATATAATTTTTTATATAGTTCTGCACGTAAATCCTTATTTTCTAGTTGATTAGCAATATAAAGTGCATTACTGTATTCTTTTTTAATTGATCTATTATCATTCTCTTTGAATAATTTCTCACATTGTAAAATATGGTGATTAATGATTTTTTCTAGAATGGAATCTATTAATTTAGAAATTTCGATTAAAATTGCTGTAATATTAACTATAATATTTAAAGCATCTAAGCGAAAAAATTCTCGTTTCATCTTATGATAACTTTCTTCGGCATGTAAATGAATAAAATCATACCATTCTTTTTGATCTTTCTTTATATTTGCATGAGCATAATGTCCAAAGATAAAACAATCAAATATCTCTTCGTTAATCTTAAATTCTTTTGTTTTATTTCCTCTAGTTAATTTAAGATTAACCATTGGTGGTGATTGTAAAAATTGATTAATTACTTTTCTAAAATTCTTGAAATTTTTCACTTCATCTTGAAAAAATGGTTCTAAAGCTGGAAGAACTTCATCTCCAAGATATTGAAGGGAAGATCTTTCATTTCCTATTATAAAAAAACGAAAATCCAAAATAAAGGCTTTTATTGACTCTTCAGGAGGTTCACTAATACCAATTCTCCCTACCCAACCATTCTGAACTTTCTTAGCTTCTGCTTTGAGCTGTAATTGAATATTTTCTTTAAAATAAAATTTGAAAAAATTTGAATTTTCTAATTCTTTTATTTTTTGGTGGTAATGAATTATAGCGTCAATATGCTTTGACTTAATTTTTAAATTCTTAATGATCATTTCCTAAAAGCAATAAAATACTACTATCTTGATTCTATTTTTATATACAATTATGTCTCTAAATAATGTAAAATATAAAAATTTTTTAAGTTTAGCATTAATTTGCAGACATATTTATTAGATTATTAATAGTCTATTAAATTATTAATTTTTTTCAGTTTTATTAGTATTAAAATTTACAGGTATATTTATAAGTCCCGACAAAACTCTATTTAAGTGTAATTGATATCATAAATTAATTTCCAGATATGTCCATATTGAGTATACTTAAATTAACAGTAACTAAAAACAATCTAAAAAGTATAAGAAAGCTTGTTACTTAGATGAAATAGATGCAAAAAAGACGACTCCTACCTTACCTGCGCGAAATTGCAATTCTCTTTCAACCAAAAGGATGTAATGTAGGGTAGGAGTCTTGGTTTACGCTAAATTTTCAGTTCGCTAATGGGGGTCCTACGGGCGAGTAATACTTCCAAAGCTCAACCTGAGGAGAAGTTACGATGGGATTTTCGCGCTTCGGTTGAGAAGAGTTATCCAGTCTTGGAGAGCTTATGGACACCACTACTAGCTCGTTTAAGTTTCTAACGAAAAAATAGTATTCAAGATCGTTGTTGGCGTTAAACACTGGCGACGCAGATCCCAGCGTAATTTGTATCAGTTTTTTCTCCTCAAGTCTTTCTTTGTTCTCAAAAACACCCAATTTAGCCATTATTTTTTTCAGGAGACCAGCAGATTTGACTAAACTTCTAAAGCCAGCTACTCGATACCGGTCAAATACTCTTTTTTCAACTTGTTTTTGGATAGCTGACATTTCTATTCCCAAGATATCGCACAGATTAGAAACCCGACAGGTCGCGTTTCGAGTACAGAGTAAGGTAATCGAACACACCAATCCTACTATGATATCATCCTTAGTGTTCTTGATGTTCTCGTAAAATGTGTTCAGAATTTTCTTAGATTGATAGAAAAACGGCATCCCTAGGTTAAAGTGTTCTGTCATCGCTAAAATCCTGCGGACCACGTATTCTTTGCGATTTCTCTCCTGATATTGCGGCCATATACGGATAATTGAAAGCTTAAACGAGTTAAAATCCTTTTTTGAGATGTGTGCAACGTCCAACAGCTTTCTCTCGTGAATAGGTTTGCTATTTTCTTTGTAAAAGGCGTAAATAACGCTCGGAACCAGCATTGTTGGGTTTCTATACTTGGTTCCCGTAGCGATTTGAGAACGTATGAATTTGAACCGCTCCAATAATGGATATATGTCTTTGTTTGGGAGCTTTAAAGCGGTTATAATGCGCTTAATTTCGGCTCTAGCCGCGTTTACTACTATTTCCTCGTACGAACGGCGTGCATCTAGCTTATTCAAGGCTTCAATCCTAACCGAATTACTTACGCCAAACCTTTCTTTCTTGGTTCCTATTTGAGTCTTATTCATAACAGCGTATTGCAGGATGTCTTTGTCGTACGGTCTATGGTATTCTAATTTTTGTAACTCCAAAACTATTCCACAATTTTGGCACGAAAATCCTTCGTAAGTTTCTATAATGTCCATTGAACCGCACATATCGCATCGTTCCGAAGAATCTAACGTGGAACTTGCGTCTAACGAGCCAATTTTAACCAAATTGTAGCTTGCCATTTATTTTTACCTTACAATTCCAATATATTAAGTAAAGTATGGGCACCAGTTTGCTATTTGAATCTTGTGACTCGAGTGTAAAATATCAGAAACGCAGGAGGCATGGGAGTTTACGATTAGATTTACGCCGATCACCTGCCCTATTTTTTGTTTCCTCTACAAAACTGTCTGAATGAGAATAAGACGGGAAACATAGAACGCGCATTTTTTGCGAAAAATCATAATTTTGCAATTCGATTAGGAAGTACGTTGCAAGTCAAATTAAGGAGAAGATACATACAACAATAACACGAAGATTTTAAGGAATTTGTAATAGAGATATCGCATTATAACTTATCTTTTTCTCTTTGGGCTGAAAATCTCGGAGTTCTCCTTAGTCTTCGACGGTAATTGAAAGATACGAAAACAAATTAACTTATAACTGGGAGTCATTGAGAATTAAACAATATAAACAGCTCTTAAAAAAATTTTTCTTTTAAAAAGAAACACTATCTGGTAAATGTAATTTGATGCTATGGTCGTGTTTTATTGTGAGAGAGAAAAAAATGGAAAAAGAAACTGAAAAAAAGAACAAAGGGCTCTCTCGTAAGCCTGAGGAAGCCAAAAGAGTATTGTTTCGTCCTTGTAATCCTTTTATTTTTTCCATAAGAATTTGTATACAAAAGAGGTGAGAGAATCGTGAAACGAAGATTGTGGAGTAATCTGGTTTTATCGGTCGGCGTTGTATCTCTAATTGCGATAGTAGCTATTCTTCTGACTGTTAACGGAATTGCGTTTCGACCGTTCTTTTAGCCATTAATCTACCCTTTTTTTTCTTTTTAAAGGAAGGTAGGCTTAAATAGTAAAACTTCAAAATAATATTATCCAAAAAAGTAAAATTCGAAGCTAAAAAAAAATACAGGTGAGAAATCACGAAATTAAAGAGTATAATTTTATTATACCTGTGTCTTCTATTAGCGATAGGGCCTGTAATGATTACTTCACCTGTAAAAGGGGTTGTGCAACAAAAAACGAGTATTACAGTAGCAGATAAAGACTCTCATGTCGATTACGCAGTTCAGGGAAGAAATCGTGGAAATGATGTTAGGTTGAGAGTAGGGGGAATGTATAGGGGACACCCCCTATATGAAGCTTACATTCACTTCAACTTAACTAACAAACCATCTAATCTCATCAAAGCCGAGCTTACCTTATATATCTGGTCCGTTGAAGTGACAACAAATTATACGCTGTCTACAACTGATGAAAACTGGGACGAAATGACAATAATCTGGAGCAATAAACCTGCTCTCCTGCAAACTCTAGGGGAAATTACGGTTTCAGCCAATGATACCTATAAAATTGACCTTACATCATTAATCAATGCAAGCACGACAATTTCTTTTTGCATTAGCAAATCGGCTGGGGATGTATTTGAAGATGTGATCAGCATAGCATCAAGAAATAGAGCTTTTGACAAACCTAGAATAGTTTGGACCTATGAAGAAACGGTTCCATACGAATTTCCTGGTTTCGATGTTCCATTTGAAATTACTTTCTTGATTATAATCATCGCCGGTATTATTGGCGTTTTAATTGTGGTTTACATACTATGGAGAAGAGACTCCCGAGTGAATAAGTTAAGTTTAATTAGTAAAACAACAAGAATGATTAATTATGAACGATGAAAGTCGCGATAAAAAGAAGATTTATGATGTAATCGCGAAAAATCGATTTATTTTTGCTCTCGCGGGTAGTATTATTACTATAATCGCTTTTTATTTTCCTATGTTACAGTTTGTGTGGTATGACAGCGATCTCGGTGTACACGGGCGAGAATCACTCTGGGTGTACGGATATTATGAGGAGTATGGGATTATGGGCGATGTTGTGCTCTGGGATTCTAGTGCATGGTTTGGTGCGCTTGACGAACAAAAGTTTGGGATTGCGATGTTCTCTATAGCGTCAACGGCTATACTGCTTGCACTGGTCTGGGGAACAATTTTTATAGCCAGTAATATCTTAATAAGAAAGAGGAAGGAAGGGGTGTATTCTTCCAGATTATTTCTCTGTTTTTCTATAGGAATCTATGCTGTTGCGAATATATTTGTATTTTATTTCCCATTTATTGGAAATTGGCATCATCCACCTGATGTGTACCAAAACGGGCCACTTCTTTTCAATATAGGAGCTGTTTTAATACTTATAGGATATACCGTGAACATCAAGTCGATATTAAGAATCGTTTCTCTCTATGTAGCTGGAGTCTTGGTTCTTTTCGCTGGATATGCCTTATTCCAATTCCTATGGATGATTTTATGGTCTGGATATCCATTGGATCCATCGGGTGTTGAGTTTCAATTCAACCGCCTTGTAATACCTGCAGCTATAGCTATACTCTGGGCTCTTGCGATAGTGATAGTCAACCTGTTTATCCTAATTCTACGAAGAAGGATTAAAAGAAAATCACGTGTATTGAATAGATAACAAATTTTTTTTTGGCAAAAAAGAATCACCTCTTTTGAGCGCGTTGCTTACCTTGCTTGTCCTCTATACTTAAAAAAAAGGTAATAACTTTTCTTTCTGTCATCTATATGAACGCATTGATGCCCCGAGCATTAAACCTTGCTAAAAGACTTTTTGGATCTACAAATAGATTTCGTTCTAAATGTATTTCTCTGAGTTCATGTAAAGCGAATATATTTTGTGGAAGGTCCACCAATAAGTTGTCTCCTAAGTAGACTTCTTCTAAAGATACCATATTTTCGATGCTTCTGGGTAAGGATTCTAAGGAGTTATGGGAAAAATCAATTTGCTCGAGATTTACTAAATTCCCTAATGAAGCTGGAAGTTCTTTTAAATGCGAATGTTCAACAACTAAGATCTTTAGGTTTCTTAATTCGCCAGCCGATGAAGGAAGTTTACTCATTTCGGTGTTATTAATTAGTAAGCGCTCCAAGTGTTTTAACTTGCTCAATTTAGTAAAAACTTCAGCCCAAATGGCATTATCTGCAAATTCACACCAGTGAAACACTACGCCTGTTATCTTATTGTAAGATATTTTAAACCATAGCATATTATCATCCTTATCGTCAAGAAGAGACGATTTCGGAAAATAGGCTTTAAAACTATGTTTTTGAACGGAATACTTATTTAAATATAGTTCAATATCTAGTAATTCTGCTATTTCTGGAGGAAATAGACTCAAATATTCTCCTCTCGTCAAACTATTAAGTTTGTCGAGAATTAGGTCTAATGAGTTATCCTCGAAATCACCTGAGAATTCTTGAATAATTTTTCTTAACGAAATTAGATCGTTTTTCCCCGTTTTTTTTGATTCGATAGCCTTTACCTGTTCTATAGAAAATTCGTTTAATTCTCGTTCTTTAGCTTTCACGCTACCAATTAAGTAGGCTTTTATGTCTTCTACCTTTCTTTCAATTATATTAAGAAATCTCTCATTATTCTTTGTCTTTTTGTGATATAAATAGTAATATTCGAAGTTTTCGTAAACCCTTGCAGCTCCTTTAAGAGTTAAGGTAGAGAATTTACGATCCCTCCCCTCTGCGTAGTGATAGTGTATCTTTATTAATCCTAATTTTTGGAGTTCTTGTAATCGCTTTGAATAAACATCTGGGTTATGTAAGAGCCTATTCAGTACCGCGTTTAATTTACCATCCTCTGTTTGTATCTCTTTAAACTTACTAAATTTGATGGTATTTCCCTCCGAAAATAAGTGAATGATAAGGATTAATTCGTGTCTTTTGGAAGCACCACCCTTGTTAATATAGTTCAGATAAGTTATGGGTATGAAATTATACATATTTAATATTATTTTTTTGTAGTTTTAATCTTTTTAGTATACTAAATTCTAACATAAAAGTCTTAACTGAAATACATAAAACACATATAGACTTTCCCAAAGGACTTCATCCTTTTCATCCTAAGTATGAATATCTCCTACCCCTTGAATGGTCTTTAGAACGATTTATTAAGAGTTTAGGAAATTATGAGAGTAATCATATAAAACATATTTTGAAAGAGTATCTAGAAAAACATAATTAACTAGTTATATTTCTGCTGATATTAATAAATCTCAAACATCTGATTTTCTCTTAAAGATTTGTTTTAAAGTCCAAAATTTAATTAGTCTTAATTGTGGTTTGTTTAGTAACTATCAAAAGATAATTCGATGATTATGCAAGAAAAATTAAAATGGAACGCAATAGGCTTAGTAAGAAAAACCCAATCGCTTCAAGATTACATTCAAAGAGAAAAGGATGCAATCCCTGTCGATCACACGAGTAAACACACGAAAAGAGAGAATTATTTAGCTGAATTAAATCATTTGCTTGAACGGATGGAAAAGATCGAAAAAATCCTTATCCCTAAACTCGAAGGTATTTTTCGCTTAAAGTTTACGACTCCTGAATTAATTATGTTTGCGCTGTCGAACACCAGTATCCGCAATATCTTTGAAGATTTGAACACGCTATTTATTAACGACCCCAATAGACCGTTAAAAAAAGAGGAATTGATTGAATTGGCAAGCTCTGGAGACGCTGCGAAGGTATTAGCGTTGATTGGGGATGCAGCTCTTGATTTAGCAATAGTCCAATTATTGTGGGATTCTTCGTTATCTACTACCGGTAAACTCACTGAAAAAAGGAAGGAAGTAGCGTCTAATCTCAATTTGGCGAAGTATTGCGATGAATGGGGATTATTTGGTTGCCAGCTTAACAGATTTAGAGCTATTGAGCACGAAGATACGAAACCTGAAACCATAATTCACGATAAAGACACGCTTGTAGAGTCTATCCTGGGAGTAATATATCTTGAATTTGGTCTAGAGGTGTTATTGAGGATAGTTCCATTAATTCAATAATAAGGCGAAGTAGATCTGTAAAAGTTGTAATCGTGAATAGAATCAGTGTGATATAGGAAAAAATTAATGCTGTATGATTGACAATATTCACGAAGAAAAATATCCCGCAAAACTAGAAAGCTGATACAGTTGTAAAAAAAATCTACCACAATTCTTCTAGAATTTGTATTAAAATTTTCCTTTAAATAATTCCTTAAAATGAAAAAAAAAAATTTTAAAGCTTTTTTAAATGGGATGGAAAATGTCTAGGTCCATAGGGGGGTTGGTAATACATGGTTATAACACCTTTGTAATGCCAATTAGTAAA
>CAZDTP010000055.1:0-24527 GCA_964508365.1 uncultured archaeon
TAAATCAAAAATTTTATTAGAATTTAAGTATTTAATATTGCAATTAGCTTTAATTATTGACATTTTAAATTTTAAATAGTGATATTGATGTCCGAAAAGGAAGAAAAGTTATTAGTTCGAAAAGCAACTTTAAATTTAAGAAGAAAATATGGAAGAACAAAGCAGATAAATATAGTAGAACGTGATGCATTTGTTCCCAGCTCTATAGAAAAAGAAATTAGAGAATCTCTTCCTAAAAAAAAATCAATATTGGCTTCTAATATAGCTATTAGGTATGATCTAAGAATTTCGACCGTAAACGTGTTATTAAAGCAATATGAAGGAGAAGGATTAATAAAGTTATTAAATCCTAATCTAAAAATGAAAATATATGTTCCAAATTCTTAATTTTATTAGATTTATATTATTTCAGCTATTAATTCTTTTAATTCATTATTAGAAAATAATTTATATTTTTTAGGACTAATTCTAATAAAGCATATAATTTAAAGCAGATGTGGTCCAGTGGTAAGACGCCGGCTTCGAGAGTATGAGTTATTACCATAAAAGCCGGTGCGCGTGAGCGTTCGGGGGTTCAAGTCCCTCCATCTGCGTTATTATAACCAGAAATTAGTTACAAGAGATACACTATGCCATTTGATATCATTGTTCTAGGTGATTTATACGAAGATTTGTATTATGAATCTAATTTCTATGATGAGCATGCGAAACTACTAGCTTCCAAAATTTTTAATTTTATAAGATATAATCCTGATGATCTAAACAAGAATGTCTTAGAGAAAATAATTTTTAAAGGATTTAGTGATAGTCCTATTCAAAATGATGGCCGTTGTTATTTCAAAAGGGGGGGAAATGGTAGCAGTATCTCAGAAGTTTTTGTGCGAAGTGGTATTACAACTAAATTAGTCAGTATAATCCGGAGAGAAGGTGAATGGATGGTCGAAGAATTAACAAAAATCGGAGTGGATACGACAAATATAATCCATTCAAATGAAATTCTTCCAATTAGGATAATTGTGACATCAAACAAAAGTACCAAAATTCTTTTAAAACCAAATTTACCTCATAAATGGACTTTTAATGAAAAAACATTAGAAGATTACGAATTTCACAGATCAAAGTTAATATTTTGTGCTTCAATATCAAATGCCTTTATTGAACTCCTTGATGAGGGTTCTAAATTAGGACTATTAACCGCATTTAGCATAAAAGATGAAAATTTTGATTTTTATGAGCAGTTTGGTAGAATTTTTAACAGTAGACATGATATTCTGTTTTTAAATATAAAAGATGATAATGTTATATTGAAGGAAGAGCATTTTGTGGAGCAGATTGATAAAAAGTATAGTAATTACGCAAAAATACGGGTTTTCATATCTGGAAAAAAAGGCACGGTTATAAGAACTGATAAATTAAATCTCCATTTTTCATCACTTGTTGAAGAGAATGAGGCTGATTTATTATTTTCAGGGGAATTTTTTCAAGGAGGTTTTTTGATTAAATTTTTTGAGCTAATTAATAGCAAAGAATTATTAAATGAGTTGTTAACTAGTAAAAACATAGAAAACCTAAAAGCTATTTTAGTTAAATGTGAGGAATTTGCGATGTATCTTATAAATTTTAAAAATATTCACCATTATTTCCCAAATAGGAAAGAGTTAGAAAAGTTTATTACGAACTTTAAAAAATAACAATTAATCATCTTATTGTATTAATTGAAGAATCAGAGTTTCCATTTGAGCTTTAGCAGACTCCAACTTGTTTAATACATCTACAGTTTTCTCTAAGTCTGCTTCATACTCTTCAATAATAAACAATAAATAAAAATCCAAATTCCCAAACTTTAATGTTTCCACTAACCCAGAATAACGACTACCATCTTCAAATTTATCTGAGAATTCGAGTAATGTTCTATTTTCTGCGATTATTTTCTTTTGAGTCTCTAGATATTTATCGTATATCCTGATTTTTTCTGATAAATGTAGATGTGGACGATAATATTCACCAATCGTAATACCCTTAGCATCAAACAGCGCTATCATAATTGAATTATAATTCTTACTAATTCGAGAAAACAGTCGAGATACCATTTCCATTTTTTCAAATAATAAAGATAAACCTGATGAGAAAGCGTCCATGATTGATTTGATATCGTAAATCGAAGTTTCAAAAAAAAATATGTCAAAATCATTACTGTATCTGATCAATGCGTGCTTAATCGTTAATATTCTCTGGTTTATAACTTTCTCTTTTGTAAGTTGAGGATCGAACTTGTGAAAAAGGATACATAACGGCGGATATTCTTGATTCTCCTTTAAAAAAAGTAAAATCTTATCAAGATAATCAATAGTTTCAACGTAACGGTCATAATCTTGAGCGTCAATAACATAGAAAAGTAAATCGGTTCCACTAATATATTTTGTTGGATTCTTCAAATACTCTTCCCTGTATTGCAGTTGCCCACCAAAATCCATTCTGATGAACTCTATCCCCAAAAACTTAAATGCATCTCTGGCTATTTTGCGTGTAGGCATCAATTTAAGTATATCCTCTTCAAAACCGAATTTTTTAGATATAACCGTAATTATACTTGTTTTACCTGCAAAATCAAGCCCCATAAAAGCAATTTTCTTAATATTTATCACCAGATTCTATTGCTTAGCTCCCATAACTTTCTTTTTGAAAATATCGGAAAAATTTCTACAAATTATTTATAGTAGAAGGAATTAATAAATCCTTACTTTTTAGGGAAAAGATGTAAAAGAAATTAAAGCTAATTTTTATTAGTTATAAAAAGATTAACCTCCCGAGATAGGAAAAGAAATATATAGCTGGTCTCCCTCATTTAATTTCGTTCTATAGTTTTGCATGTAAGAAATGTTCCTACCGTTGAGTAAAATGATCATCTGTGAGTTCAACTTCTTCTTGTTTTTGGATAAAATACTGTCGTCTAATAAATCTTTATATTCTTTGAGAAATTGGGAGATAATATCGCCTACGTTATCTCCTTCGTATATTATTTTATTTTTTTTTACTCTCAATACAAAAATGTTTAATAAGTTCAAATCAACTTTAACCATAATAATACAACTCGTTTCAATTAAAATATTATAAGATCTTACTATATTCTATTCCAAATTTGGTTCAATTTTAATAAATTAGAATAATTTTTAAGCTTAATTATAACAAAAAATAATAGAAAATCAATGCAAAAAACCTCTTTTTCTTAATTCGCATCCTAATCGAATAAGTTATATCAGAATATATTAATATCTATTCTATTTTCCACTATAAACAAAAGATTATTATCAATATTCAAACGGTTATATAATACTTTCAATTTTTCAGCATCAAATACTTGATTCTCTGGTTTGAAAGGGCAATAATTAACTTTTTTAAGATTTTCAGAGATTTTTTTTGATAAATCTTGAATCGTACTTTCTCCAAAAGCAATGATCGGGGTAAATATGGGTTGGCTTAAGTGCAGTGTATTGATAGCTAAAGTCTCTAAATCAACGAAATTAGGGCAGTAATTAGAACTACTTAAGCTCGTACCATCGGTACATGCCTTAATTTTTTCATAAAATTGAAATTTAGGATTTTTAAGGATTTTAGATATTAAATCAAACCTAATTAAGCGGCATATGCCACAAAAATATTGTTTTTCATCTAACTCTGAAAAAACTTTCTTTAGAGCATCATGTATTCTAAATTTGGTTAATTGAATATGATTTTTTGGTATATAATCGCCTATTTCTTTCCAGTTTGAAATCCAATCTTCGATTTCGGTTCCCTCCTCGTTGAGATCAATTAATATAGGATAAATCTCAGATCCTCTTCTCATTAATAGAAACCCTGCAATTAAATCATTTAACCTACCTATGTCCATTACCAATATTTTTTTCTGAGGTTCGATAGGTAAACCACCCCATTTACTTTTGATAATCTGAGAGAAAATGTATGTGAAATCTCCCCTTATTTCAATAAATATTTGTTTTTTCGGTTGGGTAAGATTTACTTTCAATTCAAGATTCGGAAAATTATCAATAATTGCTTTGCCTACTATCGTTGCTACTTCTAAAGAATTAAAATCGTGCTTCCCAGATCTTTTAACTCTAAGAGCAAAAGTGTCTTTCCGATCAAGAATATCTTTAGCAAGTTCAATTGTTCGTTCGATAATATTATTTAGGTTGTTTGATGTTCTAATTGCTGGACTAAAGGAATGTACACCAAAAGCGTTTTTTAATACGTTAATTGCAGAAGGAAGGTCTTTATTACTAAAAAAGAAAAAAATTCTCGATGAATCCTTACTCAATTGATACTTGTTAAATTTGATTCCATTTCGTTTAAGTATTTTAGTAATATTACCCATCAAATACTTAAGCATTCGAATTTTAACTTTTTGCGACTTTAACCATATTTCAGCGTATCTAATTAATATTAAGTTATATTGAGGTAAAAGAAGGTTCTGTTCCATAATTTTCAGTTTTTTCTTAAATTAAAATTGTTAAGTAATAATTACCAATAACTTTTGCTTCACCAGTTTTCAAATTATGTTCTTTTAATACTACGAGTCCTTTCCTGTAGATTTCGATCTCGATAAAAACCTCGTCAAAATATTTCCCTTCGAGATTCCCCCCATTGGAAAATACAGTATTTTCAATTTTAACGTTAAAAGAGATACTTGGGGAAGAATTCAATACTAAATCTATTTGAGATCTAGCAAATTGGGATAATACATCCCCAGAATCGATTAGCTCAGTCCTCCATACACTCAATGGAGTAGGTATTAAGTTATGAAAGCAACATACACCAAAAATTTTCTGATGACTAAGCGATAACACTTTTTCTATAAAGTTGTTTAATTTCTTTCTCCCAATAAATCCCTCTTTAGAATCTAGAGTTGTGGAGTTCATACCCTGAAAATATATCTTTTCATTCTCATAAAGTGGATCAAAATCACCAAAATTTTGCTTCCAATACTCCCAAGCAAGAGGTTTTGAGTCTGTAAATCCCGGAACGACTATATAGGGGTGTTTTAACAGATCAAGAGTATCTTTCGCAGCTTTAAATTCTTCTTTATAGCTATTTTTTGTAAGATTTCCAGCGTGTACTACCAAATCGATATCATTCATTTTATTAATGCTATTGATAGCATTCTCAAACTTTGAAATTTTTCCATCCTTCTGCTCAGAAACTAAAGAATTTGACATTTGTATGAATCGAGCTATAGGTTTTTGCTTCTCTTCTATTTGTAATGGAATGTAGTAATTAACTTCTCGTAAGATTTCATGTTTAGATTCCGGATCAAAAACCGGGATAACTTTAAAACTAAGATTGCTACCTTCTATATCAACAATAGAATATGTGAAAAGTTCTCGATATCTTGTCTTATTACAGCAAAAAGTCCCTGCGTTAAAAATATATAAGTCTTTTTCACTACTACTCACTGTATACAAATTTGAAGTATGCCTATGACCATTTAAAACCAAATCTGCTTTTGCTTCTAAAAGCATTTTGAGCATATCTCCAGAATCATCTATTGCTGATCGCTCTTTTCCTGTATTTGGTATAGGAATAAGCTGATGATGAAAACAGACTACTTTAAATTTATTCTCTCTCTCAGGAATCTCTAACTCCGCTCGTACAGCTTTAATTATATTATGGTGTATTATTCCTCCAGGTAAATCCGGTTTAGTACTATCAATACCAAGTATATAGATATCGTCATCTTCATACGCATAATGCCTTCTACCTATCATTTCTTCGAATAATAAATAGCCCACATTCATAGCATCGTGATTTCCAATTAAAACCATAATAGGACTTTTTGTCACTGGATCGAACTTTTTAAATTGTTCTAATGCATACTCGTAATCCAATAAAGTTCCCATCTGAGTAATATCTCCTAAGTTCAAATATAGAGATGTGTTCTTTATCTTATTTACTTTTTCAATTCCAACATTGAAAGCGTGGAGGTTAAAAGCTCCCCCAGAACGAGTAATATGAGTATCAGAAATGATCACTAGTCTTTTTTTTAACTTAATCTTTTCCTGAGAGTTAATCTTAACGCTTTGTTCGGAAATCATATTAGTTGTTTTCCTTTAATTTTGCTGGATGGCCCCTATAAATAGAACTCTCATCTAATACCTGGTTATGGTTGGTATAAGAGTGAGCTGAAAGTTTCGTATTTCGCTTAATTATCGTACCTGGTAGGAGAACGCATTTAGCTCCTATAAGCACATTGTCATCAACCATTATTTTTTTCAATATAAAATTATCTTGCTCAATTGCAAAGCTTAAAATTGTGGAGTTCATTCCAATTATTACATTTTTACCAATAGATACGAATTCTGAGGAAATCCAACTATTATCACAGATTGTTTTTTCCCCAATCTTTACACCATAAAATCTCAGCGTAAAGCGATTTTTAAGCCAGGGAAAAGGATTTGAGGCCGTTATATAAAGCGGCCATTTCTTAACAATATTTCGAATGGTCCAAAAATAATAATCTTTATCTTCTATTGAACGCTTAAAATTCCCTTCTTTTGGATTATGTATAAGGATAATTATTTTCAAAAATAAAACTGAGATCAGAATTGCACTGAGTTGGGTTAAATAAATTGAAATGAAGACATTGAAGGGTAGAGCAATAAAAAAAATCCAGAAATATGTTTCGCTCCAGAATAAAGTTATATACCAAAATTCGAAAAGCGATGTTGGAATTAGACTTAGGATAATTATCACAATATACAAGATAAGGAACTTTTTTCTAATCCTCTCATCGATAGGTGTAGGGGAATCTCCTTTTAAACTGGCGGGTTGAAACATTTTTTATTCCTCTTGTAAATGTGTATCTGTTTTTTTTTGGTTAGTATTATCAGAGATTGTAGATTTCTTAACTTTCACTGCTTTAAGTTGAGATTCTTCCACAGATTGAATTGGTAGCTTTATACTTACGGGAGTTCCTACGTGAATTAAATTTCCTTCTAATTTCTGGTTGATTTTTGTATAACTGTTTACACCTAAAACAGCAAAATCTTCCATGATTGTACCTGGACTTATAATGGTGTGAGGTCCCACTACACACGCTTTTCCAACTTTAACTCTTTTGATAAGAAGTTTATCCTGGTAGATTAAATGTGAAAATATACATATGTTTAGTGAAGTCATTGTAAAATCACCAATTTCTACAAATAAAGGGTCTATATAGCCTTCATATAAGACAACACTTCTTCCAACTCTAGTTCCAAAAGATCTATAAGCAATAATATCAAGCCACGGTAACGGTAATGCTCGAGCTAACCAAACAGGAAAGAATGCAGTCCAAAACCTTCTATGCATATATTTCCAATCTTTACTCCCCCTCTCGAAGATACCCTCTTGCGGTGGTGAAATTTTATTCAATACACGAAAAATTCCTCCAGAAAATAAGATAATTGTAAATACAAACAGAAAAATATTAGCATAGATATTTAGTGGGAGTAATAACCAATAATACCATTCAGCTTTTAATCCAAACGAATAAAACTCTGTACCCGTTAAAAGATAATATAAACTATTAATGAACCACAAATTTAATATAAATAAAACCCATCCCCCGATGAATAACTGGATTAAAATTATCAAAGAAAATGGAGTCTTGTAAACACCAGAAGTTGAAATTACCTCCAATTCAAATTTAGAGCCTTCTTCTCCTTCCACATTAATTCACACATATCTGAATAATCGCTATTATTATATTATAACAACCGTAAGATAAATAAATTTTACACAATTGTTACTATTAAATTCTAATTTATTATAAAATAGATTTTTAAAACAAATCCATTATATGATATTATAAATAGAATAAAAAATTAACAATTAAAATAATTAAAATTCCTATAAGAGCGTGAGAAAAAATTTCTGTAGACTGGCAAAAAGCGGAAGAGAACCCGGATAAGTCCCAAAAGATAGAGGGACGATTCCTATTAGATTTAAGGGCAAAGGTGAACGATTTAGAGAAGCAATTAACGGATACAAGAAATGAGTTAGCAAGAACTCAAAGTACCCTTAAAACCACCGGCGAAAGTCTCGAAACTACATCGAAAGAATTAGATGATACTAAAACCAACCTTGAAGGTGTTAAAGCAGATTTAGGTGATATTAAAGCTAAGTTGGAGCAAGCTAATGCTCAGATTAAAGAAAAAACACAATCTAATGCTGCTTTAAACGCTGAAATCGAGGGGCTGAAAGGTAATCTTGATAGTGCAAACACGAAAATAAATGAGCTCGAAGATACTTTAGAAAGCAAAAAAGAGGAACTTGGTATTACTATCTCAGATCTCTCCACTGAACTTGAAACATCTAAATCTAAAATACAAGATTTAGAAAATAAAATAGCTGAAATGGAAAGCACTGGTTCTAATAGCAAAGAACAAATGGAAAAATTAACCAGTGAAATTCAAGAATTAAATAGTAAACTTACAGCTACTCAAGACGAGAATACTAGTTTAAATAGCCAATTGATGGAATTAAACAACTTAGTACTCCAAAAAGACACCAAAATTCAAGAGTTATCTGAAAATGTAGATAGCAAAGAGAAATTAGTGGATGCACAAACAGCTCGCTTAGAGGAGGTTGAATCCGAATTAGGTGAATTAAAGCCTCCAGAGTTAGGTTCAGGCGGTTTTGCTGCTGACGAAAGGACCACCTGCCCAATGTGTGGCGCTGTTGGTGGAAACATCAAACAGATCGAAGATAAATCAAAAGTCTTATCGTATGTAGGACATATCCCTATGTACGCTAAAAAGCACGTTTGCAAAAAGTGTGGCTACGAATTTTAAACTTTTTTATTATCCTTTTATTTTTCTTATCTAATTTTTCTTATCTATTGATTATTAAGAGCTAATTTAATAGTTTGAGGAAATTCTCTTTTTTTTTTATCGATAGTAAACGATTAAATAGAAATAAGAATAAGAAAAAAAAGAATTTTTTTTTAATTTTAAACTCTTGCTTTCTTTTGTTCGTGAATTTCCTCAAGTTTTTCTTTGACTTCCTTAAGTTTTCCACCGTGTAAGGGGTATTTATATATTGCCAATATGGCAATTAATAGAGCTATTGCTGGAAATATAAAGATTAAAGCTCTTAACCCGAAAGCAACTTGCGATGGATCAACTGATGGATCAAAGGTTGCCCAACCAACAGTACTAAAAACTGTGCTTATGGCTAAAATTACTAAAATATTAGAAAACCTAAGGACGAAAGCATTTACGCCATAAAATCCCGCTTCTCTACGAATTCCTGTAGCGATTTCGTCTTCGTCTACGATATCCGCGACAATTAGGTCAATAATATACAATGAACCAGATAAACCAATCCCTAATAAGAAGAAAATAAACAACGCTAATATAAAATCACCTATAAGCATTAAAGGAAATAGTGAAATGATCCAAATGGTCATTGAGATCATCCACGCTTTTCTATTACCAATTTTGCGAACAACGGGTCTCCACAAAAATGTAATAAAAAGCGTAGCTGAAATAAATGTTAAACCTAAAAGCAGTGAAGCCTTAAATGCGTCTGGTTCATTTAAAACATATTTTGCGAAGAGTGGAACGAGAGTAGGAAGCATACCATATACAAACCAATTTGCGGTTTCCGAAATAATATACCATCTAAAAGATTTGCTCTTAAAGCAAAATTTTATAGTTTTAAAGAAACCAAAAGCATTCTTATAATCTTCTTGAAATTCTAGTTTTTCTTTTGGACCAAAAAACAGAAAAATTAATGCTCCCTCTATTACAACTATTCCGGCTATAATTCCGAACAATTGATATTCACGTAGCGATGCTGGATCAGAAAAATCTGATATAATTAGTCCAGGCAATATAAATGCAAAAAATAAACCTATAATTGAGAAAATTTGACGAATATTATTTACTTTCGTTCGTTCTTGCTCAGACATGAAAACTTCTGGAAACATTGAAGTTTGATTTAAGCTGAAAGTAGTGTAAAATAGTTCAAAAACGAGAATAATCACCAAAAAATAGTAGAAATTACCTACTTCGTTTATCGTGCCGACAGGTAACGGAGGTGTAAACAGAAAATACATTATTAATGCCAGAGGTACGAAAGATACAACAATATAAGGCAAACGGCGACCCCATTTTGTGTGTGTTCTATCTGATAAATATCCTATAAGTGGGTCGTTAAATGCGTTCCAAACTGTCCATATAAAATATCCTAGAGTGATCAGCCAAATATTTATTTGAACTACAGTGAAATAAAATGTAAAAATTAAAAGAATAAATGCTTGATAGGCTGTTACATCACTTATTTGTGCAAAACTATAGAAAAACCCTTTCTTAAAAGTTCCAGATTCCCTTTTACTCAAAAATTATCACCAAATCATCAATTTTAAATATTTTATTATATCTAAATCAATTTTTTTTCTTTTAAAAATTTGGCGCACATTTTCTAAACAATGATGTCTCACTTTTTTATGATGATTTTTCTCAGAAAATATAAAGATTAATATTAGAGATTAAAAAAAAAAGAGTTAAACTTTTAACTTCTTTTTCTCATGTAGTTCAGTGAGTTGTGTTTTGATTTGTTTTAATACATCTCCGTCTAAAGGGTAAAAGTAAATTGCGATTAATGCAATTACTAAAGCGATGGCTGGGAAAATAAACATCAAGCTTCTCAACCCAAACTCGGGGATATCAATTGGGTTGAATTCTCCCCAATTAGCAATAAGAAATACAGGACCTATAATTAAAAACACAAACACGGTCGCAAATCTTTGGAAGAAAATATTTACCCCGTAATAGCCGCCTTCTCTACGGACACCTGTCTTTACCTCATCTTCGTCAACTATATCAGCAATAATGATATCAATAATATACAAAGAGCCGGATAAACCTATTCCAATTAAAAAAAATACCACAAATGCTGCAACTTCCATACCTGGTCCTAGAAAAAATAAAGGAACTAAACTAATAATCCAAATCGTCATTGAGATTAACCAAGATTTCCTTGGTCCAATTTTTTGAACTAACGGTTTCCAAAGAATAGTCATAAAGAATGCAGCAGATAAAAATGTAATCCCTAATAAGAGAGAAATCATAAAAGGGTCTCCAATTCCTAGGATGAATTCACCATAAAGTGGGACTACTACGGGGAGCATTCCATAAACAAACCAATTCGCAATTTCCGCGGGAATATATCTCATGAAGCTTTTACTTTTAATACAGAATTTTAGAGCATTAAAAAAATTAGGAGCTTCTTTGTATTCTTGCCTGAATTCTGTTCTTCCTTTTGGTGAAAATTTTAGAAATAATAGTCCTGGAATAATAATGATGATTGCAACAACTATTGCAAACATAGAATACTCTCCGGGTGCAGGAGTTGTGTAACTCGAAATCAACATACCTGGTAAAAGAAAAGCAACAATTAACCCAATAATTGCAAAAAGTTGTCTTACATTGTTGCCTTTAGCTCTTTCTTCCTCTGTAATAAATATTTCCGGGAATAATGATGTAAAATTAATATCGTACATAGTAAAAAATAGCTCAAAAATTATGATTATAAAAAGAAAATAAACAAAATTAATAGTCTTATCAGCAATTCCTAAAGAAAATGGTGGTACAAATATGAAGAAAAGAATAATAGCAATAGGCAATAATGACACCATAACCCAAGGGATTCGACGACCCCATCTTGTGTGAGTTCTATCTGACAAAGCCCCAATAAAAGTATCGTTGAAACTATTCCATATTGACCAAATAATAAAACCAAGAGTTATCCACCCAATATCAAGTCCCACCACTGCAAAGTAAAATGTAAAACTTAAAAACGTGAATGCTTGGTAGGATGCAATATCGGAAATTTGACCGATGCTGTAGGAAACAGCGCGTTTATACGAAAATTTTCTTGTTTGACTTTCGCTCATGATCATCAATTTTAAATAAAGTAAAACTAATCTTATTTCTTTTCTACCTTTATAAATATTTAGATGTGTTCTTCAATTTTTTAATAAAAACCATTTATAGGAATAAATTGTTCCAATTTTAGTATATCCTTAGAAAGAGCCCTAACACTAGGAATATCCAAATAACGATAAAGAATGGATTTTTTTATTTCATTCCACTAAAACCAACATAAGACAAAAATAAAAATGATTTTTACATTTAACAAATATATAACAAAAAAACCGTCAAGAGTCAGGTCCAAAATGGATTTACAAAAGTTGTTCAAACCAAAATCAATGGCAGTAGTTGGAATATCAAAAAAAAATCCACTAAGCCCAGGAAGAATCGTTTTGTTAAAAAATGAATTCGAAATGAATGTTAAGGTATATGGTATCTATCCAAATGGAGGAGATCTTGAAGGAATCCAATTATACGAAAAATTAGATAAATTACCTGAAATTCCTGATCTACTGGTAATTGCAGTCGGACCAGACGACACTTTAGGATACATTCAAGATTGCGTTGATTTAAATATCCCTTCTTGCGTCATAATAGGAGGTGGTTTTGCTGAAATTGGTGGCAAAGGCAAAAAAAGACAACAAGAACTCGAGGATAAAGCATTCGACAATGATATCGCAGTTCTCGGTCCGAACTGTTTAGGAGTTTACGCCCCCCCTACTGTTGATACAATATTTTTACCTACGGAACGCATCACTAGACCTCCTAAAGGCTCTGTAGCTTTAATTAGTCAATCGGGAGGAGTCTTAGTTGACCAGTTCTTTGTAAAATTCAAAGAGAGAAACATAGGTGTATCAACTGCAGTTTCTATCGGAAATCGAGCAGTTGTGGACGAGGTAATGTTATTAGAATATTTTAGTAAAGTCGATCAAGAAACTTCAAACATTGCTTTCTATTTAGAAGGATTCAAAGAGGGCAAAGCTAGAAAATTTTTACAATTAGCTAAAGAATCAGAAGATACGGTAGTGACATTTTTTGGGGGAAAAACTAGAGAAGGAAAAGTAGCTACCCAATCACATACAGCAAGTTTAGCAGGAGATTACAAAATTCTTAGTGCCGCGTTAAGACAATATCAAATAATAGAACCTAACTCAGAAAGTGAGCTATTAACCTGTCTAAAAGTCTACGATGTCTTATCTCATCGAAAAAATCCTTTTGGGAAAAATGTAATTACATACGGAAATGTCGTTATAGTTTCAGTTTCTGGTGGACATGGAGTAATCGCTTCTGACATGTTAAAAAAATATGGTTTGAATGCGGTTCGACTTGAAAGACAAGAGAAAAAAGATTTAAAAGAGCTCATGAATCCGTCAGCAAGAGAAATAGCTTCGTTTAGCAACCCAATAGACCTTACGGGTTCTGTAATTGACACCGATATTGAAAATGTAGTAAGGTATTTATCGGATATTAAGCGGATTGAATGTATAATATTGTTATTGCTTCCTTATCCTCCTAATATCTCTTTTCAAATAGGAAGAAGGATAGCAAACATAGTTTCAACGAAAAATAAACCTGTAGTGTGTTTTGTTCCATATGTTACAAAATATACTTTAATAATCGAATCGCTTGAACTCGCTTACATTCCAGTGTTTCATTCAATTAAAGAAGCAGTTCAAGCTGTTTCTGCGCTTAAGCATCGGACTAGGGTAGATAATATAAAAAAAGGGAATTTATTTTGGGTGTGAAATTTTAATCTTACATATGTTTTTTTTTAAAAACGGTTTTAAAACAAGAGATTACAAATTTTTTTAAATTAATCTCTAATATAGTTCTTAAAGCATTTCACTTTGAAGGAGATAATATATGGAACAACTTATTGGATGGATTGGAACTGGCGTTATGGGGAAATCTATGTGTGCTCATATATTGAATGCAGGATATAAAATTTCAGTCTATAATCGAACTAAAGAAAAAGCAAATGAATTGATTGACATGGGTGCTATTTGGTGTTCGAACCCTAGAGAGGTTGCTGAAAAAAGCGACATAATCTTTACGATTGTTGGATTCCCCCACGATGTTGAAGAAGTATATTTAGGAGAGGATGGAATTTTAAAATCGATAAAAGATGGCTCGATTGTAGTAGATATGACAACTTCTGAGCCTTCTCTCGCTCAAAGGATTTATAATAAGGCGAGGAAATTGGGTATATCATCTTTAGATGCGCCGGTATCTGGAGGAGATGTTGGAGCAAAAAATGGAACACTTGCTATAATGATTGGCGGTGATAAAGAGACTTACGAAAAAGTGTTACCGCTTTTCGAGTTAATGGGAGAAAACATATCATATATGGGCAAAGAAGGAGCAGGACAACACACTAAAATGAGCAATCAAATTCTTATAGCTTCTACAATGATTGGTACTATCGAATCCCTTTTATATGCCTATAAAGCTGGAAATGACTTGGATGAAGTAATTAAAGTTATTGGAAAGGGAGCAGCAGGTTGTTGGTCAATAAATAATCTAGGACCTCGAATTGCTAAAGGTAATTTTGAACCTGGATTTTTTATTAAACACTTCGTAAAAGATATGGGCATCGCACTAAAAGAAGCAAAACTTATGAATCTGTCTTTACCAGGGCTTGCTCTCGCTTATCAATTTTATATATACGCTATAGCATTAGGCTTAGAGAACCTGGGAAGCCACGGATTATACAAAGTTCTTGCGAAAATGAACGGAATAGATATATAACAAAACTGATTAAATTAGGGTTTAGTATTTTTCTTTTATATATTCTTCTAACTTTTTTATGGCTTCAGGCATGTTTTTTCTACCAAAACCTATCCTGAAATAGCGATCACCGTAATTATAATTAGTGCTTGGCATTAACAATACGCTCTTTTCTTTCAATAGATCCAAACAAAAAGCCTCCACACTATCATTTACAAGCAATCTCGGAAAGGCTATCGAACCTGCTTTTGGTTTAATCCATTTGAATAAATCCTTATATTTATTAAAAAAATTATCCAAGAGATTCAAGTTATCAGATATGATGCCCAAATTTCGTTTTATTATTATGCTTTTGTTGCGTAATGCCAAGATTGCAAAAAATTCACTTAAAGCGCTATTGCAAATGGTTGTATAGTTTTTGAAGGATGCAATATCTTTATAAAGCGCTTTATCTTTTATTGCAATCCATCCAATTCTTAGTCCAGCTAACCCAAAAGATTTGGACATAACCCCAATTGAAATTCCTTTATCGTAGAGATCGCAAGCAGAAGGTAACCTTTCGGTATCGCTATATTCTAAAAATTTATATACTTCGTCAGACAGGAGGTAAATATCATTTTTTTTAGCTATATTAATAATTCTATTATATTTTTCTTTTGAAGGGAGGTATCCTGTTGGATTGTTAGGAAAATTGACTACAATGCATTTTGTAGAGTGGTTAATATTCGCTTCTAAAAAATTTAAATCTAACTCCCAACTGTTCTCATCATCCATCAACCATTTGGTAACCTTGCATCCAATAGCGTTAGCAATTTCGTAAAGAGATTGGTACGCGGGATACTGAACAATAATATGGTCTCCTTTGGTTAATAAAACATTCATAAAAACAAAGATTACCTCTTCAGCCCCAGAAAATACAATAACTTCCTCCTGATGAATATTCTTATATAGTTTTGATATTTCCTCTCTTAGGATAGGACTCCCAAGTGATTCTGTGTATCCTAAAGACAGTTCTTTAAGATCTTCTAAAGAATCCTTTTCTAAAGTAAGCATCTCATCTACGCTGAATGATTCGCAATCTGAGGAACATAATGTATATTTAACATTAAATTCGTGCTTTGCAAAATACTCTTCTAATTTGAAGGTCTTAATTCTCATTTCATTAAAGAATTAAGATTGGTAAGATATAAAACTAGGTAACATCAATAATTTTTTCAATTTGTTTGATTGATTTCTCTACATATTCTTTATCATTTATCGTGAGTTCAATAGCGTTTTGGGGGCAAATTTCAACACAGCGACCACAACCTCTACATTCTTTACTAATTTTGGCACGATTATCAACCATATGAATCGCATCGACAAAACATATTCCTTGCATACATGTTCCACATCCTATACATCTTTCTGTTACTTTTAGGGACACTCCAGGCATTTTTTGCACTTTGGAACCAATTTTAGAAGTTACCAATGGAGATATACGCCATAAGCAACAGCAAGGATCGCAATTACATATACTAAGAAGTTTATATCCTGGATTTACTCCAAGCCATTGCTTATCTAATTTATTTCTTCCAATCATATGGACTAAACCAGCTTCTCTACATTTTTTTACGTGATCAAGGGCTTCTTCCTTAGTTACAAGGCGTCCTAATTGAGGATTAATTCCCAAAACAGCTTCTCCAAGAAATAAACATCCTAAATCAATTGGATAATCTTTGCACTGCATTGATTCCCGACATATACAGAAATTCATTACCCAATGATAGTTAGCTTTTTCTATAAAGTGTTCCAAAACTTTTGAGGGTAACACCAATTCCGCTTGTTTTTCAACTTCTTTATTTATAGAAATTACTTTATCTTTCGTTAAATAAATAATATCGTCTCCTTCAAAAAGTAACAAATCAATAACTTTTCCTATAATAGGAACCCTTGTTAATCTAGCTATTAATTTAATATTTGGAAAAGTTTTTTCCAGTAAATTTACGAACCATAGAGGTCTTGCCATATTTTTATCAATCCCACAAATTCTAAACTATTCTAACTTTAATATCTAATATTCTGGAAGAAATATAAAACTAGTTCAGTAAAACATAGCATCTAGTTTTTTTTTTAATTTTTGAGGTGGAAATTTAGGTTCTCGTTTAAAGGTGAGCAAACCATTTATTTCTTGGTATTGATCGTAAAGTTCAGTATAACAAAATCCTTGAATCCATTCTTTTCTTGCGTCGAATTCTTTAAGTAGATCTAACACTCGTTCAAATAAGCTTTCAGAGTCTTTAATTAATCCACCATAACCCCATTTTTTTTCAATCTTTTCTTTGAAATCATAACCAAACCCTCCTATTTCACTGTAAATAATAGGTTCGCCTTTATATTCGTATGGTTTTAAATATGTTTTCGGGACAGATGTTTTATGAGAATTAATTTCTTCTTCTATTGTTGCTGGTAAGAGATTAGATGTGGAATAGAAATGGGTTGTAAACACATCATTATTCTCCGTATGCCACCATCCATCGTCATCTATTATTAATCGAGTCGGATCAATTGATTTTATTAAAAAATATAATGCTGATGCATAATGACCTCTTTTTGGGTCTTTTTCTGATCCAGAAACGCCCCATCCTTCGTTTATGGGTACCCAAGTAATAATCGAAGGATGGTTGTAATCTCTCTCAATTTCAGCTACAAATTGGTTGATAAGTCTAAGTTCTGCTTTCACAGAGAAACGATAAGCATTACCAATTTCTCCCCATACCAAAACACCCATTTTATCGCACCAATATAAAAACCGGCCATCAAAGGCTTTTTGATGCGTTCTTAGCCCATTAAATCCAAAATCGACAATAAATTGAATATCCTTTTTAATATCATCATCAGAGGGAGGAGTATATAAACTATCTGGCCAATAACCTTGCACTAAAAACAATTTTTGGTATAAATCTTTACCGTTTAGCAAAATCTTTCGGTTTTTGTATCCAGAATCTGATATTGATATTTTTCTCATACCGAAATAACTTGATACCTCATCATAAATCTCACCTGTTTTTTCATCTTGAATTTTTAGCGATATGTCATATAAATTCGGATTATTTGTATCCCAAAGAAACAATTGATTGTCAGGTATTGTAACTTTGAATTTAAAACGATTTGGATTCTCATGGAACATTTTCTTATGAAACATTTCAATCCTTTCTCTGAGTACTTTCTTATTCTTTCGTTGACCAATTTTCCCAACAAAATCTAAATTTAGTTTTTCTTGAGCCATAGTCTGATTGTTAAATAAAATCTCGATGAAAAGATATAATTCTGAAAAACCTATCCCATTAATATTAATTTCAAACATAATTTCAGATTTATCGATATCTGGAGTAGTTTTTAATTCGTCTATTTGAAACTTTGGAGATAAAAATTCCAACCAAACTGTTTGCCAAATACCTGATACTCTCGGATAAAAAATCGATTCAATTTCGCTTTTCCAGTACTGTTTACCTCGAGGAATCTCAAGATCTTGACTTGGATCTTCTACTCTGACAACTAAAACATTATTTTCTTCAAGAAAATTTGTAAGATCTAACGAAAATCCGATATATCCTCCTTCGTGAGAGCCTACATATTCACCATTCAAGTAAATCGAACTCCTATAATCAATAGCTCCAAAATGTAGTTGGACCTTCTTATTTTTAAACTGTTTAGGGATTTCAAATACTCTTCTATACCATATAACTTCATGAAAAGATTTATCTTCTATTCCACTTAATTTACTTTGAAAACAAAAAGGAACTATTATTTTTCTATCAAAATTCGTTGAGTTTTCTCTTTTATACCATCGTTCTTTTAATCCTATATCTGCATCGTCAAAACTAAAATCCCACTCTCCGTTAAGGTTAATCCAATTGCCTTCCCTTACAAATTGTGGTCTAGGGTATTCTGGTCTTGGTATGTTAGGTTTGCTGAAATTTTCCATGAGAAACAAAAAAATATTATAAATAAAAAGTTATCCAAATTTAATATAACTATAAATATTAGAAGAAATTTTGATATAGGTTTTGTTGTAATGAGTGAACTAAATCTGGGAAATTTGAAAATTAATCAGTTGGGATATATATACAAAGATATTAAAAAACAAGCTAAAATTTTAGAGGAAAAATTAAGTTTACCAAAATTTGCATATCTGGAAAATAAGCCAACCAAGTACAATTATCGTGGAAAAGAAACGACCGTCCAAACTATGATAGGTTTCAGTAGATCATTAAACGTCCAAATAGAATTAATACAACTTATAAAGGGCGAATGTATTTTTAAAGAATTTATCGATTCAGGTAGAGAAGGTCTCCATCACTTTGGTATATATGTAGAAGATGTTGATACTATAGTGAAAGGATATATTGAAAGAGGATATTCGGTCGTTCATGAAGGAATTACTGCAGGTGTACAAAAAGTAGCGTATATTGACACTTATGACGATTTTGGAGTATACCTTGAATTCCAGCAAGCACATAAAAAGAGAACTAAAAAATAAACTTCTACAAGTTATTGATTAATATGAATTCATTAGAATTAACTCTTTCAGCGATAAAAAGCACACCGGAAAAAATCCCATTCAATCCCTTTATAATGCATTTAGCAGCATCTTTTTTAGGAGTTGATTACAACCACGAATATTGTCAAAAACCAGATATTTTAGCAAATGCACAGATAAAATGTGCTAACTTTTTTGGTATTGATCATGTTAATGTCTCTACAGACGCATATCGTGAGGCTAACGCGTGGGGGGTAGAGATTGAGTGGTCTAGTCATACTCCAGTAGCTAAATCACATTTAACGATTTCTGAATTTGATTCAATCGAGGACCCTGACTTACTTTCTAATCAGAGAATAATCCATAGAGTGAATGCTGTAAAAGCATTATCTGAGAAAGTGGGTGGAGAACAATGCATCGTAGGTTGGATTGAAGCTCCTTTTGCTGAAATTTGCTGTTTATTTGATTTAGTCAATGTGTTAATGATATGTCGTAATGACGATTGGGATAAAAAAATTACATCGCTCATCAATAGAGTCTTACCAATCCAAAAAGAGTTTGCTAAGTTACAAATTGAGGCAGGAGCTCATATTATTGGAGCTGGAGATTCGGCTATCTCACAAATTGGACCATATAGATATGAAAAATGTTGCTTAAAGGCAACGAAAAACCTTTTTGATGTAATCCAAAATGATGTTCCCGTCTTGTATCATATTTGTGGTGATAATAGTATGATTGACAAAGAAGGTAGAGACATGCTAAAATTAGTATCAAGTACAAATGCAGCAATTTTAGATTTAGATTATCAAGTAGATTTAAAACTAGCCAAAGAAAAAATTGGAAAAAATAATTGCATTAGAGGAAATACTAATACTCAGGTTCTAGGAAGTCAAACCTATTCAATTAGTGATGTAAGCAGTGAAATTGAAAAAACAATTGAATCAGGAAAACCTGGGGGTATGTACCAATATGCAGCAGGATGTGAATGGCCCTGGGAACCGTTATCTATGGCAAGTAGAAATTTAGGGATTGCTAAAACATTAGTCGAGAAATTAGGAAAGTATTAGAATTGAAATTTAGAGATAATTTTATAAATATTTAAGTTAATTTCTTTAAATATTAAAGAAGAGAATTGATTAGATTGAAAATCGATATTGAGGTTTTAAAAAAACTAGAACGATCAATAGATACTTATAATCCAGAAAATGGGGAAGTGCCTATAAAAATACTGGGTTTTGGTGAAATAAGTTTAGTATTTGAGTTATTAAACGATGTAGAACCTATAGCCTATAAGAGAATTCCTATTTTTGACAATGAAAAGCAGGTTAAACGCCATATATGGGCATATAACGAGTATAATAGAATTTTAAACCAAGATGTAGGATTGAATCTTCCTAAATATGATGTAGCATGGTTTAAAGACGACGAAGATAAGATTCAATTTTATTGTATACAAGAAAAAATCTCAGCAGAATCAGTAGGGAACCGAGTAATACATCAAGTAAATGACGAGGATATAGAAACTTTGATTCTACTAGCAATGAGAGAAATGAAAAAAGTATGGGAATATAGTAAGAACCATGAAACAATTGATTTAGGATTAGATGGCCAAATCTCTAATTTCGCGTTAATTGGATACGATCCAAACAATCCCAAAATCGATATGAATACAAAATTAACTTATATTGACACTTCAACTCCAATGTTTAGAAAAAATGGTATAGAAGCAATGGATGCAGAGTTATTCTTAAAGAGTACTCCGTCTTTTTTGAGGTTTCTCGTAAAAGCAGCGTTTCTGGACGAAGTCGTAGATCGCTATTACGATTGGCGTTTAGTGACTATCGATTTAATCGCAAATTTTTTTAAGGAACAAAAGCCCGAATTAATCCCAGGGATTATTCGAAAAGTGAACGATTTTTTTGCCAACGAAGCTTCAGATTTCGAAATAGAACCAATTACTTTCTTGGAAGTTCAAAAATACTACAAGAACGACAAAATGATTTGGGTAATTTTTCAAAATGCGAGAAAAATCGATCGATTTATAAAAACTAAACTCTTTAAGAAAAGGTACGATTTTTACCTACCAGAAAAAATCAAAAGATAGAAAGATCAAACGTGATTAAGGATACTACCATGATAAGGGCATTCATTGCCATCGAATTAAAAAATAAAAATACCATTGAAAACATTAACTCGTTTTCATTACGTTTAAAACAAATTCAGACTAAAATAAAACTGGTTAAACCAGAAAACCTTCACATGACTGTGAAATTTTTAGGAAACATCTCTGAATCCTTAGCACCACAGATTTATGGTATTTTAATGCAAGAAATAAACGAAGATATGTTTAAAGGAAACAATTTCAATTATAAATTGAAAGGCGTTGGTCAGTTTAACAAATTCTCAGTAATTTGGGTAAAGATGATAGGAAATACCCAGTTTTTACAACAAGTAAAAAATTCTATTGAAAATATCCTATTTGAGAGATTGAATATTCCAAGAGATAAACGAACACAATTTAAACCACATTTGACAACTGGAAGGCTAAAAAAAGACAAAATAAATTATCAAAATTTTAGTGCTTTAAAAAACTTAATCAATGAGAATAAAAATTTAGAATTTGGACCTTTTACTGTCGATCAAGTAAAATTAAAAAAATCTGATCTAACACCTAAGGGACCACTTTACTCCGATTTGGTATACTAAATGAATAAAAAACCGATTAAAGCAATAGTTTGGGATCTCGATGGCACTTTAATTCATTTTAAAATTAACTCGATTAAAGCTCGAAGGAAAGCGATAAAAATTTTAAGGAATTATAGCGTTCCTAAAAAAGAATTATCCATTGATATGTCTATTCTAGAAACAATTAAAATCTCTAAACAATTTTTTATCGAATTTGGATTTTCACCTGAAAAAATTAAAAAAATTACTGAGGAAGTCAACAAAGCAATAATTGAAGTTGAATATGAAGCTGCGCTTGGAGCTACATTAATAGAGGGGATAGCTGAAGTATTAGAATTTGCCCATAAAAAAAACCTTAAACAAGCGATCTTCACATACAACACTCATAATAACGCGATAACTTCTTTAAAGATAGCAGGAATTACACACTACTTTGATGTTATTGCTGGTCGCGACGATATTAAAAACCTTAAACCACACCCAGATCACCTAAAATATGTGTGCGAAAAGATAAATGTGCAATTAGACGAAATAGTTATTATTGGTGACACCGGACGGGATATCGAAGCTGCGTTATTGACTAATTCTAGATCCATCGCTTTAAATACTAAAATCCCTAGCTTTATTAAGAGAGAAGAGTTTAAAAAAGCAGATAAAATAATACAACAAGACGAGTTACCACATGAATTAATAAAAACTCTTGAAGATTTTTTCTAATAAATATAATAAAAATAAATTATATATACCATTTAATCAATTATTGAAATAATTTCCATCAAATTATCAAAATATAATTCAAAAAAGGTTTAAATTTAAATAATGGGTCGAATAGAATTTGACTTAGATGTCTTAAAACCACACATTCCGTCTAATTACGGGGTTGCTCAAACATTAAATAAGATCCCTGGTGTTTTGTTTGTCCAGATTAAAACAGATGAGATTGATCAAAAAACAACATCCGTATTTATAACAATTCAAGGTACTGATGATCTATCACTTGAAGCTATTAAAGAAGCATTAGAAAGCATGAATTGTGCTTTACATAGCGTCGATCGAGTGCAGATTGATAAACGCACTTAAATATTTATTTCCAATTTTTTTTATTTTATCCAATTAACGCAATTAGCGAAAATGTCGTTGCCAAATGCTCCAAACGTGATAAAAGACTATGCTTTAATGAATTATTTGATTACAAATAGAGGGACCGGATATACCGCTTGTCAGCCTCAACTTGTCGAACTTGAGAATGGTAAACAAGCAATTAAAATGAATATTGATAATACTTTTATAGATAAGGATAATAAACTGATGGGCTTGGGGATTATTGGGACACTTTATATAGATGTTGAGTCTTTGCAAGTTATGTATTGTTCCTCGTCAGAACAACTCGTTAAAAATATAGAAAAACTAAAGAACGCTGGCATTCAGCCCCAAGCTAGACCGAAAGGCAAATATTAAGAATTATCGCAAAGGTTATTCTTTTTTGAAAGTTAAAACTTCCTGAATTTAGTTTCATTAATAAAGCAATTAAACCCATAAAAAATATATGGTTTGTATATAAACATTGAATAAGAATCATAATGACAGATAGCGCGAATAATATAAAAGATCTAATTCAAGATTATTTGCTTGATGAAGGGCTTTTAAGAAACAAAATTTCGAACGATGAAAAAAAACTTGAGTTTGGTTTTCAATTTGTATTCCCACCAGGGCCTATCGCGCAAAATATGGTTGTGATAAAACCAAAAAATAAAGATTTAATTATTATTTCTAATCCAATTCAAATCTCTCCCCAACAAGTTGAAGCTTTGAACTCGTTAGAAGATAATAGAAAAATATTCTTCTTCATGGATATCAGAAAATTTTTCCTCGTAAAAGATGTTTTTTTTAGAATAGATACTCAAAAATTCAGATATGAAATAAGCGATCAGATGTTTCTTAAAAAAGACGGGACTATCTCGAAAAATTCCTTTTTCAAGAGTATTAGGAAAGTTTTTACGTGTTCTGCTTATTCAAATATGCTCCTTAACGAATACTGTTCAGGAAAGATAAGACCAGAAGATATGGCTAAATCTAAGGATTTCACTTCAGATTTTTCGTTATATTCATAATTAAATACTAAGAGTGAGTAGAATTAATTTTGACAAATGGTTACAAGCCTTAGGAAAACTAGATTATGTTCAGGGAAAAGATAAACCTGATGTAGAGTGTATACTATGTTCAGTCAAGGAAAACGACGACAATGTAGTTTCTTTAAAAATTTACGAAGATGAGATTTGTTTTGTTACATTAAACCTTTATCCTTTCAACCCTGGACACCTTATGTGCGTTCCAAATAGACATATTACAAAATATACCGAATTAACGAAAAAAGAACTTTTGCATTTAAATAGAGCGATTCAGGGTTTGCAACTATTACTCGATGATTTGTATAACCCAAAAGGTTATAACATTGGAATAAATCAAGGAAATTATGCGGGGGCAAGTATAGACCATCTACATTTCCATGTAGTTCCAAGATATGGCACAGAGTTAGGATTTATTGATATAGTCGGAAACACAAGAGTCCTCCCCGAAGGTTTAGATTCCGTGAAGAAAAAGCTAACTCAAAATGTTAATAAATTTTTAAATAAAGAATTTTTTGAAGACTTCAAGTAAAGGGCGCTCTTTAAAACAAATTA
>CAZDTP010000056.1:0-23960 GCA_964508365.1 uncultured archaeon
TTTAAAACTAATTCTTTCTATATCAAAGAATTAATTATATTAACGAACTATAGGTAATATATTTTTACCTTTTCTTCTAAAAATAAAACAAATTTTTATATTAGAATAGTTAATCTACCCAAAAATCTGTTGCTAATCTTCTTCTGGTTTGTCATAAACCATCTTTTTCAGTGAATCCGATTATGCCTTTGCCTTGATCTGCGTCTTTAATTTTCCACATTCCACTCACAGCTCCCGTTAATGCGCCAGACAATACTTCAAAACCTTGTGCTGTGTATAAGTCGCATTCCACTCTGCGATTTATTATCAACCTTTAACCTTTAAGAGATATTCATCTATTTCTCTTTTAAACTCGGAATATATTTCAGAAATATTATTCATAAGTGGTTCTAATTTCTCCTCATCAATAAGAAATCCATAAGCATGGGTAAAAAAGTGCCGAAAAACTAAATACTTACCAATTTTATCAAGAATTTCTTTCGATATTATTTTATTGTCAAAAGCAAAATTCAATAAATCTTTATGCCATGTGGGTGACTCTGGGATTGGTAAGTTTTGGTGTAAAAATATTTGTTTTAAAATATTTTCCATACCCGTATAGATATTTTGAAGAAAGGCTCCAATTCCTACAAGAATTACGAGTTCTTTACTCGGTTTTTTTTTCACTTTTTCCAATTCAATTAAAATTTTTTCAATATTTTCATTCTCCGCAAGAATTTTGTCCTTAACATTAGCCATATAATACTAACCCATCTTCCTCTATTAGTCTATTAAATAAACAGTCTATACTTATATCAATTACATCTACAGGTTTCGATAAATCCCTGTACAATTCCCAGCAAAAATCAAAAAATAATTTAGGTGCTATACCTCTTACACCAATATCTATATCTCGCGCATCCTTCCTCTCTTTAGAGGAACCGAAGAGAATAACTTTTTCTAAGTTGTATTTTCTTGCGTACAATAATATTATTTTCTTATCTTCTTCAGATATCATCATATATTATATCTCTTTTAATATTTATTTAGATTTTGGTGTGTATTGAAAATAGATTTCTTGTGTTTTATATATTTTTTGAGAAATAATATATTATTACCTTTTCTTCTAAAAATAAAACAAATTTTTATAGTGAAATAGCTAATCTACCCAAAAATCTTTTGCCAATCTTCTTCTTGTTTGCCATAAGCCTCCTTTTTCAGTGAAGTTAATAATACCTTTGCCTTGATCTGCGTCTTTTATTTTCCACATTCCGCTTACAGCTCCCGTTAAAGCACCAGATAGAACTTCGAAACCTTGAGCTGTATATAAATCACATTCTACACCTCTATTAATAATAAATTTTAATTGACGCATTCCTTGTTGATTTTTGGTTTTTAGCACTTCTAGTAGTTTCTCCACTTCTTCATCCAGTCGGTCGTTGGCTACAACTCGGTTCCACAAATTCCATTCCACAGCCTTTTTGCTGGGATGAAGTGCTCCAATAAGATTGATTTCCTTTGCTCTTCTTCGACCGATTAATCGTGCTAAACGCGTCGTACCACCCCATCCGGGAGTTATTCCAACATCTACTTCAGGCATACCCCATTTTGAGCGTTCAGTAGCTATAACAAAATCACAAGCCATAGTAATCTCCAATCCTCCTCCTACTGCAAAACCGTCTACAGCAGCTATAGTAATTTTATCCAATTCCTCTAGTTGGTTTGCCATATTTTGATAATACCTACATCTTCGAGTTATATCGTTAGCGTTTCCCCATTTAATCATCTCTTTAATATCATCTCCAACGCAGAAGTTGGGACCTTCACCTTTAATAATCAAGAATTTGAGTTTTGTAGATTGTCTTACTATTTCTATAGCAGCGACAATTTCTTCTGAAAGGCTCATACTTAAAGCGTTCATCACTTCAGGTCTATTGAGTAAGATCCAAGCAGTCTCTTCATTTTCCCTATAAATCAAATTTTCAAATTTCATAGTTTAATTTTAATTCACAATAAATTTTAAACATATAGAGCTTAATTCCCAATCTTCTTTATAATCTAAGATAAAATTTATAAAACAGAAGGGATTTGCATAAATTAATAATGTTTACGAATAATACGGCTTTAACGAGCTCAGTAAAAGAATTTTTACGGAAAAGAGTATTACTTCAGGCATTATTACAATTATTATTATGAGCGATACAAATCCGCTTTATCTTTTTCTTTTAAATTTTTAACGGATTTGTTTGCTAAGATCATAAAATTTAACTGAAAAAGCTTAAGGGGTGGATTATTAATAGCTGAAAAAAAGAATTCAATTGATAAAAATTATGTATAACCCCCAACAGATTGAAAAAAAGTGGCAAGATAAATGGGAGCAGGCAAAAATATTTGAAGCTAACCCAAATCCAGACAGAAAGAAAATTTTTATTACCTCTCCTTATCCGTATGCTTCTGGACCTTTACATATAGGTCATGGTAGGAGTTTTGTGAACGGAGATGTTTTTGCAAGATATTATCGTGCAAAAGGATATAATGTATTATATCCAATGGCATTTCACATAACAGGAACTCCTGTGTTAGCAATATCATCTTCCATTGAAAGAAACAATAAAGAAACGATTGAAAGAATGGAAGAGTACGTATCATTACACACAACTGATCGAGAACAAGTAAAACGGATTGTCAAAAGCTTTGTAGAACCGTGGAATATTGTGAATTATTTCTCAAACACTTATAAAATTGATTTTAAAGCATTAGGTATGAGTTTGGATTGGAGAAGAGAATTCACAACTGGTGATAAACTCTACAATAAGCTAATTGAGTGGCAATTTCATAAACTATTCGAACAGGGATATTTAGAAAAAGGCAAGTACCCTATTTTGTATTGTCCTCAATGTGAAAACGCTGTAGGTGAAGACGATATTTCAAGTGGAGACGAATTAAATTTAGAAATTAATGAATATACTTGCATAAAATTTCCATTTGAGGATGCTTATCTAGTTCCTTCTACATTGAGACCCGAAACAATCTACGGTGCAACTAACCTATGGATAAATCCTACTGGTATCTATGTTTACGCTAAAGTAAATGGGGAAACATGGGTTATTTCTGAGGAAGCAACTTTACTTTTAAAGAATCAGAATAAAAAAGTAGAGATCCTCGAGAAATTGAAGGGAGTAGATTTAATTGGAAAAAAGGTTAAGAGTATAGATGCTAGCAGAGATCTTTTAGTTTTACCGGGAACATTTGTAGATACTACAGTGGCAACTGGTGTAGTCTACTCAGTACCAGCCCACGCTCCTTACGATTATATTGCATTGTTAGACCTCCAAAAAAATGATGCATATATAAAAGAGTTCAAATTGAATTCAGAGGAAATAAAGAAAATAGAGCCTATTCAAATCATTGACTTATTGGAATTCGAAGATTTTCCCGCAAAAGTTTATTGCGAAAAGTTCGATGTCCATACTCAAACAGATTTTGAAAAATTAGATAAGGCAACATCTGAAAATTATAAGGTAGAATATTATAGCGGTATTCTGAATAATAAGTGCGGAAAATATAAAGGGATAAAAGTAAACGAAGCGGTGATTATGGTTATTAATGATCTAATTGCGAATGAAAAAGCAGATACAATTTTTCTACCTATTACTAAAGATCTTAGATGTAAGTGTGGAAAAGAAATATCGGTTTCGATATTAAACGATCAATGGTTTTTAAATTTTAATGCGGGAGATTGGAAGCAAAAAGCGTCAAAATGCTTGGATAATATGAAAATTGTTCCTAATAAATATCGCATGAATTTTGAGCACATTTTTAACTGGTTAGAGAAAAGACCTTGTGCGCGGAAGAGAGGCCTTGGAACTCAGCTTCCGTTTGATAAAAATTGGATTATAGAGTCTTTAAGCGATTCTACAATATATATGAGTTTCTACACCATAATTCATCTGATAAAGAAAAATGATCTCAAACCAGAACAGCTTATACCTGCGTTTTTTGATTATGTTCTATTAAATATAGGTGATATTAGAAGTCTGTCTAACCAAACTAAGATTGAAATAACTGTATTAAAACAAATGCAACAAGAATTTTTTTATTGGTATCCAGTAGATCACAGACATACAGCAATAATGCACATTTCCAATCATTTGAGCTTTTATATATTTCATCATGTAGCTATTTTTCCCAAAGAACATTGGCCACAAATTGTCTCTCTAATAGAACCAGTAATTATAGAAGGTCAAAAAATGGGAAAATCTAAAGGAAACGTAATTCCAATAGCAAATTTTAAAGTAAATTATTCAGCTGATTTATTTCGTTTTTATATCTCTCATAGTGCTGACTTTGGAATTAGTGTAGATTGGCGTGAAAAACAAATACAAATTGTAAAAAATCATATAAAGCGATTTTATAATTTTATTTCGGAAAATACAGTTAAACTAAGTAAAATTGAGGGAAACATAGGTAACCTTAAAACTAAATATGCAAATATCATTTTATCAAAATGCACCCAGAAATTTGTTGAAGCGGAAATTGGTTTGAAAGATTTGAACATAAGAAAATACCTTCAACTCTCTTTTTACGAGGTTTTTAACATAATTCAAGAATTTAATAGATATTGTGAAGATGCGGATGACGTTTTAGAAGTCTATAAAATTATTTTTCCAAACTGGGTAAAAATACTTTCTTTAACCATGCCCCACCTATGCGAAGAACTATGGGAAATGATGGGAAACACCCATTTCCTTTCAAATGTCATTTGGGATGATTTTAACAAAGGGTACATTAACAACGATATCGAAAGTGAATATGACTATATTTTTGATGTAATAGCTGACATTCTAAACATTCAAAAAATTGTTTCATCCAGTGATTTAAGCAAAATTTATCTTTACACTGCTCCAAGCTGGAAATACGAGGTTTTAAAAATAATAACTTCAAAAGAGGGAAATTTCAAGAAGACTATCGAAGAATGTAAGCGAATACCGGATTTTATGAAAAATTCGAACATCATTCCATTTATCAAACATCAAATAAAAAATCAGCTTTGGGAAAAGGAACTGGCTAATTTGAACGAAATAGAACTATTAGAAGAATACAAAGGTTATATTGAAAAAAGAATAAACAGCAGTATAATAATTAATTCAGACTACGACCCTAAAGTGCGATCGGCTAAAGCTCTACCTAACAAACCCGCAATTTACTTAGAATCTTAATTCGAGTAATCAATTAAGATACTTATTGATTTTAAGTTAATGGCAAGGTAAAATAAAATATCGTGCCTTGATTTCTACCCTCTGATTCTACCCAGATTTCCCCTCCGTGGAGTTCTATTAATTTTTTTGAGATAAACAAGCCAAGACCAGTACCATCTGGAATTACTTTTAGGTTTTGACCGTATCGTTCAATTTTACCGAATTGTTTAAAAACCATTTGCTTTTCTTCATGTGTAAAACCAATACCATCATCTTTTACAGAAGTTAATATAGAATTATCTCTAATTTCAGACTTGATTTCTATTTTTCCGTAAGGAGGAGTGTATTTTATTGCGTTATGTAATAAATTACTAATAACTTGATGAATTTGTTCTTGTTCAAAATTTGTAAAAAGATCTGGTTCTATATTTACTTCTATGTGGTGTTTTCTTAAATCAGCAATACCTTGAACTTCTTTTACACAAATATGAATTAAATTGGAAAAGTTGTCATTTTTTGATTTCAACTCTGTGTATCCTGATTCTAATTCTGCGGCTTTTAAAATATCTCCTATAAGTTTTTGCAATCTATCTGCACCATTCTTGATTGCCGTTATCTTTGATATTGAGTAGTCATCCAATTCACTTCTATGAACAGTCAGCAATAGATCAGAAAATCCTTTAATCGAAACTAAGGGTGTTTTTAATTCATGAGAAGTTCTTACAAATAATTCAGATTTTAAATTGTTCAACTTTATTAGTTCTTCTTCAGCTTCTTTCTTTTCAGTAATATCAATTATAGTGATTAACTCTGCAGGTTCCCCTTTAAAGACGACATTTTTGGAAAATTGATCTATCCATTTTAGCTTTCCATTTTTTGTAAAGGTCCTATAAGAGTAATAGCTTTTTATACCTGAAACTCCTTCTTTTAAATGTTGCCTATAATCTAATAGAAATTTTAAATCTTCTGGATGAACTAATTTAATTATATCCTCTGTTGTCCACCCTTCTGTATCTTTAGATGAAAACTCAAAAATATCTAATAATGCCGAGTTTACATATTTAAGTTTATCATCTTGTATTATCATTATCCCCATAAACGCTTGTTCAGCGATTGTCCTGAATTGTTCTTCAGATTCTTTTAATTTTTGTCCTGTTTTCTTTCTTTCTGTTATATCCACGAGAACTCCCGTGAGTTTTTGTATTTCTCCAATTCTTATCTTACTAAATCTAGATAATACTGGAACATAATGACCGTCTTTGTGTCGCAATCTGAACTCAATAAAGCGATTATCCTCGGAATTAAATGCAATCTTAACTTCCTCAGCGACCTTAGTTAAATCCTCGGGATGGACAAATTTAAAAACTTTTTGACCAATCATTTCCTCTGGAGAAAATCCCGAAATGTCTAACAATTGATGGCTAATATATGAACATTTACCATTTTTATCAAGTTCATAAATAATATCTGAAATATTATTCACGAATCCGCGATATTTTTCTTCAGATTCTTTCAGATTTTTCTCTGCTTGTTTAATATCTGTGATGTTCCTCGCAACTAATAATAACTTACGTTTATTTAGAATGTTATTAAAGAATTTCGCATAGATTTGAAACCAAAGATAATGCCCTTCTTTGTGTTTAAATCTAACCTGAGTGAGATAATTTCCGCTTTTTAAACCTTCTTTGAAGCTCTCTAAGTATGGGATGATATCATCCTTATGAGCGATTCTACTTTTAAAAGAAGCTTTTAAGAACTTCTCTGGAGAATATCCTAAAACTCTTGAATGGGTCTCTGCATTAATATATTCTGCTATAATCTTATCATTGTAAAGGGTGATAAGATCATCTGAGTTTTCTGTGAGGACCCGGTAGTTTTCTTCAGATTCTCTCAAATTTTCTTCAAATTGTTTAATATCAGTTATATCTCTTGCTATTACAAGAAGTTTTCTTTTTTCTGATTCTACGCTGAAAAATTTAGCAGTGAGTTGGAACCACAAATAATATCCTTCTTGATGTTTAAACCTGATTTGACTTCTATAACTCCCTTCTTTAATCCCTTTTTTAATGATGTTAATCAAGGAAATTGAATCATCCTTGTGAACAATAATATTTTTAAACGAGGCTTTTAAGAATTTCTTCGCAGGATATCCCAAAACTCTAGAATGGCTTTCAGCATTTATATAAATCATTCTGAAGTTCTCGTCGTAGAGAGTAATTAAATCATCAGAATTTTCCGAAAGTATTCTATATTTTTCCTCCGATTCTTTTAATTCTATCTCTCTATTCTTACGTTCCGTAATGTCTATGAGTATCCCTCTAAAACCCACAGGTTTTCCATCATATCTTATAGGTATATAATAAATTAAAACCGGAAATATGTCTCCGTTTTTCTTTTGTGCTAGATATTCTGCTCCGCCTAAATTTTCCTTTTTCAAATTTTTTGCCATATTACTTAATGCTTTCCTTCTCTCTGTCGGAATAAGTAGCTCGAGAGTATTAAAACCATTCTTAATGTCTTCTAGACTATATCCAAAAAGTTCAAAACCTTTCTCGTTTGCAAAACTAAGATTTCCAAGCATATCTGTTTCAAATACAACTAGAGGTAACATATTGACGTAATCTTGGAATCTTTTCTCCCTATTGACCAATTCTTCTTCTATTCGTTTTCTATTAGTGATATCTAAAGCTGTAAATGTGGCACCTAATAAGGGATTCTTGGGATCAATAAAGGCAGAACTAACTAAAACATAAATGATCTTCCCATCTTTTCTCCGAAACCGTATTTCACCTGTTCCGATTCCATATTCACTAATTTGATCGTATATCTCTTTTCCTACATACTCGAATTCTTCATCTGTGGGATATAAAATTCTGGTATTTTTATTGATCAATTCCTCTCTATCGTAACCGACAAGATCGCAAAATTTGTCGTTTACATGGACAAAGTTGCGATTTACAACCATTCCAATGCCAATTAGTGCCGCTTTATATATACTCTCTAATGTGGCTTGTTGTATCAACCGGTTTTGTTTCCCATTCTTTTTAGAAGTATCATTATTAAGAATTTTTTTGTTAACCGAAGAGTTAGCAGTAAAATATTGAACAATTGTATCAGGAGTTATAGGTTCAATTAAAATTTTATAAGAATATCCATTATTTATAATTGGATTACCGTTATTTGCAGGTAAATTAAATTTACGGTTATTTAAAGCACACTCCTGCAGCAATTTTAAAATCTGAGAATTATTTTTATATATTTCTGAAGCCTTTTTTCCAATATATTCTTTAATTTTTCCTTCACTAATTCTGGAGCTTTCTTCGTTACTATTTACTAGCGTTAAGGAATTGTTCATTTTTTTCCAAATTAAAGTGGGTATAGGGATGCTTTTTAATAACCTCGAAAAACTATCATCTAAACCTACAAGATTTGATTTAAATTCCATTACTAACCCTAGTTAAAAAGAAAAAAAAATGAATTATATATATTATAACACATTTTTAATTTAACTTCTTGTCAATTGTTTAAAGTACGGGTCACTATCAAATATAAATATCACTCTTTCTCGTCTAAATGTTATCATGTCGTGATTTAAAATGAGTGATCATGTGGAAAATGAATCCAAATACGGTTTTTAAAAACAAACAAACAAACAAACAAATAATTAAACAATCGTTTGATTCAATAAAAACTAATATTCCATTTAAGCCAGTAATTTACGTAGATTTTTAACATTCAAATAATTCTATTCTTCTTCCAGTCCGTATACTTGTCTTGGCGTAAGATATTGAGGATATTTATCGATTAGGGCTAGGCGCGCTTTATAGCACATATGGCATTCATCTACATACGAATCTTCGTGCTCAATATCGTAATCTCTTACTAATTGAGCTGGACCTCCTCGAAGTAAAGGACCACATATCGGATGATTATCAGGTTTATAATTTCTTACTAATTCTGAAAGAGGCGTTTCCCAGAAGTTTCCTATACTTAAACCCTGACAGATTTGGGCGTTACCAAAAGGATCAACATGAACTCTCCCTAATCCCTTTAAATCTTCATATGGACATTCTTTTAATTCTTCCCATGTTGTCCGAGGTAGCCCTTCTATCAATGTTTCAATAGCCCTACCTCTAAAAGTTACTCCGCCACCTATTACGGGCTTTCCCTTTTCATACTCGGATTCCGATCTCATTTCTACTTTTGGTTCATTGATACTGATTGAAGATGTAGGAATCTTTAATTTATTTGCTGCGTCTCTCGCTACTTTGGATGGGTTATCATCTTTATTTTCAAAATGAAATTCATCGTCACTTACTGTAAAATCCTTTACCCCTAAATCAGCAATGGATTTAAGCCACACTTCTGCATCCTCAGTACAAGTTGCCCAATATGAATTTGTTACAACACCCGTTTTAAATCCTTTTTTATTAGCAAGTTTAATCCCTTCAAGCATTATAGGATAAAACAGAAAGGGCTCTCCACCCTCAAAATATATCCATTCTACCGTGCCGATTTTGACAGCTTCGTCAAGAACAGCTCTAATTTGTTCCAAAGTAAAAGTACCTTCAGAATGAGGTCCACAATACAAAAAACAATGGTCACATTCGTAATTACATTTGTAAGTGAGGAGAAAGTGTATCCCATTTAACATGATAATTTCACATTAATGATTTTTATGAATAGATATGCAATTGCTTAAAATAAAATTAATTAATAAAAATACATTAGATTCCTATAAAATTTCTTAAGAAGTGAAGAATTATGGCAAACCCCGTAAGTATGTATGAAAAATATTTCAAAGACCCAAAACGAGAACCAGTATTGATTGATTATGTCCGAACGCCAATAGGGAGAAGAAAAGGAACGGTAGGACGTCACAGAGGAGATGATTTAGTAGTACATTGCTACCAAACTATTGTAAACCGGAACGAATTCGATGTCAATATAATTGGCGATTCTATTGTTAGTTGTAACAGTCAAATCGGGGATTGTGCTTTAGACATTGGAAGAACCTCTGCATTGGCAGCTCATCTGCCAGTAAGCATACCTGGAATGTCCATTAATCGTCAGTGTGCTAGTGGAGCTCAATCAGTTATGTCCGGTTGGCAAGCTATTGCCTCAGGGATAATTGATTGCGTTATCTGCGGTGGAACAGAAGTACAAAATCGATACCCTATTATGTCAGACGCAAATATTTTTGATAAAGAACAAAACAAAGTGGTAATGATAGCCCCCAATAAAAAAATCTTAAGTAATCCCGAAGTAGCTCAAAAATTAAAAGAATATAATACTTCTTTTGCAGGTCAGATTAATTCTGCTCACGATCTTGGTCTACACTGGATGAACAAATCAGGAAAAACTCTGGAAGAATTTAGGTTAGAATTAGACAGTTTATCTTATGCTTCCCATCAAAAAGCTATTAAAACTTGGGACGAGAGAGGAAAAGAAATCGAGCCTATTTGGTGCCCAAAGCTTGACGAGAGCGGAAAAACGATGTTAGACGAACATAATGAAGTAGCAAATGATTCGAGTTTATCAGTTCTCACTGAGAAGGACGAAGCTCCTCGTCCAAATTCTTCAATGGAGACTCTTGCGGGTTTAAGAACTATTATTGGAAGGAAAAGTAAAGCGTTTTTGACTGCAGGAAATAGTTGTCCAACTAGCGATGGTGCAGCAGTACAACTTTGGATGACACGTGAATTAGCTGAGGAATATGGTTTAAAAATTAGAGCTTCAATTGTGAACTATTTTGTTATTGGCACAGATCCTGTATTGCAACTAACTGGACCAATAAAAGCAATTCCAGAAGCGCTTAAAAGAGCAAATATGACATTTGACGACATGAGTTTTATTGAAATTAACGAAGCTTTCAGTCCCGTTATATTTGCTTGTTGTTATGAACTTGGTTTAGACTGGAAAGATTCAAGGTTTAATCCTTGGGGAGGTGCGATTGCACTAGGTCATCCGACAGGGGCTACTGGAACAAGACTAATTGGTACAAATGTCCAACAATTGGAACAGTCCGGTAAAGAATTCGCCATTAGTTCAATGTGCGTTGGTTTAGGAATGGGAGCAGCAACAATCGTGAGAAACGAACATCCTAAATAACAATAATTTCTGTATTTTTTCTTTTTCTTCTTATTTTCAAATATTAAACTTAATATTGTATTAAAGCCAAATATTACACAATTCATCTCAACTTTCTTAAAAATCTTAAGTATCATGAATAAAGTAGCAATAATAGGAGTTGGTCATACAAAATTTGGAAGATTGCCTGATAAGGGACTTCTAGATTTACTATCAGATGCTTCATTAAAAGCAATAGAAGATTCAAACACTAGTGATAAAGATTTTGATTCTGTTTATGTAGGAGCCATGAGTCCTACTGCTTTTAATAATATATCTGGAATAGCAAGCGCTTTAGTAGATCATATAAGTTTATTACCTGCTGCTGCTGATCATATAAAAAATGGTCCTGCCAGTGGAGGTTCTGCTATAAAAGCAGGATTTCAAGCGATTGCATCAGGAATGAGTGATTTAGTTTTGGTTGTAGGGGGGGAGAAAATGACTCATTTAACAGCTCCCGGACATATTACCTCAAATGTAGCAACATTAACACACCCGGAAGCTGAAAGACGGCACGGTGTCTCACTTCCTTCATTTGCGGGATTACTAACGAGAGCATATCTGGAGAAATATGATGCAAAACTAGAATGGATTTCTGATATCGCAATTAAAAACCATAAGAACGGGGCTTTAAATCCAAATGCCCATTTTCAGAGAACTATTGATAGTTTTATGAAAAGCGCAATTAAAAAAGGAAAAGGAAATTGGGAGAATGCACACGAATTCCTTAATGACGATAAGATGAATCCCATAATTGCAGATCCACTGAGACTTTTTCATATTTGCCCTATTTCGGATGGTGCTGCTGCTTTAGTTTTATGTAATGCTGAAAAAGCGAAAGAATATTGTGATACACCTATATTAATTTCTGGTATTGGACAAGCAACAGATACTCAAATAGTATTTGAACGGGAGGAACTTACCATTCTAAAAGCATTGCGAATATGTTCTAATGAAGCTTATAAAATGGCTCATAAAACTCCAAAAGATATGGATGTAGCCGAATTACATGATGCCTTCGAAATTCTTGAGGCAGTACAGAGCGAGGATATAGGCTTTTTTAAAAAAGGAGAAGGAGCAAAAGCGGCACATGAGGGCTTAACAGAAATAGGTGGAAAAATACCAATCAATCCTTCTGGAGGCTTAAAAGCCCGTGGTCATCCTTTAGGTGCTACAGGTGTTGCTCAAGTGGTAGAGTTAGTCTGGCAAATTAGAGGTGAAGCTGGTAAAAGACAAGTTGATGGTGCGGAAACTGGGATTACATGTAATTTTGGAGGATTTGGGAATAATATTATATCGATTATAGTTGAAAGAGTGTTTCAATAGCTACGCAATTGACGACTATTGTAATCCAAAAATGAAAATTTTAGATGGAGCTTAAATTTACTTGTTTTAATTCATTTTAAAGAGAAGAAATTTAAAGAGCAAACGTTTTATTTTCTTGAATTGCCTTATGCGATTAGATCCATTCTAGTATGGACGAACATCCAAGACCAGTTTTATCTTCAATTCTGCCATGAACAATAAATGTATCGCCTTCATATCCGCACTCAGGACATTTATTTTTTGATATTATTTCTACTAAATCATCAACAATTACAGCATGATTCACAGACGCGGATACCCCGAATGGGGTAATAACTTCCAGAATACCTCTATCACCCGCTTGTTTTAATGGATCTTGAGTAGCTAAATCTCTAACTATTATTCTTGCTTGAGATGGGCAATGGAATATAAAATCTTGATGCTTATCTGACCAATGACTACCAAAAGTTATCGGTGTTTCAGTAAAACCAAACATATCCGTGATTCTATCAGGTTTAGTGCCAAATTTTTCCACACAGTCAGAAACAAATTTTACTTTATCTATAGGAGGATACTTCAATTGAGATTTATGTCCATTCCATCCACCACCACCAAAATTGACAACGCTTTCAGGTATGTCGAATTTAAGATTGTTTTCTTTCATGATTTTATTCATAAAAGTATTCAATAAATGAATGCTTCCTCCAAATGAAATATATTTTTGTTTATTCACGGGTTTTTCTGAATTTTGTTTTACTTTTTTAATGACATATTTTGAATTAATTCCAAAAGCACCAGCTAAACCTCGCTTTTTTATCATTGCCTTAAGCGCTTTAAGTGGAAAGAATTTAATTAAGAATTTCGGATTCGACATTCTTGTTGATATTTCGTGCAAAATACTTCCATATAATTTAATGGGTCTAACTTTTGTATATCTCATAGCAATCCTATTTAAGAAAGTTACGCTTGGTGCGAAATCAAATGAGATAGTATTAAACCAATCATCTTTTGGAATTGGAATAAATTCATAAATACATTTGATAGTCATACTCGCTAATAATTCTATATCCTCTTTTGAACGCCCAACTAAGGATGGATCTCCCGATGTGCAAGAAGAAACATTCCATAGCTCAAACTCAGGAGATTTTAAAGGAATTTTTAAAAGTTTTTCATACATACTCATTGATTCTTTAAAAAGGGGAGCAGGTACGCGAGGAATTAATGCTAAATCGTCAAATTTATCCAAATCATCTAAATTGAAATTCTCCTTATTAGCGAGTTCTTTATAAAAGGGATTAGATTCAATTGCTTCCTTAGTAATATTTCGCATTAAATTTATGAAATCGTCATTTTTATATTCTGAATTAATAATTTCTCGTATTCTATCATCATAGACAAGTTTATTTGTTATCAAATTATTGACCACCATCATATTTTACATATTTTTAACACTAAATATAATAATATTAAAAAATTTTTAATTTTACTATTCTTAACTTGTATTCTTGTAAAAAGAAAATAATTTTTATTATTTTATTAATGAAAAATTACTTACTGCATGTAAATTAAATTTTTTTGCTGAAAGCAATAAATAATTATCTTTTATTATTCTTTTTTGGTAATTTTAGGGGGTCTGGAAACAAAATACTATCCGTTTAGTTGAAAAAATATAAAAATATTAGTAGAAGACGAAAGGTCTAATAAATTATTCTTTTTTTTTGCGTCTTTCTTCTATTTTTTTTATAACCTCATGAGCAGCTCTTTCTTGTATGTCATCTTTTTCTTTCCAGAAGTTTGGATTTTCCATATTTGCTTTCATATTTTCAACCATGATTTTGGCAATTTCCTCAGCTGTATGCTCTTTTTTAGTAGCTTCTTTGCTCTCTTCCTCTTTTTCGATAAATAACACCCTTATTTTCTATTTCTTTACTCATTTAATATCTTTAATAACATGCAATTCATGATATCATAAAAACTATAATATTTTGTAAATCAAGCTTCGCTTTCTAACTCTTCTATTTCTGCTTTAAAAAGGTTCGCAATCGTAAGCCAATTTTGTTTTGTTTGTAAATCTGCTTTACTCTTTTTAGCATATCTAATTCCCAATTCCAATTTTTCGATCGCTAACTTAAACTTACCAAGTTCTTTATAGCATATTCCTAATTTGATGTGCGTTTGGAATGTATACCATTCGTCTGAGCTTATTTCAATTGCTTTAAGAAACTCATTTTTGGCGCTTTCATAATCTTGGAAGGACATTAATATTTCACCATATGTATCGTGATAAATGCTGTTATCAGGGTCTTGTTCGATTAGATCTTGAATAATTTCTACTGCTTCTTCTTTTCGATTTAAATATTGTAGCCAGTAAGCTTTGTAAATTAGAAGTTTTGTATCTTCCGAGTATTTTTCGAGCAAATCATCAATAATTTCAAGCCCTCCCTCTAAATTTCTTTTCTCTTTAAGGATATATGCGACCTTAATCTTGATATCCTTCTCTTCAACAGGGAATTTTTCGAGCATTTCATCTAATAATATAAGTAGTTCATCGTATTTGTTAAAATAAATTAGTACGCGCTCTTTGGCAACATATAGGTCAAAATGGTCAGAATTTAAGCTAAGGGCTTTATTTACTTTTTTGAGGTTCTCGTCGTAATTTGTGAATTCTTGAACTATTTCTTTATTCAAACTATAGGTTTGTACTACATGCCATATTAAACCCTTTAACTTGTCATAAGTGTCAATTAACTTTTTCTCTTTTTCAACTTTGTAAGCTAAGTAAGCAATATAGCTTGGTAATAATTTCTTTAAAGAATAACGCAGGCCTTCATGAAAAAGAGAACCGCAAACTTCGTCTAATATCGCATCTATTGTGGATTCTAAAGTTGTTAAGTAGGTCTTTTCTTTATCTTCTTCGTATAATTTATTTAAATATGTAAATTTTGTTATATGTTCTTCGACTACAGCGTTCAACATTCTTTCAAGCTTCTCATTAGCTTGGAAGAAATATATCTCATCAGCATCTCCCTCTAATTTGAAGAATTTAATAGGATATATCTTTTTCTCAATAATTTGTAGAACATGAAACTCTAAAACTACCAATTCCAACCCATATTTTTTAGCAAATTCTTCAGTCGAAATAAAGTCTGGATATTGTGATGGATGATTGAGGGATAAATATAGAAGTATTTTAAAGAAATCGTCTTCACTTTCTAAAGATTGCTTGATTCTTTCGTGGGGTAACCTCAAAAGGTTATTGAGAAATCGAAATCTAGTTTCATCTTCAACTATTCTATACTTTGTGAAGAATTTTAGTGTTTTCTTAGTAATTTCTTTGATTCGATTACTCTCTTCTTCCAAAATCGATTGACGGTCTAAATCATAATCTCTCAGCATTACGGAATATTCGGCTTTACCCAATTGAGTAATCCTATACTCCTTATTTTCTTTCTTGACAAATCCGTCTTCAATTAAAGAATTCATATTTTTGGATAAAGAAGAATTATTAACTGAAAGAGGCTCATTTAGAAAATCTGCCCATTTACAGAAAGTATTATTGTACACCATCCATAATATCCAATGATCGTAATTTCTTTTCCATAAAATTACTTTTGGTGGGTAATTTAGTTTCTTTTTTTGTCTCGCCGCTTGTGATAGGTCATAAAATCTGTCTCGCCCTTTTGTTGTTATTGTATATTGATTAAATTCTCTCTTTTCAATTAACTCTGTTAATAAAAGTTTTTTCAGATAAATTGATAATGTTGACGGTTTGATCAAATCTTTTAAATTAGACCATGTACATATTTCGTTGTTATTGAGCATCCATAGTATTACCAATTCAAAGTTAATTCTACCAAAGATAGGCTCTATAACCTCTTTAGGTGGGTAATTAATTGGAGTAGACATATCTTGGGATCATCTGGTTAATAAACCTTTTTAGATTCAATATATATAAAGTGTAACTAGTCTATTTATACATTTTGGTCTAAAAGAAATATGGAACTCCAATTATAATTATGTATTATAAACATTCCATAAACTTTATCCCCCGTTAATATAAAAAAACGTGTAAATAGATTTATTACTAAAGCTTTAAATTAAAAAAAAACCCTAGCATTAATTGAGAAATATTTCATGTGAGTCTTGAAGGATATTAATGAGTGAAAAAAACAAAAAATTTCGATTTAAAATAACAGTTATTGGAGATGGCGCAGTAGGTAAGACATCTCTAATTCAAAAGTTCACAAACGGTGCCTTCATAGAAGATTACATTAAAACGATCGGCGCTCAATTTTCTATATTTGATAAAAAAATTGATAAAGACAAAATAAAGTTATTATTCTGGGATATCGCTGGTCAAGATGATTTTTATTTTCTAAGACCCTCATTTTTTAAAAACAGTGTTGCTGCAATAATTGTGTATAGCCTTGAAGAAAATAAACTTGGTGAAGAAAGTTTTAAACACATTCATAATTGGGCTAACGATATTAAAGAATACTGTGGTGATATTCCAGTGGTAATTTTTGGAAATAAAGTGGATTTGATAGATGAGAAAAAGTTAGATACTTCGGCAATCGAAAAAATTGTTGAAGAAGAGAACTACTTTGGATACTTCACTACTTCAGCAAAAACGGGAAAAAGAGTAATTGATGCATTTAATGCGATTATTGATGAGCTTTACATTAAATTTAAAGCCATACCCGTTTAAAATAACTTTATTATTAAAATTCATTGATTATTTTTCTAAGTAATCAGGAACGAAATCAAAAAATTCTTCTACTAATGTAGTTTACTTTACGGATGATCGATTCAAACGAATTATTTAAAACCACTAGTACACATGTAAGAAACCAAATTTATGATTTTTACTAGATTAATTTTAAAGGCTTTGAGTAGTCAGGTTCTATTATTAAACCTAAAGATAGTTTAAGACTTGTCCAAGACTCTAATCAAAATTTAATGACCTAAACTAAATATGAACTGTAATTTATATCATATTAACGAACACGGAAAAAATAAGTGTGTAAATTATGAATGCTCTATGTGTTGAAAATGAAGTAGCCACTATATGGCTACCACTTCAAAGGGCGGGGTTAATAAGGGATGAGGGCGAAGTTAACCCTATTAATTTTACAAGCTTGTTTTTTTCTGTTCGTGCCAAATAATATGGAATTGAATAGGAAAGTAAATTATAAATGCCCTAAGGGTTGAAAATAGGAGTTCTTTATTTGAGCCCACTACCAAGGGCGGGGTTATTGGGGTAAGAGGGCGGAGTTAACCTAAAGAACTTGCTTTCATATTCTTTTCTATTCATCCAAAAATATTAATATCTCTTCAAATCTAATTTTAGTGTTTTGAGATGACAGTACCATGATAGAATTAGCTTTTCAGCAAATTATTTCTCTTTCATCGCGATTACCTCTTATCAATTTTTTCGTAATTGTATTAAAGGCTTGTTTATTTTATAATCTTGTTTGAAAGGTTAGAGATTTATGAGTGTCGATGATAATATAATTTGGAACAAGTGTAAAAAATGTGGATTTTTACAGCACAATTCCCATCTACGATGTATGAAATGCAAATCTGAGGTTTTTAATACGGTTAAAGCCGAAGGTAATCCAAAACTTATCTCTTATACCATCTTAAAAGCACCCCCCGCTGAGTTTCGAGATAAGGCCTCCTATGCTCTTGGAATTGTGGAATTTGAAAATGGTGTAAAAGTACTCGGCCAAATTACTACTCAAAATAATTTAAAAACAGGAATGAAGATGAAGCCATTTTATAGAAAAATCTGTAATAATTTAGATGGAAAGGAAGTCTATAATTTTACTTTCGAACCTATTTAGTAATATGATAAAGAGGGAGAAGAAGATGTGTTCATATTTAGTAAAAAAAAATAGTTAAATTAATTATAATTATTTACTATAAAAAATTTCAATTACATATCTTATTAGAGATATTCATGAAATTAAAATTGCGATTTTCTGGTCGCGGCGGACAAGGTATCAAATCCTTAGGAAGTGTATTAGTTCGAGTTGCAACAGCTGCTAATTATTATGCAACACTCACAGTTGACTATACACCTTCCGTTAGAGGGGGACCTATTTTTTGTGATGTTATTCTAAGCTCTGCTCCTATTTCATATCCATTCTGCGATAAAGATGCGGATATTTTTATTGCCATAGATCAAACAGGATTCAAACGCGCCTCTGAATGTATATATGAAAAAACTCTCTCTTTTATCGATGAGCATACAATTAGTAACGCCGAGGAAATCATCCAGAAAGGAAAAATCCATCGTGTTCCAATTACAAGACGAGCTGATGAAAAAAAAATACCCAAGAGCGCGAATATTCTTTGTTTAGGATTCCTTTCTCAATATCTTAAAGAAAGTAGGAAAATTGATTTAAAAGAAGATTTTTTTAACCAAGCTTTAAATAGTATGCCAAAACGGTTTAGAGAAGTCAATATTCAAAGTTATCACCTTGGTCAAGCTCTCTATCAGGAATTAATAAATAAATCTCAATAAAATGTATTTTCTTTTCTTAAAACCTAATAAAATTAGACTTTTAATTTCTCAAAAAGGTAATTTCATGAAAAGATATCGCTATTTAGTAAGTTACTTCTGCTTCGAAAAAGCAAATTTAAAAGAGAATTTTCTATTTTAAAGAATAAAAGAAAAAAATATAGTCAGATGTATATTTATACTAGAGGATTAAAAAATGTTAAAATCTAAACGAATACCCATTTTGCCACCTCCTTCCCCCGAGAAAAAATATGAAATAATAATAGATTCTGAACAATGCGATGGTTGCGAATTATGTTTGTCATTCTGTCCAAAAGATTTAATAGAAATAAGTGAAGATAAGTTCAATAGTCGCATGCTCCATTATGCGATCGTGGTTAAACCTGAAGAGTGTGCAGGATGCCGACAATGTGAACGGTTATGTCCTACAGTTTCATTATTTATTTTGGAAAAAGATAATACGGAAGTTATAAACAATGAGTAATGCAAATATCCAAGAAAAAAGAATATTAACTACTGGAAATTCTGCATGTGCAGAAGGTGCGATTACAGCAGGATGTTTATATTTTGCGGGTTATCCTATCACACCATCCTCAGAAATTGCTGCTTACATGTCAAGACGTCTTCCTCAAGTTAATGGAACATTTGTTCAAATGGAAGATGAGCTGGCTTCAATCACAAGTTGTTTTGGAGCTTCTTATGCTGGAAAGAAAGCGATGACTGCAACTTCAGGACCAGGGTTTTCACTTATGGCTGAAAGTATAGGTTTAGGAATAATGTTAGAAGTACCAGCAGTTATCGTCACGATAATGAGAGGAGGACCTAGTACAGGACAACCGACAAATGCATCTCAATCAGATGTATATCAAACGAGATATGCTTCTCATGGAGATTATGAAATAATTGTATTAGCCCCATCTACAGTTCAAGAAATGTACGATTTAACCATACGTGCATTTAATTTATCTGAGAAATATCGTATACCTGTAATTGTCGCTTCAGACGGAATTTTAGGACAAATGATGGAAGTTATTAATGTGCATTCAAATATTAAATTGGTAGAGCGTAAAAAACCTCAAGTTCCACCAGAGAAATATAAACCTTTTGAAGCTTTTGATGATGATCTTGTGCCTGGAATGGCAATAGCAGGAACGAACTATTCTTTTTATGTTACAGGTTTAACTCATGATATAGAAGGTAATCCACAAATGACACCAGAAGCCGCAGAAGTTCTCATTAAACGGCTTTGTGATAAAATTAAGAGAGCAAGACCTCAAATTAATGATTGGGAGGAAAAACATTTAGATGATGCTGATATCGTTATTTTAGCCTATGGAATTAATGCAAGAGGGGTACCAGAAGTCGTTGAGCAAGCACGCCAAAAAGGATATAAGGTGGGACTTGTCCGATTAAAAAGTCTATGGCCCTTCCCTGATGAATTAATGGAAAGAATTGGGCAAATGGGAGCTTCAAAGGTTATCGTTTGTGAAATGAACAATGGAATGATAATTAGAGAAGTCCAGAGATTTCGACATTTGTTTACTGTTTCGGGTATTACAATTCCTACTACCATTCCTTTCAGTCCTAAATTTATTTATGAGAAGTTGATGAAGGAGGTTTAACATATGAGTCCATCAGATCAAATATCAATCCCCCCTGAAGCACTTAGTCATCCCTTAATTGATATGTTAAATTTAAACAGATTCATTTTTTGTCCGGGTTGTTTAATTGGGACGGTAATTACATCAATTACAAGTTGTCTAAAAGAAAGAGGACTTAAATCTAAGGATTATGCCATTGTATCTGGTATAGGATGTACTGGTCGATCGAGTGGCTGTTTTAAAGCACCGGCCTTCCATACTACACATGGGAGAGCTATACCTTTTGCAACGGGTATAAAATTAGCAAATCCTAAATTAAAGGTTATAGTTCTATCGGGAGATGGAGATCTTTTTGCTATAGGTGGGAATCATTTTATCCATGCTGCTAGAAGAAATGTAGAGATAACGGTTCTCTGTATAAATAACAACATATATGGAATGACTGGAGGACAAGTAGCCCCTACAACCCAAATTGGTGATATTACTCAAACAACACCATATGGAAATGTGGAACCTCCCTTCAATTTAGTAAGTTTAGCAGCTGCGGCAGGAGCAACATATGTCGCTAGATGGCCTGGATATGACACACTTAGATTACAAAAAAGTATTTTTAAATGCATAGACAATCAAGGATTTAGTTTTATAGAAGTGCTTGCTCCTTGTTTTGTCCAATATGGTTCTAAAAATAAATTAGGCGATGCAGTAGAGATGCTAGAATGGTTAAAAAAGCAAATTAAAATTAAGGTTGATTGGCCCCCTCATCAAGCAACTTTTGATTTCAAGAAAGGGATTATTATATGCGGGGAATTTGTTGAAGAGGAGCGGGAAGGATTTAGCAAAAAAATAGAGCAAGTTCGAGTTAAAGCACAAAATAAAAAAATTAAAAATTGAATTAAAGGTAGTAAATGAAAATATGACTGAAAGTGCCGATAAACCTAGAATTGAACCAAAAATTGGGGTTTTTCTATGTAAATGTGGAAAAAATATTGGTGGAACCGTTGATATTGATCAATTAGCTAAAGAAATTGAAGGAGATACAAGAGTCAAACTAGTTCAAGTTAATACATATACTTGTTCTGATCCCGGGCAATTAGAAATCGTAAAAGCAATAACCGAGCAAGGAATAGAGAAGATAGTTGTAGCAGCTTGCTCCCCAAGATTGCATGCTCCAACATGGAAAAAGCTTGTAAGAAGAGCTGGAATAAATCCTTCGCTAGTAGAAGTAGCTAATATCCGAGAACAATGTAGTTGGGTACATATTTCAGAGAAAGAAGAAGCTACTAAAAAAGCTAAAGAAATCCTTGAAATGGCAATCGCTAAAGCTGAGTTATTAGAAGCAATTGATGACATCGTTGTTCCCATTACACGAAGAGTCTTAATCATTGGAGGAGGAGTAGCAGGAATTCAAGCTGCGTTAGATTTAGCTGATGATTATGAAGTTATCCTTGTTGAAAAAACACCTACAATTGGAGGAAAGATGGCTCTCATCGATAAAACTTTTCCAACAATGGATTGTTCAATCTGTATTTTAGGACCTAAAATGGCTGATGTAGGTAATCATGAAAATATTAATTTAATTTCTTGTGCTGAAGTTACAGCTATATCTGGATATGTCGGTAATTTTGAAGTCACAATTAAAAAATATCCACGCTATGTAGATGAAAATCTCTGTACTGCATGCGGGGATTGCGTCTCAATCTGCCCTGAAAACATTGTCGATGAGTATTCTGGCAACTTAGGTTGGAGGAAAGCAATATATATCCCATATCCACAAGCAGTACCAGCTAGTTATATAATTGATGAAAAGAACTGCTTAGGGCTCTCCCCTCTGACCTGTGGAAAATGTGTTTCTGAATGTGAAAAAGAAGCCATAAATTATGAGGATTCCGAAAAATTTTTTAATTATAAAGTTGGAGGCATTATTATCGCAGTAGGTTTTGAACTTTTTGATGCCTCTAAACTCCCAGAATATGGATGGGGTAATTACTCTAATGTTATAACAACTTTTGAATTCGAAAGATTAATTAATGCTGCAGGACCAACAAATGGAGAACTTGTACGTCCCAGTGATCTTAAGAAGCCAAAAAAAGTTGCTTTTATTAATTGTGTAGGATCGCGTGATAAAAGATTTAATCCATATTGTTCTAACTTCTGTTGTATGGAAAGTATAAAGGATAGTCTTTTAATTAAAGAACATTGGCCTGATGTTGAGGTTACAATATTCTTTATTGATATTAGGGCTTTTGGTAAAGGATTTGAAGAACTATATTCACGGTCAAGAGAAGAAGGTATTCTTTTTATACGTGGACGTCCTGGTCAAATTAGAGAAAATCCCATTACTAATAATCTTATTGTTAGTGTTGAAATTATAAGCACTGGAACAATGCTCTCTGAAAACTTTGATTTAGTAGTCCTTTCTATAGGGGTTGAAGGTTCATCAGAATCTATTCCCTTTCCTATTGCTAAGGATTCAAAAGGATTTTACATTGAAGCACATCCTAAACTTCGACCCGTAGATACTCCAACTGATGGTATTTTCATTGCTGGTGGAGCAGAATCACCAAAGGATATTAGAGAAACTGTTACACAAGCTAGTGCTGCAGCAGGGCGCTGTGGAAGTTTGCTTTCAAAAGGAGAGTTCCATGTAGAACCTTTATATGCATTTGTGGATACAGAAAAGTGTACTAGTTGTGGGATTTGTCTATCTCGTTGTCCTTACGGTGCTATTAGTGTTGATCAAGAAAAAAAAACACCTGCACGGATTATTCCAGTGTTATGTAAAGGTTGTGGAACATGTGCAGCAGATTGCCCTACAAATGCTATAAACATGACAAATTTTACAGATGCCATGATCCTCAGACAAATTGATATAGCTCTTCGTGAAAATGCCCCAGAAAAAGTATTAATTTTTGCTTGCAATTGGTGTTCATATGCTGGAGCGGATTTGGCTGGAACAAGTCGAATCCAGTATCCAACTAATACCAGAATTGTTAGAACTATGTGTTCAGGACGAGTAAATCCTTCTTTTATTAAACACTGTTTTAATCGCGGAGCAGGAGCTGTTATGTTGACTGGATGTCATCCACAAGATTGTCATTATATTTCTGGAAATGACTTTGCCATAAAGCGAGAAAAAAAAATTAGAAGTTGGATGAAGAAAAATAAAATTTCTGATGAGAGATTTGTCATTGAATGGATCTCTGCAGCAGAAGGAAAAAAATT
>CAZDTP010000057.1:0-22066 GCA_964508365.1 uncultured archaeon
CCAAAGTCGAATTTTTAAAGGAGCAACGGTTGTGAAATGATATTTATGAATGAAATTCGACGACGTTGTCGTCGCAACGACAAAAAACTCCGAAATGTTACAAATCGACGAAAGATTTATTTGTTCAAGTTATATAATTTACCTCCTACGTAATAAAATTGATCTTTCGATTAAATGTACACTCATCTCAATTCCTAATTAGTTTTATAAAGACGCTATTAATAAGTACAATTAAATAGGATAAGCCTATTATCTAAGTATGAAACCTAAATCGATATTGCAATATATCATACTTGGAGGTCAATTGAGTTTTCTAAGATCTGCTCAGGAAAATTTTAGTGTTCATAGAGATAAAGCTGTTTTACAGAATATTAAACAATTCATTAACAGCATTGAAAATTCAGAATTTAAAGTAACTCAAAACGCTTTATCAGAGTTTAATTAAGTATAAAGAAACATTAGAAAAAACGGATGAAAATTATCTAATTAGTAAAGAAGAAGCGAGTCAACTTTACACAATTATGGATAGAATATTGCTCGTTCTAAGAGCTGAAACAAAAAACTATTTCACGTTTTCTATTTCCGAAAAAAGAATTGATAGTAGTAAATTAATTTTCAATGTTGATTTGCTTTTAGCAAAAGATGTATTTAATTCTCTTCCCGATTCAATTCAATACGATTTTAGCGAGGGGGGAAAATGTATTGCTTTCGAATGTGCCACGGCTTCAGCTTTCCATGTGTTAAGAGGAGTTGAAGGGTTATTAAGGCTTCTATTAAAAAAACTTTCACCTTCAGTAGATGTTTCGAAAATGGTTTGGGGCAAAGTTGTCGAGGAATTAAAAAATCTTAATATCGCAGCTCTTAGTGTTCTATTAGATAATTGTGATAGAATCAGAGATAATTATAGAAATCCTACTGACCATCCAGAAAAAATATATGATATCGAAAAAGCGCAAGATTTGTTTAACCTATGTGTGGGCGTGGTAAACGATATGGTTGATTATATGAAAACCAACAATATTTTGTAAGAGCAAACCATTTATCTCCTACCATTTTGAATTTTAAAATTTCTTCAATTATAGATTAGAGGAAAAGATTTTAAACCGCGTGATTTTTGAACTCAAAACGCTCGAAAATATCGCGACTCGAAAATACGCTTTCGAGACTCGAAACATCCGCCCTCCTTTTCCGAGACTCGAAAAAACTCGCCCTATGTATCTTGATATATTATACGAAAGTATGAAAACGCTAAAAAACGCTCAAACTCAAAAATCCTGTAAAGGTCTATTTTCATGTATAGAACACGTATTATCCTTCAAAAAATGACAATGTTCGTCGTCTCCAGTAAATTTAAATCCTAAACTTTTAAATGTATAGGTTTTTCCATTCTGTTCTTCAGGTTCCTTCCAATAAAATGAATCGTCTATAATTTTAAGGTATTTTTTCGCAAATTTCTTTAGTTCCGCTTTGCTTGAGATGTGTAAGAACTCAGTTAACCGCTCGATATCGTCCTTATAGATATATACTTCCCCCTCTTTGAACCCTCTGCAGCACGAACCACACATTTGACACGAAAATTCAATGCCATTCTCGAGAACTTTTGACAATTTTATAGCTGACGATGTCAATTTAACGCTAAATCCGTTTTTCACTAAAATGTTGATCTAATATGGTAGTGAGTTAAATTAATATTTTAATATTAATTCATTGATTATTCTATGAAAGAAGTAAAAACTATTCAAAATTTTGAAAAGAGCTCTGGGTTCTAATATCATCATGAAATTTGATGCATCGAAGTTTAAGAGTGAATTACATCTTATTAAAGAGTATTTATTAAGTTTAAACATTCAAGAATCTGATAACTATAAAGAATGGTATGTTAATTATGTGAAAATCTATGGAAAAAAATACACAAATATTGATTTGTATATTATTTACTCATTAGTATACTTAATCTCTCAACTATTTATCGTTAAATTTGTGTTAAATCAAGATCTTAATTCGAATCAAGTTAAGATTACCCCTGGCTTTCTTAAATCAATCCCGCGAAAAGTTAAAGAAATATTTAACCTTAATAGCAGTATCGAAGTGCGATTTTTTTCTCCTGTTATAAATGCGCTTAAAGATTTAGAACTAGAAAAATTCGATAAACTTATCCTTTATATTATAGAGAAAGTGAAATTAACTGATATCCAACCGGAATATTTTTTTAATGATATTGTTCAAAATATTATACACATTTATATCAGACATAAATCTGGAGAGTTTTATACACCTCCATTTATCGTGAAAAAAATGGTGAAAGAATCATATATTTTTGGTGAAAAAGTCATTGATCCGTGCTGTGGCTCAGGAAATTTTATTATTGAAATAATTAAAACAATTTTAAGTGCGAGTTACACAAAAAGAGAAAGAATGGAAGCTATTAAAAAATTGCATGGTTATGATATAAACCCAATATCGATCTATTTAACAAAATTAAACCTATTATATTTACTAAAGGAAGATTTTCATCACCTTGATTCCAATTTTGTAACTACTGACTTTCTGTTTCAGGATAAAGCAGAAATTAAAGAAAAATTTGATTTAGTAATAGGTAATCCTCCTTGGTTCACATTAAGAGATATAGAAAGCCGGAATTATCAAGAAAAAATAAAAAAATTAGCTGAAGAACTTGAAATAAAGCCACGTCCCAAAAATGTCTTAAATATTGAAATTGCCTCGCTCTTTTTCTATAAAGCTAAAATTTCACTTTTGAAAGACAACGCAAAAATTTTTTTTGTTATTACTAAAGGCGTTATAAACGGATCTCACGCAGCCCGATTTCGTAATTTTCAGGGATTTCATAATATAAAACTGTGGAAATTTACAAAACAAATTACTGACATATTCAATATAGATTTTATATGCATTTACGCTCAGAAATCAGCAGAAGATCGAGTAAAAAATAATTTAGAAGTACCTTCCTTTCTCTTTTCAGTAAGTTTAAACTGTAAAAAATTAGATTACTACGAAAATGTAGAGATTTCCTTGGAAAAAACTGAAGTACTAGTTCCTTATAGTACTGAATTAAAAGGAAATAAATATTATACTAATAAGCTTGTCACTAAAGAAAAACAACAACAACTTATCCCAATTAAAACCAGTGAATATAAAAAGTTATTCCATAAAGGAGCAGATTTAAATCCAAGAAATTTAATCTTCTTTAAAAAAAGAATTCGAAACGATTCTCTCATAATAATAAATCCTGACCAGAGAATTTTCAAGAGAGCTAAAGAACCTTGGGATAAAATGGAATTCTCTAACGAGATTATTGAGAAAGATTACATGTTTAAAGCAATAAAGAGTACTGAATTGGTGAAGTTTCATGTGTATGACTTCTATAATGTCTTCTTACCTTTAAAAAGAGAAAACCTAAGCTTTGATTATCATTCTTTGAAAACACACGCTAAAAAATTTTACGATAAAATTAATAAGATTTATTTAAACAACAAAAAGGATTCAACTATGAACGAATCACTGATGGATAACCTAAACCGGTGGTCTAAATTAATAAATGCTCGTCAAATAGCTAAAATAAAAGTAGTTTATAATAATTCGGGATCAGTTGTTAACTCCGCAGTCGTGCAAGGAGATTTTCTTATTACGGGAGATTTAAGCTTTTATTCAACTAATAATATGAACGAAGCGTATTACTTATCTGCAATTCTAAATTCACCTTTAATGACAAGACAAGTTCAGATAAAGAAGAGTTCAAGGCATATTTTTAAAATCCCCTTTGAAATACCAATAAAAATTTATAACGAGAATAACCAAAATCACAAAAGACTTGCTGAATTAGCAAAGAAAGCTCACAAAATATCTGAAACCTCTACTCTCGAACTGAAAAAGAGAAACAATCATATTATATCAAAAAATAAAATCCAATCAATTCTTAGTAAGGATTTAGCACCAATTTTGAATGAAATCGATGAAATTTTAACTTATGATTTGAAAAATCAACTAAATGTGGATATAATGTAATAAAATAAAAGGACATATTTGCATTATTAATAATAAATAGATAATAGAATAATTTTTTAAACACAAAATACAAAATGAAGAACTTCGTTTTTAAGATACTCGTAGGCGGCAACGGTGCAGTAGGCAAAACCACACTACTCAGAAAATTTGTGGATGGTAACTTCGACGCTTCTAGCATAGCAACTGTGGGAGTCGATTTCTTCATTAAACAGGTAATATATGAAAATATTGGAAATTGTACGCTTCAAATCTGGGATTTGGGAGGTCAGGAACGTTTTCGGCAATTATTAGAAAGCTTTATCATGGGAGCAAAAGGAGCGCTTCTGCTTTTTGATCTTACAAGGGTGCCAAAAATTGACCACATTTTAAATTGGGTAAATATAGTTAGAATGCACGATTTAGATCTTCCGATTATACTTGTCGGAACAAAACTTGACTTGGATGAATTTATTGCTGTTGATGATGAATCAGCAATAAGTATAAAGAATATGTTTAATATGATTGACTATATAAAGACTTCTTCTAAAACGGGAACTAATATCGAAAAAGTCTTTGATGTGATGGTCCAAGAATTGATGAAAAATATTAAATATTAGAATTAAAGTTAACCTAATCAATTTTTATTTTTGAACTGAACTATGAATGACGAATTAGTGATTTTAGGCTCTGGAGGTGGACGATACCACATTAGAACGCAATATAGGGCTACAGGGGGTATTCTTTATAAATTCAACGGAACTCAAGCTCATATTGATCCCGGACCAGGTGCCATAGTTCGAATAAATCAATACAAAGAAGACCCTACGAAGACAGAGCTTTTTATTGTTACCCACATGCATATTGATCATTTTAACGATTTATGCGCTGTTATTGAAGCATCGAGAGAACAGCTCCACGATAGAAACTATAATTATTTAAAAAAAGGTACTCTAATAACAACCGAAGAAGTGTTAACTTTTGTCCCAAAATACCACCGAAACATGCTAGAAACGATAATTCCCTTTAAACGGGGCGATAAAGTAGATTTTAAAGGAGTTGAAATATTTGGTACTAAAGTTGTTCACTCAAAAGTTGAGGGTTTTGGAGTTAGATTCAAGCTAGAGGATTATTCGATCGCATTTTCCAGTGATACAAAAGTTTTTGACGGATTTTCGGAGCAATTCTCTGGTGTGGATATATTGGTGTTAAATTTACTGAGACCTGACTCTATCCAATGTCGACGACATGTTTGCACAGACGAGGTGATCCCATATTTAAATAAAATAACTCCTCCGCTAAAAGGCTTGTTAATTACTCATTTTGGAAGCTACATGGACAGTTCTTTTTCCCCAAAAAATTATATACCAAGCCAATTGGTGAAACTGCGAGAAGAGACCAATATTAAAAATATAGTTGCCGCAGAAGATGGTTCTAAAATTAAAATTTCGGATTTTTTGTGAAATTCGTTACTAATATTAGTACACTTTTAATTTATAAAGCGATTATTTTAAAAATATATGATTCTATTTATTATTAAGAAGGGAAATTTAACACGAAAATTTGAGCTAACATTGGATTTCGCCCTCTATTAAACTCAATGAGTTTAATCCTCTCCCTATTTAATAACTTTTGCTCAAATATGTCGTTCCCTTCCTTTCTCTTCTCTGTTATAACTGAATGTGATTATCAAAGCTAAATTGGATTTTTACTCTTTGGTTTGAGCTAAATCAAGAAAAAGAGGAAACTTTTCAAGAAAAAAGATGAAAAAATTGATTATTAATTTGAGATTTTAGATTCTTTTTTTTCAGATAAAGATTGAAGATACTCTTTCTCCTTCTCTTCATGAAGTTCCATGATATACCTTTTTTTATCTAGCCATTCTGGTCCATCCAAGGGATACAATTTTAATCCTAAAGCTGTTAAAGCTAGAAGTAAAGCCGGAATAATACAAAATGCGAATAGAAGCCCGATTAACGCCATGTCTGTTTGTGGATGGATAACACCAGTAGGAGCTTCAAACCCAAAAGCAGCAATGACTGTGAGGTATATAAAATTAGCTATGGATATAGCTGGTTTTGTAACGATTGCGTTAACACCTCCATAGATTGCCTCTCTACGCTTTCCAGTGATGATTTCGTCGTTATCAATCGCATCTCCCATTAGTACGGGATTTGCAACCATACCTCCCGCATATCCAATTCCAATAATTAAAAAGGGAATTGCTGCAAATATAGCGTTACTTCCAAGAAAGAACAGGATGGTAAATCCTACAGCAGCTAACAACATATTTATGATCATTATCTTCTTTGGTTGCCAAGTTGTTATTTTTTTTAGGTTCAGGATCATTCCCAAAACGATCCCGAATATTATTGCTAATAAGACAAAGATCGGAGTTTGTCCGGCAATATTATAGCTGATATAATAAAGAATTCCTGTTGAAAAGATAGGGAAGATAATTCCAAGTAGAAAAGCCGGTATCATCAATATCCAGAAGGGTTTATTCTTTAGTGTTAATCTCAATCCTTCTATAAAACCTTCGTGATCTTGGAGTTGAGCAAACATGTTTTCTTTAATCCCAAAAGATGATACAAATAATATTAAAGAACTTCCTAAACCAATAATTATCATGGCTGGAACGAAAAACGGATGAGTCTCCTCAGGTCCTGTAAGCAGGATTATCGGTATTACTAATCCGAGAACTAAATTAATAAACCCTACAACGGCACTGTATACCCCTAAACTAGCTCGTTGTTTAGCGGTTATAGCAATTTCGTTAGGAAGCGAAAAGTAACACACTCCAACGATAGTAAACATTGTATCAAGCAGAAACAGCGCTGCCAGAAAGTTAATAAAAAGACCAATTTCGTTATCTAACGGCGATATCGGAAACCAACAAAAGATGAACGCTAAACCATAGAAAATTGAACCATAACGAATATAAGGGATTCTTCTGCCTATCTTCGTCCTGGTATTATCAACAATGTAGGACACAATTGGATCGTTTGCTGTATTCCAAATCGCAAAAATTAACCAACCAATCGCTAATAAGCCAGCATCGGCTCCAAGTTTGACTTGGTAAAAAAAAGTAAGATTACCAAACACAAGTCCGTTCAACAAGCTATTTGCCAAGCCTCCAATGCTGTAACTTAGTTTTGATTTGACTGAAACATATTCTTCTGGTATTTCAATATTGTCACTCATAATTAATATTCATTAAAGTGTTATTTAATACTTCTACTTTAAACCCTAAGTGAGGACTACTTGCTCTTTTATGATTAAAAAACACGATAAAGAATTTTTACTACAGAATAAAAAGAGAATTATTCTAAGGGAATCCAATGTCTACAAACAATACATTGAAGAATTCTTTCTAATTTTCTAGGATTAGCATCAGAGGTTCTCCTAAGTACTCTATTTACCATAACATTTCCACATTTTTCGCAAATTCTTAAACTCTCAGTTGTTACTTTCACTGTTTTCCACTATCGTCACTCTAAAAGAATTTTGAGAGAACTCCAAACTTCTCAGTAATATATTCTTACTCAAAAAAATTACAAACGGGAATTTTGTTAAAATAATAGGGTAATGGTTAATAAATTTATTTTAAAATAAAGTAGCTGATTCTTTTAACTTAAAATTTCTCTTAGGGATTACTCTTGAAGTAATTTTAGTTGAAACGCTCGTTAATCTTTTTCAACAATATTAATCTCACTTTTTTTCAGTACTGTAATTAAGATTGCAATAAAAATTAACGCACAGCCTAACCAACCCAACCATGTCATAGTTTCATCACCAATGATGAAAGACGCAAAGATTACCGCAAAAACTGGTTCCAAAGTAAAAATAATAGCCGTTTGAGTTGGTCCTTGGTGCTGTTGGCTCCAATTTTGAAAAAGAAAAGTTCCGGTAGTAACTGCTAAACCCATATAAATAAATATTAACCAAAAGGGCAAACTAACATTCCATAGATCGTAAGTTTCATTAAGCAAAAACGAGCCCCCAAAACTAAGAACACTAATCACAATTAATTGAACCGTGGAATACAAATATACATCTACTATTCGAACATATTTATCGTTTAACACAATAAAAAGGGCGTATAACACAGCACATAGAAGGACTAAAAAATCTCCTATGATGATACTTGACTCTCCTTCTAACAACAGAAATACCATTCCACTTATAGAAATGATTACGGCGAGCCATACTCTCTTCTTTATGGCTTTTCTAAATCCTAACCAAGTGATAAAAGGCACCATAATTGTACTTAGCCCCGTAATAAAAGCAGCCTTACCAGCTGTAGTTGTTTGAATACCGAGAGTTTGAAAAACGATGGCAATGTAATACATTAATCCCGTCAAGGTTCCAAATAAAAGAATTTTTTTATTCATTCGTTTTATACGAATCAAATAGGGAATAAATCCAATAATAGCAATTGAAAACCTTATTCCGAGGTATAGAAAAATAGGGACATTTTGCGTAAGAGTTTTAGTAATTATAAAACTAGTTCCCCATAAAACTGCAGTCGAAATTAGAAGAATATTTGCTAAAAGTTTTTGATTCAATTTGCTTCTCCAAAATATATTTTTTAAATTATATAAAGTTTTGAGTTCGAAAGTCAAAAAAAATTAAAAATCCTACCTATAAATAATATTTTACTTGAATTATTACATTGTATTTAAGAATTAATAAAGTTAACAGTAGCAAAGGATTTTAAACTCTAAAACCTTTTGAACTATAGTTTGTTCCATTTAATTCTGCATCTAATTTTGTAATTTTATTTATTCAAATATTGTATTTAACAATATCGGGTATATACCACAAAATTTATTAGAAAGAAATGATAATATTTATGTATGCGACTACATGAAATATTTCCGCCTCCACTTCGTGGATTAGGAATTAAATCACTTCTCTCTAATGATAGTATTCTCGCATTTTTTAAAAAGTTTTGTGATGAAATTACATCTCGCATGTGGCGAACCAAAAGGGCTAGAAATTCGAGATATGAGGATTCAGACTTTCTTAAGGTATTTTTCTTCTCAGAAATTATTGGTAGATCAATTCAAGACACCAGTGAAATGCTCAACGAGTATCAATTAAGCCGTAAAAGAGGAAGGCGAAAAATCTTTGCGGATGGGAGGAGAAAACGCATGATACCGCATCAAACCGAAGTAAATAAATACCTACGCAGAATTGGATTGGCCAAAGCGCGCACAATCTTACGTAAGTGCCTAGACTTTCAATTAAAAGAAGCTATTGATAAAAAAATCATCTCCCAGAAAGTAAATGTTTTAATTGACTTTACAGAACATCCATATTACGGGAAAAGGGAGGATGATATGATAAAAGGTACAAATCGGCAGAAGGGTACGAAGAAAATGCGTCATTATCTTGGATTTTCGGTTTTTTCTCAAAACACACAACTCTTTGCAGGATTAGAGCATGTAGCAAAAGGGCAGTCTAAAATACCTCTCATCAATGATTTCTTGTTTTATTTATTTGATATTGGTTTCGAGTTCGACTTCGTCATGATGGATCGCGAATTTTATCGTACCGAGCTTATAGAAGAGATAAAATCGATGGGAGGTGATAGTTTAATCCCTGCTAAGATGTACAAAAAAATAAAAAAGATGGTTGAAGAATATTTAAGCGGTAGAGGTGGTAGAACCCGCGCTTATAAATTTTCTGCTGCTCCGGGAGGGAGACATAAATGTGTACAGGAGGTCTACCTAATATTTAACGCAAAAAGAGGATATTCTTTATTGGGGCTTAAAAGGGCCGTTAGGAAAGGAGAACTTACCATTGAAGATGCTCGGAAAAATATCTTCGTTATCATGACCACGCGGAAGCCTAAAGGAAAACAAAGCTCTTGGGCATCTCGCACTTCTCGATTATATCGTAAAAGATGGAATATTGAAACGGGATTTTCCGACTTAAATCGAATAAATCGTCGATGGAAATCAAACCACGATAATGTGAGATATTTAGACATGTTGGTCAGGATGCTCCTTTACAACTCGTGGAAAATTAACAAAAAGTTGCTTAAAAACTTAGGAAAAAAATCTTCGAGCTCTAAAGGTTGGACCTTAAATCGAAACAATGATTTGTTAGCACAATTAGCCTTTTCATTAGAGAAAAAATCACGGGGGGTGATTGGATAAATTTTAAATAATGTCGGTGTTCCGACCATAAGAAATAGATGAAAAAAAAGTAAATAATTAAATACTGAAGTTAAAAAAAAAAGAAAATTAAGATTTAATTAATTAATATTTACACTTTATTCATACCCAAACCAATATCCTGAATTAATGATATGATCGGCATGATTTGTTACAATTGCTACTCTAACTCTTCTTGATGCGGCAGGAGTTTCCCCAATACAGAGGGTACCAAATTCAGTTATAGGATCAATATCCATAGTTTTTATGTTATGTAGTCTCTGAGCATTATTACCATATCCCTCAAAATAATAATCCCAAGAGACCCATTTAGTATCAATTATTTGCATTCCCCATGAATTATCGAATTGACCAGTACTTACATGCCAACCGTCAGTAACTTCCCATCCGTCTTCACCAGCTTCAACATCATCGAAAAAGCCAATTTCAGGAATAGAGATATCATCTACATACATCATTTGAAGAGTAAATGCTCCATCCTGCCATGTAGTGAAATAGAGATCGATTGTATGATCTTTAAACGGAGTTAGGTCCATGGTGACTGGCATATAACCAACACTATAACCTGTAAATGCATGCCAACGTCCTGCAGCTTCATAATCGCTTGGCTCACGACCAGCTGGACAATTAGGATTATCTTGATCAAAAGCAACATAATCAACTGTACCAGCAGCATCTAATGTATACCATTCTCCGGTATCTTGGTCATAGACTTCAACATAACCATAATCCCAATCATCTTCAATCTCAAAATAAGTACGGAAATTAAGAGTCGCTCCACCAGCGGGGATATCAAATGTTTGATAAAAGCTGCGGTGTGCCCAGACCAATGCATCAGAATACCATTGATAGTTACCACTATATGCTAGATTTCCCGCCCATTCATCTCCATCAATCAAGACTTCAACCTCATTTTCATTTGTAAAAGGATAATAGTGCGCAGTGTAAGGTTGTGGATTACCATACCACCAATCGCTATATATATAAGGTATTCCTAAGAAAGAATCATCATAAGGGGCTCCGTAATAAATGTTTAAGAAGTAGGGTATAGTATAACCCCATGTGTCTCCACTACCGATATCAATTAAATCAAAACCATATTTGCCACCAGCTTTTTTGGTATCATCGAGATACATTGCAATGGTGAGAGCATCAAAAATTTCGTCAAATGATTCTGTGAAACCAAAATATGCTAGCGTATTCTCAACACCTTCAATCCCATTAGCTTGCTCTTGAACCAAAGCAGTAAAGAATTCAGCACCACCATAATGTTCAAACATGTACAATGCCCATAAGTAGCTGATACCATAATCCGGTAAATCATTGCCCCAAAAGGTAAGTGGAGTCCACTCATGATAACTGAAATAATACGCAATATGACCTGAAGGATGTCCATAACCACACATGTACATTGCCATATCGGCACATGCCTCATCAACCCATGAGGGTTCATCAGGATCTTGGTCAAAGTGGATCATATGTTGAAATTCATGGGCGAAGGTCCCCTCATATAAATATGGTCGTGCTGCATCGGGACCAACTCGATTTTCCCAGTCATAGGTATCAATGTGCATTATGTTTTTATTATTTGTCATACTTTCACTGGAAGAAAAATAACCAGCAACATAAGAATCAGCATCGGGATTATAATAAGCATCGTCTCTAATGTTAAAGATTAGTGTCCAAACTTTATGGGATTCATCTCCTCGAGGTAGAGGGAAACCAAAAATAGAAGTGTCAGTAGGATAGATGTTATTATCAAACTGGTCAAGCATATATTCTAGGTCTGCATGGCTGAGTAAGTCTTCGGATCTTAACCAAAGTTCACTATCATCTCCAATAGGATTAGCAAAGTGATAATTGGTGCCATCAAAACTGGTAAATGCATCTTCTGTTATTAAAATAAGTGAATTTGCTCCCTCTAAAACAACTATAAAGGTTTCATCATAATCCACTCCTAACCCATCATCACTGACGGTAAAAACAAAGTCATCTCCTACTTCAGCAGGTTCAAAAGAATATGACCCTTGAGCAGGAGCAGAAACCATCTCCTGTTCTCTCTTAATGAAATTCTCATGGGTAAGACCCAATAATGCATCTTCGTCACTAAGAGGTCGAAGTGTTTGAGCCGGTTCCTTCTTTGCCACTACAGAGGTAGTAAAAAGACCAACTGATATAAATGCAAACAACAGAGTTAAAGTAATTATTAAGTGTTTTCTATTCATAATTTTTAATTCTCCAATTTGTTTTTATTTTTTTATTTCAACTTTTTAATTTGTAATATAAAGTGAGTTTTTATTTTGTTTGCGATATTCTAAGTGCTTTTCAACATTTTAGAATATTTCGCGCATTTCCAAAAAGTCAAATTAGACTTAATTCGGGAATATTTTATAATTAACCATTTTTCAATATTTAAAATTTTCTGTTTTAAATGAAAAGGAGGAAAGAGGAGGGGGACGATATTCCCATCTAGCGTTATCTTACTGTGTGAAAAAACTTGGACATAACTGTAAATGAGATAAAACGATTGATTTTTGTGTTCAAAAAGATTTAGTGAACAGAAAGTTGTGAGTTGATAAAATTTTTTGTGTGAATTCATGAATTTTTTTATAAAAATTTTGCATAACACCTAACGTTTAAATATATGAGGACTATTACAGATAAGACAATTTGTTTTTTTATTTTTATTTCAACTTTTTTGACTGCATAATGCAGTCAACTTTTTTTTTAGAATTTTTTATAACCCTTCTGAACTAGATTAAGTTGGGTTTAAAACACCTTTTATTATTCTCTTGCATTAAAAATGTTATAAATGCATATTTAGAACATTAATATTTATAAATAGCATATAATTAATCCATATAATCAATTTTATTCATTTGGTTTGAAGTATAGAAAACTGGTGATGATTTGACAAAATCGTATAGTGAAATTAACGAAAAAATTAAGAATGGTAGTGTGGTCGTGGTTACGGCCGAAGAAATGGTAAAGATTGTGGAAGAAAGAGGAGTTAGGGTAGCAGCTGAAGATATTGACGTAGTTACTACAGGAACTTTTGGACCTATGTGTTCTAGCGGTGCTTTTTTAAATTTTGGGCACTCTGATCCCCCAATCAAATTCGAACATCTATGGTTAAACGATGTTCATGCTTATCACGGGAATGCAGCAGTTGATTGTTATATAGGTTGCACCAGAATGGCAGACATCAGACCATTTGAATACGGTGGAGGACATGTTATAGAAGATCTTGTTTCAGGAAAACCAATTAGATTAAGGGGTAATTCCTATACGACGGATTGCTATCCTTTAGCAGAAGTAGACACAACATTTACTATTGACGAGATTAATCAAGCAATCCTACTAAATCCAAGGAATGCATACCAACATTATATGTGTGCTGTCAATAGTTCAGACAAAACACTTTATACTTATATGGGTAAATTATTACCGAAATATGGAAATGCACATTTTGCTGGCGCAGGTGCGTTAAGTCCTTTGAGCAATGATCCTGATTATGAAACATTAGGTATAGGAACAAGAATTTTCCTCGGAGGAGGAATTGGCTATATTATCGGAGAAGGTACTCAACATAGTCCAGGGGATAGATTTGGAACAATATTTGTTAAAGGAGATTTAAAACAAATGACACCCGAATATCTAAAGGGAGTAACTTATAAAAAGTATGGAACATCCCTTTTTGTGGGATTAGGTATACCAATTCCAATATTAAATGAAGGTCTGGCAAAAAAAACTGCAATATCTGATGCTGAACTTTTTACTGATGTCGTTGATTATGGTGTTCCAAGGCGTGATCACCCTAAACTAAAGCAAGTAAGTTATAAAGAGATGAAAAGTGGATTTATCGAATTGGATGGCAAATTAGTGAAATGTTCCCCCATGTCTTCATTTTATTATGCTAAAAAAATCGCGGAGACCTTAAAGAATTGGATTAAAGAAGGTAAATTCTTTTTGAATCCACCTGCAGAGACATTACCGACCGATACAATATTTAAACCTTTGAAAATTACATCCGAATTAAAATTTGTTAAAGATTTGAAGAAAAAAGCAGAAACTTGCTTCGACGATTGTGATATTAAGATAGTTGCTGAAAAAATTATAAAAAATAATGTAAATCACATCGTCATTATTGACCGAGACAATGTACTTAAAGGAATCGTCACGAGTTTTGATATCACTAAAGCAATTGCTGAAGATAAGAAAAAACTTGATGAAATCATAACAAAACGAGTTATCACAACCTCAGACAATGATCTTCTTGATATTGCTGCAAGAAAAATGAAAACTAATGAAATATCCGCATTACCTGTGATAAACGAGCAGAAAAAGGTAATTGGAATTATTACTTCGGAGGAGTTGATGTAAAACGACAATAATTAACTGCACCTTACCGTTTGGAATTGTTAGAGATATTAATAATTATTCTAAAATAATCAATGAAATATTGAGATACGATATTACGTTCAACATTTTAAAATTTTCAACGGATTCAAATGGTGTAAATTTATTACTAGATGTTCCGGAGGATAAAATCAGAACGATAACAGAATCATTAAAAAAAAATGATGTCATCGTTAATAAGAAAGGTCGTGTTATAGTATTAGATAACTGTATAGATTGCGGAGCTTGTATCTCGTTATGCCCAACCGAAGCATTATACTTTAATGGAAATTATAAGTTAGAATTCTCCTATGAGAAATGTATTGGATGTTTATTATGTTTAGATTCGTGTCCAAGAAACGCAATTGAAGAATTATGACCAAACTTTTCTTTTTTCTTCGACTACTGCTGAGTAATAATCTCAAAAATTTCTTCAAGACGAGGAGTTTTTCTCGTTAAAGTAATACAACGTTCTTCTTCGCAACCTCTAAGGATAGCGATTAATTCGTTAAGATGGATTGTGGGAATTTCTAACTTCTCACCAAACCATTTTTTGATATTATCTCTATATTCTGGTTTACTTAATGTATAGAGACAAGTGGGACAAGGCATCAAAATAAAATCCGCCCCTACATTTTCGGCACTTTTTAACTTGTTATAAGTTACTTTAAGAGCTTCACGAGGATTAATTAACAATTGACTAGCTCCCCAGCCACAACAGCTCTCTCTTTCTTGGTAATCAACAGGAATCCCCCCAAAAAGCTCAATAAGCTCCTCAAGTTTGGATTTACTACCTAAATAGCTATCTAGCGTTTTTTTATCTCTCGAAAGGTTCAAGTAATGGCAACCGTAGTGAACAGCAACTTTTAGGTTTCCCAGGTCGAATTTTAAAGTGTTAAGAACATCATTCCGTATAAGATATAAAAAGTCCAAATCATGGACCAGTTTTAGCTTAGGATTTTCTAAAATATTATATATTCCAGGGTATCTTTCTCCATCAACAGTTTTACTAATTGATTTTAAGATTTCTTGAGTTTTTACTCGTACTTCAGGGTTTTTTAAAAAATCTCGTCCTCTAAGAAGGGAATTGTAGCATCCATTACAACTAAAAAAGGCGATTTCTGCTTGTTCATTCATCTCACTAAGGTTTCTTTCATTAATCGCTGAGAATTGAGCTCTTGTTATAAGATTTCTCTGAAAAAAAGTGCCGCTACAACATGATTGATTCAAACAAGTCGAAGGATCTAATTGAAGTTCTTCTAATAGGTCCTGAAATCCCCATCTGACACCTGGAAAATACTTTTCTAAACATGCTTTGAACAAACATAATTTTTTTTCTTTGAAATAATCTAAAGGATTTTCAGGGTATTCCTTTTCAATTTCATGTAAATCTAATGCTAAATTATTAAAATTCATTATTTTCCCTTAAGATTTTTTTCTTTTTAAATTCTGCTTCTCTTTACTTGCTTTAAATACATATTTTATACGTGCAAAATCGCATATTGTGTTTAATTCGTCGATTCGTTCTTGTGGTAAATTTTCTCCTAACGGTTCTTCTAAAACTATCCCTTTAGTTAGGTATCTTTCTGACATTTCAACATATTTCCTTAAATCGTTATAACGGGGTCCATAACCTCTTTTAAAAGACTCGTTCCTTAGATTTATAATAAGCAAGGGTATATTGATATTCTCTTTAGGACAAACTCGCGTACATCTTTCGCACAAGTAGCAGTGCCAGATATCTGAATCTTTCAAAACGCTTTTATCTCCACGCAAAATTTTTTGAATGATTTTTCTACTGTTGAATGTGGATACTTTAGCTGCAGGACAATCGCCTACACATTTTCCACAGGAAATACATTGTATTATATTTCTATTTTCATCCACATCTTCTACTAATTCCTTATAAAATTCCCAATTCCAATCCAGTTCGGTGTGATCAGCCATATTTTTAGGATTTTCTATTATTTTTTTCTAATATTTCAACTTCTTTGAGAGATCTATAGCTTATAATCAATATTAATTATAAGATTTAATGATTATAAAAATAAGCATAAAAATCGAAGATTTATATTTTTATTAAGGCTTTAAACCGCTTATATTGTTGTTCAATGCATTTAGGTAGGGATTGAAACAAATACATTTAAGTTTTTAAAATAATTTATAATATAAATCAGTAATAATTATAAGGGAGTAGATATTGGCAAAGGTCATTAACTTTATTTTTTTTTGGAGTTTATCGTATGGTTCTGTATAAAGATGGGAAAATCTATTTGAAAATAGTTTATTGGGGTATGGGCAGGTCTGGAAAGACTACTATTTTAAAAACGCTGTATCGAATAACTAAGGAAACTAAAAAAGATATTGTCCCAATTGGTGAATTACAAATAATTGATAAAGATAGTGGGGCAACATTGCTATTTGATCGGGGTCTTTTTCAGTCTACAAAACAAAAAGAAGTTTATTACCGTGTTTATACAGTAGCAGGACAAAAAGGATTTACTCCACTGAGAAAGAAAATATTTCTAAAACAAGATGACCAGACAGATGCAGTTATATTTGTTGTGGATTCACGTACTAATTTTCTAGAGGATAACATCGAATCATTAATGGAATTAAAAAACATGGCAAACGATAGATTAATTAGAGAAATTCCAATGATCGTAATGTTAAACAAACAAGACCTCGATGATATCATAGATGAGGAGGATTTTAAGGTAATTTTAAAACACGAGAAATTATGGTATGATCCTAGTAATGAATTATATATATGGAATCCGTTAATTTATACTTCATGTGCAATATATGAACAAGAAAAAGATATTTACCGCAGTTTTCACGAATGTGCTCGTAGATCAGTCCTTTATCATGTTTATGGGGAAGGTAAAGCACCAACGGAAAGGGATATATCAAAAGATTCCATAAAAGCTACTTAAAGCAGATTTAATAATCAACTATATGATGCTTAAAGCTTTACTAATTAAATTACAGTATAATCTAAAAATGACGATTTTTCCTTTAAAGGATTAATTAATAATTTTAGATGATGTAAGTATTGATCTATAGAAATTTCTCCTTTTTCATAGCGTATTGGTAATATTTTAATCAGGTAAAAAGGAGTATATTTAACGAAACGAATATCGGTAAAGAGAAAAACAACCCCTTTTGCTTCAAATATGATTCTTTTTTCTAATAATTCTTCAAATAAATCTTCTCTATTATTTAACAAGTTAAGGCTGTCATTTACGGTTAACTCGCTTTTTCTTAGAACTTTTATTAAGTTATAAACATCGCTATCGATTAATAAACTTAGAATTAATTTACTCTCGATTTCTTGGCTACAGTTGTAATTGGTGTAAAAATTTATTATTTCTTTCTTAAATTTCTTAGAAATTTTTTCATCAATTATATCATCGGGTAAAATTGATGATGGAATTCTCATATACGATAAGTCATTAATTAAGAAATAACACTCTTTAATTCCTGGGAGAGATTTTTTTAGAATTAATTTTTCACGAAGAAATGAGATCAATAGTAAATCGATATTTACAGTAGAAAATCCGTAATCATTTCGGAGAATTTCAATTAACTCGTTTTTAGTAATAACACCATTCCTTAGAATTTGTAATATCGTGAATTTAATTTTTTCTTGAAAAAATGAAATTAAATCCTGTCCTTCTAACTTAGTGTAATTTTTTATTGTATTGAACGCTTCTGAAACAGCTCTAGTAATTTTATCTGTGTTGATAAGCTCTAATAAATTCTTTGTTATCACTGCTAAAATGTCAGAGGATATTACATCACTAACTTTACTCTTAGTCTTTATTATTAAGACAAGAAAATAATTTTCTCCTTCGAATTCTTGTATAACTGATATAACACTCCGATCTTTTTCTTCTAAAATAAAATCTAATTCTATTAAGGTATTCTCCTTATTTAGTTCGTGTTGTGCCCATATTTTCAGAAAGATATCTTTCGAAGGATAAGCTCCTTCTGGGGGATATTGAATTATAGGTATTGGTCCAGTGCTTTTATTCCAATGAATTATAATTAACCGTTCCATTATTACGAGATATTTATGTAAAGTAAGTTAAAAATATGATTTGTTTTGGAGAATTTGTTTTTTATATAATAAAATAAGGAAATTCAGTTATAAATTCTATTGTGAAAATAAGTAGAACATCATAAAAGTTTATACCGACTTTAGGAGCATAGGATAAAGATCTTCAAGATTTTTTAAAGTATTAATTAACATTTCATTCAATTTTTCATCATCTGCAAAATCAGGACTTTTAGAAAAACATGTGATTATTTGATTGGCAAGTGTTTTATCATATTGACAATACTTTTGATTCTTAAACTTAAATAAAAAATCAAATTCCTCTACTAACCAACCCAAATTCTGTAATATGTTTTCCTTCAATAAATTTTCATAATCACCGTTGTATAAATACAGAATAAGTACCTCTTTTATTATTAAGACTAATATAACTTAACTATGATCCTAGTAAAATGTCTCTTTAAATAATTATGTATGAAAATATTAATTTGTTTTACCCTTACAATTTTTCTAGGAATTCTACATTTCGTTTTGTCTAAAGTGATATCTCGTTATAGTCTTAGAGAGTTCCCATATCGATTGAATATTATTTGAATTAATTGCTTTGTTAAGATCTTTATACATTTTTGACAGGGTATGGCTTGTGTCAGTTTTGAGTTCACAATTTTTTGATGTTTTTTCTTCTTTACTCATATTTTATGGAAAAATAATAGTTATAAAAAAAATCAATAATATCACAATAACATCTTAAAAGTTAAACACCGATATTAAAAAAAAAGACTTTATTAATGCTCGAGGTAAAGGAACCTCTCTAAATAATAAAGCCAAACTTGAGAATATGTGTTTCCTACAATAAGGTCACTAGCATGAGCAGCAAAAGGGAAGGTTAAAACCATACAATCTACTCCCTCGTTGTTTAATGAGCTTTTAATTCTTTCGGCATTATCTAAAGAAACTAAATCATCTCTTAAACCTTGATAGATTAGCGAGGGAGGGTCGCTTGGATCTACTAAATTACTAGGAGTAAATTTTTCGAATGCTAGAGGATTTGACGATGAATCACCAGGTAACAAAAAGGAAGGAGCAAAATCTGGAGGGTAGATTGGGACAATTCCTTTTATACTTAGCGCATTGCTGAAATTACCTGAGAAATAAGGATCGTTATAACCCAAACCAATTACTCCGGTCAATTGTCCACCTGCCGAACCACCCATTATGAATACAGAATTTAAATTTGCGTTGTATGTATCTGCGTATGTTGTTTCAAGGAGCTTAGTAAAGTTGCCAATTTGATATACCATATCGTGCAACGTAAAATTTCCCTTCACATAATCTGGAGTTGGTATAAATGAAGAACCTCCGGAATCAAATAATCCATACTGGATGTCAAAAACGATATATCCTTGAGTAGCAAGGTACTTATTTAGTACAAGAACATTTCCTAGGCTTTTATCCCCATATTGCCAGCTTCCACCATGAAGTTTTATGATAACGCTACCATTTCCAGGTAAGTCCGAATACACGCCTTTTGGGTAATACACATCAAAATACAACCTAATACCATCAGCATCGTAATATAGAACATCGGTTTCAACATTACAATCTCTATGAGGGAAACCCAGAAAATAATTATAAAGATTGAACTGTGTTGGTAAGAAATAATTATCAACATTTTGTGGAATGTTGCTTCTCCAATTTTCTCCATACGCTACATTAAACTCAGTTTCTGCTGTCTGAATTGAAACTGGCACTGACAATAAAGGCAAAGCATTTAAAACGGTTAGTAACAAACCAATTATTAATATCGAAATCCGGTTCCAATTTTTAAAATGGTTTTTATGAGTCAATTTCAGTAGAAGTAATGTCGTTGGTATATACAAAAACATCAGAAATCCTGTGATTTGGGTAATGAAATAGGACATTGCACTGAATAAACTGTTTCTTATTGGAAATAGCAAAATAATCGTAAAAATTATACCAACCAGAAAAGTAAGATAGCACAATAACCTTAGAAAATGCTTAAGATATTTTACTTTTTTAGATTTATTCAAAAGTCCATGCACCTCTATTGTCAATGTTTGTAAAAGTAACGATACAGAAATGAAATCCATATAAATTAGTAATTAAGAAACCAGAAATTATCATTATATTGCCAAGAACTAAAAGAGTACCACTAATAATAAAAGCTGAGAAAATAACGCCAAAAACCATAAGTAAAATGCTTGCAATAAATAATGCGAGATAGTAATAAGATACTCTATTTATTCGTTTTCCCATATGGAAATTTTTATTTAAATAAATGTCTGTAAAGTAAACAAGAGCTCCATTTAGAAACCACGATATTATTAATGCAAAACCGAATATGTCATACAAAATAGAATTTGTAGGTAAGAAGAAGTAAAATAGTCCTAGAGAAAGAGAAAAAGCACTCAAAAATATCCCTATTTTACTGAGATATTTTAATACAGCTTTACTATATTTTTCTTTTTTCATATTAAAGTATCCGTTTAAGTTTAAATTTTTATTAAAAATAATTACAACCTCAATCAATATAAACTTATAGAAGCAAATTTAAACTAAATATAAAAAAAATAAGATAAAATTGAGTTTAAAACTCGGTTTCATTGATTTTTTTTCTCGTAATACTTACTTATCAGGTAATACAATAAAAGCATAACAAAAATAATTGCCAGTACTACTAGCAAAATTATATTAAACACACCAGATTGAGCTTTGATTAACTCAACATCTGTAGTATCAATAGGAGGTGTGAATCCTAGCAGAGCACCCCATATAGAGTAAAAAAAAGCTCGAAAAATTGAACCTATTAACGTACCAATTGAATATTTCTTAACATCTATATCTACCAAACCAGATGCGTATGAAATAACATCAAATGATATGAAAGGAAAAAATCTGGATATAATAATTGCTTTAACGCCATACTTTTTAATCAATTTATCTGCCATATCAAGGCCACTTTCTCCTACAAACTTTTTTGCTAAAGGCCTTCCGCCCTTCCTACTTATATAGAAACACAATAAACTAGCGGCCATTGAACCAATAATCCCCATGATACCACCAAAAAACCACCCCCAGATCATCCCCGTAGACAATAGAACAACTTCTGACGGAATTGGAACTATTAACCCTTGTATTGCCATTATACCAATAAAAAGGAATATCCCTAAAAATTGTAAATCGTAAATAGGATTAACAAACCATTCAGCGACAATTGTGTAAACGAATGTTGTATCAATAAAATAATTGTAATATAATAAGAAGAGGGAAAACACTACTAATGCGACAAATAAGATAATGTATAATATAGTCTTAACGCTATACTGAGAGAAATTAAACAGGTTTTTGAAATATTTTTTTAATTTAGAAGAAAATGAATCATTGTTCTCATTCTTTTCCATGC
>CAZDTP010000058.1:0-21996 GCA_964508365.1 uncultured archaeon
TATTTTACAAGATTTTCACCCGCTTGCCCTATACAAGCAACGCGTGTTAGTTGGGATCCTGATTTTTCCTTCAATATTTTGGATGTTTCAAATATACCCTTTCCCCACAGATCCGAAGCATCCTTGATTTCCACTTTATTCTCATTTATTTCTAAAAACACCGGACTCTCCGACGACCCTTTAAATACAATCCCATCATAACCTGCCTTTCTTAATTCTGGACCGAAAAATCCTCCGCAATTCGATTCTCCCCATATTCCTGTCAAGGGGGATTTAGCACAAACAACGAATCTACCACTTGTAGGCGCATTTGAACCGCAAAAAAGACCAGTCATAAACATTAATATATTATCTGGTGAAAGAGGGTCAGTATCTTTATCAATCTTGTCATATAAATATTTACAAGCATATCCAGCACCTCCAATAAAATTTGCAGCAAAACTATCGTTGATATTTTCTTCACTAATCTCTTTATCGGTTAAATTAACTATTAAAAGCTTACCTTCAAAACCTTTCATTTAATTGGCACCTTATTTTTATATGAAAAATTAATTATTTAACATTTATAGATTTAATCGTAGATTTTTATCTACTAATTCAAGTTTAGAAGTATGTCTCAATTCTAACTTGATTACTAAGTTTAGAATTAGTAAGGCGAAATTTATATTTTCCTAAATAAAAAGGCATATTCTATTTAAAAATTTTAACTTCACGAGCTTCTAATGTTTCGAGTGAAGCGGGAAACTTCTTGAGATTATTACGTTCAATATTTAAGTACTGAAGAGAAGAAAGTGATTCTATTGATTTTGGGATATTATTAATAAAATTTGTTCTTAAAAATAAATATTTTAAGGATTTGAGATTTCCAATAGAATCAGGTATCTCTGTTAGCTTGTTGTTACCTAAATAAAGATATTTTAAATTTTTTAATTCTCCGATTGTATCAGGAATTTCTTTCAAGTTGTTATAATATAGATAAAGTCTTTTAAGAGATTGTAAAGATCCAATCGTATCGGGAATTGTACTGATAAGATTTTTGCCTAAATCTAAATTTTCTAAAGTTTTTAGAGAACCAATGCTATTAGGTATTGTTTCAAGGCGATTAAATCCTAAAACTAAGTTTTTTATTAAAGGCAACTTCCCTATAGATGGTGTTAATTCCCTTAATGCATTAGTAGAAATATCTAGTTCTTTTAATGCATCCAATGATCCTATTGAATCGGGTAATAAAATCAATTGGTTTTTACTTAAATCTAATATTTCAAGAGATTTTAAGTTCCCAAGAGAATCAGGAAGAGATTTCAGTTTATTATCATATAAATCTAACTCCTTTAAAGAGGTAAGATCTCCAATCGAGTCGGGAAACGTCTCAAGCTCGTTACGATCAACCTTTAATGTTTCGAGAGATTTTAATTTGCAAATCGAATTGGGTAATTGCTTAAGCATATTTCTATCCAATTTTAATGTTTTAATCGCGCTTAAGGACTCGAGCTCAGGCAGAAAAGTTAAATGATTATTTGATAATTCTAATTTAATAAGAGATTTTAGTGCGTTAATGGATTTTGGCAATTCAGTAAGATAATTGGAAGAAATATTTAAGTTTTCTAATGATTCAAGAAATCCAATCGACTCTGGGAGAATAGGAAGCTTATTAGACATTAAGCCTAAATATTTAAGGTTTTTTAAGTTTCCAATCGAATCTGGTAGATAAGTAAGATTATTAGCTTTTAAGAAGAGAGATGACAAAGAAGTTAAATTTCCTATTGAATTTGGCAATTTACTTAATTTATTATTCCTTAAATTTAATCTCTTTAAAGAACTCAATAATCCTATAGCTTCAGGTAAAATATCAAAGTTGTTACTTCCTAAATATAACATTTTTAAAGATTTTAATTCTTTTATAGAGTCTGGAAGTTCGCTTAACATATTATAACTCAGATCTAAAGTTGCCAGGTTTTTTAATGCTCCTATAGTATCAGGTATTTTGTAAAGAGAGTTTTCACTCAGATCTAATAGAGTAAGGCAAGTCAAGGAGCTTATAGTATCCGGCAGTAAAGTTAAACGATTGGTTTCTAAATGTAATTCTTTTAATGACGAAAGAGAATAAATGGCTTTTGGTAATTTTACTAACCTATTTTCACTTAAATCTAAAGTATCAAGAGAAGAAATAAAACAAAGCTCTTCCGGTATAACTTTTAAATTATTACCTCTCAGAAGAATTTTCTTTAAACGAGTAAGAGTAGTAATTTTCTCAGGTATTATTGTTAATCCACAAGAAAATAGACTTAAGCCCTCTACATGGTTATCTCTGGCTGTAAATCCAAAAGTATAACTTTGTAGATCTGACACTTCAGGAATATCCAACCCTATTAATTTCTCTAAATACCTTAGAAATTTTAGTTCAACTTCAACTAGTGGCATAGATCTAATCAATTAATTCTTTAATTTAAAGAATGACCAACGATAGTTATAAACAATTAATAAAAAGAAGCATATTTATTGTTTAACTTTTCGACAAAAAAGATTTGGAATTCAATCTCAAAAAAAAAAAAAAAACCCAATAAAGTCTGAATTCAAGGAAAATTAAGCTTAAAAATCTACATCCTTCCCTTCAAATGCATATTGGTATAATTTAGCAAATTGCTCACCGCTCGTTGATCTCGGAGTGAGAACAGAACTCGCGTCTTGATAACACAAATTAACTAACATATCCAAATCCTTTTCAAAATCCTCTTTTGAAACACCAGTTTCTTTAAGAGTTGAAGGAAAATTAACTTCCCTTTGAAGTTCAACCAGTTTATCTATAACCTTCTCCGCTGCTTTTTTGTCTCCTTCACTCCAAGAGACCCAACCTAATTGTTTTGCTAGTTTGGCGTAAATCTTGACGGCATCGTCTTTATCAGGATCATTTAAAATAAACTGAGTAACATATTTCATTACAATTCCTACACTCTTGCCATGATGTACATGATACATCGAGCCCCACGAATGTCCGAGCGTGTGTCCTATATGTACTTGTCCATTTCCAAAAGCTAAGCCTGCGATAGTAGCTGCTTGGTGAAGAAAATCTCTCGCTTCTTGATTTTTTCCATCCTTATAAATAATTGGCAGATATTTAAATACTAGTTCAATTGCCTTTAACGCAAGCGCATTACTAAATTCATTTCTCCATAAAGTCCCCAACCCTTCTATGGAATGAGCAAGGGCATCAAAAGCTGTATTAACAGTTAGCTCTGTAGGCATGCCCATTGGAAAAATTGGGTCTACAATAGCGTAAGTTGGTATTAGTCCTCTATGAAGAAAGAAGAACTTCTTCCATATCTCATCTTCATAGCGAGAAATTACGGTTACAAACGTTGTTTCTGCTCCTGTTCCAGAAGTCGTTGGAATAGCTACCAATTTTGCTTTTTTACCCATATCGTATAAATCATTTCTAAAAGCATGAATGTCATCTAAAGCAAATTCAGGAAATTCGTATAAACACCAAACTACTTTAGCGGTATCCATAACTGAGCCACCACCTAATGCTAAAATTATATCTGGAGAATAGTTTAAGCATTGTTCTCGAGCTTTTAGAACGCCCTCTTCTCTAGGATCTGGAACTACATCATCAAAAACTTCGTATTTCTTCCCAAATTTGCCCAGAACATCTGTTAAGATTTTTAAATAACCTAAGTCTTTAACTACTTTATCAGTGATTATGAAACATTTTTCACCAGTTATATTTTCTATAAAATCTAAGGAATCTGGTCCATAGATTATATTAGGGGAAAAGAAAAACCACATTTTACAGATTCACCATCTAATTATTTAATATTTTTTAAAAATTAAATTTCTATTTTAATAGATTAATAATACTTATATCTTTTTTTGATTAAATAAATTATTAACGATTAAAGAAAAATAATACTTCTACGGTCTTAAAGAAAGTGGTATACAATCATGGAAGAATCTGAACAAGAAAATTTATATTTAACATTCAAAGGGGTAATTGAGAGCATAATTTTAGACAAGCGTAAAAATCCTAAGAATTTAAAACAATTAGACAGTTTTCAAGCAAGATTAAATCTTGGACTTCAAGTTGAAGATGATTTTTATTTATGGGTAAATCTAATAGCAAAGAATGGAAACTATAATCTTGAAAGAGGAAAACTAGAAGAATACGATTTAGAACTAAAATCTACTCCAGAGGACTTATTGTACTTTTCTAACGGCGAAAATTCTACTCTGAATATGATGTTAAAGAAGAATAAATTCGGTACTAAGAAGCTGAGATTTGATAAAAGTAGTGATGGAAAAAGGAATTTTGGTTTATTGCTTAAACTCCCCAAAATCCTCGTGTTAGATAAGATCAACCCACCTAAAAAATAGCATATCAGAATACCCTATTAATAGCCTAACTAATATTTTGTACAGTTTTATTTGTGAAAATGAAACTGGACTTTTTTTCTTTTAACTTAGAAAACCTAATCTCGTATTGATGTAGAAAGACATCAATTTCACCAGTTTTTTCATTAAGAATCAAAATAATAATAGATGGATTTTGACTTGCAACAAATGACCATGCTCCGGTGACGCTTCCAGGATTCAATAATAACACACCATTATTTGTTAGAACAACTTCTTCTTTATGAGTGTGACCCGATATGAGGACATTGTAGTTGTTATCAATCGCGAGAGCTACAAGCTGAGCATGATCCCCCCTTGGATTAATTTGATGACCATGTGTTAATCCAATTGTAAAAATTTCTTTAGTTTCTAAAGATATTTCTATGTGTTGATAAATGGGAGCATTTCTGTTTCCACCATAGTAATCCATATTTCCAACTACAATTAATACTTCGGTTTTTGTTATTTTTTTTAGATAACTCATGAATCTTGGTGCTTTAATAACATCACCAGTAAAAAGGGTATAATCGAACTTTCCATTTAAAGCATTCTCTTCTAACACATCACAAATTTGAACTGGAATGTTTTTGGCTCGACGAGGTATATGAGAATCACCAATTGCCAATATTTTTATCATAAGTAGCTAGAAATTATTTAGTATTTGAAAAAATAATATCTTTATATTTATTTTAATAAGTTAAGTTTTGATCTTTTATTTAACGGGTAACCATTAATTCTTCTAATTCCTTTTTCATTTTTTGAATGTGAGGTTTCTCAAAATGGTTTCTAACGGGCTCTAATAACTCAGTTATCTTATTCGCTACTCCAATTTTTAGATCAAGAGGATGCAAGCTTTTTGATAAAAATGCTTTCTCTAATTCTGTATAAGAATTGAATTCTATGTCTCCACCAAATTTTGATTTTCTTTCAATTAGAATATTTGAACCTTTATTCCTAAAAATCACATATTTGGCCCAATCTAAAATTGGATTTACAGAAACATTTCCTTCAGGACAGAATGCGTTTTTTACTTTATTTTTTATTTCTTCTGGAGTATCGTTAACGAATACGGCTGAATTTGGTATTGATTTACTCATTTTCATATCTGACCACATTTCTTGAAGTTGAGTCGGATCTTCAATAGGCCAGATTGCAGGTTTTGTCAATCCAAGTATTAAATGATGATGAACGCATATAGGTTTTATTTTTTCTCCGACTGTGTTTACTAAATTGTTTTTTTTCATTTTTAATGCAACTTCTCGAGCTACAACATGTGCCTTTCTCTGATCATATCCTGAATGGGCTAAATTAACATTTTGTATATAGATATCTGCAACTTGCATAGCTGGATACAATAATTTAGCGAAATCAACGCCTTCACCTAATTTTCGTCCCATTATCGTAATACTTCTGTGCATCCTGTTAAGGGTTGTATTTTTGCATACATCAATAAAGGTTTCCCAGTAATTGTCGTTATTGTGATAAAGATCGGTCCCTAAAGTAAATTTAACTTTCTCTGGGTCAGCATCAACAGCTCTCAGGCAAGCTTTTAAGCCTTCTTTAAAATATCCTATAGCGATATTCTGGATTTGCTCTAAATCTCCGCCTAATTTATCGTTTATCCAACTATGCCAATCAGCTAAGAATACTGAACATTTAACTCCGGCATCTAAGAAATCTTTTATTTTTGACATACACACAATACCAGTCCCTAAGTGAACCTTTCCCGAGATTTCGAATCCGATATAATGATTTAAAGGAACTCCAGATTCCAAATATTGTCTTAAATCGTCCTCTGTTAAAATTTCTTCAGTTCCTCTTTTAATTAATTCAAATCGTTCTGACACATCCATGAGTATAAATAAAATTAGAAGATTTAATTATTTTATTAGTAATTATTTTTGGACTTACTTTTTGGAGAATTAACGGAATAGAAATGAATTATAAAAAGTTTTTCAAACCAATTTTTGTAATTGGAGGATGTATGGTAAAAAGGATTATAATTTCCTATAATTCTTTGTTTTTTTTCATTATTACTGCTTGTGCTGCTGCAATGCGAGCTACAGGAATTCTAAAAGGAGAACAAGACACATAGTCTAACCCTATAGAGGCTACAAACATGATACTGCTCGGATCACCACCGTGTTCTCCACAAACGCCGCATTTTAGATTTGGTCTTGTTTCTCGACCCAATTTGACAGCCATTTGCATTAATTTTCCTACTCCATCTTGATCAATTGTTTCAAACGGATTTCGCTCAAGAATTTCCTTATTCAAATAAACTGGAAGGAATTTACCTTCAGCATCGTCTCGACTGAAACCAAATGTCATTTGGGTTAAATCATTAGTTCCAAAGGAGAAAAATTCCGCTTCCATAGCAATCTCGTCTGCAGTGAGAGCTGCTCTCGGTATTTCAATCATTGTCCCAAACTTGTACTTCAAATCCACTCCGTAATCTTTAATTGTCTCTTCTGCTATTTCAAGTAACTGAGTTTTTACGTACTGAAGTTCTGATATCATGCCAATGAGGGGGATCATTACTTCGGGGTAAACTTCAACGCCTTGCAGTTTAAGTTCACAAGCTGCTTGAAATATAGCTTTAACTTGCATTTCGTTGATTTCTGGCCAAATAATCCCAAGTCTACAACCTCGGAGTCCCATCATGGGATTTTCCTCGGAGAGGGATCTGATTAGGCTAATTACTTTTTTCTTTTTATTTATTTCTTCGTCAAGGGGGCTTATATCTAGCAGAGATTTAGATAGAGAATTTGTCATTTTCAATTCTTGATATTCTAATTGAACTGTAGATAATTCGGGTAAGAATTCATGCAAGGGGGGATCTAGTAATCTAATAGTCACAGGTTTACCTTCCATGATTTTAAAGATTTCTATGAAATCTCCCTTTTGCATTGGTAAAATTTTATCTAACGCGTCTTGACGTTCTTCAATAGTTTGAGCCAGTATCATCTTCTGTACAACAGGCAATCGATCTTGTGCCATGAACATGTGCTCTGTTCTTGTCAAACCGATGCCTTCAGCACCAAATTCTAAAGCTTTCTTCGCATCTATTGGAGTATCTGCATTTGCTCGAACACCCAAGGTTCGAACTTCGTCAGCAATTTCTAATAATTCTAAGAATTCTCCCTTTATCTCAGGTTCTACTAATGGAACCTTTCCTTCTATTACGCGTCCTGTTGTTCCATCGATAGTTATGTATTCTCCTTCTTTAATTACAGTCTCTGCTACCCTAAATTCCCGAGTTTCTTCGTCAATTTCAATATCTTGAGCTCCGACAACAGCTGGTTTACCCATTCCTCTTGCAACAACGGCAGCATGAGATGTTTTTCCTCCAAATTGAGTTAAAACGCCACTGGATGCATACAAACCGTGAACATCCTCAGGTTTAGTTTGGGGTCGCACTAAAATAATCTCTTTTTCTTGAGAATTAGCAAATTCTTCAGCGCGATCAGAATCAAATATAGCGATTCCAGACACGGCACCTGGTGAAGCGTTAATTCCTTTTGCTAAAACACGTACTATAGCATTCTCATCTATGCTTTTAAATAAAAGTTTCGATATTTTGTTCGCATCGATACTCATAATTGCCTGTTCCCGAGTTATTAAACCTTCCTTAACCATATCCACTGCGATTTTAACTGCTGCTGAAGGCGTGCGTTTTCCATTTCTAGTTTGGAGGATGTAAAGGACTCCATTTTCTATTGTGAACTCAATATCTTGCATGTCTTTATAGTGTTTTTCAAGTTTGACCATTGTTTGCTTTAAGTCTTTATAAATTTCCGGAAACTCATTGCTAAGTTCTTCAAGTTTTTTAGGAGTTCGTATTCCTGCAACTACATCTTCTCCCTGCGCGTTAGTTAAATATTCCCCAAATTTTATGTCGTCTCCATTCGAAGGATCCCGCGTAAATGCAACTCCTGTGGCAGAATTCTCTCCTTTATTTCCAAATACCATAGCTTGTATATTAACAGCTGTTCCTAAATTAGGAATATTAGAAATCTTTCGATATGTAATTGCTCGCTTATTGTTCCAAGATTTAAATACCGCTTCTATTGCTATAAATAGCTGTTTAAAGGGATCTTGAGGGAAGGGTGAACCGATTTCTTTTTCATATAAGGCTTTATAATCAGTAATTACTTTTTGTAAATCTTGGACTTGTAGATCTGTATCTTGAGCAGTTCTAGATATCGAACGCTTATATTTATCAAGTATTCTTTCAAATTTCTCATCCCCGATCCCCATACAAACGTCGCCAAACATTTGAATAAATCTTCTCCAGGAATCATAGGCAAATCGCGAATTTTTTGTCAGTTCTGCTATTCCTTTAACAGATTCATCGTTTAATCCTAAATTTAAAACTGTGTCCATCATGCCCGGCATTGACATTGGAGCTCCACTTCTTATGCTTAGCAATAATGGATTATTTTTATCACCAAATATTTTTTTCGTAGCTTTTTCTAGGCTTTTTAAATGTTCTAATACCATAGGCTTAATTTGCGTCATTATTTTTTCAGGATCTTTAAAATAAAGCAAACATGCTTCTGTGGTTAAAGTAAAACCCGGAGGAATATTTAATCCTAAATTAGTCATTTCTCCGAGATTTGCACCTTTTCCACCAAGTAAGTTCTTTAACTCTTTTCTACCTTCGCTAAAATCGTAGATATACTTGGGCTTATCAGTAGAGGTCATAATTCAATTCTCAATTTAGTATAAAAGAATAAATTTATTATTTACATCATTTCGCATTTTCGTTGAATAATGTTTTTGTAATATAATTTCTCTTAAGAAATAAAATTTTCTATATAAAAAGGATTGAAGATACAAATAAGGATGAATTGTTAAGAGATAATCTCTAAAATTTCCCATATACCATTAATGATAAAATCAGGTTTTTCTAATTTGTTTTTATTAATCATTTCTAAAGTTGTTTCTCCAGAAAGCACGCAACAGGTTGTAACTCCAGCATCTATTCCCATTTTTATGTCTGTGTACAATCTATCTCCAAACATCACAGCATCTTCCGGCTTTATTTTGATTTCCCTGAGCTTAAACAAGAGCATTTCTTTGTTTGGTTTTCCAAAAACAACAGGCATTCTATCTGTTGCTTTACATAAGAGGGCGGCAATACCTCCAGCATCAGGTATAAATCCATCCTCTGTAGGACATTTATTGTCTAAATGAGTGGCGATATATGGAAGACCTTTTTGGAGTAGATATGATGCCTTTGTTAACCGATTATAGGTCAATTCTTGATCAAAAGCGAGAACAATAATTTCGGGATTACTTTCGCTTAAAGTAAAGCCTTCCTCAATAAACTCTTTTTTAAGAGACTCATTTCCTAGTAAAAAAACAGTAGTGAAGTTATTTTCCTTTAAATAACTGATGGTAGGATGTTGAGAGAGTATTAAATTATCACGGGTTGCATTCAAGTTTAAATTATTTAATTTTTTAAGGTAATCAGAGGTTGATTTACTTGAATTGTTTGAAAGAAAAAAGTAACGCTTTCCTTGCTCTTTAAGAGCTTCAATTATTTCAATCACTCCATCAAAGAGTTTATTTCCTAAATAAAGTGTCCCATCCAAATCAAAGAAGAATACTTTTTTTCTGCTTAGTTCAGTGATACTTTTATTTATTGCGCTCATAAAAAAAACTCCGAGAAATTCTAAGGATAATTTGAAAAATAATTTAAATTTATAAGTTATCCGTTTTAAATAAATTAGATCTTTCTAATTGCGATAAGGAACTGTTTGCATTTTCACTTCGCTTGATTTTAACCAAGCTTTATATTTAAAAGTATATTTACCCTTAACTAATGGGCTATACCCCGTTTCTTCTTCAAATAGAATTCGTTTTATCTCAGAATCTAAATGATTATACTTCATCTTAGTAGTTCTCCTAACTCCTATTATGTAGAGTGTTATTATAGAAATAACTACAACCAATATTATTACAATTACCTGCGATAAAGCTAAGTAAATGCTAGTCATAACAATAAATATAGTGATTGGGATGATACTGAAATAACAATATAGACAATAGTAGCCAATATAACCAATAAAAAATTGTATTTCTTCTGTATCGTAATTATTTTCGGTAATTGAAAGTATTAGCCATTTACGATAATCCGCCTTTAACTTCCTCTCTCTAAGTGCTTCTAAACCAGTTTCATCGTAATACTTCTTTTGATTAATCTTTGTATCTGAAATGATACAAATCTTTCTTTCTTTGACTTCTAAATAGAGAAATAAGGAGAAAACACAGGTAATAAAAATAACTATATATGTAAATGGATGAATATAAAATCGTTTTTCTAAACTCACTGTTAGGAACGCAAGGATGAGTACAAGACAGATATAAGAGAAGACTTTTTTTAGTTTTGATTTAAAGTATAATTTTAAAAATAATCGAAGCATTTTATCTTGTTAATTTCTTCTATAATGTTGTTTTAAAGTAAAGAAAAAAAAGTAAAAATTTAAGAATTTTGGTTTTGGTTTTTTGAAAGCAGTAAATTTTATATTGCGATTATGATTTTGCTCCTTCTATTTCTGTCCCACACCATTTGCAATATTTGTCGTCCTCTGATAATTTACTACGACAAAATGAACATGTTTTCGATTTTGCCGGAGTTACTATGGTTGGTTCATTAGTGCTCCTTCCTTCAACTTTACCTCCACAATTCGGGCAAAATTGAGCATCGGGTCGGATAGAATTTCCACAACGAATGCAGTTAGTTTCTATTTTACTAGGTTTTTTTAGAGCTGATTTTACGGGGGTTACTTTCGACGATGGTTTTGATTTTAATTTCTTCTGTCCTCTTCTCGCAAGGAGAGCAACAACAATTACGATTCCAACAACAACTATGATAGCAATTAATATTGGTTGAATATCTATCCACCGTTCAGTAGATGTAATTCCAGTATCGTAGGTCACATCAAAAGTAATGGTCGTTGTTTCTTCTGGAGAGAGCATCGGATCAAAATAAACGAAAAAATACCATGTTCCATCACTTGTTACGGTAAATGTGTTTTGAGGGATTGAATCTACTCCTTCAATAGAAAAATCAGCTGCGGATAAGTCAATCACATTCGCAGCAGAGTAGTCAATTGTGAAATTAACCACAACTGAAGATACTCCTTCGTTATACCAAACAATGTAATAATCTCTCGCTGATAACACATTATATACTCCCGTATCTGATAACTCATCGTTCTCATCGACATAAAAAGAAGGACTACCACCTTGATTCCAGTCGTAAAGAGCTTGACCGCTTGCTATAAAGAAATCAACTAGTCCTGATGCGTTAAAATCGTAGTTTATTGTTGATCCGGGTTTTAAATAATATCCTACATATTCATATTGATTATTTAGAAGATTAAGCTGATCAGAATCGCTCCCAACTTTCGTAGTTGTAGGTAAAGACTCAAAAGGTCGATCCCATATAGCAAAGCTTATTAAGCTAGGTGATGATTGTATTTGATATGTTATATCACCCCCAGCTTTTAAATCTTCATATTCGTACCAGTATTCGTTAAAGTATAGGGTTTCAGTTGAGCGATAATTCACAGTACCATTTGCATCTACATTACTAAAAGGAAACCACATCGCTACTCCAAAAAGAGGTAACAATATTAGTCCTAAGACGATTGCCATCGTAACACCACCTCCAACATAGACAGGGGAATAGTACCAAGGCCTATACCATCGTCCAGCCCACCATGGGTTATACCACCAGTGCCTATACCATGGCCGATACCCATACCCGTAGTATCTCCTGCGGGGTCCATAGTAAGAGTGACGGTAAGGTCCGCTCGGTGCTCTTGAGGTTACTCGCGTTGCCCCAGTTCTTCCAAATGGTGTTCCTGAGGGTCTTGAACCACCCATTCGGAAACTTGCTGAACCACCACGAAAACCTCCTCCTCGAAATCCGCCTCCACTAAACCCTCCACCTCTAAAACCACCACCACCACCACGAGGCACTTTTATCTAGGCACCTCGTTAGCAGATTCTTTTTGACGAAAAAAATAATCCCGATAGATTGCTGCTAGTACTAAACTCATAGATATTATAGATAATGTCAATCCAACTCCATCAACAATTACATTCGGAGATGGAACAGCAATCGCAAATGCGATACCTAATAGAATCCAGTCAATAATTAGAACCGCAATAAATAAAATAGGTAATAAAAATTGTACCAGAAATCCAGTTTGAACATTACGCACGGCAGAATAACTCGAGAAAATTATTGAAAAAAGCGCAAGGATACCGAATATAACGATCAGAACACTAAAGATAACTATAAATAACCAAATTATTCCGTTAGTATTAATAAGATTCACGAAAGGAACGAGGAAATTAATGCCTTTTGCTTCAAACAATCCAAAAAGGACAACCTGTCCTTCAATTTCAGCCATCCCGAAAAAACTAAGCAAATCAGCTGGATTTCCTGAAAAGAAGCCAAATATTCCAACAAGCGGGAAAATTACACCAAACACAAACGCAATAATTGTACAACCAGTTGCGAACCAAAATTCCGCTGATCTCGTATCAGCCACAGGAATTAAGCCTACCTCGTCGTAATTCTCATCAGGAATATAGCTCCAGCAATCTTGTATAGAGCAAACTCCAACCAACTTCTCATTTTCTACCACTGGCACGACATTGACATTTAAATCTCGCATTCTTGCAAAAGCTATAGTAACAGGATCATCAAGGGAAACGGGTTTAATCTTATACATAGTCGAAATTATCTTTTCTTCTTTAGGATCAGTTCCTTTAGCTACGACATTTTGAATAATATCAAAATCAGCTATGATTCCGAGAACTTTATTAGACTTTTCTTCGACTACAACTAAATCTGGCACTCCTAACTCTTTCATTTTTTTTGCTGCTTCTTGAATGGTCGCATTAGAATCGATTACACCGTATTCATCGTCAATAACCAAATCTTTTATAAAATATTCTTTTTTAGTTAAACCCAAATTCATCATTTTTTTATGTTAGATTTGTTATTTATAAAACAGATTGAAGTAACTATTAAAATTAACTATAGTCCAGTTATTAATTATTAGAGTAAAACGATAATTCTCTCAAGAATTTATATGAGAAAAGGAATAATATATAAGATTAAAAAAAAAAGAGTAGCTTGAATTAGTAAAATTCTGCTCCTTCTATTATAGTGGTAGAAACGACTAGTTCCTGCGCGGCCTTCGTTGCTCGCATGACCTTCGCCATGTTACCTACGAGTTTAAATTTACCAGCCATTAATCCCTGGATTGGATCCAGTTCTTGCTTCAAAACCTTTACCCAATTATCGTATTGTCCTGAAAATACAAATTCTGCGCCGATTTTCTCTCCTTCTTTTAAAGGTCGTGGCTCAGAATTAGGAGGTAAAATTTCGAATTCGTCTCCCTCCTTTAGGACTTTTGCGCCTGTACAATCTCCTTTATATAATCCAATAAACATTAATATTTTATGATCCAGATTACCACTAGGTTCAACCACGAATATGAAATCACCTGTCCACCAAGAAGCTGCCGCTTTATAATTGGCATTTTCATTTAAAGCTTTCTCATAAGCTTCTGCCCATTCCACTGAAAATACTTTCATATTTCACACTCTCTATTTTTATAATAAAATTAACTTTTGATATAATTAGTATTACTTCTTTTTATTTGAAAGTAATTAAATCTAAGATTGAGTGGACTGATAAAAAATAGTTTTGTCTGGATGTTTATTAAGACAAGGTATAAAAAAAGGGGAATTATATTCCTACGCCGATGGTATTTCCTATACCGGCAACTATAACCTTTGCTCCTTTCTCAGTACGTTTCCGAATCCCCATTTTAATATTTTCTACAATGGGATGAACGCTTTTAGTGATTGGTCGCGACATTGTTGTTATCGCATTTTCTAAAGATTGTCTACAGATAACTGCATCAATAGGAATAGCTTTTTTGCTTGAAGATTCCTCGATATAAAACTTTTCAACTCCAATTCCTCCAATAGCAGCACCAACTCCGATTGCGATTGACCCTGTTTTATCTCCAGAAAATTTAAGACCAGCATCGATCATTACTATCCGAGATATGGATTCTCCGTGTTCTTCAATTAATTTTTTAATCGCGGTACCTGGTTTTCCAACGGTTCCCCCAGGTCCCTTAGCTCGTACAACATATATTGTTCGATCTTCAAAAACAACCTCTTGTAGGATAGTATCTCTTGCAATTTCAATGGCTTCAATATCGTCGCTATTTGAGACATCTCTTACAAAACTTCCGGCAACTAGAGGTCCAAGAGCGTCACCAATTGGACTTCCTTCAGCAAAACATTTTGTAGCGTGGTAGTACGATTTACCCATCGCTAAAATCATGGTCATCTGCATGGAAATCTGCATTAAGATAATGTAAGATTTAGATTTCTTTCCTAAGATTAAGAAATGTTTTACTAAACGATAAATATAATCTACAGCCATAGCAGCTTCAAGTACATTTTCTAAATTCTGAGCTTCTTGAGTTCCAGGCTCAACATTTGGGGCTAAACCTACGATTTCTTCTTTGAATCTCTCATCCCTTACATCAATGATGTGGTCAAGTTTTGGGATTATGCCATAAGGATCAAGATCAACAGGAGTAATAGCGATGAAAGTTAAGAAATTTTCAATGTGGAGCATTAAATCCTTATCTGTTTCTTTTTTGTCAGCGTATTTTCTAAAACTCGAAAGTAAAATCTGTTTACACTCGTCATTCCATTTTTTTAATTTTTCCAATCCAGTTTCGATCTCTCTTGATGAGCGCCACGCTTGTAGTTTAGTACCATAAAACATTGACATAAATATAAGGGCAAACCATAGTAAATTAAAAATTAATCCGAGAGGATCGGTTTCCGTTTGGCCAAGCTGCATTATTTGTATAATCATATTTAACCTCTCTTTGTATTAAATGATAAGTATAATTGAAATATTAAATCTATTAAGTTTTCATAATAACAAAATTTATTTAATCTTATATTCTTTTCTATTATAGAGTATAGTTTACAAGATATCTATAAAAAAACGGACGGATATTAGTGATTGATGAAGAAGACGATGAAGAAATTTTAAAGAAAAAACATTCTTTGAAGAGCATTTTAAAAAATCTTTTGTTGATTGGACTCATCGGTATAGGAGTTCTTTTTATGTATATTGGAGGTCCTAATCAAACTACCAACCTAATAATAGGTTTCACTTTCATTTGTATAGGGACTACAATATTTCAAATGAAAAAAAGTCCCAGTGATCCAATAAGACAAACTTTAACCATATTAAAATGTAAATCTTGTGGTGCTATTATAGTAAGGAATTACGAGGATGGGGATTTCATTTTTAAGTCTATGGGGTCCTGCGATAAATGTAATAATTCCATGGAAATACATCAGATTTATAGTGTTAAACTAAAGAAATCTCCGAAAAAAGACGATAAACGGGAAGAAAGCAAAAATAAATTAATGGAAACAATAGAAGTTTAATTCTTTATCAGTTAGGTGTTTCCTATATTTTAAATAAAATTGGAATGGGCGGAACTTTTGATCATCTTCACGATGGACATAAATTTTTATTAAAAACAGCTTTGAGTTTATCCCAAACAATAGAGATTGGTTTAACATCTCAAGATTTGTTAAAAAATAAAAAAGCTCCTTCGAAGCTAGAAGATTACAATACTAGAAAGAATACACTAAAAGCATTCATTAGCACTTTCACGGACATTCATCGGGTGAACATTGTTGAAATTAGAAATTGGGATGATATGGCTATATATTCTCAAGATCCAGAGTACGAAGGTTTAATTGTAAGTCAAGAAACCTATTCAAATGCCGTTAAATTAAGCGAACAAAGAGAAGCAAAAGGATTAGGGCCACTAATTCTAATTGTTATTCCCCTTCTAAAGGATAAAAATAACAAAATAATAAGTTCAACGGTTATTCGAGAAGAATTAAAGTAGATAATTTTTTTAGTTAGTAATACTATTTTATCATATAATTGAGTGATTACTTGAGAAGTGAAGATTTAATTTTGTGTTTTTATGGAGTATTAAGATCAACTACTGAATATTACTACCGAGTTTCATTTAATTTCAAAAGTTTTATTCTGCCAAGGGAATAATACAAGGAATTTATAATATTTCTCTTGGCTGCGGATTTAAATTGAAGATATCAGTCTTTTTTTAACTTAAAGCTGTGTTTAGTTGCTAAATATCGTCCTAGTTCTTGAAAGAGCAATTTTAACCGATATCCTTCACGAAAGATTTAAAAATGTTAGAGATTTAGAAAAAATATATTAGATAGTAAATAAATTTTGATTTAGAGATATGACTATTAAACTAAGAAAACAAGTAATTGAAATTCTCGAAGTAATTAAGAAGAAAAACACTGAACTATTGGCTTCAGAATTAGCCAATGACCTTGATATCGATTACATTGTACTTATGGCAGCAATTAATGATCTTATAGAAGAAAACCTTGGTGGATTTAGAGAAGAAGATGTAAATCAGATAGTATTAAATGAAGAAGGTAATGATTACTTAGAGAACGGTTTACCTGAACGTCAATTACTCAATATCCTGTTAGATTCCAACATAAAAGAAATTAGGATTGAAGATTTATATATTAAATCTAAACTAGAAGAGCAAATTTTTTATGTGGGACTTGCTAATATGAAGAAAAACCGATGGGTAGCGCAGAGTAAAGCCTCTGGCGAAAATAAACTTTTTCTTGTGTTGGAAGATTTCCCTGAAACGGAAATTGAGAAATTTTTACTAAAGTTCAAGAAGAAATCTACTCTGAATTATTCAACTTTATCGAAAAAAGAAATAGAATACTTAGATTTATTGAATAAAAGAAAGTTAATTGTAAAAGAAAAAAAAACTCATCGCATTATTTTTCTTACAAATAAGGGGAAATCAATTAAAAAATCTGACTTTGAGGAATTAGAACAGGTAAGTAAAATAACCCCAGAGATGCTTAGTGCTGGTACTTGGAAGAATTACAATCTAAAACCTTTTGATATTACAAAACCGGGTCCATTGTTAAAAGCGGGAAAAACACATCCTCTTATAAATCTGATTAATGAAATTAGAGAAATCTTCATTTCAATGGGTTTTACTGAAATAAGAGGTCCGATCGTTGAAAGTGCGTTTTTTAACTTTGACGCATTATTCCAACCACAAGACCATCCTGCACGCGAATTACAAGACACTTTTTATTTAAACAATCCAAAAGTTGCAAGGCTACCAAACAGAGATAGGGTGATGGCTGTTAAAGCAACCCATGAGAATGGAGGAGATTCTGGTTCGTTAGGTTGGAGGTATAAATGGAACGAAGACATAGCGAAGCAAACAGTATTAAGAACTCATACGACCTCAACGACTATGAGGAGATTAGCTCAATTCTATAAAGATAACGATAAAACTCCAATAAAAGTATTCTGTATAGACAGAGTATTCCGAAATGAAAAGTTAGATAAATCTCATTTAGCAGAGTTTACACAAATAGAGGGTATCGTTATCGATGAAAATGTTAACTTAAGTGATTTGATAGGGTTATTATCCGAGTTTTACAGGAAGATGGGCTTTAAAAAAATAGTAACAAGACCTGGATTTTTTCCATACACTGAACCCAGTATGGAAGTCTCCGTATATTATGACAAATTAGGAGAATGGTTAGAAATGGGTGGTTCAGGTATTTTTAGACCAGAAGTAACATCCCCTTGGGGCATCAAGAATCCAACGAGGGTATTGGCATGGGGACAAGGACTTGAACGAATAGCGATGCTGTACTATGACCGAAAAGACATTAGAGATTTATATATTAATCCTATTAAATGGTTGAGACAGCAACCATACTAAAGTGAGGTGAAACATAATACCAACCCTAGAATTAAAACTTGAAAGATTAGAAAAATTAGTAGGAAAAAAACTTAATATCGAAGAATTGGAATACGATCTACAATGGATAGGATTAGATTTAGAAGATATTAACAAGGAAGAACAAATACTAAAAGTGGAATATAACCCGAATAGACCTGATTATTCAAGTCCAGAAGGGATTGCGAGAACATTAAAGGGATACTACGAAATCGAATTAGGAGCACCAACTTTCGATTTACAAAGGAGTGAAATAATAGTTACTGTAGATCCGAGCGTAAAGAAAGTGAGACCTTTCATAGTATGTGGTATCGTTAGGAACATTGATTTAGACGAAGAAGAAGTTGCTACTTTAATGAATATCCAAGAACACCTTCACTGGGCAGTAGGTAGAGATAGAAAAAAAGTCGCAATCGGTGTCCACGACTTAGACAAGGTAAAACCTCCATATCGATATACTGCTGTTAAACCAGATTCCGTAAGTTTTATACCCTTGCATGGAGATGGATATGCTATGAATTTAGAAGAAATCCTACTCCTCCACGATAAAGGAATTGAGTACGCTAAAATTTTAGAAGGAAAAGAGCTTTATCCTATCATTTTTGATAGTAATAATGAAGTTCTTTCATTTCCACCAATAATAAATGGCATTTTAACCACTGTAACGGATGAAACAAAAAACTTATTCTTAGATTTGACTGGAACAGATTTAAACGCCGTTAATCTGGCTTTAAATATTTTATCTACAACTTTATCTGACATGGGAGCAAAGATCGAAACCGTAGAAGTGAAATATGAAGGGGGAAAAGATTTAATTACTCCCAATCTAGATCAAAGTAAATGGGAAATTGAAATTGATTATATTAATAGCTATCTTGGTTTAAATTTAACTAAAACTGAAATGATTAAATGTTTCCAAAAAGTTAGATTAGATGCTGAAGAATCCAAGAAGCAAGGTTATCTAGATGTTTATATTCCTGCTTTTAGAGGTGACATCATGCATCCAGTTGATCTTACTGAAGAGGTAGCTATTGGTTATGGCTATTTTAATTTACCGAAATCGATTCGAGAAGGATGTATTGGAAAGTATCATCCAATTCAGACGTTTTCAAATAAAACTCGAACAATTATGATTGGAGCAGGATATCTGGAAGTTCTCAATTTCATTTTAACCAGTTCAGAAAAACATTATGATTTCATGAGACAAGAATACGAAGAATCTGATTTAATTCAGATTGCTAACCCGGTGTCAAAAGAATACAACACAACCCGAACTTCAATATTACCTAATCTATTAGAAAACATCCGTTTTAATAGATCAGAAGAGAAACCAATCAGAATATTTGAAGTTGGAGATGTCGTTCTGCTCGCTAAAGAGGAAGAAACAGGAGCTAAACGAGAAGTCCATCTCTCTGCGGTATCATATCACGAGGACGCAAATTTTACAGAAATAAGATCGACCTTAGATTTCATAATGATGGCATTAGGGAAATTTAACGAATATGAGGTAAAGGCTGAGAAAAATCCTAGTTATCTTAATGGTCGTTATGGAGATATATATATAAAGGATGTTAAGATTGGTGAAATTGGTGAAATTCATCCAGAAGTTTTGCTGAATTTCAAACTTGAGTTTCCAGTGGCAGCATTAGAACTAAATTTGCAGAAAATTATGTAATCTATTTATAAATTTGAATAAATACTGATGTGGATTTAAATTGACCGAAGAAGAGAAATATAAAGAGGAATTGAAGGAGTTAAGGAAACGTATTAATGAGATTGATGATAAAATTGTAGAGCTTTTTAATAAACGAGGAAATTACGCTATAACAATAGGAAATATAAAGAAAAATCTAAAGTTAGAAATATATCAACCTAAACGGGAAGAAGAAGTAATCGAAAGAATCAAAAATAAGCCAACTACATTTAAAAAGGAAAGTATGGTAGCTATCTGGAAGGAAATTATGAGTGCTAGTAAAGCAATTCAAGGTACTATTTCTAAAGTTGGATATTTAGGTCCTATGGGGACTTTCACTCATCAAGCCGCTCTTGAGTTCTTCGCTAAAGCTGGAACGCAATTTATTCCATATAGCTCTACACCAGATATTTTCGATAGTATTGAAAAAGGGGAATTAAATTTTGGCATAGTTCCCTTTGAAAATAGTCTACAAGGAACCGTTAGAGAAACCTTGGATTTGCTTATTGAGAGAGATCTATTTATTTATGGAGAAGTTGAAGTTAGAGTAATTCAAAATTTGATTTGTTTAAGCGATGCAGAACTTTCTGACATAAAAAACATATTTTCACACCAACAAGCATTTGCACAGTCTAAAGCTTGGTTAAAAGCAAATTTACCGAATGCAAACATTTTAGATATAAGCTCAACAGCAGAAGCGGTCAGAAGAGTGCGTAAGCTAAACGATAAATCTTATGCTGCAATAGGCCCTGAAATTGCTGCTGAATTATACGATCTGAAGGTTCTTAACTCTAAGATTGAAGATGAGAGTTCAAATTTCACAAAGTTTCTAGTTTTATCAAAAACCGAGAATCCTTTAAAAGGGGAAAAAATGAAAACCTCTATCGTTTTTGTTACTAAACATGTACCAGGAGCACTTTATTGGGTTTTAAAAATATTCTCTGATGCGGAAATCAACTTATCAAAAATAGAATCTAGACCGCGAAGAAAAGGGAGATGGGAATACATTTTCTTTATGGATTTTGAAGCAGACAAAAACGATTCCAATGCAAAATTTGCTCTCGATCAGATGAAATCTAATGTGATATGGCAGAAAATATTAGGGAGTTTTCCTCTCAATTAATAGTTTCAATATAAGATGTATTTTTTCTATTCCTCATCAATTTAAAATTATTTTAATCAATTTCTTTTTTAATAAATTAACATTATTATTATTATTCTCATATAATTCAACAGATAATTGTATAAATAATACTCTGGTTTTGTTTTTATGCTTGGAAATGCAAGGTTTGACGGAAGAGAATTCGACGAGATAAGGAAAATTACGTTCGAGAGGAATTTTTTGAAATTTCCTGAGGGTTCCGTCTTAGTAACCCAAGGAAACACAAAAGTAATCGTTGCCGCCTCAATAATGGAAAATGTTCCTAGATTTTTACAGGATACTGGAACAGGATGGATTACAGCAGAATATAATATGTTACCAAGAGCCACTCAATCAAGAAATCAAAGAGAAAGAGATAGCTTAAGAATAAGAGGGAGAACTCATGAAATTCAGCGTTTAATAGGAAGAAGTATGAGGGCTGCTTTTAATTACGAAAAAATCGGCGAACGCACGATTAAGATAGATTGTGATGTAATTCAAGCGGACGGCGGAACTAGATGTGCTTCTATAACTGGAGCTTTTATTGCTGTTTTTGATGCAATTAATTTCTTGTACAACGAACAAAGAATCTATGAATTTCCAGATTATAAAGTAACAGCTGCTATTTCATTAGGTATTAAAAATGGTAAAGTAATATTGGATCTAAACTACGAAGAAGATTCTAAAGTGGATGTTGATTTTAACCTTGTAGCTAACGAAGATCTTGAAATAATTGAAATCCAGGGAACCGCAGAGGGAGCGCCGTTTAATAAGGAGAACTTGAATAGAATGCTAGATTTAGGTCAAGAAGGCGTGATGGAGTTAATTAGAGCACAGAAACAAGTATTAAATCTATA
>CAZDTP010000059.1:0-5153 GCA_964508365.1 uncultured archaeon
ACGCTATAGAGTATGATTTGTTTTCGTTTAATATAATCTCAGAAAAAGGTTTTCCTAATCGATAGGAACAAGCTCCATTCAAAATTGGAATAGTACTTTCTTGATCAAATCAAAAATAATTCTAAATACCACGATTCTGGGAACAGAACCCCTTAGATGCAATATTATCCCTTTGATATATGAATTTTAAATAATATGGGCTAAGATAATTATATAAGTAGAGATTTTTCGTATGGAACTACAAAGAGAATTCCGAAAGGAAAAATATAGACACGCTGAATTTCTGGAAATGGTTCCTATAAAGGAGGAAAAATTGTTAAAGCTTTTTCTGAAAAGAAACAATCACCCAATTGGAATAAAATACGAAATATTGCAATAGTTATTAAAACTTGGACAAAATGATTCATTAATTAATTTGTCAAAACTTGCTTATTTTGCCGTTAGATTTTCCTAACACCTGTTTCATTGTTGAAATGTTTAAATTAAATACAGTAAAAGTAACTACAAGATTGATTTTTAATTCTTAGAAGGATTTGACAGATATGTCTGAAAAAATATCTAATGATGTGAAGGAAGGAACATTTCCAGAAGCGATCCTAAAGACTTATGGTCCACTCAATAAGAACGAGAAGTATAAAGAGAAATATGCGGATAAAAGCTTTAAAATTCTTTTAAATCCAAAAGATGGAAAATATGCTGCTCTAATCACGGTAAATAATGGAGCGGTTACAGTTAAAGGATTAGATAACCAAGATAAAAAAAACCTCGATCAGAACGAACTTGGCTGGGATGGCTTCATGCAAACTACCTTAGCTATATTTGATGAAATCGGTAAAGGAAACTTAACTCAAAATGATATCGTGAAGAAAGTAATAGCTCGTAAAATTAAAATCAAAAATCCGAAACTTGTGGCAAAACTCTCCGAAATGGGAGCATTCTTAAGAGAATAAAATTTAATTTTATTTTTTTTTTCAAAGCATTCTTTCGTTCTTAACACATCGTTCAATAACTTAAAATGTGAAATCTCATTTTCTTTTTCATAAAATTAAAACAATTTGGATTTTAGGTTTGACACAATTTATGGAATCAGATAGGAATGAGATCTCTTATAATAAATCCATATGGCCCGTTTATCTCCTTAATGGTTTTAATAGTATTGCGTTTGCAGGAATAATAATCCTTATGGTCCCCTTATCCTCATTAATATGGCCTGGAGAAGATTATCACGCGTTAGAAATGGGAATTCTAATGACAACATTACTTTGGTCATCATCTATTTCGGGATTGTTCTTTGGTAGGTTAATTGATAAATATTCAAGAGTAAAAATTTTGATAATAATCGCATTGATTAGAAGTATCTGTATGATTTTACTAGGATTCGCTATTGCTGGTCAAGGTTTGATTACATGGTGGTATTTTTTTATTGTTGTATTGATTTTTGGTCTTTTTGCTGGTGGGAGTTACCCCGCAATGGTTTCTCTCTCTAACGATATTGTTCCACTAAAACATCGATCCAAATTTTTTGGATATTTTAGCATCGTAGGCTCAGTTTTTATGATGTTTGGTTTTCTTATCTCTGGTTCACTAGTTCAATTTGGATTATGGAGATATTATTTTATTGGGATAGGAATCTCCGTTTTAGGGTCTGGAATACTATTTTATTTAATCGTTAAAGAACCAAAAAGGGGGATGCAAAATAAAGAACTGCAAAATGTACTTATGGATGATTCTATAGAATATGATTTCAAGATGGATAGAAAATTAATGAAAAGTACAATGCTCTCTCGCACGAATACAGTAGCGTTGATAGAAGGTATATTTACTAATGTATTCATGGGTAGTTTGGACATGATAATTTTGCCTTATTTGCAAACACCACCTCACAATTTATCTCCCCTTATAACAGGCTTATTTATTGTTATTTTTGGCGTTGGTGGACGCGTTATTGGACAGATTTTTCTTGCTCGACTTTCTGATAAAGTAGCAGAAAAAAAAGGAATCAGGAGGATTTATTTCATAATAATTTCTTTGATAGGGGGTTCAATAACTTTTGTTTTGATGTTTTTCGTTCCTATTCCTTTTTTAACACCGATGCAAGGAGCAGATATTATACTTTTCTTTTCATTTCCAATAACTTATATGATGGGAGTATTAATTTTATGTTCTGACGCAGTTTCCTCTCTATATGGGGTCAATCAACCTCCAGTACTTCAAGAAATAAACCTTCCAGAAGCTCAAGGTCAAATCATATCTTGGAACCAATTTTTAGAACAGATAGGCTATGGAATGGGGCCCTTAATTGCGGGGATCTTTATATCGGCTTTTGGGCAAAATTATCAAGTTAGTGCCATAATAATAACTGTTTTTGTAATACCAGGAATAATACTATGGGTATTATCATTAAAATGGTATCCTTTTGATAAAAAAAAAATCAAAGAAATATTAGAAGATAGAGCACAAGTATTAGAAACGAGAAAAAAGCCATAAGACCATTATCCTTTATTTAATTATCTCAGGTAGAAAAACTTCGATCTTCAATTCTTTTTAAATAACTTATTTCCAATTAGATGGAATAATAAACATTCAAATAATCTTAAAGATATAATATTTGTTAGAAAAGCAAATAAAACTTTTCAAATATTAATCGATTGGATGATTGAAATGGGTAAAAATTCAACCACTATCTATCAATTCAAGCTCCCAATTTTTGGAGATGCAGGAGTTGGCAAAACTACCTTAACTCATCGTTTTTTACACGGATTATTTAAGGAATCATATCACGGTACTATTGGAATTGATTTTTTCTTGAAAAAACTTGAATTAGATGGCAAAAAAGTGTCTTTACAAATATGGGATTTTGCGGGGGAAGAAAAATTTAGATTTCTTCTGCCAGGAATAATAAATGGAGCTAATGGAACGATTTTTATGTTTGATATAACTAGGTATGTAACTTTTGAAAACCTTACTAATTGGCTAATGGTGTTTAATAAAGCTAATGAAACTCATAACCAAAAGGTACCTGTCTTATTGGTTGGTAGTAAGACAGATCTAGAAGGAATAAGAACCGTTCCATCAGAAGAAGGCAAGAAATTCGTAAAAGATAATAATTTAGTTGAGTATATCGAATGTTCTTCTAAGACCGGAGAAAATGTTGAAGAGCTATTTAAAGGAATTACTAAAATTATGATTAGCAATATCAAAAAGTAAGTAATTGCCTAAATTTTAATGAAAAATTATTATATCTTTTAATAATTAGTATTAACTAATAGTGCATAGTATCTAATTTTAGCATACACTTCTTATTTGAAATTGAGTTACTTCAGTAATAATTATGAAATCTATGTTTGAACTTGATGTTCCAGTTCCATCGAAGCGTACATTGATCGTGAGGAATAATAAAGAAGTTTCTAAAGAACAGAGGGAGATAGCGTTAAAGGAAACGGAATATAATATATTTTCCTTTCCCGCAGATATGCTTGTTTTGGATTTTCTTTCTGATAGTGGTACTTCTTCCATGACTGACTTGCAGTGGGCTTCCCTTTTTCACGGTGATGAATCGTATGGGCGTAATAAAGGATATTATGTTTTGCTGGATGCCATAAGAGACACTTTTGAGAGGGGAGATGAGCCAAAAAAAGCGATTAACTTAATTCTTTCTGGAGAAACTAATGTTCAAACACTTATGGATGAACTTTACCTCAAAGCATTCGAGGGTGGATTTGTTAATGGGGGTGTTCACCAGTTAGATCGCCCTAACGCTTTCATAGTTCCCCAAGGTCGTTGTGCAGAGCATTTACTATTCTCTACCATTGCGGGTATATTAAAAAAGAACAATCCTAATAAAGAATACTATATTCCAAATAACGGACATTTCGATACAACCGAAGCAAATATTACTGCAAATGGAATTATCCCAATAAACATATTCTCTATCAATTTATTTGAGGATTTCCCTTCAAATCAAATGGATTCTATGAATCCCTTTAAGGGTAACATGGATAGTGAAAAACTTAAAGCCTTCATTCAAATCAAAGGAGTTGAAAGCATACCTTTAATATACTTAACTATTACAAATAATGTCGCTGCTGGTCAGCCTGTTTCTTTGAAAAATATAAAAGAAATTAGTGAGATTGCTCGTAGTTGTAATATTCCATTTTTCTTCGACGCTTGTAGATTTGCAGAAAATGCTTACTTTATTAAAGAATTTGAAGAGGGATATAGCAATTATAGTATCTTAAACATCATCAAAGAGATGTTCTCGCAGGTTGATGGTTTTACAATTAGCTTTAAAAAAGATGGACTCGCTAACATAGGGGGAGGTTTATTTTTTAGAGACAAAGGAGTTTTTTACAAAAAATTCTCAACTAACGGGAATATTGGGACCAAATTAAAAGAAAGGCAAATCCTGACGTTTGGGAACGACTCATACGGGGGATTATCAGGTCGAGACATTATGGCTTTAGCAGTAGGTTTATACGAAGTTGTTAAAGAACCATATCTGGCTGAGAGAGTTCGCCAAGTTCGAGAATTTGCACGAAAGCTAGCAAATAATGGAGTTCCCGTTGTACTTCCTGCTGGAGGACATGCGGTTTATATTAATGTGAAGGAGTTTTTTAAAGGTACTAATATGGAAATTGATGATTTCGGGGGTGTTGGCTTTACGATAGAGCTTCTCAAGCATTATGGAATAAGAGCTTGCGAACTGGGACCCTTTGCGTTCGAATGGGATAAGAAAACGCCAGAACAGCGTAAAGGTATTTTAAATCTTGTGCGGTTTGCTGTCCCTAGAAATATGTACGATATGTCCCATATTGACTATGCGGTTGCGGCTATTACAGAACTTCATCGCAATAGAGACAAAATTCCAAAAGTGAAAGTATCCCGAGGAATTGATTTAAAACTACGCCATTTCCAATCAGGGCTACTACCTATATACACAAATAAGAACTAGGGATTTTATATTTAGTAACTATTTTTTTAATACCATTGAAATAGATAATAAATCCATCATTTTTCGTACTTTCATTACAACTCTTCCATAATATCCATAAAAATACGGAAGAAATTGAATCATATTAGGACCCTTAGATATTAGGAATTAATTTGATGGAACATTTAAAACAATACTTAAATATCTAAAGTTCTCAATCTTT
>CAZDTP010000059.1:5253-21489 GCA_964508365.1 uncultured archaeon
CACACACACGACCTTAATTTTTATATATTTTACAAGAATCATCATGGTATTCCTAATGATGACCCTTTGAGTAGTATCCAAATAATATAAGCGTAAATTCGGTAATAGAACAGTGTAATATCTATATTATATCTAAGTATTACGCAAATTTTAATTCAGTTTCAATAAATTTACTCATATTACTCAAATACCTTTTAATCAAAAAACATCGAAGTAGTATTTAAGTAACAAAGTAAACGGAAATACGGCAAATACTAAATTGAAATTAGTTTAGGTCGATTTCCATTGCAAGTTTGTATTATGGGAACGGTTTTTCTAAATAAAAAATCAATTTAAATAGTCAGTAAATAATTAGTATAATAGCAATTCCTGTGGATTTTAGGGATTAAGTAAGGTATCATTAAAATGATGACTGAATGTGATTTTTATAATAATCTTTACGACGATTTTCTTGATACAAGAAACGAAGAAAACGATAAAATTTTATGGAAAATGTATGAAATTATCGATTTGATGAAAGTTACGGATGAAAAGGACGATAGTGGATTTATGGAAAATGGCTTAAGAATGATTATGCTTCTTTTTAATCGTTTTAAAATGGATTCATGTGATCTTTGTAGCTTTGATTTAATCGAAACGCCCTTTAATGAGAAAGAAGAATTAATGCTTATTTTACAAAAAGAATTTATTTGAACTCCTTAGCAAATTTCCATACATCGTCTTGTATAGTATGCAGATTTTTTACTACTTTACCTGCTTTGATTTCTTGCATTTGAGTGGCATTAAACATTGCCTTTCCAATGGCTAAAGCCCTATCGTGATTTTCATCCACAATAACGACGATATCGTCCTTTTTAATCGAAGCGTCTATTTTGGTGATCCCGGGACGCATTACATCTGCAGCATTTGTTATAAAACGTATAGCTCCTTTATCTACAACAATTTTTTTCAAATCTACTTGTCTATTTAGGAGTAGCGTCAAAACAGGTATATACCCCTCTTTAGTTTTCCATAGCTTTAATATATTGTTTACCGCGTATAGCGTATCTCCAGTATCAGTCTGAATTACTTCTATACGAGCTTTTTTGGGAAATATTTGCGCCACAAATTTTTCATCGTAATGATTTAAAATATCATCCTGCAAGTCTTTAATTTGTGATTTTTGAATGAAATGTCTTTGTTTAATATTCATAGTCCATAGGTGTAATAAAAATCATCAAATATAAACCTTATATATACCCATATTTATAATAATCCTAACTTATGACTAAAGTTTATTCCACTGCCGTTGTGATTATACCACCAAAAGATTTTTGGGTAGCGATTCAAGATATTAGGAAGAAGTATGATAGAAATTTCCATAGATGGATGCCCCATATCACTCTAATGTATCCTTTTAGACCACAATCTGAATTTAAAAGCTTGGAACACTCATTCTTAACGCTTTGTAAAGGTGTAAAATCCTTCGAAATCTCGTTAACAAAAATTAAACAATTTTATCACTTAAAACAGAATTATACCTTATGGTTGGCTCCAGAGCCAGATTCATTAATAATTAACCTCCAATCAAAGCTATTAGCAATTACACCTGATTGTAACGATGTTAATTTATTCCAAGGTGGTTTTAATCCGCATTTAAGCGTAGGACAAATTAAGGGGAATCAAAAGCTTTCAACCTTTAAAAAAGAATTTCAAGAAACTTGGATTCCATTCAAATTTATAGTGAAATCTGTTTACTTCATTGCCCGGGAAAAATTTAAATCATCGAGATTCGAAATAGCAAATGAATTCCATATGAAATGAATATAATTATGGTAAAATAAATCTTAGATTAAGGATGAGTTAAAAAAGAGACTACTACTTATAGTTCTCTTTAGACTTATAAACTAATTCTGCTATTTTCTGGAATACTACTTTTACATTTTCCCCAGTGAGAGCTGATGTCTCAAAATAGGGTGCATTTAATTTCTCACTCAGATGTTCAGCCATAGGTAAAATAATTTTCCTTTCTTCTGCTAAATCTACCTTATTCCCGATTATGATTCTAGGTATTCCACTTAGTCCATACTTCACAGCTGCGCTATACCAGTTATTAACATTACTAAATGTACTCGAGCGCGTAATATCAAATACTAGAAGCATTCCATCTGCCCCGTTGAAATATGGGCGATGAAGCATGTAGAATTGCGGTTGTCCTGCGATATCCCAAAACATTAAATTAACTGTGGCATTCTGATCCTTCAGTTCGATTGGTTCCTTTAAAATACTTACTCCTACTGTTGGCAAATACTTCTCTTCAAATTGATTTTTAGCAAATTTAGTAAGAAGGCTTGTTTTTCCAACAGCAGGATCTCCTATAACAATTACTTTATAAATTGCTTCAGTTCTCCCTTTGAAAATTATTCCTCCTTCATTTCGTTCTTGATCGCTCATATGTTTTCTGATCGCTTTTGCTTTTAATTTTTTTTTATTATAATAAATATGAAGTTCTTCTATATATTTCTTAACAATTTAATACCTTGATTTTAGCTTTAAGCTGGAAAAAGTTAAGTTCTAATGAAATTTTTTTTCAAATCAATAACACAGACAACTTTTTCAAAAATTCTTGAAATTCTCGAAAATATTAATAAGTTAAACTTAAACAGTTTTAATCTTTAAACATTAATTTATTAGTCCAAAATGTGATTTTCTCCATTAAATGATTTTTAATTGTCTTTGAAGTTGTTTTTTGTTCATCCATCAAATCATTCAATGAATTAGCTGAATTTAATCGATTAATAACTTGTGAGATTTCATATAAAATTCTATGACCGCCCGTAAATTCAAAAATATTCTCTTTAATTTCCTCTAAAATTGGTTTGACGGTAAGGAAATCATCAAGCTCTTCTAAATTCTCTTTTAAACCATTTAGTTGGTTTAATATTAGATCTTTTTTGCTTGTTGCTGTTTCGTCCCTATCAACAGAATTTTTAACTTCTTTTTTTTTCGAAGAAGTTTGACCCATATTTCTTAATAAAGATTTAATTAAATCCAATTCATCCTCTAAGACTTTCTGGTTTTCTATTACATTACTAAGTTGTGGGATCAAACTTTTTATATCGATTGTTGCTTTGTCCAAATCGTTAATTTTATCAATTAATTGGGTTATTTTGAGGTTAGTTTGTCCCATTTTTGTTATTATGTCTAAACCAAATTTTTCTAATATTGAAGAAAATAAATCCATCTTAGATTGGAACTCCTCAAATGACTTCGATAAATCTTCTATATTCTGATCCATTGATTCCACCGTTGTTCCTTATAATAATAACTTAATTAATTGTGAAAAGCAAAATTCTCCAGCAAAATTAGGGAGAATATTATATAAGATCAATTTTTTATTCTTTTTATAAATAAATAAATATAGTATAAAAATTTAAATTCAAGTTTTTTAGGCATTTTAATTTACCTTTCTCAACTTCTGTGATAAGTGTGATTCAATATCTAAACATTTTAACTAAGGACGGTAAGTCATTGCTATTCCGAAATTACGGGAGTTCAGATGTAGATAGAGATTTGTTAGCGGGATTTTTGAGCGCTTTTAGTGGATTTATGAAGGAAATCAGTCAAAGTGACATTAAATCGACTGCGACTGATGAATTTAAGTATTATTATACGATTATCGAAGCTATTATTATCGTTGTATGCACGGATTTAGAGGATGATGATGCAATAATTAACTCTAAAATAACAACTATTAGGGTTAAGTTTATAGAAAAATTTGGAGAACTTCTTGCAAGCGGTAAATGGTCGGGGAATCGTGCGATTTTTACGAGTTTTGAAAAGGAAATCGATGACATCGTCTTAGGAGCTATTAAAGTATCAATCATAGGAACAGGAGGAGTCGGCAAAACATCCCTTTTACACTTAATATGTGGCAAAGAAATCGATTTAGAATACATTCCAACTATAAATGTTGACATAGCTCCTTTTGACGGAGAAGAACTTGATGTTCCACGTTCAATAGTACTTTGGGATTTTGCTGGGCAATCTAATTTTAGATCATTATGGAAAAGTTTACTAGATAGTACAGATATAGCGCTTATCGTCCTTGATTCAAGCTTTGAAAATGTTAATTACAGTAAAGATATAATTCGGGACATTTTAGATAAACACTATAGGGATGTCTTAGTAATAGGGATAGCAAACAAGCAAGATATGCCCAATCGATTAACACCCCAATTTTGCGAAAGAATTCTATCCGAAGCGGAAAGAGAACCGCCGATCAAAGTCCATGGAATGGTTGCGATTAATCCTGTATACCGCGAGAAAATTCTTGCAATTTTAAGAGAAGCAATAAATAAGATTTTCCATTAGTTTTGAACTAAATTTTAATATTTTAGCTAAAACATAAAAAATTAATTGATTTTAGAATTATTGGATATTAACTGACTTTCTTATGTTGTGATAAAATTGATTGAATTTGAGTTAGAGGAATTTTCCCTTATTGATCGTGGTAAGTATAAAGTTTTAAGACTAGAGGAATTAACGGAAGATGAGAGGTATATTGTAGATCCAATTGTTGACCCAACATCAGGATTGCGAATTAAGATACTTGACAAGCTAGAAAGAGCAGGTTCTGAGAAATTGGTTTTAACTAAGAGAAAGCTTTTCCTATTTCTTCGTGTTTTTAAAGCTATAAGTCAAAAATTCAAAGCAATAAAGGATGGTAAGAATCTCAAGGTATTAATTGTCACAGATGACCGTCCAACTAAAAGTATTCTATTAGAATATTGTTCTCAAATATTTGCTTACGATGGCTACGAAATATTTCATCAGAAAGACATTCCTGGAGAATCGAAGCTTTCTTCTCCGTATGGAGCAGCGTCAGTTGGATTAATTGAGGATATTAAATTAGTAATCGTATTAACTGCGTCTCATAATGAACTGTCTTGGAATGGTGTAAAGTTTTACATCGATTATCCAATGCCTATGTCGGGAGATTTATTCAAAGAAATTTCTAACATAGCATTAAGTATTGAGGAAATAAATCTCGATCCCTTTTACAAGCCCATGAAAATCGATGCTGAACAGATTAATAACGATTACGTTATAAGTCTATTAAATGATGTTTTGGAGCTTAAAAGTTTAATAGGTTTAAAAATAGTTATATGGCCATATCTAGGAAAAGCCAGAGGAATTGTTGATTTATTTAAACGCTTAGGAGCAGATGTAGTGTTGATTAACGAAGAAATTAATCCTCCTAACCCTATACAAGAAGTTCGCGAGGATAAATTGAAACAAGTTATGGAAAAAGAAGCTTCAAATATTGCGATACTTTTAGACGCAGATCGAGATAGGATTGCATTGTATATAAGACAGAATGGAAAATATTGTTTTTACATTCCAAATGAGATCTATTCTGCCTTGCATAATATTTTGGCTAATGAGTATCATAAAAAGATTATCAATGTGAGGACTATTCCAAGCGATTTGAGAGGAGATGAGACGAGTTTTATAAATATTTTGACTGGTGTAGGTTATAAACATTTAGGAATAATCCTATATTTTCTGTTAGGGATGGAAGTAGAACAGTCAAAAGTTGATAAAGCAATCCTCTATTTTGAAGACGAGAATAAAAATTTGGTGAAAATCAACAAGGCTGAACCATTAAAAGAAGAACTAACTGAACTTATTGAAAAAGAAAAAATACAGGATGAAAGTTTTTTAATAGTCATGTGGGAAGAATCGGGAGGACATACTCTCAATGTATTAAATCCTGCGAAAAAAGATAACTTGGGGCATTTCGTATTTGATTCTAAGTTTCCAATAATTGCGGATAAATATCCTGTACCAGCTTTAGTTTTAATAACAGAACTACTTGCAAGAGGGCATGAAATATCAAAATCAATTGATTGGTCGATTAAAGGGATAAATCGAACAATACCTGCTATAGACGAGCAAAAGATTAAGATTATGAATAATTTTATGAAAAATGACAAGAATTTTATCACAATTAATGAAAAAGAGTATAAAGTGAGTGCTTTATCTGATAATGCAAATAATGTAGATATCTACCGCCTTAAAAGCGCCGATTCTACGCTATATTTTAGACCAAGTGGCACAGGTCCAGAAGTAAGGTTTTATATTTTTGGTAAACGCGAAACCCACTTAGAAGAATTAAAAACAGTGCAAGATTATATAAAAATACAATATTCATAAGACTCGAAAAGTCAATTTAAAATTTAAAATTTAAAGCGTAAGAAATTATGAAAGATAATCGAAAAAAATTATGGGAACCTTCTGCTGAATGGATTAAAAACGCAGAAGCAACTCGTTTTATTAAATTTGTTAATAAGGAATACGGACAGAATATTAAAGGGGGGAAGGAACTTTATAACTTCTCTGTAGAATATATTGAAGATTTCTGGGATGCTATGTGGAACTTTTCTGGAATTATTGCTTCTAAACCATATGATAAAGTTGTCGAAGATTTAAGCGTGTTTCCCGGCACTAAATGGTTTCCTGGGGCTCGATTAAACTTCGCAGAAAATCTATTGAAATTTAAAGACGATCAATTAGCTTTCGTATTTCAAGGTGAAACTAAAGTAACCAAACAAATGACGTACGCAGAGTTAAACAAAACAGTTGCTCGGTTGGCAAAATCTCTTAAAGAATTGGGTGTTAAAGTAGGGGATCGCGTTGTTTCTTATATTCCAAACTTAATTGAAACACCTGTTGCCATGTTAGCAGCAACAGCGATTGGAGCTATATGGGCTTCGTGCGGTGCTGAATTACAACCTAGCGCCGTTATAGATAGATTTGGACAAATCGAGCCAAAAGTCTTGTTTACTGTAGATGGATACTTTTATAGAGATAAAGAGTTTAATATAATCGAAAATGTTAAAGCTGTAGTTGAAGCTATTCCATCTATCGAAAAAGTTATCGTTGTTTCTTATATTTCTCAAAACAAACCAGATATCAGTAGCATTTCTAACGCCGTCCATTGGGATGACTTTATATCCAAAAATGAAGAACTAACTTTAGAATTTGAACAATTACCGTTTGACCACCCCCTATATGTTATGTTCTCCTCTGGAACAACGGGAGCGCCTAAATGTCTTGTTCAAAGTTCTGGTGGTGTATTAATCAATCATTTGAAGGAGCTTATCCTCTCTACCGATTGTAAAAGACGCGATGTACTCACTTATATCACCGCACCTTCTTGGATGATGTGGAATTGGCTCATTAGTGGACTAGCAGTGGGTTGTACGATATTTTTATACGATGGTAATCCTCTTTACCCTATTCCATTGAGATTTTTTGAATTAATAGAAAAGCATAAAATATCAATTTTTGGAACTAGTGCTGCGTATATCCATTATTTAATGGGACTTGGTGTTAAACCAGCTGAAAAATATGATTTAAGTGCTTTAAGAGAAATTTCACAAACCGCATCAACGCTTTCCCCTGAAGGTTTTGAGTATGTATATAGAGAAATTAAAAAGGATCTCTTTTTTAATTCGATTAGTGGAGGTACTGATATTAATGGTTGTTTTGCTGGAGCTATTCCAATTCTTCCAGTGTATTCGGGTGAATTACAGGGTCGAGCTTTAGCAATGAAAGTTGAGTCTTATTCAGGAAAAGCCCAACCAATTGAGGACGAACAAGCAGAACTAGTGTGTGAAGCTCCAGCACCATCAATGCCAATTTATTTTTGGGGTGACGACGATAACATGACAAAATACAAAGCAGCTTATTTTGATTATTATAAAGATGTAGGAAAAACTGTCTGGAGACACGGCGATTATATTGTAATTCATAGCGATACAGGAGGCATAACGTTTTGGGGTAGATCCGACGCGGTTTTAAAACCCTCTGGTGTGAGAATAGGGACAGCAGAGATATACAATGTGGTCGAACAACTGCCTGAAATAGCAGATAGTCTGGTTATTGGTCAAAAGATCAGTGGTGATATCAGAATCGTAATGTTTGTTTTGCTTAATGAAGGATTTGAACTTACAGACGAACTAAAAGTAAAAATTAAGCAAACTCTACGTGAGAAGACTAGTCCAAGACATGTTCCAAAACTGATATTTCAAGCACCTGAAGATGGAATTCCTTATACATTTAGCAACAAGAAGGTCGAAATTGCAGTTACAAAAATCATTCACGGTATGGAAGTGGCGAACCGTGGGGCACTTAGAAATCCAGATTCTCTCGATTTCTACATGGAAATGAAGGATAAGCTTCAATAAAAAAACAAAAAATTTGTTTTTTTTTCAAATTTCTTTTTCTAAATTAATTCTAAAAAATAAAAAAAACCATAAATTACATATGCGATCTATTTCTACCTTATTGGATTGTAAATATATGTATTAGATTATATTTTATTTTTAAAATATTAATTCGCATTTTGCGAAGTAGTTCTATACAATAATTATTTCCGATTCTCAACCAATAGAATTAATTAATAACTATTCGAATTTTGGTATTTAAGATAATCGGATTTACAATTTTAAAACAAAAAAAGAGTTTAAATTCTATGCCAAAAATGAAGAAAAAACAAGTAAAGAAAGGAAGGAGAACCTATTCACCAAATCCACAACCAGAAATAAGACGCATAAAAATGCCATATCGGAAAAATGGAGAAATTTTTGCCCGTGTAACAGATATTTATGGCCAAGAACGGATGGGGGTCTATTGTGAAGATGGAAAACATCGTTTAGGGCGGATTCGGGGAAAAATAAAGAAAAGAGTATGGGTAAGAAAAGGCGATTTAGTAGTAGTTAATCCATGGGAATTTGAAACAGAAATTGATGGCCAAAGAGAAAGGTGTGAAATCTCGTGGAGATACTTAAGACATGAAATTTCTTGGTTAGAACGACGGAATTTAATACCAGAAAATCTGGATATAAATAATATTTCTCTCTAATCAAATTTTTTATTATTTATGGGCTAATTGGATATTTTAAACTAATTAAAGCAAAAATACAAAAATAATCCATGTTATGGCAGTAGCCAATCGTGGGGTTTTATGTAATCCTATTTCCCGTGTTTTCTATATCGAAATGAGAGATAAACTTCAATAAACACTACTATTTTTTAATTATTTAATCAGTTACATTCATTTAATAATAAGTATCTGGATATGAATTTTCTTTAGGAAACAAAACATCAATTATTTCACTTGATTCATGTAATATCATAGCATCTTTTATAATATGATTTATCTCTTCAAAACTCATGTCCCCTAAGATTAATTTGAACAAGAGGGATCCAGGTATTTGAAGATCACACGATCCTTCCTTCGGATATCCTTTTTCCATCTTTATAGTAGAAATTGACCCATTATTAAAAGATAATATAATAGTTGTTTTGTAATCACTTAATCTTAAATCTTGTGTTAAATCTTGAAAATTTGAATTATTAATTCTATTTTCTAATATTTGCTGTATTTTTTCTAAATATAATTTTAAATTTGGAATCTTAACTTGCCAACCATAAGTGTTATTCGTTGTTCCTCCAAGTTCACCAATAAGTTCAGCTAAATCTGTATCCTCTCTAACAGCCAAGTTAATTTGATCTGGATTTTCAATACTGGTGATTTCTTTAGTAAATTGAAGTATTTTTATTCCATATTTGCGATTTATATCTGAAGTCTTAATATCATATGCTAAATTATCATAAGACTTTCCGAATGTGAAATATGCTATAGTTTTTCCACCAGTCTCAATCAAATATGTTGAAGTTTTAAATGTATTGTAATTATCATTAAAAAATTTAGAGATGTAGCAATCTTTATCAAACAAGTTTGAAATAAAGAATTTTTCGTAATATTGATTATATTTGTTAGCAATTAGATCAATATCATCTAAGTTTGCTTTCCTAATTTTTAAAAAATCCAAATCATCTTGAGGAATCATTGATGGTGATAAAAACATTCTATGATCAAGAGGTATAGCAAATTCATAGCCTAATTTTCGATAATAATAAGGGATGCCTCTTATGACAGAAATAATATATCCTTTTTCTGCCATGATGCGTTCATAAAGGTTATTTAACTCAACAATTAATTCTTTCCCACGATATTTTTCTAATGTTCCAACAAATCCCATCTCGCATACTAAAACGTTAATACTTCCAACTCTCCATTCTAACGGCATTAAACTAATGCTTGATACAATTTTATTTGAATTAGAATCCTTGATATATAGAAATAGTATGTCTTCTTTCCTTGGATGATTTAAAAATATGTGCTTAAAATAATCTCCTACTGATTCACCATGTACTTTAACATTTAATGCCAAAATTTCTTGAAATTCTTCCTTCTTATAATTCTCAGCAATATGAATTGAAAATTGTTGATTTAATTTCCTCTTATATCCTTTTGCAAGTCTCATTTCAGGTTTGTAAATAATAACATATTTAGAAATTTTATTGAATTATACATAACATAACATTTTAACTTTGAAATACTGACATTAAAATTATAATAATATATTTATTAAAAAAAAGTAATTTCTAAAATAATTTCATTAAATTCCTAATCCCTTTGCGATTCTATCGCCCCAAGTCGAATCAGCTTTGTAGAAATGTTTAAGCATTCGTTCCTGAATGAACTTAGGTACTGTTTTTAGGCTATTAACAAGATTTTGTACTAGGCGATCCTGTTCATCGGGGGGCATTAATCTATAGAGATTTCCTGGTTGAACAAAATCATCATCTCTTGTAGGTTGGTCATATGCATCTGCATCTCCAGATATTTTTAACGGGGGCTCCTTAAAGGAAGGGTTTTGTTGAGGTCCACCAAAACTATTTGGCTCATAAATTACAGAGTCTCCATAATTACCATCAAATCTCATGTGACCATCGCGGTGATAATTGCTTACCATTGCTTTTGGTTTATTTACAGGTAAACTTTGATAATTAACGCCAAGTCGATATCGATGTGCGTCTGCATAAGAGAAAGTTCTAGCTTGTAGCATCTTATCTGGTGAATAAGAAATTCCTGGGACTTTATTAGATGGATCCATTGCAACTTGCTCAACTTCTGCAAAATAGTTTGATGGGTTCCGATTAAGTTCCATTATCCCCACTTTAATTAAAGGGTAGTCTTTATGAGGCCAAACTTTAGTTAAATCAAATGGATTCCATCGATATGATTCAGCTTCAAGTTCAGGCATGATTTGCACAGATAACTCCCACTTTGGGAAATTTCCCTTTTCAATTCTTTCATAAAGATCACGGATTGTCCAATCTGGATCTTTACCCGCTAGTTCATCCGCTTCTTGTTGAGTAAAGTTTTTAATGCCCTGCATGGTTTTAAAGTGAAATTTTACCCAGAAACGTTCATCTTTTGCGTTAATAAAACTGTAAGTATGGCTTCCATAACCGTTCATATGGGGAATACCTCTTGGGATACCTCGATCAGAAAAGAGTATTGTTACTTGATGTAAAGCTTCGGGAACTAATGACCAAAAATCCCACCACATTATTTGGGATCGAAGGTTTGTGTGTGGTGAACGTTTTTGAGTATGGATAAAATCACTGAATTTTAAAGGATCTCTTATAAAAAATACTGGAGTATTATTACCAACTAAATCCCAATTACCTTCTTCTGTGTAAAACTTTAGTGCGAAACCTCTTACGTCTCTAACTGTATCAGCAGAGCCTCTTTCACCAGCTACTGTTGAAAATCGGCCAATCATATCTGTTTTTTTCCCAATTTCTGAAAAAATTTTAGCTTTCGTATATTTTGTAATATCATTGGTCACTGTAAAAGTACCGTATGCACCAGCTCCTTTAGCGTGGACTACTCGTTCAGGTATACGCTCTCTATTAAAATGTGCCATTTTTTCAAATAAAAATACATCCTGCATGAGTAATGGTCCTCTTTCACCAGCAGAGAGTGAATTCTGATTATCTGATACCGGAGCGCCTCCCTGTGTTGTTAATGTTTTAGATTTTCCTTCACTTTTATCATTTTTTTTCATTAAAGATCATCTTTTTATATGTTAAGTACGTTTTTTACAAGAAAGTTTACTATTTATAAATTTCTTTAATGTTTTATTATATAAGAAAGAATTTTACTTACTAATCAAAATCAAATAGATTAATATTCAAAAACACCAGTCTACATTATCATTTTCCATTCATTAGTGGGCATTTTTGTATAAATTTTACATACACGGCCTTTCCATTGATTTCTATTGCCTACTTTATCAATCCATAATGTGTCAATATCGACAACTGCAAATGCTCCATCTTGCTCTTTTGAGACCTTAATTAGTTTAATTTCTCTCTTATTTTGAACCAGCTTATGGCTATCAAATAGGTCTTGCCAGCCGTTTTTCCATCTGTTGTAATTAAATCTCCCCCAATCAATTACCCAATCCATAGGATCATGAGCTTTATTATCTTTAGGCCAAGGCCATACCATGTCTGGATGGAGGATTGTCATGAGTAAATCCACATCTTGAGTATCCCAAGCATGGGTCTCTCTATTTACAATTTCTTCTATCTTTTTTTCTGGATTACTCATACTCTATTTGATAAAATAATTATATTATATACCTGAAATATATTTTACTCTATAAAATTTAGCTTTTAATCATGGAGAAAAAGCTTTAAGGAACCTAATCGGCAGTAATTCAATAATTTCCTTCTTAGTTTTTTCTAAAATGTTGATTTGATATTTGGTTTTGATATAAAATAAAAACATCCCGCTTTTCTATTTATGAACCGATTTTTAAAATTTAATTAGAATAGAATATTCTAATTATTAAATTCAATTAATTGACTTCTTAATGAGATTATAATGCAAGAAAAAATAATAAATGATGAAATTCTGGAAAAGATTACTTTAGAGAATGTTTTTAAGATTTTTAACGACAACATATTCCCGATGCTGAATGACGAGGAAAAAGCATATTGTAATGAACTCCAAGAATTTTGCTTAGAACTTAACCCTAAAATTGATAAATCTAAAGATGTTTATGTGTTGTTTCCAGAACTTGGAAAGCGTGGCTATATGCAGCGAATCAATAAATGGAACGATTTCACCCCATATGGGATGAAAAAAGAAATATTGCTGGGAACGCATTTATCATTATTAGACCCTCAATTGGAATTAGCAAGATTAGCTAGTGGAATTTTATGCGGTAATCCGACATTTCACTATTACGAACACGGAGGAACAGGTGAAACTATTCGAAAGGTTCAAGACGAATTAATGTCTGGACAGAAAATAGGATGTATAGGAATAACTGAACCTGAACGAGGTTCTGATGCCGTAAATATGACAACTGTTGCAACGAAAGAAGGAGATTCTGTGATTTACAACGGTGAAAAAGTATATACAACAAACGGTCCAAAAGCAGATTATTTTTGTACTTATGGGGTATATGATACAAATAATCCACGCGATACAATGGTGCAAGCAATGATAAAAAGTGATTTTGGCGTGAGAACTGAAAGATTGAAAATCAATTCAGTTCCACGAGTACACATTGCTCACACCTATTTGGAAAATGTTAAGATTCCCAACGATTATATCTTAGCTGATGATGGATTAGGTTATGTTCGATTGTTTGAAGGATTGGTTCCTGAACGTTTAGGAATAATGGGATCGGGTATTGGAATCTGCTGGTCAGGTTTGATATACGGGATTATTTTTACGAATCTTAGAAAACAATTTGGCAAGCCAGTAATTAGATATCAAGGTGTTGGCTATGGATTAGCCGATTTGCTTGCTAAATCTACAGCTGCTACTAGTTTAGCACTTCAGGCGGCGACGATTTACGATGAAAAGATACTTTTTGCCGATACACCTTCAAAAGAAGCTGAAAAATGGGTTGCAAGTATCTCATCTCAAGGTAAATATTATACTGCAAAGCTAACACATGAAATTTGTTACGAAGTTCAGCAACATATGGGCGGAGTCAGCGTTACCGATAACACACCTGTAGATGAGCTAGCTGATGTAAGTAAAATTGAAGAAGTTATTGGAGGATCCCGGAATATCCAACTTCTTCTAATCCAATCTCAAATCCAACGATTTATGAGACTTATATAAATATAAATTTTTCTTTTTTATTTTTACGGATGTTTTATTCCATTTCAGAATCAAAGTTGATAGAAACCCAAGAATATTACTTGTTTAATAAACGACAAATGTCCTTTCTTTTTTCTTTACATTTGATATAAGAAGCTCATGAGGAAAATTAATAAGTTCAAGTTGGTATTATCACTTTAGATAAGAATTATTTCAAAAATAATTAAACTTAGGAGCGATTCTCTAAACCTTGGAAGAAATAACAGATAAAAATTATAGGAAAATCATGAGAAACTTTAAAGGACGAATAGAATTAATGAAAAAAACGCCTTTAGAGAATCTAGAAAAGCTATTTTTAGAGATATATGATTACGGGATTAAAGATTATGTTCGAATCGAAAAGAAAAGGGATCCTAAAAAATCTCGAAAAGAAATCATTATTGATATGTATGAATTTCATGATAAAATAAGAGGTCGTAAAAAATAAATGGAACTTTCTTATAAAATTGCTTTAAAGCAAATAATTGATTTACTCGATCAGCTTGAAAAAGAGAAACGTTTAAAATATTATTTGGTTGGTGGAATTCTAGTAAATATATATTCAGATTTTAGAATAACTCGAGATATTGATTTAGTTATTGATTTTCAGGCATCTAATTTTAGAATTGAAGATTATGTTATTGTATTAAAACAAAATGATTTTTTTCCCTTCCAAGACTGGAATACTACAAATTATTTAGCCAGAGAAACTAAAATAATTCAATTTTTAGATAAAACCGAAACTGTGAAATATGATAATCATATTATTGATAAATTTGATAAGAGTAAATATAAAAAACTAGGTTCAATTGCGCTTAAAAGAAGAGTAAAAGAAACTTTATTTGGAGTAGAATGTTGGGTTACATCGAAAGAGGATTTTATTTTGAGTAAATTAATCTATGGCGGTTGGCAAGACTATTCCGATGCTTTAGGATGTTGGATGAGATTTGAACATGCATTAGATGTACAATATATGTCTATAAACAGCAAAGAATTAGGAATACAAAAAGAATTTAATCTATTAAAATCTGGAATTGACGATCCAGACGATTATTTTAAACAAATTAATGGGTACTAATTAAAATTCGTTCCAAAATTTATTTTTCATTCTTTTTTTCAGCTAATCAACTTTAAAATTGATGAAACAATAGAATTGATGCTAATAACTAAGAGGAAACAAAAAACTGCAACCTGAAATTTTTTAACGGGTATTTTAGGTGTTAGCTTTTGACCAAATTTAGTACCCAGAAAAATTATTGGAAATCCTAATATAAATAATAAAACTAAGTCATAAGGGAAAATATCTGTTATGAAATAAAATGGTGTCCTCACAATAGAAAGCGAAAATCCAATCGCAGCGAAATTCTCTATAAAGTGTTCTCTATAATGACCCGTTCTTTCTAACATTGCTACATTGAGCGGTCCAACAGCACTTATTAAGGCTGACAAAAATCCATAACTAAACCCTCCCGCATAAATTAAGGGAGAAGTAGTATTAAGTCGTTCTTTTAACTCAAATTCCTCTTTTTCTTTAGAATATCGATATAATTTTAGAGTAGAATAACTAAGAATAAAAATCCCAAGGATAAGTTCTATCCATTCGAGTCTAATATCAATTAATAAAAAAGTTCCAAAGATAGTTGCGGGGATACCTAACGATAAGAATCTTATAAAGTAGCCTTTATCTAATAAATCACGGTACTTAATGAAGTTCAGCAAAGCGGTAAGTATACCCCAAATATTTACCAGAATCACGGCATTCTTAATTCCAATTATGGGAGTAATTATTGGGATTAAGACAAGAGCGTCTCCAAATCCAATCATCCCATAAACCATGCTCGAAAAAAAAATAGCAATTAAAGAGAGATAGATAATCATATACTTTTGTAAAAGAGTTCTTTAATTTTTAACAATTTGAATTATCTACTTTTTTTTATTTTAAAAGACATAAAACTTAGAAATCATTTAATTCTCGCATTTACTTATCATTCTCTATCGAACTTTTTATTATTTACATTTCAAAAATGTATCAGTTCCGATTAGAATCAAAAATTTTTTTAATTAATTTAACATTGGAATACATAACAAAAAAATAAGTGAATAAGAAAATGAACTCTAAACTAAAAAAAAGTATAATCTTATTTATGGGATTATTTATAGCGCTA
>CAZDTP010000060.1:0-21013 GCA_964508365.1 uncultured archaeon
AAGTAAGCCAGTGCGCGTAAGCGCTCGGGGGTTCAAATCCCTCCAGGTGCGTTTTCAATGGCAATCAATACTAAATGGGCTATTAGCGCAGTCAGGTAGCGCATCCGGCTCTTAACCGGCAGGTCGGGGGTTCGATACCTCCATTCAAAAAGTATGGAGGCGAAATTCCCTCATAGCCCGCTTTTTCTTTAATAAAAAGTGATACTACCTTATTATAAATATTGGAAAATTACTTCAAAATCAGAGAAATCAAAAGGTTTTAAAATGTAACCATCAGCATTACTTTCTTCGAGATGTTTTTCTACTTCTGAACCGGGTATAGCAGTTAACAAATAAACCGAAATGTTTTGATGTTCTTTACTTGATTTAATCTGTTTGCAAATATCATAACCACTATAATCAGGTAAAATAATATCAAGCAATACCAACTTAGGTGGGTTATTTGCTAGCTCTTCCAATCCTTTTGTTCCACTTACTACACCCTTACAGGAAAAACCTTTGCTTTCAAAATAGCTTGTTAATAAACGAATAGTAGCTAAATCATCTTCAATTAATAATATATCATATTGAAGTGCTTCTGTTTTAATATTGTCCAGAATGTTGATAATTTTCTTCTCTAAAAGTAGAGATTGATTAAATATATTTTGAATGGTGGTAAAAACACTTTCGTCCATTTCATCACGATAATTTTCAATTAATAGTTGAGAAAATCCTTTGATTGAAGTTAATGGTTCCTTTAGAGCATGCGATATGTTTGTGAGAGTTTGATTGTCTATTTTATGCAAATCTTCATTGATTAGAGAGGATTCTTGCTTTATAAAATAATTAACACTCTCCCGTATAAGTTTGGAAATGGTGTTATATGTATCTTTATGAGTTTTTATAAACTTGCTCCACTCTTCTTTGGTGTTGTCAGCTACATACAAGGAAATGCGCTCCTTTTCTCTGTCGTATATTTTTTCTCCTTTAAGCCATTTCATAAAGCCTTCTGTTATGTTTCCACGCCATTTAGCATACTTATCAGTTGTGTCCTCATACTCCATCATTAGTTTTTTCGATTGTTCGCTATTCCAATCCAGCTTATTTATTTCTTCATCAGTCATATTTGGACTTGTGTGATTTTCCTTACCATTTGAATTACTACCGTTCTCATTTTCGTTAGGTATTTTTTACACCACATACATTTTCATTTGATTTATATCCGAGTAATATTATGCTTAAAAATCTAATATTATTATATTGCTTATTTTAAAAAATTTTATTTTTTGTATACTAATCCTTTACTTAAAAGTAATTCTTCACAAAAAATAAGGTTTATCCATTTAAATTCTATCATATTTCTTTATAAGTTAACAAACCCAAAGAAAAATCGCCATCCTTCTCTCGAGGGGGATGGTTTATTAAATTAATACTCAGATTATTTCACTTTTCCATTTAAAATTTTAAAAATAACTCCAAAATCAGAAAAGTTAAATGGTTTAAGAATGTATCCGTCAGCGAGTGTCTCATTTAAACGCTTTTTTATTTCTGATGCGGATATCGCTGTTAAAAAGTAAACTGGTATCTTTTTGTAAGTATTATCCGTTTTTATAGTCTGACATATATCATACCCACTTAAATCAGGCAAAATTATGTCTAACAATATAACTTTTGGGACCACTCTTCTTAATTCCTCTAAACCCTTTGTCCCACTTACAACTCCCTTACATATGTAATGCTTACTTTCAAAATAGCTTGTTATTAACCGGATTGTTGCCAAATCGTCTTCAATTAATAAAATATCGTAGGGAGTAAATTCAGGTTGAATATTATCTAAGAAATTTTTTATAATGTTTTCTAGTAGATTACTCTGATCGAAAATATTTTTTATTGTTTCCTCAACATGCTCACTTAAGTTAGCTTTATATTCATCGCTTTCAAGAAGTAACTGGGAATAACCTTTAATAGATGTTAGAGGTTCTTTTAAGGCGTGAGAGATGTTGGATATGGTACTCGGGTTCAATTTAGATAATTCACTTGAAACTCTACTCGAATCTTCTATAAATGACTTAACACTTTGTCTTATTAACTCTGAAAAACTAGGATAGGACTCTTTGTTTTTATTTATAAAATTTTGCCAATCTCCTTTAATCTTATCGTCAACATATAAAGATATTCTTTCCTTATCCCGCGTATAAATTTTTTCGCCTTTTAACCATTTTTTAAAACCTTCAGTTATCGCTCCTCTCCAAACTGCGTACTTATCGTTCTCTTCTTTGTATTTTTTCATATATTGCTTTATTTTTTCGTCGTTAAGATTAATGTGTTCTATTTCTTTTTCGTTCATACTAGGTTTATCTTCTGATTTATCCTTACTAGAAATCTTTTCATTCTTAGTGGATGGAATTTCTTTCTTATTTGATTTTTCCGGTTCTTGCGATATCTGTTTTTCACCTTAAAAGAAAATTTTTCTTTGAAAAAAACGATAATAAATCCAAAAAGTTAGTGGTAAAAGTTTTATTTAAGATTATGTAAAAAGATAGCACCATAACTAATTACTAATTTTAACGCGATTAAGAATAAAGTCGCAATTTTCAAGAAGCAAATTCAAGGAAAATATTTCACCCAAGGTTCTAAAGGTGCCATATTTTTATTCAAATATATACCCTAATCATACATCTATTATTAATTCAAAAAAAAATAGTTATATTCAAATTCCTTTTATTCATAGGATATTAGGTAAAAAAAAAAAAAGTTACTACTAAAAGTAACTTTTGTATTACAAAAACAAAATATTTAAATATAAAATTATCATTGTTTGAGATAACAACAAAAATTGTGTGTGTTCAAACATATAAAAAGTTGTCCTATTATTCCCTTGAAAAACGAGAATAGTAAATAAATAGAGACGACAAAAAAATTTTCTAAGCTGTAAGTGAAGTGGTATTGAAATATGGTTGTAGAATTAGATGTATCATCAAATTTATGCCCAGAATGCCGGGGAAATACTGTTATTATACAAGAAAGAGGAGAAACTGTCTGTCAACAATGTGGATTAGTTGTTGGAGAGAGAGAATTGGATATTACCCATAGTGGGATAAGGGCTTATTCGAAACACGAAAAAGATAGAAAGGAGCGGACAGGGTCTCCTATGTCTATCTTGATGCCAGATATAGGTTTGAGTACTGTTATCGATAGAACCAAAATCAAAAATCCTGATTTACGAAGAGCTGCTAAATGGAATACTCATCTGTCTTGGGAAAAGAGAAACATGTTAATGGCCATTACCGAACTGAAAAGAATAGGTGGTAATCTAAATTTTCCCGAAAGAGTGAAAAAATCTGCTGTTAGATTATATAAAGAAGTTTTTAAAAGACAACTTTTGCGTGGAAGATCAATAAACGGGATGGTTGCCGCATGTGCGTACTACGCATGCAAAGACGAAAAAGTGCCTATAACGCTTCAAGAAATACTAGAAGAAGCTTCTATTAACGACAATATCGTAAAGAAGTGCTATAAGATTTTAGTTCGGGAGTTAAATTTAAAAATATCACATATTGATCCCGTAACTCTTATCCCGCGTTACTGTGCTGATCTAAATTTAGGTATTGAAGTGGAAAAAGAAGCAATGAAAGTGCTTCATAACTTTATAGTAAGAACCTCTATTTCTGGTAAAGATCCTAAAGGATTATGTGCTGGTGCGATATATCTTGTAGCGAAGTTGAGGAATGTAAAAGTGTCTCAAAAAGACATATCTCGTGTTATTTCAGTCACTGAAGTAACTTTGCGTTCAAGATATAAAGAACTTCTAAGGAATGTTACTATTAATTTTAATTCATTGGATTAAAGCATTAAAATTTTCAATATTTCACTTTTTTTTAAAAGAATTAACACATTTTACTTAAATATTAATAAATTTTAATAAGCTATCTTTCCTAAACATTCCATTCTAAAGCACGCTGGAACTTGTAAGAAGAACTATTATATAGTCGGCAACGCCTTCAATAGAATCGGATATCGCTTCCAAAATGTCGAATATATTGCCAACAGTGAAAATTGTAAAGAAATTAACATCATATTCTGTTTTCTGAAGACTTTCTCTTAGTTTAATATTTAAAAGGTCTACTTCATGTTCAAGTTGATTTATCATTCTAGCATACTCTACCACACTTTTCCTTTCGCCCACTAAATCAATAACAAGCTTATCTAAACTGTTTACCGCTTCTACGGTGGTTTCACTTATTTTTAATATTAGTTTTATAGTTTCGTCACTACTTTGCTCCCAAAATCTTATAGGTACGGTAGTAATTCTACGAGCAACGCCCGTACTACAATTTGCTACATCATCTAATCTTTTTATAAGATGTGATAAATTTTCTCTAATGCTTGGATTTAATTCTCCTTTTGAAACATCTTTTGATATTTCTCTTCTTAACTTGTCTGCTTCGTCCTCTAAAAGATCAACTTTGTCAAAGTTTTCGCGAGATTGTTCAAGATTCTTTTCCTTTAGCAATACTTTTAGCCCAACTTCTAATTCTCTTACACATTGTTGAACGACCTTAGCATGTTTGATCGTTTTTTCTAAAACATTCAATGCCGTTTTTCTTTTCAAATATTCTATTAATGAACCCATTTTTATCACACATTTTCTTTTCTTTATTAGTGCTATATATTACAATTACTCAGTATTTTTTATAGTTTATTAGACTAATCCAAATAAATTAAATCCAAAATAAATCAACCCCGCGAGAATCGCAGCAACTGGAAAAGTAATAATCCAGTATATAGCCATTTTTCCTAAGCCTTTGTAGTCAATTTCTTTTCTTTGAGCCACATTCATTCCAATTATGCAAAATACTATTACATGACTGTGGGAAATAGGTAAGCTTAATAAGGTAGCAATCATGAGAATCAAGGCAGAACTTATTTGAGTAATGAGACTTTCACTAGGTCGAGAATCCATCATCTGAGATGCTAGATTCCTAACAACATACCGTGCTGCAATATATATCCCAAGGCAAGAGAACACACCACAAAGAAATGCATAGAATATATATTGCTCCAAGTTCAACGTACCGTTATCCAATAATCCATAAAGTATGCCTACCGCCTCACCAGAATTTGCCCCCACCCATATCTCAGCAAAAATAACTGAAATTAACAATAACCATTTGAAATATTTCTCAGACCTCTCGATTTGATTTAAACCTTTTAATTTGGAAAGATAAGTTTTTGCAAGTAATTTAAAAAGCACATATGTTATGATCAATCCGAACGCTGGAGAGAAGAACCAACCAAGAATTACATTATTTAATTTTACCCAATTAAATGCTGTTTCAGGATTAACTGTTTCGTGCGTTATTGAGTATACAAATACAACTCCAAATATACTTCCTACTAATGAATGAGTACTACTTAAGGGAATTCCTGCGAAACTACCAATTACTAACCACAAGATACTACTAATTAAAACAGTTAACAACATAAAGTCTGTATAAGTTATTGCCTCACCTAATAAATCAGCACCAACGGTTTTTGCTACAAACGCAAAGCTAAAGGAGAACATCCCTACTCCAACTGCTATACCACCAATTAGTAGGGCTAATTTGAATTTAATAACTCCCGCTCCAACTAATGTGGATAGAGTTTCATCATTTGCGCCTATAGAAAATGCAAGGGCGATTGCCAAGACAATTAAAACTATTACTACAATTGAAATTATGTCAGCTGCCATAGCCAATCAGTTTTTTCAATCAAAGATTAAATATTTTGTTACTAAAAATTGAATATACTCCGAAAAGCTTTTAATATGGTCAGCCAACATCATAATATTTTCTATCAGTTCTTTCAAGTATAGGAAAGTTTTTGACAAGTAATCCATATCATAATTATACAATTGATCAAGTAATTTCCACTCCGCTTCTCTCATTTTTCGTCTTTCTTCTTTTACTTCTTCGCATATGTCATGAGCCTTACTCAAATCTGATCCAATTGTTTTTACTGCTTCTGCTAAATCAATAGAAATTGTTTTTAATGATTTTAGAATACTTAAGATTTGGAGTTTAAACTCTTCGTCAGGAAATATAACTTGATAGAGAAGCATTTTATGGGCGAAAAATTCTCCTATATTCTTGATATCATTAATTTTATTGAATAATTTTAATCTGTCTGCTTTTGAAAACATTAATTTAGATTTAAATATTTTAAATTCAAAAGCTTTCTTGATTCGAACTTCAGTATTTGTTTCAATAACTAAATTTAGATTTTGGGTGAAGTTTTCAAATTTTTCATCAACAAGAAATTCAATGCCTTCAATTAATTTCAAATTTTGTTCATTTATATTTTCCACAAATAAGTGCGTTAATTCGTTAATATTCATCTTTTTTAACTCGTCATCACTCACTTCTCTCATTGTGAACCTAACTCCTTAGAATTTTTAAGTTTTGATAAATTTGATATTGACTCTATTAAGGAATAATAATATCTTTGGCAAAAATAACTTTACTTTTTGTTTATTAACCTTAAAATATAAATGTCATGGGTTAGAAAACTTTTAGTCTTATTGGAATTATAAATCTCTCTTTTTTATATTACCTTACGATGCGTAATGTCCAAAAATTTTACTTTTTTCGTTGTTACCATTGTGGTGAATGGTTTTATTGTAATAAAATAATAAAAACGAAAAAATGTTGGAAATGTAATCGGTCTTTCCAATTCAAAAACTCAACTAAATTTTCCAAAATGGTAACGTTTCAAGGAGCAATTAAAATTATTAAGGATTTGAAAATGAAAGGAGAAACAGAGTCACTTTTTAAATTTCTGAACATGTAAAATGAATGGAACAACTAATAAGTTCAAAAAATAAAATTATTTAACCCTCTCTTCTTCAATCTTTTAAAGCTCTCAATTTTTTTGATGAATTAATATTTATATTGTGATTTGACGAGTTTTATGGAGATAGATGATGAACTAAGCCTATTTGATAATGCTTTCATTGCAGATCTATTACGAGAGGCGGGGAATAAAGTTGAATATTGGGATATTAGAGCAACGCTCAGTGAAGGGACGACTTTAGATTTCACAGATCAAAGGAGCACGGAGATATCTTCTTATGAGATGGCAAATTGTGGAATAAGAGCTTTTATAAACGGAGGATGGGGTTTTAGCGTTCTCAAGGATCTCAACAAGGATAGTATTAAATCTAGCTTTTTAAAATCAATAAAGCTAGCGAGATTAACAAAATCATTATTAAAAAATGAGTTTAAAATAATCGAAAGGGATCCCCTCGAAAAAAGCTTTAAAATTGATAGTAAACTACCCTTATCGGATGTAAATATAGAAGAAAAAATAAAATTAGTAAAAAATCATGAAAAAATAGCAGCAAATTCTTCTAAGTTAATAACAAATACACGAACAATTTATATGGATGGCATTAGCAATTGCATTTTTATTAATTCCTTCGGAAGCAAAATTAAACAAACACTTTCATATTTGCGATTACTAAACATGGTATATTCCCGAAAAGCAGGAATAATCCAGAGATCTCTTAATTCCGTAGGAGGTTTAGGTGGATTTGAGATATTATCAACAGAAAAGGCAGAAAAATTAAGCGAAAAAACGGCTCAAGAATCGATTAAATTACTAGATGCGAAATCTCCGATAGGTGGACAATTTACTATTATTGCTGATCCTAAACTAGCCGGAACCTTAATTCACGAAGCCCTTGGACATGCATGTGAGGCAGATTTGGTTTTAAGTAAAGAGAGTATTTTGAAAGAAAAAATAGGTAAAGAGATCGCTTTAACAGATATCAATGTAATTGATGATCCCTCAACGGGACAAGGTAAAAAACTTGGACTTCCTTATGAGTTATTTGGGAGCTATTTTATAGATGACGAAGGAATTCCATCCCAAAAAACAACAATTATTAAAAATGGAATATTAAAAAACTACTTACATAACTTAGAAACATCATCAAGAATGAATTTACCCCCAAACGGTCACGGGAGAGCTTCATCGAGTTCCGCTAGACCTCAAGTCCGAATGGGATTCACTTACATTGAACCAAAAGATTGGAACATCGAAGAATTAATACAAGATACAAAAAATGGGATTCTTTGTAAAGATTTTTTATACGGTTATACTAATCCAACTACTGGAAACTTTCAATTTAAATGTAAGTTCTCGTATAAAATCGAAAATGGAGAAAAAAAAGAATTAATGAGAGATGTTGCCTTATCGGGAATGATTCTAGAGGTTTTAAAAAGAATTTCTGCGGTAGGTGATAAAAATACATTCGGGTTTTCATCAGGAATTTGTGGTAAGGGAGGCCAGAACGTTCAGGTAAGTGATGGTGGACCATATATCAGAGTTGATGACATCACAGTGGGAGGATTGAATTAAATGTATGAGGATATAGACATATCTGAGCTTGCTAAATTTGCTATTAGAATTGCAGAAAAAAATTATCCAAATTATAAATGTGCTGAAATTTTTGTAGGAAAAAGCGAATATCTCAATATCGAAGTAGAGGAAAATTCGGTAAAATATAGCGAAATCGGGAGAAATCATGGAATTTCAATCAGGATTTATCGAAGGAATGGGTCCATTGGATTCGCATTTACAAACAAATTGAATAAAAATGTTGTAGAAAAAATTGTTAAAAATGCCATCAAAATGATGCGTGTTGGAACTCCTGATCCAAACTTTAAAAATTTGCCTGAAAAATTAAAACCCTACTCAGTGGTTGAAGATTTATACGATAAAAGCATAAAGAGCTTATTAATAGAAGATGCAATAGATCATGTTAAAGACTTGATTAATATTTGTACTGAGGATGACCAAGCAATATCGCAATCTGGGGATTTTACAGCTAATAGCAATCTTTCTTACATTCTCAACTCGAACGGGATTGAGGTAAGTGGAGAGGAGACTTTATTCGATATCTCGTCAAATATGATAGTGAAAGATACGATTAATGGAGAAGTTTCAAATGGCTACGAATCTCAAATGAAAAGAAAGCTAGCTGATATTGATGGGACAAAAACTGCAGAGGAAGCACTAAAAAATGCTAAGAGAAATCTACATAGAAAAAAGATTAAAACAAAAAAAATGCCGGTAATATTATCTCCTAAGGGGACAATAAAATTAATATTAAATCCAATTGCATCTGCAATTAATGCAGAAATGTACCAATATAAGCGAAGTTTTTTAGTAGGCAAAAGAGAAAAAAAAATCGGTTCAGATTTGATAAATATAGATGATAACGCTATAATTAATGGTAGAGTTGGCTCTAATATTTTTGATGGTGAAGGTTTTCCTTGTAGAAATAAAAAAATTATAGAACGTGGACATTTTCTGCAATCAGGCTTGTTGCACAACAGTTATACCGCCGGAAAGGAGGAAGTTGAAAGTACTGGAAATGCATCAAGAAGCTCATTTAGCTCCGTTCCTTCTATAGGAATATCCAATTTAATTCTACATCCTGGAACAGCTCAAAAAGATGAATTAATAGAAAATGTTAAAGAAGGTATTTTGTTAAACTCAACCGCAGATTCTCCAAATATTGCAACTGGTGATTTTTCAGGTTTGATTTCACAAGGTAATTTGATACAAAACGGAGAAATAAAACACGCCTTAAATGAAACTATGTTCGGTATAAACCTATTAGATTTATTTGAAAATATTACTTCTATATCAAAGGAATATAAGATTTACGGTCCTTACTCCGCACCCTATGTAAAAATTGATAATGTTCAAATAATAGGAGCACAGAGTTTAAAAAATTGAATAATTCTAAGTAGCAATATTTATAGAATTATCGTTTTAGAAGAAGATCCAAATGACAATAAATAATAATCCCAGAAACAATGATTTAAATAATTTATTTTAAAATGTAATAATTACTCTAATACCAATAATTTAAGGATTAAAAAGAATGGATAAAATTTTAATCATTGACCAAGATTATTCAATAATATTCTCTAGAGGATTAATTGCCAATAGTTTACTAAAAACAGGAATATCATTTCTCGAAGCACATAAGATTGCCGAGGAGATAAAAAATGACTTGCTGAAAATGAATATACAAGAGATATCAAAGCAGGAAATGGATAAAAAAATTTACAAGATTTTAGCAGATAAAAAAGATGCACAATACGCCGAAAATTTTCTTATGTTTAAGAAGATTACTAAATTGGAGCAACCCATTATTATCTTAATTAGTGGAACAACGGGAATTGGAAAATCAACAGTTGCTCTAACGCTAGCCCATCGATTAGACTTTCGTAGTATGATTGGGACTGACTCAATCCGGGAGATAATGAGAAAAATATTAAGTAATGATTTAATACCTGAATTACACCAGAGTTCTTACGAAGCGGGTAAATTTTCGAAGCACTATAGGTCATCAAGGTTTAACTCCACAATTTTAGGGTATAGTGAACAAGTCAAGATTGTGATAGTAGGCGTTGAAGCTCTGATCAAAAGAGCCCTTTATGAAGGAATTAACATGATCATCGAAGGTGTTCACTTGTCACCTGAATTCCTTTCCAATGACATTTTAGAACATCCAAATATAGTATTTGTGATGTTAAATTTATCCAACGAAATACAGCACAAGAAAAGATTTTCTCTTCGAGCATATAATGTTTCTATGAGGAGCCCTGTTAACCAGTATTATGATAATTTCGAACAAATCAGAATAATTCAAGATTACTTAAAAGAGCAAGCAAAAATTGTGGGGGTTCCTATTGTTGAAAATATTAATCGTGATGATACAGTGAAAAAACTAACCGAAATTGTAACTACACGAATCAAAAAAATAGTGGAAGCTAAAAATAAGAATGTAAACCTCTAATTACTTAAATTTTGGTTATAGGTAGACCTTGCGCTATGAATATTTTGTTTCTTGTCATATTATTGCTAATTGTTATAATAGTAGCTATAATTTTAATTGCTAAAATAAAAAGCGAAGAATTAAGAAATCCCTCCAAATCATAGGAGTAAATAACTAAGAAGTAATATTTAATCGCATATCTACCACATCATAAAATCTTCTAACACCTACAGAAAGGATTTCCCATAATTCCGCAATTATAATTTGATTTGTTCCCGCCTGTGAAAAAGAAACATTGAATGCACTAGAAATCCATTCTGCTCTATGTGGTAAATTAATTGTCGACGAATTTACATAAGAAGTTGCGTTTAATGAGGGGTATGGGCCTAGAACAGTATCATTATTTCCCTTCAGAATTTCTATTTGGAATGAAAAATCCCGATTTAAAAAATTTCCAACAGAAATATAAAAAGTAATATTGTCATCAACTGCAGATATAGTTTGGTAATTTTCTGCTTTTTTGTCAGAATTTAAAATACCATAATAAAAATAACCCGGTTTAGGAGTTAAAAAAGCGTAAATTATGAATCCAGATATAACAATGATACCAATTATGAGGATCACTTTGAGAATTTTATCAAATTCCTTATAATTTCTGTCAATTGTATTTGAATATTGACTCTCATTCTCTCTGGACATTTTCTTCAAACCATGCTATAGTTTTCGATAATCCCTCTTTCAGAGGAGTCGTTGGTTGCCAATTTAAGATTTTATTTGCTTTTGTTAAATCAGCACATCTTCTTGTAGGATCATCAATAGGTAAGGGCTTAAATACAATATCTGAATTGGAATTTGCTAACTCTTTAATAATTTCTGCCAATTCTAAGATGGAATATTCCTTATTATTACCTAAATTAATAACCTCTCCAATCGCTTCGTCTTTATGAACAATTCTTAAAAGTCCTTCAATTTCATCTACTACATAAATAAATGATCTTGTTTGTGAACCGTCACCAAAAATAGTTATATCTCCGTTATTCAACGCTTGATGGATAAAGTTAGGTATAACTCGTCCAAATTCAGGACCGAATCGGATCCTGGGACCAGATGTATTAAAAATTCGAACTATTTTTGTTTTAATTCCATGTTGGAGTTCGTAGGCTTTAACGAAAGCTTCTCCAGCTCTTTTAGATTCATCGTAACAACTTCTTGGACCTACAGGGTTAACATGTCCAAAATATTCTTCAGATGTTGGGATAACATCATCGGGAGGATTCCCATAAACCTCAGAGGTGCTCGTATAAAAAAATATAGCATTGTGAGCTTTTGCAATTCCCAAAGCATTCATCGTCCCTAAAGTATTACTTTTTAAGATAGGTATTGGAAATTTACTAAACTCAAACGGAGATGCTCTACTTGCCATATGCATCACGATGTCTATTCTTTTAATATCGCCGATACATATCCCATTTGGATGATGTGTGAATCCAAAAAATACTGGATTAGATATATCGTGATTTATAAAGCGAAAGTTATCTTTCTCCATTAAATGTGAGATATTTTCAAATCTTCCTGAAGAAAGATTATCTAAACAAATACAATACGCTCCCTGTTTTACTAGTACATCACAAACCCATGAACCTAAGAAGCCCGCTCCTCCTGTAACTAAAATTGTTTTACCATGAAAAGAAATTCCATCATCTTTTAAACGCTTTAAGATTTCGTTGAGATCATCGTTTAAATCGTATTTCAAGTTAAAATACCTATTTTATAGAATAATATTTTTGATAAGAGTTTTATTTTTTAAAAAGATATAGATTCTTTAATCTTCATGTTCGAGAATAAGCAATTAACAGAATTAACGTGTTTTCTGACCACAAAATTGACAATACTTAAGCTCTAGAGGGTAAAATTTTTCACAACTCGTACATTTTTTTAAGGAATTCTTAATTATCTCCCTTCCAAGCGTCTCAAATACGGATTCAACATTTTCTCCTGTTTTTGATGACACACCATGGATATCTCCCTGAAATTTGTATTTATTGAATAATTCTTTAGCATCTTCTTTATTTACTTCTCTTTGGTTTTCCAAGTCAATTTTTGCTTCAATCAATAGCTTAGTTTTAGGATAATTTGGAACAGAACTAATAGTTTTTACCCAATCATGGAGGTCTTCTAGAGAATCTTTATTTGTTATATCATAAAGAAATAAAGCCCCAGAAGCTCCCGATACATATGAGGGAAATAGAACTCGAAACTTTTTCTCTCCCGCGAAATCCCAAATATTTAAAAGAATCTCAGTATCATCAACAACTACCTTCTTTGTTTCAAAATCTACTCCAATCGTTGATAAAGTTGATTTATCAAATTTCCCCGTTGCATACCGCCTAATGAGAGATGTTTTTCCGACATTTTTAGCCCCTGCTACGATTACTTTAAATTTGATTATAGTAAATCACATCAAGTTTTTTAATGACATTCTAATTATATTACTCCTAAAATAAAATATTAATCTTTAATCATAAAAATTTTGTTATTAATATTAATTAATTGTTTTTAGGTTAATTTTATCAATTTTTACAGAAGGAGAATTCTTTTAGTTATAAATATTAAATATTATAAATATTTTAATGGATAAAATAATTCTGTAAAATCATGAAAAATGTTTCAAATAAGAAATTTTTTGGGACTTTAACACAGAAAGAGCTACTGAAGTTATACGCAAAGCATGTGAATGCACCAAAAGTTCGCTTTTTTAAAGGAGCAGGTATTGGAGTTATACCGGGTAAGAGAGGGGGTGTTAAGATTAATACGCTGGAGGGCCTAAAACCCACCGATCCACCAATGGAACTTTATAATTGTCACACATGTGGAGGTGTTTATAATTTAGGTCATGGTAACCCTAGGATTGTGCAAACGCTTAAGGACGCGTTAGATAGTGGATTAGACATAGGTGATCACTTACAATTATCCGAATGGAGAGCTCTATTAGGAGAAAAGTTAGCAGAGCTTATGCCGCCAGGAATTACTAAGACTACATTTGGAGTTAGTGGTGGTGAAGCTGTTGATACTGCTATTAAATTTTCAAGGGCGTATACGAAACGGAAAAAATGCATCTCAACAATTGGAGCTTATCATGGCCATACCGGTTTTGCGTTAGCAACAGGAGATACTGACTTTAAAGAAAATTTCCTTTGGAACCTCTCGGATTTTAAGCAAGTTCCTTTTGGCAATATTGATGCCATGGAAAAAGATATTTCGGACGATGTTGCGTGCGTCATTCTGGAAACAATTCCCGCAACAGGAGGTGTACTAATTGCTCAAGAGGGCTACTTTTCAGAGGTTCGAGAAATATGCGATGATCATGGAGTTATGATGATAATTGACGAAGTTCAAACAGGACTTGGGCGTACGGGGCATTTTTGGGCTATATACGGAGGACTTTATAAACAAGAAAAAGTTGTCCCTGATTTTATGGTTTTAGGTAAAGGTATGAGCGCGGGAGTTTATCCGATTTCGACTTGCAGTTATAAACCATTTATCGAAAAGGCAGTTTTTAAAGATGATCCATTCATTCATATTTCTACAACAGGGGGTTCCGAATTAGGTTGCGTCGTTGCTTGTGAGATGTTAGATATTCAATCTGACCCTGAGTTTTTACACCATGTAAAAGAAATGGGAAATTTATTTGGTAAAGGTTTAGAAGAAATTGCAGATGATAATTCTGAACTAATTAAAGAAGTTAGAGGAAGAGGCCTAATGTGGGGTATGGAGTTTAATAAAGAAACATATGGTCAATTAGCTATGCTTTCTATAATAAAAGAAGGCGTTCTACAAAATTATTGTGGAAACAAAAAGGATACGCTAATAATGATGCCACCATTAATCGTAAAAGAGGAAGAAATCGAAGAGATCATAAGAAGGATAGGAGAAGGTGTCAAAAAGATTAAACATTTAGCCTAAACATTAACTATACCATAATTTAGGAGTTATTTTGGTATTTAAATCTACTTAGTTTATATATTTCTTGAGCAATTTTCTTTCCAACACTTTCAACTTTCATTAAATCCCCAATATCGGCATTAAAAATCTCTTGGAGCGATTTTAATTCCCTTAGTAAGTTCTTAGCTCTAAGAGCATTTATACCAGGAATACCCGCAACGATGAATTCTAACAAACTTGAAATTTCTATTGGTTTTTTATCAAACCTTAATTTTAAATCCATTTTTGAATCCGATTGCTCTTTTTTCGCTAACTGATAAATAAACATCGCAGAGTCAGATGGATCGTTTGTTTTATATATAGTAATTCCTAAATTTAGAATAATTGATGTGATCGCGCCGTAGAGTGCGTTTTGGTTAATATTCGAATTTAAAAAAGGGTCTCCTTCTAATATTAATATGGGTCTAGCAAAGTTGTTCTTTAACTCAAATAATTCGTTAAATAATCTCCCATCCTTGACCGAATCGTTAAAGTCTTGTGCTGATTTTCTTTCGATCCCAACTCTTTCTGAGAGTATATAGTCTGCAACAGTTAATTGCTTTAGTACTAAATTAACTCCCATTAAGGACAATGCTCTAACAACGGCAGAGGCTGTTTCTCTATTATCACAAACAACCGTGTAGTCTTCAGTACCCTTAATCTTCTTGATAAACGATAAATCTGAAGTTTTTGTAAGATTGCTGGAATCTTTACTATCTTTATCTTTTTTTATAAAATTTAAAAGGTTAGATTGTCCTGCTTTAGAACCCATATCATGTTCTTTCATAGTTTTTAAACTTTGATTCATAACACGTTCCTTAGCCTTTTCAGCCCAATAATAACCTTCATCACGAGTACCTTCAGCCATTAATATGAAGACCTTTCCTTCTTTTTTTCTCCCTGTTCTTCCACGACGTTGAATAGAACGTACAGCACTTGGTACAATATCATAAAATATTACTAAATCACATTCTGCTATATCTAAACCTTCTTCTCCAACACTCGTAGCAATTAATGTGTTATAAATTCCTTCTTTGAACTCTTCAAGTAGTTGTATTTGTTCTTTTTGAGTTAGACCTTTATCTAGAGATTTAGTAACTTGCCCTACAAATTTATGAGCCTTTATAACTTCATCTCTTTCAATAAATTTAACTATATTGTTGACAGAGTCTCTAAAATGACAAAATACTAATATTCTCGAGTCTCTATTGTTGATGATCTGATTATGTAAAATTGCCGCGAGTTTCTCTAGTTTAGGATGAACGATACCTTTTTGTTTGTTAGTTTCAATTATCTTAAGAACACGCTTTATAGCAGAATCTCCAAAAAGTTCTTTTAGTGACTTATTTGCTGTATTTTGTTTTATTTTTTTAATGTTTTTTTTCATGTAATCATCTAATGCGCTTACTCCTTGAGTCTCAATAAGTTCATCCATATGAGATAATCTTATCGCATTTGCTACAAACTTTTTCGCATTAAATAGTTGAGACTTCTCCTCATCTGTTCTTGAAGATGAAATTCTTCCATTTATTACTCTGTCTAACGCAAGTAAATCTTTTCTAGTAACCCTTGTAATATCTGATGAATTTAATAATTCCTGTTGTTTTAACCATTTATATATTGTTCTTAATTTTTCTGTTATTATTATTTTGATGTCCATAAATTCACTTGGGAGCTTAACTTTTATCCATTCGTTATCAACATTATAGATATAAGGTTTTACATCCAAATCTTGTTCTGTTCTGATTTCGACACGGTCTATATACAAATTCTTCCTTATTTCGTTAATCTTCCCTTCCGTAGATCCTGGACTTGCTGTAAGCCCTAAAATTTGATGGTTCTTAGCGGTTTCCACATATTTCTTAGCAATAAAACAATAAGCGTAATCTCCTACACTCCGATGACATTCATCAAAAATTATTAACGATACATCGTCTAACGAATAAACATTGGAAATAATATCATTTTGAAGTACTTGCGGTGTCATAAAAGCAATTTTTAAGTCCTTCCATATCTCTCTCCTTTTTTCTGGTAAGGTGGTTCCAGTAATTGCTTTTAAGTTTTCCTCAGGAATAACTGTTAAATCTAAAAAAGATTTATAATGCTGATTTACGAGTGGCTTGGTTGGAGCTAAGAAAATTATTTTAGAATTAGGTGTTTCTGATAATCTGTGGACTGCTAACATTAAAGCAATTATAGTTTTTCCTAATCCCGTTGGAATGACAACTAAACAGTTTGTATTAAGACAATTTATAAAAATATTTTCTTGGTATGCTCTCCTCAGAACAAAGTCTTCCTTTAAAAGCGGGTGGGATATAAAATCTTCTTTATTTGATACTCAAATCACCAGTAAATATCATAACGAAACTCTTTCAAAGAGATATCGCTTAGAAATTTATTAAAGTTACAGAGTCTATAGAATCTCTTAAATTATATTAATACCTTTTTAATAATTAATCTATAGTATTTATTCACAATAGGCTGCGCGAGTGGTTTAGACGTATAACGACACTTTCTAACGTGTTATTTTGGAAAGCGTTAAACGCTCACACCGTGTAAATTTTCGCTAATTCAAGGCGTCAATCTCGACGGTCGGGGGTTCAAAAGTCTGAAAAATTCTTTTAAACTGAAAAATTCCCCCCTTGCGCACTTTCACTAACCATGTAAAAACAATTGTTCTAATTGATATCGGAAGAAAACCAAAAAAGTTTTATTTTAAAATACATTTTTAAAGACAGTTACTAATTCTTAGGTTTATGCTATGTCTTCTTTTTTAGAATCTCGTGAATTGAGGAAGTTATATAAAGAAGTTCGAAAAACAATTAAAGTTGGTTCAATATTTCTTACAAGATATGAAAAAGCCCGAATTACTGGCGCTAGGGCTTTACAAATCTCGTTCGGAGCTCCTATCCTAATAGAGAAGCCAAAAAATGTTATCGATCCAATTAAAATCGCACTATTAGAATTAAAAGCAAAAATCTTACCATTAACTATAAGGCGTAAATATCCAAGCGGAGAATACCAAGATATTTCCATTAATAAGTTGATTCTTAAGAAGGATTAATGCATTTTAGCTATTCATAGGAATCAATTTTCTTAAATGAACAATTAGATCATTGTATTCTTGAATGTTTACTTTTAATAAGATTTTTTGATTAAAATCTTCATTATTTGGTTCTTTAATACAATAAAAAATAATGTAATGTGATCTTCTTTTTTGAATAGATGCTATTTTGAAATAATTTAAATCTATAAACATCATATCTTTTATTCGATTTAATATGTTGGGGGAAAATTTAGAGTCGTCAATCAAAAAACTATAATTTAATTCTTTTTGAATCCATCTTTTATTAGTTAATATATATATTTCATTATAGTTCTTTAGGTCAATTAATTTCAAATCCAATTTCTTGGTACCTTTTTTAAACTCTCGAAGGAAAATCCCAAGTGCTATTATTATAACAGTATAAAAGATAGATACAACGATTAAATAAGAAATAATAGGATTAACTTCGATATTAGTAAAAAATATATAAAAAGTTCCTTCCCAATTAGGGATATACCAAAAGAATAGAGCGATAACAGTTATTATAATTCCTAAAAGAGACATCACTAACAGAATTCTTGTCAAATAATTTTTTACTTGACATCTTTTCCATAAAATATATTCGTCGTTTTGTAAAAAATGATTTATTCGCTCCATTATCCTTTAATCTTATTGAATTCTATATTTCCCCCTCTCTGTTAAAATGTATACATTTTTCCCTTCGACCAATTCAACTTCTAAATAACCTTTCGATACTAAAGAATCTAAAAATTTTTCCAAATCTGCTTTTTTGAATGGTTCGATACCTAAAGGAAGCCTACTCTGATTAACAATAATCGCGATTCGCGTTAGGAACATTCTTTTACTAGTAAAAGATTCAAGCACCGTAAGCTCATCATTTGTTAGGCGTTCAAACTGATCGTGTTCTATATATCGTTCTTTAAGAGCGTTTGCTAGGTTTTGTGTCTGAGGACTTATTTCTTGTTTCTTTACTTCGACATGTTTTAATTGGACGAGGTCTTTTGCAACTGGAGTTATCTTAGACTGAGCCATTTGTTCTATATAATCGCGAATTTTTTCTTTATCCCCCGAGTCTTTTTTCACCTTATCGTGTTCGTTTTTCTTTTCCATAATAATACGATAAGAAATTTAATTATAAAAATTTATATTTAATTAATGAAAGAAGTAGTCAAGCTAAAGAACGGAGAAAAAATTCTCATCAGACATGTCATTGAATCCGATATTGATGGCATTTGGAATAATTTTAATGAAGTCGTTGATGAAGGAATCTATCTTCCGGTATTATTTCCTGTTAGATCAAAATTTGAAAAACAATCATGGTTTCATAATATTGAAAAAGAAAGAGAAATATGTATCGTAGCAATTCAACCAACAATGATAAGTCCACACAATATTTTAGGCCAATGTGAGATATCAAATCTCGAATGGGACGCCGCTACTCATGTTGGTAGCTTAGGCGTAATTGTTCAGAAAAATTTCCGAGATTTAGGTATTGGCTTTAATTTAATAGATAAAGCTATCCGCGAATCAAATAGATTATACAATAAGGAGAAAATAATTCTAAGTTGTTTTTTAGATAATGAGAGAGCTCTCTATCTTTACAAGAGAATTGGTTTTAAAAAGACCGGAATAAGGAAAAAGCAATTTTACATGGACTCGAGTTACTATGATGAAGTATTGATGGAACTCTGGATCGACGATTATCTAAATAAGAATCCTTGATGATTGAAGTCATTCGGAAAATTCGTATTTTTCCATTATTTCATTTAATTAAGATCTTCTGTATGCACAAATGGTTTTTTGAGGTCTCATTAGCAATTATTTGTTCACACAAATTAATGTAGGAAAAAAAAAAAGAAAACAATAAATGCATATATTTACTTCGATCTTATAGATAAAAAATTAATTTTTCGAATGAAACACTCTAAGACATCTCATTTTTTTTGTAATAAAAAAAATTTATATATACCAAATTTATTATTATGATAATTTGAATTTGTTATAATTTATCGATATTATTATACCTATTAAAAAAAATAATATAGATAAACCATAAAAAATCAAAAGTTTTTATAAATTTAAATTAAAAAGCTGAATATTATGGCAGAAGAAGAAAGTTTTTTAAACGCAAAAGCCTTAGTGGTTGATAATGGAACTGGAATCTCCAAGAATGGCTTCGCAGGTGAAGACCAACCTCGTTCTGTATTTCCAACTCTTATTGGTTATCCAAAATATGAATCGATAATGACTGATGTTGAACACTACACTCGTGAATACTATATCGGAGAAGAAGCAATGCAATTGAAAGGTGTTCTAAAGCTAATGTTTCCAGTAGAACATGGTATTATCGAAGATTGGACCGCAATGGAAAAGATTTGGCATTACACTTTTTATACAGACTTGAGAATCGATCCTAGCGAACACCCGGTTCTATTAACTGAAGCTCCATTGAACCCTAGACCAAACCGAGAAAAAATGGCTGAGATTATGTTTGAAACCTTTAATGTTCCAGCCCTTTATGTAGCAATGCAAGCAGTTTTGTCGCTATATGCTTCTGGTCGTACAACGGGATGCGTTATAGATATTGGGGATGGAGTATCTCACGTAGTACCTATCTTCGAAGGCTTTGCTCTAAGTCATGCAATCCAAAGAATCGATCTTGCTGGCCGTGATATCACAACGTACCTACAAAGATTACTTCGACAGAAAGGATACTCATTTACAACTTCTGCAGAGAAAGAAATTGTTAGAGATATCAAGGAAAAACTCTGCTATGTAGCAATCGATCCAGAGAAAGAAATGATGCTTTCAAAGAAAGTTGCTGGAATGGAAAAAAGCTACATGCTTCCTGACGGAGAAACTATAAATGTAGGTGTCGAACGATTTTTAGCACCTGAATGCTTCTTCAATCCATCAGTAATCGGGAAAGAATTAGAACCTCTCGATGATGTAATTGTCGGTGCTATTTCAGAATGTGATGTCGACCTTCGTAGAGACCTTTATGGCAATATTGTACTTTCTGGCGGTTCAACAATGTTCCCTGGAATCAAGGAAAGATTAACAAAAGAAATTAAAGAACAGATTCCAGAATCAGTTGATGTAAAGATAATTGCCCCTCCAGAGCGTATGTATTCCGTATGGATTGGTGG
>CAZDTP010000061.1:0-20521 GCA_964508365.1 uncultured archaeon
CTGAAAAATTGGATAGAAGAAGTATCCGAAGAGGAAATTAGTTCCGAACTTAAAGTTAAGTTAAAAGAAATCGTTGAGAATTATAGCGAGCTAGATGAAGTGGCAATAGCGTTCATGAAATTATACACCAAAGCGCAACATAAAAAACTATCTAACACTGAACAAAAAGAATTACACTCCCTTGTAAGAACGCTCCAAAAAATCGACCCCTCAAAAATTGAGCTATTCGCAAAGATTAGGGCCATGAAACATTATTTATCTGATAAAAATTCTGACGATCTCTTGAACAAAACACGGGTCAATCGACTCCTTAACCAGTTTTTTGCACAATTTGAGCAAATCTCTTATACTACTAAAGATTTGATTATGGATTTGAGAAATGAAATCCAGCAACTTTCTGAAGAATTAGCATTAATGTTTCCAAATAGGCTAGTGACAATAAGAGGTAATGCGTTTTCACATGGACATCTTGCTCGATTATTAGGAAGGAGTATTACATATGTTAGATCAGTTTGGACTCGAAATGCTGAGATTAATCCAGATTATGTCATTAATAAAAATTCGCTACTAAGATTACAGGAAAAATTAGAAGAAAAATTAGACGTAAAAGCACTTGGTTGCTTCAAGATTATCAAAAGATATCAAAATAACGAACTGGACACCATCCGATTTGTTGATTTGATAGAAAAAGAATTAGGAAGAGTTTCAGGTGAAATCGAAGTGACAAATAAAGAACTTGGTTTAATTTTAGCTGGAGCAAACAGTGCTATTAAAAATGTACTTGCTCGTATCACGATGCCCAGCAATTTATGGTATAATCCTCATTTCAAATTCTCAAAAGAACGCTTAGAACAATTTAAAGATTCTCTTTTTGAAATCTTTGGAGATCGCGCTCAAAAATGTTTTGATAAACTTCAGAGATATAGAGACTTAAATGTTGATTTAAAAGAATATTCAAATCAGCAGTATACAGTTGGAAACCCGCATTATTTCCGAGGTATTGAAAAAAAGCGAGAAGTTTCTTATTGGTTTGGTTTCTTGCGGGCAGATGGGTCTCGAAGCGGAGCTCCTTATCGCATGCGTATTGAGCTCGCAGTAAAAGATTATGATCGTTTAGAAGAATTAGCTAAAAAAGTTGAACTTCCTTTGAACCGTATTAAATTCCGTATAAGATACAAAAACTATAAAGGGAAACTGAAAGGATATGAAACTACTTATCTTACTATCGATTGTAAAGAAATGGCTAAGGATATCGACGATTTAGGATTTGAGAGTTCAAAGTCTGAACAAAAGAGTGTCCCAGATTATGTAGTACACGCTCTCAAAAAGGCAAAAGAAATGTCAGAGCTTACAAACATAGAGTGGTGGTTAACTACTCCTGGACAAGTCGCTCTAGCGTTCCTACTTGGTTTTTACGATGGTGATGGATCTTACCTTGGCGGAAAAAGCGCGGTTATCTATGCAAGCAGTAAGCCATTTTTAAAGCAAATAAAAGAGTTATTTGAGATAGAAAATAGAATTTTAACATGTAAGGAACCCGGAGAAGAAGCTTTGGTGTTTGACCACAAATACATATCTAGTGGTTTTTATTCTCTTGCTTTAGGTCCCAAATTGTTAGATATTATGATGAATTCTTACGAATATAGTATGGAAAGGAAGCGACCACAAGATTCAGCAGGATAACTAAATTTTATGGGTGATTAGACTTAAATATGATTAGTTTTTATTTACTCTATTAATATTTCTTTTTAAAAGTGGGCAATAATTATCAAAGGTGGAAAATGATGGTGTCAGTAATTGTTAGGGAACATGAGTTTAGAGGTGTTTTTTACAGCGCTCAAGAGGTCAAAGTTGATCAAAACAGAAAGTTGCTGGACTTAGGAGGTAAGTGTCATGTCAGCATTAAACACGCTCAGGGTCTTGAAAAATTGACTGAGCTTCTTCGTCTGGAACTCAACGGAAATCATCTTGCCAAAATCGAGGGATTGGGAACTCTAACGAATTTAGAAGATTTGTTTTTCGATGGAAATGATATAACCGAAATCGAAGGGCTCAATGCTCAAGTTAATTTAACACGTTTAGATTTAGGATCTAACAAAATTTCTGAAATTAAGAACCTCGATAAGCTTATTAAATTATGTGTGTTGAGACTAAGTGGTAATAAAATAGATGAAATAAAAGGTATTGATCAACTCGTTAATTTAATCAAATTAGACCTCAGTTCTAATGAAATTACAGAAATTAAGGGTCTTGAAAAACTCGTTAACCTAAGGATTTTAAATCTTGATAGCAATCAGATTACTGATATACGACCCCTCGAAAATTTGATGAGTCTGGAATCATTGAATCTCACCGGAAATCCCATAACCAACATTGAACCCCTCAAAAAATTACCAAATTTAAAGAGTCTTTACGCATATAACACTCAAATCCCAGAGCAATCGCTTCGCGAGTTTAAAGAAGCCCGCGAACTACTCTGGGAACAAGGGAAAGGTCCGTACTTTACTATTTCATAATGAATTTTTTTTTATTAGATTATTACATGTTTAAAATATAAAGGAAATTATCAAATACTCAAATTCTATACTTTTTTAAAACTTAATTCATTGTAAAAATTAATTATTAAATGTTAATCAGTTATAATTACTAAAGGTTATTAATCTTGAAGATAAGTTTAGTGGGTTTGGGAGGCTGTGGAAAAACTAGCCTTTACTCCGTAGCATTTGCTGAGACGAAACCAGAAGATACGAAGAAATTGAGTCCAACAATTTTATACGAAACGAGAAGGCATCCCTTTCTCGGTCTTCAAGTTGGAATCTTCGATTTCGGCGGCCAGGAACAATATCGAAAAGAATACATGGACCGGCCAGATATTTTCAAGGGGACTGATTTCTTGATTTGTATTGTTGATTTGCACGATCCGGATACTTTTGATAAAGCGAAGGAATATTTTGAGGGTTTGTTGGATATCCATCGGAAAAATAACGAGAAACCCAAGATCTTCTTGTTTTTACATAAGTACGATACAGAATCCTATCAGAAGGAGCTATTAGATACCAACGTAAAGAACGCTAAGAAAATATTTTTAGACACGTTTAAGGATTACGATTTCGAGTTGAAACTTACAAGTATTTATCAGCAAGATGAATTGGCTAAAATATTCCGCGATATTTTGATTTCGTCGTATAAAGACCTGAAGAAATCAGTGGAAAAAGCAGAGAGTCAACTTGAGGAAATAAAAGCAAAAATAATTATTTCTGACGTTTCAGGTAATGTGTTGGTTCACAACGTTCAAGGTGTTAGTAGTGGTTTGACGCTAAGGGGGGACTTAAGGGATTTTATTGACGCGTGTAATACAGTAAGAGAGAACATATTTATGTCCGACTCCTGCCGTTTCACGGGTCAAAGTGAGGACGGAAAAGGGATCGAGCTCCATATCTTTAAATATATTATCGCCGTATTTGTCATGAAGTCAGGTGAATTAGAGAGAGAATCTATGGACAAGTTAAATGTATTACTTAACGACATGAGATTATTCGCAGATTTAATAATTTCAGCTCACAACGACTAAACTTAAAATTTATTTATTTTTACTTTTATCTCTTTTTTTAAAATAATGCATTTAGCTTCTGCTGTGGCTTTAGCTATTGCGAGTGAAAATTACGCTTATATTTTTAATTCAAATTGATAAATAAAGTGACTAATAACCAAAAGACTTAATGTAAAATGGATTAGAAGGTGAATTTAATAATTTTTTTAGGATTGGTAGCAACATCAATTTCACTCACCCAGAGAATCTTATTCAAGTAAATAGTCCACCATGCTTAATTTTTCAGAGGACAAATGATACTATCAATTGTTTTAATATCGTAAACAATATTCGAAACGCATACCTCGCAAAAGGTAATGATAAATATTCTATTCTTTGGATGCCCTTGGGTGGACATAGCGCAGTTTTTTATTTTTCGGGTTATTATAACCAAATCTCTTTATACTATATGGAAAGATTTATTTACCTTTAGTATTAATTTTTTTATAACCTTAAATTTGAATTGTTAAAAAAGGATTAAAACTTCAATTTATTATTTAACATAATGTAATTAGAATCCTTATTTTCCCTATTAAAATGCTATTAGAAATGGATCATGTATCAATACCAACTTTGGATAAGAAATGTGTTATTGTAAATAATGTTTCATTTGGAGTAAAGGAAGAAACAATCCATGCAATTATTGGTCCAAATGGTTCTGGGAAATCAACTCTTGCATATGCTATTATGGGAGTAGATAACTATAAAGTCTCACATGGGAAAATCTATTTTAATGATAGAGATATCACAAACTTACCTATTACCGAAAGAGCAAAGCTCGGGATTACTTTAGCATGGCAAGAGCCCGCAAGAATTGATGGTCTACCAGTTTTTAAGTATATTTCATTAGGGATTAAAGATAAGACGAATATAAAAGAAAAAGTTGTTGATGCACTAAAAATAGTAAATTTAGAACCAGAGAAATTTTATTCAAGAACAATTGATGAATCGTTAAGTGGAGGAGAAAGGAAAAGGGTAGAGCTTGCTGCTGCTATAGCTATGCAACCTAGATTGATAATATTGGATGAACCTGATAGCGGATTAGATGTGATTATCACAGAAGATTTCCTTAATATCTTTAATAAAATTAAAGCTTTCAATATGACTATATTATTAATCACACATCGAGAAGACATTGGGATGATTGCAGATTATGGGACACTATTGTGGAAAGGTGAGGCTGTAATAACAGATGAATTTCCAAAGGTAATGGTAAGGTATTGTGCTAAAGCAGGTTTAAAAGGATGGTGTAAAAGAACATTATTTAAAAATGGAGCTCGATGTTTTGACGATGAATATATAGAAAGAATTTTCAGAGAGGAAGGAATTCATGACGAATAATGAATATCCTCAAGAGATATTAGATAGCTTGGAAGATTATAATATCGACATCCGGGATTTTTTACCAGGGCACGGCAAAGGGGCTAAACTTTTATTAAATTTTAATAAAATTTCAGGGATAGAACAAATAAATGGGATCATAATAAAGGGACGAGAAATTCCTAATGGTGTTGTTGCAGATGTAATAATAAAAGAAGGAACTAAACTGGATGATCCGATTCACTTATGTTTTGGGGTTAATAAAGAAACGGGTATTCAGGAGATTTTTCCACGTATAATCGCTGAGGATAATACTGAAGTAACAATTCAAGCCCATTGTAGTTTTCCAAATGCTAATGGGTTAACCCATAAAATGTTTGGCCATTATTATATCGGTAAAAATTGTAATTTTACATATAATGAAACTCATTATCATGGAGAACAGAGTGGCGCCTTAGTAGCTCCAGTTGGCTATATTTATGTTGGAGAAAATAGTATTTTTGAAAATAATTTTAATCTCACAAAAGGAACTCCTGGACAAGTAAAAATTTTACTCGATATTTATGCTATGAAAGATAGCGTCGTCAGTTCAACGGTTAGAGCTTTTGGAAAAAATAAAAAGGATTCAATAAGAATTAGAGATTCTGTGTTCCTTGAAGGCGATCATGCAAGAAGCGTTATTAAAATGAAAGCTGCTGCGAAAGATGGGGGAGAAGTTTTAATGTATGGAATTACGGAAGGAAATGCACCATATTGTAATGGTCATGTCGAATGTAGTGAAATAGTTCTTGGGAAAGGTTCAATCTGTCGATCACGTCCTTTTATTCGAGCGATTGATCCTACTTCGAGCATATCTCATGAAGCTTCGTTAGGTAGATTTCCACAAAAATGGTTGGATGAACTCATGGCTAAAGGATTGACCGAAAACGAAGCAACTGAAATTCTAATAGAAGCAATGCTCCAAGAAGAAACAAAATTATAAATAAATTTAGAATAGAATAAAACTAATTAAAAAAAAATAGAGATGTGAATGAAAAAAGGGGTAAGAATAGAATAAAAGTTGGGGATGATGCTCCCTTATTTAAGTTAGAATCTTTCAATGCAGACTTAATTGATTTAAAAGAACTTGGAGAATTCGTAATTGATGAACAAAGTAAAAAGATCTATAAACGAAAGGGATGGCTCCTCCTTCTTGAGATTTTTAAAGTATTATGAAAACTTTTAAAAGATAAAATCTAAAGATATTAGGAATTAATCATGAAGGAAAATACAAAATATCATAATTATATTTTTCAAGGAAGAATAAATATAGATGAAATTCAACCATGGTTTGATTTTGGAACAGCCAAACCTTGGGATGAAGCGGAAATACCTTGGGTTTTAGATAATAGAGTAAGACGAGAAATTCTAATCACATTGGCGGAAAGCCCAAAAACTTTTGATGGGCTCTATCATAAACTTAATTTTGCTCCAAAACCGCTTTTAATATCTAAAGAAGAATATGATTGTAAAATAAAGTATCAATGGACTAAAGAAACCGTGAAAAACCATTTATTAAATTTAGAATGGTATCATCTGATTAAACAAGAAGGTGATAAATATACTATCGATTTTCCAATTTTTACAAAGGAAAATTTGGGATTAATGGAAAAATATATATTAAAATTTGCTGAAAATTGGATAAAGATTATCCAAGATTCAAAAGAGGACATTCACAATCTACTCCACATAGATGGAAAAATAGCATCCATTTATGAAATTCTTATTGAAAAAGCAGTTAATAAATTATACGATCTTCTAAAAAGCCAGAATCTACTTCCTAATGAGCCCAACATTAAAATTTTGTGGGCAGAACAACTCAGGAAAATAAAATTTGAAGAATGGGTCGAAAAAAACTTTTAATAATGAAAAATAGGATATTTTTTTATTTTTTAAAAGAATCTGAGTTATTTTGCGGATATAATTTTTTTTTGCGTCCATATTTTTTTCCGTAAATAAAGCTGGGTATCACCCCCACTATGCTAATAAGGATTTATTGTACTTTTACATTTATGTAATTGATTAGTCTTATATTATTTTCTCTCAAAACTTAGAAATGATCATCATTTGGAAACATTCCTAAATTTAGCTTATAACGACTAAACTTAAAATTTATTTATTTTTACTTTTATCTCTTTTTTTAAAATAATGCATTTAGCTTCTGCTGTGGCTTTAGCTATTGCGAGTGAAAATTACGCTTATATTTTTAATTCAAATTGATAAATAAAGTGACTAATAACCAAAAGACTTAATGTAAAATGGATTAGAAGGTGAATTTAATAATTTTTTTAGGATTGGTAGCAACATCAATTTCACTCACCCAGAGAATCTTATTCAAGTAAATAGTCCACCATGCTTAATTTTTCAGAGGACAAATGATACTATCAATTGTTTTAATATCGTAAACAATATTCGAAACGCATACCTCGCAAAAGGTATTGTTAATCTTTACTTAATTATAATTTCATTACCTAATATGATGATAAAAGACCTTCAAAATATATTCAATAAGATCACTCTTAAGGATATCGATTCTTTAAATGATATCGTTGATAGTAAAATCTTCCTCGATTTTAATTCATATTATCCCAATCTTAAAGAAGTTTTAGCATTTGGATCCTTTCAACGTGCGACCTTTAATCAAAATGTAGAAATTTCACCCAATCTCATATCCTTCTGGATTTTTTTAACTGAGGAAATACTTAAGCGATCCCAAGAAGATACTAAGGCACCCTGGAATGTTTACATTCTTGGAATTAAAAATTGGTTCTCTATTCCATCTAAAGCACTTATTAAAATCAACATACCTCTCATTCGCAACTTAATAAGTAATGCCAAACCAGAATACAATAAAATTATCAATGAATATTTTCTAAATTTGGATTTAAGTCAAATAGAAGAAGAATTTGCAGATTAATTTTCTTTCTTGATTTCAGTTCTCTCCACAATCCAATCCTCCTCAAGTTAATTGCTTGAAGTATATGAAAAATTAAAATGAATTTTTTAGATATATAGAAAGAAATAGTCCAATTACTTATTGAACTGGCTTTTAGGTATAAACATAGAAAATATTAAAAGCTTATAGATATAAATATTTATATAAATATTTATGTTAAAGGTTAAAAATATGACTTCAAAAATGATTTCAATTCGAGATGATATATATAAAAACCTGAAGAAATTAAAAGGTCCGAATGAAAGTTTTTCAGAATTAATTGAACGGTTAATTGCAAATCAACAGAAAAACCCCTTAAAACATTTTGGTATAGCAAAAAGTCTTTCGGATAATGTTTTAGATGAATTTGAAACAGCTATTAAGGAAGGAAAAAAGAAAGATGCTATTATTTCTTCATTAAAGTTCTCAGAAACCTGGGGAGATTAATTGTGATCATCGTGGATACAACGGTTATTATTGATATTTGGCGTGGTAGATCTAATGTAAAATCTGTTTTAAAGCTCTATTCTGATCAAACTACATGCATCTCTGCTGTTTCTATTGCTGAAATTTATGATGGCTTAGGATATACAAAAGAAAAAAGAAGTGAGAAAATTTATGTTCAAATCAGAGACCAAATAGAAAAATTGCTATCTGAATTTCATGTAATTCCCCTAAATTCACAAATTCTTAAGGAATCAGGAAGTTTAAAAGGATCCTTAAGAGCAAAAGGAATTATACTAGATTTAGCGGATTGTATAATCGGCACAACAGCAAAGCTTTTTAATGCGGAAAAATTGATAACAAGGAATATTCGCCACTTTCAAGATTTTGGGTTGATAATAGAATCTTATGAAATATAACCATGATTAGACATTTCTTGCTAAGAAGGAGTGAATTTTCAATAGTAAATAATAACCTTTCTTTTGATTTTAATTAGAATTCATCATTATAATAAAATAGTAAATCAAATATGGTAGTAATTAAACAATATGAGATTTAAATAAAGATGACTCAAAAATTATACTGGGACGATCCTTATGCTGTAGATTTCACCGCTAAGGTAGTTTCGAAGCAAAATGGAGGAATAATATTAGATAGGACACTTTTTTTTCCATCAAGTGGAAACCAAGCAAGTGATAAAGGATTTTTGCAGTATGGTGAAGATCAATCATCAGTGGATGCGGTTGATCATCATGACAAGATAATCTTCACCTTCTTTGTTTTTTAAACAGAATCCTTTTTTAGATGCTTCTTTATATAGAGTACCTTCAATAGCGAGCATTGTATTGATGTATCCTAGAAATTTTATTCCTTTTTTATTCAATCTTTTTATATAATTTGGGAGATCGGGGTAAATTTTTTCATCAAATTTCCAATCCCAGAATAACTGCTTACCGAATGAGGTAAATCGAATACCTTGCCAATCTTGACACCATACTGCTGATACTTTTAGTTTATGCTGTAATGCTTTTTTTATTTTTTTATCAACTATATCAGGACCTCCTTGAATCCCTAACCAAATTCCATCATATATCCACCCTGCTGGTTTTGGCTGTAGTCCAAGGAAAAAGTTTAGATTTTTGACTACTTCTAAAAAATCATTTTGATTATAAAATTATTACCGATAAAGATACTCTGGCTAAACCTGAATATATTATATAAAAACTATATACGTGTGTGTATTATCACACGAACTATATCATAAAGAAATAATTTCAATGATTTTCGAAAAATTTTTTGTATTTGCATCTTTTTCTTTTTTAAAGGTATGACATGTCAGAAAAAGTCGAAGAAAGAATAGCAGAATTAGAAGAAAGATTGGCTTCCACTAAGGTAAACAAGGCGACGCAAAAAAGTATAAATACAATTAAATCACAATTGGCCAAGCTCCGCGAAGATTTGATTCGCATTGCCAGTTCTAAAAAGGGTGGAGGTGGTGGTTTCCATATTAAAAGAACAGGAGATGCTCAAGTGGCGTTCATTGGATTTCCCTCAGTTGGGAAATCTTCTTTATTAAATTTGCTAACTGAAGGGAATACTCATTCTAAAGTTGCAGCATATGATTTTACTACTGTTACAGCCATACCTGGTATGATGAATATCGAAGATGCTAAAATCCAGCTTATTGATTTACCGGGAATAATTTTGGGTGCTGCCGCTGGTAAAGGGCGAGGAAAGGAAGTATTAGCAGCAGTACGTTCGGCTGAGTTAGTGTTAATTATAATCTGTTTTCTTCCTGATGGGACTATTAATCTTTCTGATTTGGAAACTATTAGAATGGAATTGAATAACGCAGGAATCCGGTTAAATACAAAACCACCTAAAATAGTTATTAAAGAGCGTACACGTGGAGGAATTCATTTTACTTATAAAGGTCACCAACTCATGGATACAGATGAAGTTAAATCTCTAATGAATGAATTAAAAGTTCGGAACGCGGGAGTTTATTTCTCTGAACCAGATATTACTCCCGATCAATTAATAGATTTCATATTTGGAAATCGTATATATACAAGAGAATTTGTAGTAATTAATAAATTAGATTTAATGAAAGAGGAAATTTCGGATGAGAGTATCACTGAAGCAATTGGTCATGAACACTGGGTCATGATCTCAGCTAAAAATAAAGAAAATATTGATACTCTTAAGCATTATATCTTCAAAGAACTGAATTTAATACGAGTTTTTTTGAAACCACCAAGAGAAGACGCTGATATGACTGAACCAATAATTCTCCACCAAGGTGATACCCTTGAAAATCTCTGTCGAAAAATTCACAAACGATTCATAACCGATTATCGCTACTCGTTAGTATGGGGTAAATCTGCTAAACACCCTGGTCAAAAATATGATAACCTAGATCATGTAATTGAGGATGGCGACATAATTTCGATTTATCTAAAGCGATAATTTTTTAACAAAGAATCTATAAAACCTAAGTGTAAAAAATCCTATATAATTCATCATAAATCTCCGCAAGTTTGGAGATTCTATATGGATCGTTTTCTTGTAATGAATGAAGGAGATAAGAATTTAATCCTTGAGGATTTTTAATCCAATCCAAAAAACCTTCCACTTCCGCCTTAAGATATGGATCAACTGAGGGTTGCGCTAATCTACTGCTTATATCAATCAAATTGTTGTCATCGGAAGCATCTACTTCAGTCTCAATAAATTGTGATTTTGATCCGTCTCTCATCATTGCTGCTGCCCTTGCTATAGCTGGATATGCCATATGCATCCATCCCTTTGCTTTTGGTTTGATGTGAGCTATAAGATACATATCAGTTCCAGGTATGGATGAACCAACTAAGTGTCCTTTTTTCTGTCTGTTAGTAGCTATAAATCTTTCTGGTTCCATTTGAAGAACGGAATATCTTATGCCACTCATATTCACAAACTGAGCTTTAGCGCTTCCCCAAATAGCTAATACTCCTTTAAGATCTTTCGATACATTCCAGCTGCCAGTTAAGTGAAAAACTTTTGCTTTATTATTAAACACAACTACTTCCGTAGCGTCTGAATAATGTTTTTGTAAGTTTTTTACGATTGACTTATAATTTACTATGACCATACACCAATTTAAGATGATTGTCTTTTGTTCATTAAATTAATCCATTTTTCGATTTGTTCTACTAATTCGAATTTCTCGTTAGAGCTTAATCCTACATTCGGTTCTACGCGTTGATAAAGGTTAACACATCTACTCATTTCCCATAAAACATTAGAATGTAAAACCATACTTTTAATGTAATCTCGAGCAATTTCAATTGATCTCCCTATGGACCTAATATCATAATCCTGATTTACTATATTTTTTATAGCAAGAAGAATATCTAAAGAATTACTCGTTGGAAGAGTTGGGAGTGGTTTTAACTCGACAGTAGGTCGTTTCATGGTTCTAATCTTGAATTCCTCCTGTTCCCCCCTAAATTCCTCAACTCTAATAATTTCTTTATCAGCTTCTTTTGGTTGATATAATTTACTTGTTGCTTGAACTACCGACCTTTCCAACTCATCCTTTGTTCTTCTCCTAAAAATTTCCGGCCAATTGACAAAAGAATGCATCCTTGGTTCAGCAGAGAGAAATATTGATTCCTTTGGCATTTTTTTATTTGATCTCTCAACTTTTTGAATATTAGGAGAACTTATTTCTGATCTAAACCTTAAAGCAGCATTTACTAATATTGAGAACAAATACATTGGATCATAATCTATCGTAGAATAAACCCTTTTAAGGTTTAATACTAATTCTTCAATGTACTGTAAATTCTGGTGTGAAAAATTTTGCTCTAAATGCTTTTTAGAGTCAAATGTAATTCCGTTTAATCCTGCCGTTGGGCTTAAGAAATTAGTTTTCATTTCATAGTCCATTTCGGAAGAAATTAAGATTTGATTATAAGAATCCCGATGTGTACTCAAGAAGATTGGTCCTGTTTTGTCTACTTGAAAGGATTGTGGATTTCTCAATGTTTCCATAAACTCTAAGATAATATCCTTATAAGGAATGAATAGATTTCTCATAAGCGTTCCTTGAATAAACGTACGCTTGGTTTCAGATTTAAAGGATAAATCTATGGGTAACATAAAGAGATTCTCGCTTACGATTATGTCACGATCGTTTTCTAAAGTTACATTTTTTGAGGTCGAAAGATAATCGTAAACGAAATCTGAAAGTATTAAACCCGTTAATTGTCGATTATCAGTAATATATCTTCCACTTTCAAGTTCAAATTGATTGTAATAATATCCTAGACCAAAGAGATAATATAGAGTCCCCTCTTCTATTTGAACAGAACAGTCAGCACCACTGAAAAAAACAACAAGGTCATGAGATATTTTCGACACATTGTGGTTAGAATATTGACCTAAGGTGGGATAACCGAGTAAATGTCCCCAACTAGGTATAACAAAAAAAGTATAACTTTCCAATATATTAGGGTCCGTTTTAGGAGTGGCCATACAGAATGCTATTTCATGTTTTTAATTACGATCCTATTAAAATAGTATAAAAATCAATAGGGTATTAATTTCTTCATACTAATCTGGATATACTACTTATTATATAATTACAATAAGTATATTTAAGTTTCTATTGGACACTCAATTAATAGACTTAACTTTAATTTATTTTTACTTTTATCTCTTCTTTTAAAATCTGTTTATAGTACTACTATATACGGTTTTCTAGAACTGAATCTTCGTTATTAATGGAATGAGTCTTACTAATGATTACTTAAATGGATTTGGTAACCACTTTCCCACTTTTTGTTTGTATTCTAAAAATGGTTCACCGAACATGTTTTCAAGAATTTTTTCTTCAAAGTTTACCATCCTGTTATAAACCAAAAAGACTGGAATAAAAAAACCAATGCTAATTAACGAAATCGATAGAAAGATAAATGCCACATAGATTAATAATATTCCAAAATACATTGGATTTCTCGTATATCTAAGAATTCCGTTCGTAATCAAAGAATTAGGTGGTTGGTGTGATTTAAATAATGCACGATGAGATAGTGAAATAAAAGTTAGAGCGATAGCTAGAACCACTAAAAAAAGTATTAACCGAATTACAAATAGAACATAGTCGTTAAAAAATATTGAAATTCGAAAAACGATTGAATCTAAAAACCAAATTAAGGAAAATCCTACTGGCAATATAGCATGATAAATATGCGCGTTTGGAAATTCTCTTTCATGACCTTCATGTCTTTTTATACTCATTTTAAACCAACTTTTTTATGTATTTTTATGTTTCTAATTTTATTTTTTTTATTTATTTTTTCTGGGGTTCAATTTTTCACATAATCTCATAATTCTATTTTTTTATATCTTCACTTATATTTTTCTGAAAAATTATATTATGACATCCCGATAATACCCCTCTTTTAGGGCTTTCTCTATAAATAATTTCAAATTTATCTCTTTTTAAAAAATTTGTTATATCATCAATTGTATAAACACCGTATTTTTGCACGATGTGCTTAAAAATTCTAATAGAAGATGCGAACTTACCGATTGTCGCAATTCTCCTTGAATACGCAAGATCAGAAAAAATTAAAAGCCCCTCTATTTTTAGCACGCGATTTATTTCTTTCAAAGCCTTACCCCAATCGTTTATATGATGCATAACCCATAGTAATAAGACTATATCGAATTTTTTATTCTCAAATGGAAGTTTTGTAGCATTTGCACTAATAAATTTTAAATTCTCATTCTCCTTATTATATTTTTTTGCTATTTCAATTTGCTCTGGATCTACATCTGTCCCAATAACATCCATCCTATACACAGAGTTTAAATGTGCGGAAACTACTCCAACGCCACATCCAATTTCCAATACTTTATTCATTTTGCTTAAATCGAAAGCATTAAATAAACGCCCGATAAGTTCTAAATTCTTCTGAGCATGTCGTTTGTTATTAACAAACTTTTTTTCTACATTACTCATTTTCATTTCTTACTCACCAATTATGCTTAAATTAAAATCTCATGATTCTAATTATTCAATACTTAATAGCGCTTTTTTTTTCAGCAATATTTATTGTTATAAAATAAATCCTTCACGCTAGCACGAGTACCCATTTTTTTTGATTTCTATAAAAAATTTTATTTTATTTTACTAATAATATTCGTGTAGTCCGATTTTTGTCTTTTTTTTTCTATAACATTCATTAAATTAATTGATGGACTCCCATAATGATTTCAATGATAATTGAAATAATGATCATAAGTATCTAAATTTAAAATTCGAAAGTGAAAATGTCAAATATAGATGTTAAAAAAAATTTTCAAGATTTTGGAAAAAATATACAAATAGTAGCAATTCTGACTGTTTTAAGCATAGCAACTGGAATTACTGGATTTATCGCTTTGATTTTCATCCTAATTTCTCTAGGTAATATTAAAAAGATAAACCTTCAGTTAAACAATGCTTCTTTAGAAGAATTCCGTTCGAAATATATTAGAGGATTTATTATGGGAGTAGTAGGGATTACTATTTTAGCTACTGGAGGTGTGAATCTTGCATTTTATTTCTTTTTCATGCCTTTCTTTATTCCTGGCTGGGTCATGCTTTCGATAGCAATCATTCTCTTGTCCGCTGGTTTAATCCTCATTTTTGTCGGTTTGGCTTCAGAAATTAAAGCTTGGAAAAATCTGAAGGCTTTCTTTGAAAACAATAGCAATTTATTCCCAAGTAACTTATCCAGCGAATTAATTGATGGTTGTGATAAATTAAAGAAGGGTACAATATTGAGCGCATTCGGATTCTTGATAATTCCGGGAATCATAGGTTTTATATTTCAAGTTATTGGGTTCTTTAAACTAGCAAAACTAGACACATTAAGTACTTTTGACGCCCCAAAAGAATCAGAACTAGTAGAACATGCTTATGTTCCTAAAGCAGTGAGTGATTTTGAAATTTCTATTAATTTTTGTCCAAATTGTGGAGCTAGATTATCTGGTATAGGAAAATTCTGTGCTTTATGCGGTTCAGAAATCAATTAATTACCTTTTTTTTTGTTTTTATTATTTTTACTTTTAGTGACCTCTCTCTCCCTCGGTTATACTTAGAACGCGATGAAATTTCGTCTCTTCACCATTTCAATGATGTAATCATCGACTTTTAGATCGCTTCTTTTTCGTTTTACACTTCGAATGGTTTTTAGGAGTCGCGCTAAAACTAGGAATTCAAATTTAGTCCATTTCATTGCGAACGGTTTCTTAGTAGGTTCAATGGTTTTGTAAGGAATGCGTTTATCCTTTGTAGATTTTTCCTTGTTATATAAGTATTTTTTAAATGGTTCTTCTTTAGGATACCGATTAAATGAATCCAATATGTTTTTGATTTTAAACTTCTTTGCTCGTTTCTCGATTATTTTTGATAAATATTTCATAATAGGAGTCGGCTCGCCAATTAAGCGTCTATATTTTTCGTCAGTTTTTCGAACTCTCCTCCTAACTACCCCATTTGGAGCAAAACGATCCATTGCTTCTATTGACGTCCACAAGATAGCGGCTTGATGCTTAAAAAATAGAGATTTATGGTCTCGCATAATGGGATTATCGGATTTTAAACAAAATTCATATCCATTCAAGGTTACATCTAATTTACGAAGGATTGATGGTCCCCATGTTTTATAAAGCAAATCGTATCCGTATTCTGTTAAATTAAGGGTTTCATGTGTTTCTAAGTTAATATTTTCCTGAGAGCCACTCCAAAAATGGACATCTTCCCATGGAACATCTCTAACTCTATTTTGTTCCATCAATTTCTCGTATAATACAGTACCAGGGAAGGGGGACAACCGAGTTAGTTGTTGGAAAGTAGGATAACATGCGACGAAATAATTAAGGTCTTCATAGATGTTAGAATGATTGTGGAAGTCCCAACCGCAAATCCATGCACCTAGAGTCCTTATTCCCATTGAGTGGAGCTTATCGAAAACTTCGCGGGCATCTACTTCTTGTCGTTTAGTATATCCGTGTTCTCCTGCAAATTTTGATTCTACTCCTATAAAAATTGCACCCACACCTATCTCAGCAATTGTTTCCCATCCATATTTCTTAGCAAAATTATAAATATTATCCACTGAACCAAAAGCGAGCCAATCTAAGGATTCAACTACTTTTGGACTAGATTCCCAATATTTTTTCGTTTCAAAGAGATATTCTGGATGACGAAAATGATCTTCTTCTATAGCAAATATTAACCGAACATCAGGAAAATGCTTGTGGTAAAGGTAAATGTGAGACACAAATTCCTTTGGTGATAGCAATTCAATACGTTTAAAACCAAACATTTCTGTCGTAGAGCAAAAATCGCACCCTCCCGGGCAACCCAAACCAGTCACAACGAATCCCACATTACCAATTGGATATTTATTGATAAACCAAGGAGCACCACCACATTTTGGCATTAATTTTTGTTCGATTGGTTGGTCAGTGTCTTCTCCTAAAAATTCTCTAAGGAACTTTACACCTTCTCCTTTCACTACATAGTCAACATATTTTTTTTGAGTCTTTTCGTCGTACTTGGCTTTAAAAGCTTGAGCAGCATAAGAGCCTAACATAATTGTTGTTTCTGGAGAGGTTTCGCGGATATATTGGCACATTTTCATAACATTGTCTAAATGTGGGGGGAAAGCGCTTATTCCTATGATGCTATAACCTTTATCAACTTCTTTTCTAAAATCTTTCCATCGGGGATATTCTAATAGCGTTGCGGGTCTACTGATATTTTGAGCTAAAATATGATTTGCATAACAGTGAGTGTGAGATATTAAAGTAAAAATATCATCTCCCTTTGTAAACCGTTGTCCTGTTGCATCCGTCAAAGAATCATTAGCTGGTAGAGTGGGATAAGGATAAGTAGGGGTTGTTAGTAAAATACGATTTTCGATCATTATTTTATATATTCTTCGTCATAGATATTTATATTTTATTTATTATCATCATTAAAATATGATATTATTCATCGAGAGCAATTATCAAGTTATTTCCCTTATTTAATTCCCGCAGATAATATAGACATGAGTAATAATATCCTAGATGCTTTATATGACAAAATTTTACCAGAAACAAAAGAATGTTATATCTCTAATCTGTTAGAAAATATTAAATTGGGTAAAGGGATATTGTTTATAGATGGTCTAAGTGGTAGCGACGATCCAAACGGTTTACTTAAAAAGTTATATGAATTCGCTCATTCCCATAATGCGCGAATGTTAATTACTTGTCTTCCAGTCATTCACGATTATATTGAAGATCTTTCTTTAGAAAAAGATAGATATAACATTTATGAGTTAAACACATTCAAACCATCGTCTCTTTTTGAATGGATAGTATTAAATAAAAATGACTTCGATCAAACGCGTCATTTCCAAGCAAATCAAATTTATTTTGTTCTTAGTAAGATTATTAAAAAAAAAGAACAAAAGAGTGAGAAAATTCTTTTGCCTGTTCTAATGCAAAATTTCTCTATTTAATTTGTTTATTTTTAGAAAAATAATAACTGATAAAAGTATAATAAAAACTTTTAACAGTCGTAGGATTATTTTTAATGGTTTAGATACTATGAATAGAATAAAAAAATTTTTTATTAGCATGTTTTCAGGTTTAGCAGAAAGGGATTCGAGCTTTATTCAAATGAGACTCAATGTAAAAAACATTACCTCCGAATTCGAAAGGAGTCTTAAAGATAAAATAGAACATAATATCCTTCAAGCCGATGTTCGGGAAGCTACCAAAGAAGATATAGAATCTCTTATCTATCTACACGATCTTGCATGGCATTCAACACCTATGCCCTATCATCCGATGCAAAAAGATTCAATATTAAATATTCTAAACGATCCAAACATTACCATTTTGATAGCTAAAGTTAAAGGAGAAGATAGTGGTTTTTCTATAATTAATTTTACCGGTGACAATAGGCAGATAGGAGTTATTGCAGGGATGGGAATTATCCCAGAACTTCAAAGAAAAGGATTAGGAACAATTTTAGGTTTGGCTACGTGGGATTATTTCAAAAAGAACGGAGTTTTAGAACTACACTGTAAAGTCTATAGAGAAAATAAAATTTCTTATAATTTCATAAAGGGATTACACTTTGAGGAATACAATGATGACTATGTTCATTGGAAATTGTTATAAAATAAAAGAGTTATTGATATGTTATTGAAACATTAGATAGGTTTTTAATAGCGATCTTCTTCTTTTTCCAAAGTTCCTCTCCTTTTTCAACCCATTGATCAAATTCAAGCACACTCGTAGGATAATTTTCATAATGCTTTTTAAGTTTCCCTGCAAGGCCATTTGCACTTATTAAACGCGAAATATGTTTTATCGTTAACTTACCTTTTATGATCCCCCAGATAAGTTTTCCAATGAATTTTATGAATTCACCAAAACTCATTTCTTCTTCGTATTCTTTATTAGGTTCTGGAATCTCATCATCTTCACCTGTTTGATATATTAATCCTTTTTTAAGGAAGTAATTCCATTCTTTCTCTTTAAAATTTAATATTCCTGAAAGTTGCATGTATAAACTTGCAAATTTTGCGCCCTGATCTTTAAAATATCTTGAATTAATATCCCAAAGGCGTTCTTTTGTGATATACCCATCGTTTTTGAGTTCTTTTCCAACTACATCAGCGGCAATCATACATAACATCCAGGTGGCAGTAACACCATGTCCAGAAAAGGGGTAAGTAATCGCAGCTGCATCTCCAATGCAGAGGAACCCATCACCAACTAAAGAATAAGGAGGTCTTCTGTAGGGAGTCATACCTTGTTCTTCCTTGATAATCTCATAAGAAGGGAGGTTAGCTCTATTGAGAAAATCTTCGCGGGCTAATTTAGCGTTTTCGTATGATCCCGGGGATCCTACTCCTAATATTGCGTCATCTTTATGGTATGAAGGACCGAACCATAAAAGCCACCAATTATACCCCGTGTCGTTTACAGGGTGAGAAGACTTTGGATCAGTCCATTTAATATATTGTAAGAGAACATACATTACATCGTTAGGCCCTAACTTAAAAGTCTCAACGCCATAGTCCTCTGGTAAGGCTGTTCTTAAAACAGCGGTTTTACCGGAAGCATCTATGATTACCCGTGCGTGAAATTCTTTTTCAATCCCATCTTTCTCTGCTAAAATCCCGATAATTCTTCCTTCTTGATATACTATTTTCTTAAATAAACAGGAAAATTCTAACTTCACGCCGTCTGCTTCTAGTACCTTGTACATCCTATTTAAAAAAGGTGTAAGTCGCACGATAGTTTGAAATGCTCTAATTTTAATTTCCGTTGTAAAATCAGGAGTTCCTACGATAGAAGTATCACGGATCTCAATGCAATCCGGTTCTCCGACTTTAAAAGGAGGAATACCAGCTTTTTCAATTCTATCTGTTTCGAAGTGAATAACATCCAACCTATTACCAACTTTTTCTCTCTTATCTTTTTCAATGGTAATAACGGAATACCCCTTTTTAGCGAGGAGCCAACTTAAATAAGTACCAGCAGTGCCAGCACCTACAACCAAGACATCACATTTTTCATTAGACATTTAATCTCATCTTAAAGAAGCAATTTAACTTTAATTGATTCAAATTATTGTTAAAAGTTAAAATTTATCAAACAACATTGTGGAATATTTTTATGTGTTTAAAAATTGACTTTTAGTTTTATTTTTAATCACCCCCTCTAAATAAAAATAATTTTAATTTATTTATGTTTGTAAAATGTTCTACGCGATTGTACAAAACGATGGAATTTAATAAACTTTAAAATGAATTAATAATATTCTTATCATGAGTTTTAATACTTAACTTGTTGAGCTAACATGGATGGTAAAAACTCCCAAAAAGATGTTTGGTTAAGATATTGCGAAGAATGTGTAAAATCGAAAATCGACAAAAATGCCCCTAAAGAATATAAAGAAGAACCGGGGGAAACCACAGATACTAATTTATGAAAAACATCTAATTTTTCTTATTTAAACCACTTTTAGTCCTATGTTTTAATATCAACACTGACCTATTTTAATAATCAAATATTTCTAAAATAAAAAAAGAAAAATTTCATTAAATCTAATTTAGTGAGAAAGATTAAATTATGAACTCGAAAGA
>CAZDTP010000062.1:0-520 GCA_964508365.1 uncultured archaeon
AAAAATCAAATTTATACTTATTCTTTTCTGTTGAGAGGAAGAAGTTTTTACGAAGCTAGTTGAATTAATTAATTCCAAACAATTTGTTCATATTTACTCTTATTGTACTCAATTGATTCACCTTTTAGTGGAAAGTAAGTAAATAGTTTCCCAGAATACTTGCATTCCAGAGCGTAAATTTGCTCTTTAGACACTATATGACCAAGCGTTATCATTTCTCTTTCAAATACGGTAATATAGTTCGTTAAGAGAGATATGAGTAAGTGAGGATTGGACGATGCTGCTAACCACTCTATTTTGTGACCCGATACTTGACAAATAATCAAAACATCATTCCCTGTGACTAAATTAGTTCTATAAAACTAACTTATTTTGTTGTTTTGATCTTTAACAATGCCCTTCTAAATAGAAATGTTTCTTTCTTGTTCTCCCAAAATATTCTCAATACAATTGAAGGCATATTAAAAAAAAAGAAAAAAAAGAGTATTAATTATGAAACTAATTTATATGTTTTTTTAGA
>CAZDTP010000062.1:620-20494 GCA_964508365.1 uncultured archaeon
AAAAATCAAATTTATACTTATTCTTTTCTGTTGAGAGGAAGAAGTTTTTACGAAGTTATTTGAATTAATTAATTCCAAACAATTTGCTCATATTTACATTTATTACACTCAATAGATTCGCCTTTGAGGGGAAAATAGGTTAAAATATTCCCACAATATTTGCATTCCAGAGTATAAATTTGTTCTTCAGATTCTATTTGACCAAATATTATCATATCTTTTTCAAACTCGGTGATAAATTTTGTTAAGAGAGAAATGAGTAAGTGGGGATTGGACGAGGCTGCTAACCACTCTATTTTGCGATCTAGTACTTGACAAATAATCAAAACATCGTTTCCTGAGACTAAATCAGTTCCGTAAAACCAACTAATTTTGTTGTCTTGATCTTTAACAATTAACTGGAAGTTATTACTTTCAACAATTTTATTTATTTGCTCAAAAAAATTATTTTCATCAAAGAGATTGTCAATACCAATTCCGATGCTTTTAATTGCTTTTTTTATCCAAGGCTTTTCAAGAAATTGTTTAATTTCTGATGAGGGTATTATTTTTCTTTCTATACTAAATGGATCAAACTGAATTAGGATGATATCAGTATCAATTGCCCTTACGAAATCAGCGTTGTTAATAAAAGTAACAAAGGATCTAATTGTACCTTTTTCTTCTAAGAAAAGGGGGCATAGATATAGGTTTATCTGTTTCTTGGAATTTTTATCTAGGTTTTCAAATTCCATAACGACTTGTTGTTGTTCAAATTCTTTTTGATCGCTATTACTTTCATCTTCTTCAGATTCTAACGATTCTAGGATCAAAGTTGGTGGAGTGCTCCTACATAATTTAAAAAAGCTTGGAAATTTAATTCTAATTTTAACCTCTGTAATAGGATCGGCGCTCTGATTCGTTATTAGTAAAGAATAAAGGTAATTTCCACCAAATGGGACTAATTTATAGACCATTTTTATTTTGTCTTCTTGATCCACATATTCCAACGGTTCAGGTTCAAATGGTTTTGACTCTTTTCCTGTAGTTTCATTAAATAGCATTAATTCATGGATATCTTCTTGACTTTTATCTTTATTTTTCCTTTCCATGAATCATTCGCCGGTTTCTTAATAAAAAGATTATATTCGATTGTATAAAAAATATAAAACTATTTAGATTAATAATTTTATTTGACCTAGTTTTTTTTATAGACGATTCCTATTATATATAACCAGTATGAATAAATTGAGCGAATTAGACCCATTATTTGCAAGTCCCACTATTAAACCAACATTCGATTATGTGCATATTATACTGTCATTATATCTTTTTGGTGAGAATACAGAAGGGATTGGTAGGTATCGACTTCAAAAAGAATTACAAATCGGAGCTGGAACTGTAAAATCATTATTTAATAAATTGAAAAATGTTACCAATTTTATAATTGTTCCAAGCGAAGGAGAAACGAATGTTGGTGAATTACAGAGGAGAGGACATGTTTTAACTCAAAAAGGTTTTGAATTTTTAGCAAAAGTAAAAAGGAAGATTCCTTTATTGAAGAAAGCAGATTTGGAGTATTTACAAGATATTATAATTAAACAAGAAGATGTTAATTCGTATTTCTGTTTAGTCAAAAAAGCCTCTACGAAGTTAAGTGATGGAATAGATCAAAGAGATGCTGCTATAAAAGTTAACGGCTCTGGTGCTACCTGTCTAGTTTATGATGGTGTTAACCTGTTTTTTCCCACAAAAACAGAATTTAAAGATGATAAAGATAATATCAAAATTAATCCTAAAACATTGAATTATTTTAAGTTGGAAATTGAAGATGCTAATGCTAAAATTGAAAAAGATGATGTAATTATAATAGGTTCGGGAGGTAACCATCAAAAGGCACGATTAGCTACTTTGAACGCTGCTTTAACTTTATTCTGATTTTATATATGGAGTTAAATATGAGATTTGAGAAAGATATTGTTTTTAATATTAGTAACAATATAGTTGAAAAAATCAATAACTGTATTAAATTAGCATCCCCTAACGAAGCTAGCGGTTTTATCCTAGGATATATTCAAGAAGTTAATAATAATAACCGTGATTTTAATTACAACTACTACAGTGTTTCTTTTCATTGTATGGAATCCAACAAAGGAAGCACTGTATCATTTTTATTAGATAATGATCAGAAAATTTTAGAGCTTTCAGAACATTTAATGAAAAATGAAAACCTGAAATTGATAGCAATTCTTCACTCTCATCCAACTGGAACAACTCCTAGTAGCACAGATAAACGTAACATGAAATATTACCATAATAGCGGTTTAAAGAAATTTACACACTTAATTTGGATCATTGTAGATTCCCGGAACAATGATATGAATGGGTTTATTTATTTGAGTAATAAGCTTACACAAATAAAACTTATTTTGAGTAATTATAGAAATTTATCATAATAAACACCAATCTGTCAATTTCTACTTTAATATTGTTATAAACTTACTCACGTACTATTGATAAGTATTATTTAGAAAAAGCTAGATTTGAATTATTGTTCTTTGATAGTGTTTTACAGTTTATTGAACTTGTTTAAAACCAGTTTTATCAATCGTACATATTTGAAGGTTGAATCCGGATGCAGCATCTCTTTCTCGAGAACTTGATATTGCTGTTTCTATCAAGCTTATTCCTGCTGTTTTAGTTAATTTTGGTTTCCAATCGGCTTCTAACACTCCTAATGAAAATGGAGATCCTGAACCAAACGAAATGAATTTATCTTCTTCATATAGTGTCCCTAATAAATCAACACCATAAAGAATTCCGTTATTAGTTTTGTGTGAGAAACCTCCTACGATCATCATACACATGAAGTATGATCTTCCGCTAAATAAAATATTCCTTGTCATGCTTGCAATATACTGTGGATCTGGTACTTTATCTTCCTCTACTAGTTTTAATCTTGATAGAGCTTGTAGTTGATTAATAACATATTGGCAATCTGCAACTCCACCACTAATAGTGGCCGCTGTATAGTCATTTATTTTAAATAATTTTTGAGCTTCTTTGGTGGCTACAGTGTATCCCGCAGTAGCTTGAGATTCGGTACCGATTACAACACCATCCTTTACAATGATCCCTACTGTGGTTGTACTCGATTTAATTATATTTTTTATAGAATCTTCATCTAAGTATGGATAATTAGATTTGTTCTCCATCATTTTTAACCAATCTACAAATGTTCTAAAATTAGTATATGATTTTTAATTATTATATTAAATAAATTAATTTTACCTATTTCTATTTTACTTTTAAAAATTATAAACTTCTAAACGAAAAAATTTTAAAGATATAGATAATTATCGATTATATCATATTCGATTCGATGAGTGTCCTTTAATCATGGCAAGAAGTCAAGCAAGAAGCAAACGAAAGTATACTGGAAAAAAATATAAGTATTTCCATAAGAAAAGGAAAAGAGAACTAGAGCGACCTTCCATCGAAACTCAGATAGGGCAGGAAAAGAAAAAGAAACAGCGTACTTTAGGAGGAAATTACAAACTTAAGTTATTCTCCTCAACTTTCATTAATGTCACTGATCTTACGACCAATAAAACCTCCAAAGTTAAGATTTTAAAATTCGAAAGTAATGCTGCTTCTAAGGATTTAAATCGTCGCCATATTCTTACTAAGGGTGCTGTAGTTGAAACCGAATTAGGTAAAGCAACAATATCTAGTCGTCCAGGTCAACACGGAATTTTAAATGGTATCTTAATTAGTGAATAATCTTCTTTTTTATCTAGTGATATATACAGAAGATTAATCTGAATAATCAGTACTAATTAAGATTTCAGATGTTTTTAATTGATATCAAGCAGCTTATTCTTGTATTTTGATATTCTTTATATTCGCTTTCTTACCTTCTAAAATTTCAGTGTTCTTACTTTGACAGTGTTTGCATTGAAATAATTGTAAACCGGTTAAGTATGATTCTTCGCTTAAAGTGACGGATGAATTTTTTCCGCAATCTCGGCATTTTATTTTACCAGGAAGCAGTTCGATTACTAATTCTGCGCCTTCAGCAATAGAACCAGTTGTCGCCATTTCAAATGAACGTTTGAGAAGGTCTGGCACTATTAATGTCAATTCGCCAATCTCAAGGTGAACTTCTGAAATCTTCTTGGCGTTATGTTTTATAGCTGTAGCTTCTGCAATTTTAAATATATTGTAGGCAAACGAGAATTCATGCATAATAGCATATTTATTTTTTTGTTTGAATTTTTTTTATTTCTTTAGCAACATCTATTAAAACTTTAGATTTCTTCGCACCCTTCGTGTCTATAGATATTCTACCAGGATCGTCCCACCAAGTTTTAGGATATTGATAACCTTTCTCGTAATGGGCTTCATAACCTAAGCGTTTTGCAGCGTTAAAAATATCATTTGTATTTATTTTTTCTATTGCATACTTCTTCGGTATGCGCCTTCCCTTTGATCTACTCCTTTTTGCTTCAAAATATTGAGGCCAAAAAATGATAAAAGGTTTTCTGGAGCGCATAATTCAACACAAGAACGATTTAATTTAATAAAATTATAAGAATAAAAAACCTCTAAAGAATTTAAAAATTATTGCTTTTAAAAAAAGGGATAATTAAACATAAATATAATTTGTGATTTTTAACTATACTAAATTCATACAAATTTATTTGATAATGTAAATGTATGATTTTTATTACGAAAGAGGATACCAAAATGAATTTAAGAGAATTAGTCAATAATCAAGCTAAAAAATACAAAGATAAAACTTTTATTTATTGGGAAGATATTACCATTTCATACTCCCAAATAGATGAATTAACTAATAAAGTAGCAAATTTTCTTTATGATCTTGGAATAAGAAAAGGAGATAAAGTTAGCGTTTATCTACCAAACATGCTCGAGTATGTCTATCTCTACTTAGGAATTCCTAAAATTGGTGCAGTAACTGGACCTGTAAACGCATTGTTTAAAGCGCGGGAAGTTAAATATGTAGTGGATCATTCAGAAGCTAAAATAATCGTTACGATCCCTAAATTTATGGAAATTATTAAGGAGATAAAAGATGAACTTCCTAATTTGGAACATGTTATTGTTATTGGAGACAAAGTTGAAGGAACATTGAATTTCTGGGAACTTATGGATAAATCGTCAAGTAACCCCCCACCAGAATTATCAATTAATGAAAAAGAGGACTCAGCTGCAATACTTTATACATCAGGAACTACAGGATTCCCTAAGGGAGTGCTACAGACCCATTTCAACATTCGAAGAGATGCGGAAATGATCAAAGATTTCCTGAAAGCTCAAGAAAACTTTAGATTCATGCTAATTTTACCGTTATTTCATGTTAACGCTCAGATAGTCACAGTTATGGCTCCCTTTACAATAGGTGCCAGTTGTATTTTAACTCCAGGATTTTCTGCCCAAACACACTGGGAAACAGTAGCAAAATACAAAGCTTCAACCTTCAGTGCGGTTCCGACTATACTTTCAATCCTTCTTAAAATGCCTCACGAAAATTTGGATCTTTCTTCCCTAAAATTCGTAATTTGTGGAGCTGCACCTTTGCCAGTCGAAGTATTCAGGGAATTTGAAGACACATTTAAATGTAGGATTATTGAGGGTTACGGTCTTACAGAAGGTACGTGTGCATCTTCAGTTAATCCGATACCCACAGATACAGAAGATAGGCGAAAAATTGGAAGTATAGGTATACCTTTACCAGGTAATGAAATGAAAATTGTAGACAGTGATGGCAATGATCTTCCTCCAAACTCAAAAGGTGAAATTCTTGTTAAGGGCGATAATGTAATGAAAGAGTACTTCAAAAATCCAGAAGCGAACGCTGACACTCTTAAAGATAGCTGGTTGTATACTGGTGATATTGGCCATATGGACGAAGATGGATTTTTCTACATAACCGATCGCAAAAAAGATATGATAATTCGAGGTGGAGAAAACATCTATCCAAGAGAAATCGAAGAAATACTTTATTCACACCCAGCAGTCTCTTTGGCGACAGTTATAGGAGTACGAGACGATATTTATGGAGAACTTCCCAAAGCTTTCGTCGTTTTAAAAGAAGGAAAATCCGTGACTACCGAAGAAATTTTAAAGTTTTGTAAAGAAAATCTAGCAGATTTTAAAGTCCCAAAATATGTCGAATTTCGAGATGATTTGCTTAAAACCCCTACTGGTAAAATAATGAAGCAACCACTTCGCGACGAAGAAAATGCTCCAAGAGATTAAAAATTTATTTTTTATTTAATTTATAGATTTGTTATAATTCTTATAGTATAGTTGCCTTTAATAACTTCGGAGATCATTAAAAATAAATAGAATTTATGATTTTAATTTATAAAAATGTTAGTTGGACTATTTTTTCTGTGTAAAGTATAAGGAGTACTTCCTTTTTTTAGAAGGGAGGGTGGTCTAGCTTGGTATGATACAGTAAAACGTTAAGTTTTACCGCTTAAGACTTGGCTGGGGGCCAAGTGGCCGGGGGTTCGAATCCCTCCCCTCCCATTCAAATTTAAGTGAAAAGAAACACATTTTAAGATTTTTACCGTTTTTATTTACCAAATTTAAATTCACACATAAATTAAAAATATTAAATACTTAAGAGGAATATTCTATAAATTTTTAAGGAGAAATAGTCTATTTTTTATTTAATTAGCATTTGAATTTTGGTGTGTCAATATGAGTAAACTTCAAGAAACCGATGTAGTAATGCGTATAACGGCAATTGCGAGTGGTATTATAGTTTTAATAGAAGCAGTTTTAAAAATAATAGGTGTTGCATTAGCACCATGGGGATGGGGGGCAATTGGAGGTGTTATTGCTCTTATCTTAGCTGTTCTTGTGATCTTACTAGGTATTAGGCCAATTCATTACACTCCCGTTTTTTTGGGAATTCTCGGAGTAGGCGTTATCTTCTTTGGCGTATTGATAGGCGGTATCATAATTATTGTAGCTACTCTCCTTGGAGCAATAACCTAATTTTTTTTTTTATATTTATAAATAATGCTAAAAATGATACTTTGGTTTCTGGAAGAATTAGCCATTTAGCTATCGATTTATCGCAAAGGGACCGATATTTAAAAAGGAAAAAAAACATCCTAAAATTGAAATTTTTGAATAAAGATAGTCGATGCATTTAAATAGTATGATTCGTATGATCATATTAACATGATCATATTAATATGATCATTTCAATATGAATTCTAAAAAGTGATTAAAATAACTGAATTTTCTGGTAAAAAAGGAAAATACTTTTTTGGCTCAGTAAAGCTTGGTGAACGAGGTCAAATTGTTATTCCCCTTAAAGCAAGAGAAATCTTTGGAATCGAAGCTAAAGATGAGGTATATATTTTTGGGGATTTAAATAAAGGCTTGGGTTTAACAAAAAGTCTGGAAATTGATAGAAAAGAACTAGAAAAACATGAAAGTTATTTAGGTGCTGCTAAAGTCGGTGAAAGAGGACAGATTGTTATTCCCCAAGATGCTCGAGAGATTTTCAAAATAAACTCTGGAGATTTAATCCTCGTATTTGGAGATATTGAAAAAGGCCTTGGCTTACTGAAAGCAACTAAATTGAAAAATTTTGCCCTAAAATTATTTCAAGCATTTGGAGGAGGTTTTGGGGATATTGAAGAAATTAATGGAAGTGATTTTAATGAAGAAGAATAAAAAACAATCAAATATTGATTTTAGGTTTATGGCATTTTTCTTTAACATTCGTGATAAATTCCACCCCCCTATAGAAAAAATTAGAAAAGCTAATGTTAAACAAGGAGAAATAGTTTTAGATTATGGGTGTGGATCAGGAAGTTATACAATAGCTGCTCTTGAGAAGATAGGACCAAATGGGAAAGTTATTGCTGTAGATATTCATCCATTAGCATTGAAAAAGGTTAGAAAAAGAGGAGAAAAAAGGGGTTATACTAATATTGAAACAATTCAAACAGATTGTGCTACTGGATTAGATGATGGAGTTATTGACAAGATAATTTGTTTTGATGTATTTCATGCCATCCCTAATAAAAATGATATATTAAAAGAATTTCATAGAGTTTTAAAACCAAACTCAATACTTTCCTTTGATGATCATCATATGAATGAACATGAGATTATAGATTTCATTACTTCTAAAGGACTATTCAAATTGGCTGAAAAGAAGGATGAACAATATAATTTTATTAAAATCTAGATGCAAATTATATGAGAACATCATAGGGTTCGGGATTTTTACTGCGAGAAAATAATTTTTTTTTTAATCCTATTTTTTTATTGTTAAAAATTAAAACAATCTTTTTTTGACAGTTTAAAAAACAATTTTCTTATACATATTAGAATTCCTAATTTTTAAAATTAATAAATGATTTCATAAATTCAAATTTGAAATTAATATTAAAAGAGATTTAGCGAATGTTACTATTACATAGACCAGAAGCCACTGAAATGGCTTTAGCGCTTCTTAGGAGTGGAGAGGTGTTTAATCTTTATGTCATCTTCATGCTTGTTGTAGTGCTCTATATATATTTCTCTGAGTTTCAAAAGAAGAATTTTAAAGCGATTGTAGCTGGATTAACATTATACGGGATTCATTGGTTTGTAGAAATTATTAATTCTATAATTCAGTTTCTTTCTGGTCATGCGTTATGGACTGTCCCTAAAGGTACGGCGTATTTGATACTAGTAGGAGTAGGAATTGAATTAAGTTTAATGTTTGCAATAGTTGGCATTGTTCAGAGTAAATTACTACCTGATGATCCAAAAGAAAAAATGTTTTCTATTGGAAGATTTGATATTCCTCAACCACTCGCAATAGGTATCGGTAATGCTTTTTTAGCTTCTGTTATTGAAATCTTTTTAATTTTCACTGACTCATTTGTGTGGGTATGGGAGTGGTGGAACGCCATTACGGTATTCATATTCGTCTATATTCCATTCTTTGTCGTGTCCGCTTATTCGTATTACTGGGAACCTAAAAGACAGCGAAATGTAATCCTTATAATGATCCTGATAGATGTTTCAATGATAGTCATTTTTGGATATATTTTGGGTTGGATTTAAGCAATTTTTTTTTTTAATATTTTATCACTACTTACTAGAAAAATACTCTCTTTGTTCACTGTTTCACTAACTAATTGTATATCTAAATTGATTTTTTATAATGAATATTTTTAAATTTTAATATAACGAATTTATTCATGATTTTGGAGTTGATTTAATATGGATTTAAAATTTAATTCTGTAGTAAAATTAAATAACGGTGTAGAAATGCCTATTTTAGGACTCGGTACTTGGAAGCTTAGTGGCCCAAGTGCATCTAAAGCAGTGTTATGGGCGCTTGAATTAGGATATAGACTCATTGATACTGCCTCTTTTTATGGAAATGAAGAAAAAATAGGAGAAGCGCTCAAAATATCCACAATACCAAGAGAAGAGATTTTTATCACAACAAAAGTGTGGAATAGCGAACAAGGATACAAGAAAACTTTAAGTGCCATCGAACAAAGCCTTAATAAACTACACACCGATTATGTGGATCTTTACCTAATCCATTGGCCTGTAAGTAATTTGAGAAATGATACATGGAAAGCTTTAGAAAAACTTTACAAAGAAGGAAAGGCACGTTCTATAGGCGTAAGTAACTTTACGATGCGCCACTTAGAGGGACTTTTAGGAACAACCGACATAGTTCCCGCAGTAAATCAGTTTGAACTATCACCTTTTCTGTACCAGAAGGATTTAATCGATTATTGTCAAAACAAAAGTATAGTGGTCGAAGCTTATAGCTCTCTCATAAAAGGAAGAAAATTTAGTAATTCTGTACTACAAGAAATAGGTCAGAAATACAACAAAAGTCCTTCACAAGTATTATTACGGTGGGGTTTGCAGCATAATATCATCCAAATACCCAAATCTGGGAAAAAAGAACACTTAGCGGAGAATGCTGATGTCTTCAATTTTACTTTGAGCGGAGAAGACATGAAACAATTGGATAATCTTAACGAAGATTTCAGACTGACTGATGATCCTCATTTGCTAAAGTAGATCAGTAATTAAATTGCCAATTTCTTAGTGGAATTAGATTTTTAATGAGAACTTAGACTTTGAGCTAAAATAAGAGCTCCTCTGATTTCAGAGATATCTCCTACCCGGGAGGTATCAACAATTGCACGATCAATATCCATATAAATCGCACCATATGCTTTACCTCCTCCTAAATGAACCAAAGTTCGGTATATCAAGTTTCCTGAAATCCCATTAGGAGCAATGATTATATTAGTTTTTTCAGCGATCGCATTTTCAATTAAAATCTCTGAATGTTCAATCATTAGTGATGAATATTTATCTCTAAAATGGTCTACAACTTTTTGAGCTTCTTCAATACTATTATCTACCATCGGATTTCTTCCTATATCTCCAATTCTTCCACCACTTAATATACTTACTTTTGGTTCTAAATTCAATGTTTTTATTTCCTTGATTGCTTTATTAACGAATAATATTTTGCTATCTAAGTCAATACATTCGTCTATACCCACGGGTCCGAAAAAAAACTGATACCCCGTATAAGTTTCTAACAGCGCTAGCCTATTAATTTCATGTATGTTTAGAATGGACAGAAGTCCTAGTAAGAATTTATTTGAGCTTAAATTTCCTCTCACAACGCTTGAAATTTCATTTCTTTTGAGGTAATTGAGAATTTCAGATGTGGGTTCATCTGATTCAACTAAAATAATATTTTTTTTATTTTTACTAAAGAGTTTATTATTAGCAATTTGATCTATTGATTTTCTACTCCCGAAGAAAAAAAAAGAATTACATTTTGGGTCTAAAATTGATATAGTGGCTTTTAATATTTTAAGATTATGAACCTCTGAATCACCTAATCCAATACCTATTTTGCCTTCGATACCTTTGGCTTTTTGATAAATTTTTTCTAATATACTCATCGAATTTCTTGGATTTTGTTAAATAATATTGAATACTAAAAACGCAATTATAATCGTTAACGCATTGTAAACACCGTGGGTTATCATAACTGCAATTAAATTTTCTTTCCTCCAATAGTAAATTAGCCCTAATAATAAGGAAATCGCAAAAAAGGGAAAAAAGTTTAAAAGTAAACTCACTATAAAAGATGTTAATGATTCGGGAAGGAGGAAAATTCCAATAAGGTGAATAGACGAAAAAATTAGAGCTGTAATTAGAATACCCCCGATATTCCCAAGACTTCGTACTAAACCCTTTTGTAAAAATCCTCTGAAAAGCACCTCCTCGGATGTTCCTATTATTAATATCATTATAAGGACTAACCAGATGATACTGAATATATCAGAAGATGTTATGAAAACATCTACTTCACCAGAAGTCCCAAGAATATCATATACTATTTCGTATCCAAAAATAATGGTTAATATAACCTCCATTAGAAAAGATACACTTAACACTAAAAATACTCCAAGAATCGCAAAAACTGTACCTATAAAAATTTCTTTCAATATTCCTTTGATATTAAAACCTTTAATGGTAAATCCTAAAAGGATCAATCGATTATTCAAGTTTGGCTTTTTTAGGTACTTGCCAATATATAACATTGGAACAATAAATAAAATCAATTCGATAAAGGAACTAAAAATAATTAAATAAGGATTGGTTAAGATATCATCTATAGCAGCTAAGCTAAATGAAAAAAATACAAATACGATAGCTACTAGAATTGTTACGAAGTTCATTAAGAGAAAAGCCACTGCGGTCATACCAATAGACGCGGAGCTACTCCATAACTTTTCTTCTTTTAGATTCAAGAGATCGTCCTGTGAGAGTTTCTTTCTTAAAGGCTTAGGAGGTCTGAAACTGTAAGGCTGGTAAGTATTTGGAGCGGGTGTAACTAAGGGTATTGTGTCTTTACGAGGAGGCATCCTCATATGTGTGTTGATGTAGAATAAATCCACGCCACATTTGGTGCAAAATTTAATATTCTTCACTTCCGGGATTTTAGTTCCACATATAGGACAAAACAACCATCTTAGCTTAATTTCGTTCGAATTGTCTATTTTATCATTCTCATTCATTATTACATCAAACTAAGATTTCATGATATATTTGTTTTAGTTTTATTATTATTTCTGGTTTAAAAGTATAACGCGTATTTAATAGTTATGTCATTTTAATGTGTAAAGTAGCAAATTAGTGTTTCATTTTCCCAAGCAATAGGGTTTACAAACCCAAATCTTTCAAATTGGATGGGTTTATTTAGGGGTACATTTTGAAGATTTTTTTCTCCATATCCCTTAGATACTATTCCATCGGGTTTTATGATTGAAACTTTTACATTATCTTTTTTAGGTACCCAATGTATTATACTATAATCCCGATTTAGATCAGAACTGTGGAAAAGAGCTTGAATTTTGCTATCCTTTAAATTTATGGATGTTATTTGTATATTTAAAAGATCCTTTAAGCGTACTATTTGACCGGCCTTAAGATTAACGAAATCTTTTCTAGATATTAGAATTAACAACTTATTATTTGTAGCGTCAACTCTAATTTTTCGTTTTCCTTTCTGAGGATCAGTAGGGAGTAGCATAGGTTCAGCTATAAAGATAGTATTCGGAGCATCGCTAATTTCAATAGTCCCTGGATTTTCTACAAAGAAATATCGATTTGAATGTGCATCAATAATATCCTTATTCTTGGAATATAACCAGTTCACCGAAAAATTAATAGCATTTATTGACAATCCTAAATCCAGTAGAGATTCTTTTAAAGCTTTTGGCTCAATTCCTCTCATTTTTAACGATTGAAGGCTCCACGTACGAGGATCATCCCACCCAGTATAGGTGCCATTAGCAATATTGTTTCGGGCCATAGTTTTACTTAATAGATTTTCTTCATTTTTACTCAAACCCGAAAAGTTCAAGCGTCCGTAATGGATAAACTCTGCCTTTTTCCATTTGAAATGGTCCCATATAAAATCCTCTATTAAATCCTCTTTAACTAAATCAGATCCTCTAAGTATGTGAGTTACACCAATGAGATGATCATCAATTGCCCAAGAAAATTCCAACATCGGCCAAACCAAATATTTAGTACCTACACGTGGGTGTTCTGCTTCGGATATTCTCATTATAATCTGATCCCTTAGGGCAGGATCCTTTTGTTTCATCCCAGTTTTCAACCTTACAACAACTTCCGTTTCATGATATTTCCCTTTTAACATATTCTTCCACTCTTTTAAGTTAAAAGTTGAGGTTTGATTTCTGTGTGGACAATCTTGTTTACGATCTTTGTACTTATTTTTAAATTCAGCTGCGTTGCAAAAACACACATATGCCATATTATCCTGAATAAGTTTTTCGCAGTATTCGTAATAAATTTCAAGTCGATTACTTTTATAATAGACTTTTGAATACATAATTTCTAACCACTTTAATCCATCCTCTATTAAATCATAAGCTTCAGGGAGCACATATTTAGCTTTAGAGGTATTTCTTAATGATTTTGGACTTCCGATCGTATCATCAAAGAAAAGTATTAAGTCTCCGTTGTATTTTTTGGTATATTCGCTGTTCAGGATCACCATTCTTGCGTTTCCAATGTGTAAAGCCCCACTTGGGTATGGTGCTAAACGCATCACGATTTTATCGTAATTCTGAGCATTAGGTAATTCTGGTAGTGTTTTCTTTTCTTCTTTTGATGCTTGTTTCTCTAAAGCATCAGGCTTTAACTCAAGTAATTTTACTTCTTGTTCTTGAAGAGTTAATTGAGATATTTCTAAGATTATCTCATCTAGAATCGGTTTTATGCCTTTTATTTGAGATCTGAGCTCCGGGTTTTGTCCAATCAGTTTTCCTAACACAGCTTTTACATTTGGTTTACCTCCAAATTTCACTGAATTTTCAAGGCAAAAAATCCATAACAATCGCGTTATTTCCGAATTTTCCAAGGTTTAAACCTCTCTGAGGATTATTAATATGGATGTATAAAATTATATGCTATTTGAGTATTAATAATAAACCTTATCAAAAAAAATAAATCATTATTAAGGTGAATATTAGCACAAAAACATTGTAGCGTTTGTAATTAAAAAGAAATATTTGGTGTTAAAGATCTATTATCGTGGTTACATACTCATTAGACTAAAGGTAATTGGAACTGAATGGGAAGTTGTAAAAAGATTAACAAATTTAAAATCGAATAATCCAGATGAAGATTGGGCAGTGACTTACACAACTCCTGTTTATGGCGGATGGGATTTAGTAGTAGAATGCAAATTTACTAAACTTCAAGAACTTGATAAAATCATAGCTTATATTCGCGTTGATGATGATTTGTCTAGCTGGATCGAGGAAACCACTACATTAGTTTCTAGTAAGCCTGATTATCCTAGGTAACTAAAATATTTAGATTAATTCTTTTTTTGCTATAATCGATGAATTATTTGAATTATAATCTTGGAGAATTCTAATACATCTCTCTAATACTTAATAGAGAAATAAAGTATTTTAACTTTGAAGTATTTTAACAATTATTCACGAAAATTTAGCCCAGTAGTCGAGTGGATAAGACGCTTGCCTGCGAAGCAAGTGATCAGGGGTTCAATCTTCCTAAAACTTCTTAAAGAAGGAATAATTCCCCTCTGGGCTACTTCATCTCTAACATATGTATTGTAATACTTGATCTATTGATTTAATTGTTATTAGATCGGGTATATTAATTTTTTTTTCATAGGGGAACTCATATACTCTCTCTTTTAAGATAATTTGCATACCCACTCTATTAGCGCCGACTATGTCAGCAGCCTCATCACCTACCATTATACAATGTTCTGCATCGTTTTTCGTCAATCCCATTCTCTTTAATGTATAAAAAAATATGTCTGAAATAGGCTTTCTTTTGCCATATTTAGCAGAAGTTACAATAACATCAAAAAATTCTTTCATTTCATTATTTTTAAGTATATTTTTTATAGTTTTATGATTAGGATGATTGGATATAAGCCCAATTTTTAAGTTTGATATTTTAGATAAAGTTTCTAAAGTAAATCTCGTTCTATCATCGGGTTTCCATTCTTCTTCTTCACAGGAATGATACAAATCCGCAAGTTTTTCTAAGAATTTTTCTTTTATTTTCTCTTCTTGAATTTCGTAGCCTTTTTCTTTCAACAACTCTAATGCCGTCTTAAACAATAAAGTGGTTGGGAATTCATCTTTTGTTTTCAATGCTAGTCTAAAATAGGTAGCTCTCTTTTTGTTGAAAATTGTCATGAAATCTTCTAGAATTTGGTCTTTATCTTCTAATATTTTCTCTTGCTTGAGGAATTTAATAGATTTTGACATTCCTCTTCTGAAACAATCAAGATATTTCTCAACTGAGGGGTTCTCAAAAGAAAAAAGTGTAAAACCAAAGTCAAATATGATTCCCCTTACTTTCATTCTAGATATATAAATTACTTGAAGGATTATTAAACTATCTCTCTAAGATTTTTAATGAGAAATTATGCCTAATATTAATAATTTAATAGATATATAGAAGATTGAACTAAATAATTATTTTCATTAAGATTATGTCGATGGACAAGTGGCTGGATGGTAACGAAACCAAAGAAAACAAAAAAAAAAGAAATGAAATTTATAGTAACTTATCAAATGAAGAAAAAAATGATTTAAAGGAAAAAAAAATCCGCGATTTAGTAAAAAAAGACAAAACTACCACTAGTTTTGACGAAAGTAGAAAGGATTTTTTAAATAAAGTTTTAGAATTTAGAGATTGGTTAGATAATCGAGCATATATAAAAGGAGACATTGAAAGAATTCAAACCTGGGTAGAGAATCTATACTCCATGATTGATGCTAGCTTAAATTTCCATAATAAAACTAAGCTTAATAATGGAGAAGAGACCTTGATTAATAGCTATAAATCTATACCAGTCAAATTTTTAGATGAAAAAACGCGGATTGCATTGAATAAAAAGTTGAGAGGAATAAAGAAAACTAACTCAGATAATTATTATTTGCGAAAAATAAATAATGTTGTTAAAGAAAAATTAAAAGATGCGGAATATTATGAAATTTTAAGAGCCATATTAGAGAGTTGAATTTAATTTGAAATTAGTTTGTCCAATTGCAGGTGTAGGAAAACGACTTCAGCCATTTACTTATTCAAAACCTAAGGCGTTCCTAAAAGTTGCAGGAAAAAGGTTAATTGACCACATATTAATTAAACTAAAAAAAACATTCCCAAAAAATACAGAAATTGCCTTTATTGTTGGCTATAAAAAACGACAAATATCGGAATATATTAAAGAAAATTTTTCTGATTACTTTAATCTTGAGTTTATCGAACAGAAACCATTTGGTTATTTAGCAGATACTCCATTTTTTAGCGGTCTTGGAGATGCCATTTTACTTGGAAAGGATTTTATAAATAATGACGATTGTTTCATTTTTCTAAGCGATAGACTTCCAATGGAAGACTATTCTTCAATTCTATTAACCTATCATCAGGGTGAATGCGACGGAGTAATAAATATTAAAAAAGTGGATAACCCTAAGTTTTACGGAGTTACGGTAATAGATGATGATGTTAAAATAAAAAAAATAGTGGAAAAACCACAAGAATTTATTTCTGATTATGCTGTTTCTGGAGCTTACCTTTTTGGGAAAAAAATAGTGAATAGATTGTTTGAGCTTTTAGAGGTACAAAGCAAGGTTGAACTCGAAAACGGGAAAGAGCATCTTTTTACCCCAATAATAGAACAGCTTATTAGCGAAGGGATTGTGTTTAAAGGGAATATAATGCAGAATGAAATACTGGATTTCGGAAGACCAGAAACATTACTTGAAGGAAATCGATACTTATTATCTGAAACCAAATTAAACGATCCACTATTTGAATCAAAATCCCAAAAAGGAAATATTGTAGACTCTAAAATCGTTCCTCCGGTTTTTATAGGAAAAAATGTGAGCATTAAGAATTCAGTAATAGGTCCTAATGTTTCTTTAGGAGATGATTTATATCTCGAAAAATGTATCCTCTCCGAATCTGTAATCGGAGATGGGGTATTCCTAAGAAAAATCATTTCATCTAACAGCATCATCGGAGATTATTCGATATTGGAAGACCTCATAAAAAAAAATATAACTATCGGAGATTCTTCTTATATTACGACTTCAAAAATAAAATCTTTTTAAGAAATTAAAAAAAAATTAATTAAATGCTGGGCGTTTATCTTGCCACGGTGAAACATCTTCAAAAGCTTTTGAGACTTGCAGGACTGTTTTTTCATCAAATCGCTTCCCAACAATTTGCATTCCAATTGGTAACCCCAAATTACTCCATCCAGATGGAATAGAAGCAGCAGGAAGGCCTGTCATGTTAAAAGGGTATGTGTACGTCATCCAACTCATAATACTCAAGTCCTTTTTCCCAATTTTTGGAAATGTTGTCCCTGATTCTAACCAACCTGGTTTTATCGCTGGACAAGGTAATGTTGGCGTGATCAAAATGTCATAATTCTTAAAATATTGATACATAACTTCGTAAATTTGTTTCCGTTGCTCTCTAGCCTTTCCAAGATTCATAGCACTGTTATCTAAACCTAATTTTATTGATCCAATTAAATATGGGGTAAGTTCTTCAGGTCTATTATTAAAATCATTTACATGATCATAGGCATAACCAAAAGTGACCTCTGTTTTAAATGTGGATTCGGATTTTCGTATTTTTAAGTTTGCCTCTTCTACATCCCAATCAAATTGCTCAAACTTTTGAATACCATTAAGAACACTTTCTTTAACTTCATCATCGAGAAGCTTCCCAAAACCTAAGGTCATTGAATAACCAATCTTTAATTTTTTAGGTTTATCTTCAAGTATTTTAACATAATCAATGTCGTCGTCAGGGAAAGAATTGTTGTCTGCGGGATGATGACCTTTCATAACATTTAACATAAGAGCTGCATCCTTTACGTAACGAACAATTGGACCGTAATGGTCCATTGAGTAAAATGCGATACCAATCCGGGGATAGCTTGGAATTCGACCATAAGTAGGTTTTAAACCATAAACCCCACAACAGCTACTGGGAACTCTAATTGAACCCCCTCCATCTGATCCTAGTGCTAATGGTCCTATACCGCTGGCAACGGAACAAGCAGCGCCTCCACTAGAACCTCCTGAATTTCTCTCTAAATCCCATGGATTAAATGTTTCTCCAAAGATTTTATTATTTGTAAGAGCGACGGCACCAAACTCAGGCGTATTTGTTTTACCAAGTATGACACAACCAGAAGCCATTAATCTTTGAACCGCGATATCATCTTGTTCTGGGATAAAATCTTCATATAATTTAGAACCAAATGTAGTTCTTATTCCTTTAGTTTGCATTAGATCCTTAATTGATGTTGGAATTCCATGCAATAAACCTAATTTTTCGCTCTTTTTAACTGCTTTATCTGCTTTTTCGGCTGTTTCTCTTGCTAATTCAAAAGTAGGAGTACAGTATGCGTTTAACAGAGGATTGATTTTCTCAATTCGTTCGATTATTGTTTCTGTAATTTCAGTTGATGATAATTCTTGAGTTTTGATTTTTTCTCGCATCTCTATTGCTGACATAAAGCAGATATCTTCTTTATTCATTGTATTTTACCTTATTAGAATTAATTTTGATATATTATTGATAATTTAAATTTACTAATATAAATTAATATCTTTGTTTAGATAAGACAAATGTAAAATTCCGAAATCAAATTTTTAAGTTTAAAAAAATTATTATTCTGCAATTTACTACAGAAAATATTCTATTAAAGAAACTATCGTAAAACCTAAAAACGAATTTTGATGTGAAAGTGAATCAAAAATTAAAAGTAATTTGCATAATAGGAATTTTAAATTTCGTTATCTTCAGTTCTTGTTTTAGTTTAATTGGTAAAGCAACTCCAGATCATGAAATTGGTTTTACTGAAGGAACCGAATTAATATGGGAGATTACAGAACTAGACTTAGAAAGTTATAGAAGAATTATTGGAATTGATCCTAATTATGAATTAGGAGATCAAATAAGAATGATTATAAGAGATATCGGGACCTCTTCAGGATCTTGGATACTTTCTGTAGAATTTTGGGATTATAAGACTGATTGGGGATTGAGTGGTGATACATTCAATTTCTATATCGGAAATGATCCAGAAGATTATGATGATTACCTATTCGTTCTTACACCAGTAGAAGATTATTTAGAACAAGCTATATTAACTCTACCTTCTGAATATTATAGAACCGGCTTATCAATATTCAAACAAGGTAAAAGCGACACTGGAATTGATTATGTATGGGAAAAGGAATTTGATCCAAGAGGGCTTCTTATAGTAGAAACTTATTACGATGAGTTTGACCAAATCATAATAAGATGGGAAGGACAATTTCGGATTATTCCTTTTGGTATAACTTTTATCGGTTTTACTATATTTGCGATTATTGCTATAATAGTTGTTTCTATAAAGAAGAAAAATCTCAGAATTAAAATTGTATAATCATCAACATATTGATTATAAGGTATTATTGAAATAAATTAAAATTTAAAATCTTTTTGCCACTGTTTATACCCAATTTGCCAAAGTTTTAATCTAGGTTTATTTACTTTACTATCCACTTCAATTCCGGATTGGGGATGGGTCATAATATTATGATAACGCTCATAATATTCTTCTGCACTCGAAATCCCTTCAATCATATTTAAAATCGCTTTTTCCGTAAAATACAAGATTAAATCTGGTTTAATGTCAGGCTTAGTTTTTGTCATCTCTAGCGATTTTTCATTCTTTTTGAATAAAAAGAAGTTTAGTT
>CAZDTP010000063.1:0-20036 GCA_964508365.1 uncultured archaeon
TTTAAGTTAATTGGATAATAGAAAGACTCCCCCCTATCACCAATTGAATCGGGAGTTGCATTAAAAGAACCAGTAGTCCAGTCCCAATTGCTCGTATTATATTGGGTTATATCCAATAATCCCAATCCAAATACCGGAAAAATTTGGGTTGACGGATCGAATTTTGCACTGAAATTTACGGCGGTTACAAGAGATTTCTTTTGAGCTCCCTCAATTAAACAGCCTACACCAAAAAAACCTTCCATAGTAGAATTATAACTTGCACCAAATAAATCTTCCAAGCTTGAGTTATCAGCAGTCCTGACTTTTAAAGTCTTTATGTTTCCTGCTGCTCCGTGGAAGGTATATGTACCAACTTGCGGAGTGACTGTTGGAGTAAATGAAAAAGCTATTGAAAATGTAATTAAAATCAGTATTATTATCTTCGTTTTTTTCATTTTTAACCCTAAATTTTTATTTTGTAATTAAATTTGTAATTAATCTATATTTTACGGGGTATCTATATAAATATTACTCTAAGTGACAAAGCGAGGAATTAGCTAAACATTATTGTAAAATTTCACTAACTCATAATCATATATCTAAATTAACATTTGAATAAATTTTTTGAAAGGAAAATTTATTAAATAAAAAGGGAGTATTTTAGTATATGGACCTTTATTCTCCGGAAAAAAACATAGAAATTTACTATCAAATTAGTGGAAATGAAAATGGCCCTAAAATGGTCTTAATTCATGGTCTCTTCTTAAATAGCGATTGTTGGAAATTTCAACTTGCTGTTTTTGAGTCAAAATTTCACGTATTGAGGTTCGATCTCCGCGGTCACGGAAGATCCACCAAACCTAAGAAGCGATTTACTATTCGTAATTATGTAGATGATATGTTTGGTCTATTAAATCATATTAATTGGATTAATGAACTTTACTTGGTAGGACATTCATTAGGAGGCATGATTGCTTTAGTTTATGGCCTTGAAAATCCATCTCATGTTAAAAAAATGGTAGTAGCAGATAGTTTCTGTTATATTAGCCAAGAAGCTATTACAGATGTATTAGGACGGGTCAATAGTAGTAAATTGGAAAATTTTGCTATAGGAATTAGTGTAAGAGGATTAACTCCTTATGATGATGAAATAGCAAATTTTGTGGCAAAGTTAGTAACAGATCATATGACAAAAAAAGACTGTTTACAAGCAACAGCAGCTTCCGCAGGATTTAATATATGTGAGAATTTAAAGGCTCTTAATATTCCGGCTTTAATTCTGGTCGGAAAAAAAGACATTACTACTCCAGTTTGGGCAAGTGAGATGATTCATGAATGGCTCCCACAATCGGAATTAATAATCATTCCAGATGCAGGACATTTAATCATACTCGATCATCCTAATGAATTTAATGAGCTCGTACTTTCTTTTTGGAAAAAATGATAAGAATTGTTAATTAATGAATAAACCTAATCCGAAGAACCCCATCTAATAACTCCAGCATTCCACGCCCATCCAATTCCTGCTGATACTATTACAATAAGATCTCCATTTTTGATTTTTCCATCCCTAATTCCGTATTCAATAGAAATTATTCCGTCATTTTGTCCATTGTGACCAATATCTTCAAGGTAAGTTGATTGAGTATAAGGATCTACACCAACGGTTTTAGCTACATACTCAAATGCACTTCTTTTCATGTGCAATAAAGCTAAATAATTAATATCTTCACGTGTATAACCAGATTGTGCTAAGGCTTTATCAATTACCCTTACAAACGAATCCATAGAGTATTTATCCAATCTATCTTTTAAACCTTCAGAATCAGGAACATCTAAATAAAGCAATCCATCAGCCAAAGCTTTTGAAGTAATAGGTTGAATCGTACCTCCTGCTGGAATGTAGACATCATCGGCAAATCTACCATCTGAAATAGCACTAATACCTAAAATTTCATTTCTTTTGTAATCAGCACGAATAATGGCAGCTACCCCACTTGCTGCTAAACTAATCATGAATCTGGATCTCGGATTTTTATAATTAATCAAATCACAATTCCTATAACCACTTGCGACCAGAATTCTATTGATATTCGGGTCTGTTTGAATTAAACTTTTTGCGACTAACATTCCTACTAAAAAGGTTCCACAACGCTGATTAACATCAAAAGCCCAAGAATTCATCGGGTTTCCTAGTAATTGTTGAAGTTTTATACCATTTACCACCATCGGTCGTTCAGCATAGACTTCTCCAGCCCAAATAATTACATCAATATCCTCGGGTGTAATATCAGCTCTTTTAAGGGCTTGAAAACTCGCATTAGCACCCATTTGGACCGTGTGATCTTCAGGTCCTGGAATAGACTTTCCTAAAAGTCCAAATTTTTCTTCAATAATATTTTTAGGAATTCCAGTCTCTTTGGATATATATCCACTAGTATGCCTCTCTTTAGGAATATATACTCCCCATGCTTCTAATCCAACGGAACGATTCTCCACCTAAGATTCACCTATTTTAATTCTCTTTTTAATATTTTACCGGTTGCACTCAATGGTAATGAATCTCTTATTTCAAAATATTTAGGAACTTTATATTTTGCGAGTTTAGTTGCTAGATACTTTCGAATTTCTTCAGGTTTTAGAGAATTTCCTTGTTTTAAGGTTAAAAATGCCTTTCCAACTTCGCCCCATTTTTCATCGGGAACCCCTATAACAGCTGCAAGATCAACAGCGGGGTGTTTAAAGAGTATTTCTTCTATTTCAACAGGGAAGATATTTTCTCCCCCACTAATATACATTTCCTTCCTACGTCCTACAATGTAATAAAATCCATCCTCATCCTGCATAACCAAATCTCCAGTATGAACCCACCCATCTTGTTCAATAGTTTTTCTCGTCTCCTCGGGTTCTTCCCAATATCCAGAAAAAATATGAGGCCCTTTTAATAATAATTCCCCTACTTCACCTTTTTTTACATCGTTATTTGTTTTAGTATCAATAATCCTCGTATCGCAGTGGAAAACAGGTAATCCTACTGAAGTTGGTCTTTTTTTAATTTCTTTCTCAGGTAAGTAAAAATTATTTGGTCCCACTTCAGTTAATCCATACCCCATTTTAAAAGGTTTATTCTTTGCCCAGTATCTTTCCATAATTGCAACGGGACAAGGAGCACCTCCAGAAATAAATATTTTGACGGAATCAAAATTAGTTTCTTTAAACAATGGCGAATTCGCCATAGCGTGAAACATTGTGGGGACGCCTATTACAACTGTACTTTTTTCGCGCTCAATAACTTTTATTGTTTCTTCTGGATCAAAATCTCCCATTAATATAGTTTTTGCTCCAAGATGATAAAAAGGAACAAGAAGAACATTCCAACCTCCAGTATGAAATAAAGGAAATAATAGGGGTTGAATATCTTCGGGTGTTAAACTCCAAGACAAAATTGTATTCACAGAATTCCAAAAGATTAATCGATGGGGAATTACCGCCCCTTTAGGTAGTCCAGTAGTACCACCTGTAAACAATATAAGATGAGGGTCCTCAAAATTTATAATAGGACGCTCAACTTTAGAACTTGATACTTTCTCTGTCATTTTTTGAGTTGTTCTATCATCTAAAATTGATTTTTTGCCCATTACAACATTTTTTTTAATCAAATTCGTTTCCTTAACTTCGAGTGCTTTTTCTTCTAATCTCGGTTCATAAAAAAATATTGAAGGAGATGTTTTTATAATTAAATATTCAAGTTCTTGAGTAGATAACCGTATATTGAAAGGAACGAGAATCGCTCCGATTTTTCCTGTTGCTAGAAACAAATCTAAGCATTCTATTCTATTAGTAGAAAACATTGCTACACGATCGCCTTTAGATATACCCTCGTTTAATAAAACGCGTGCTAATTGATTTGCTCTTAAGTTAAGATCATTAAAAGTATAAAGGTTTTTTTCAATGTTATCAAATAAAGCTTCCCGGTTTGGCGTTAAAATAGCACGCTTTTCAGCCCAATCGCCTATCCATTTAAATTCAGTTAAAATTTCAAATTTTCCAGCTTTAAACATTGTGGAAATCACCTATACTGCTCTATATATAGGCCATTTTCTCCAAACATAAGCAAACAATATTTCAATCCAAAGGAACCACAAAAGAAATGGAGTAGGATTCATTACCCAGAAATTTGTTTTATCTCCAAATAAAAATGGCGATAACAGATAATATCCAAGAAAACTCAACGTTCCAATGCCTATAACCAACAAAAATCTAAAAAGAAAATTCTTCCATTGAGTATATTTTTTTGGCCAATTGTCAAAGAATAAAGATACTAATACTATAGCACAAACGAGAAATATAGCATATGTAATACTCATCATATACCAACCTTTGAGTCTAGTTACTGGATCCGGTGGTATTCCTCCAATCGCAACAAAAAAGGGATCAAAAAGATTCTGGACGATACTAGGGAAGAAATAAGAAACGAGTAGACCTAATAATGTACATGAAATAAATGCAATGATTCCCATAAACGGTTGTTTTCTACCTAATTTACTCCATGGCCAGTATTCAAATACCATAAGAGTAAGAAGGGAAAAAAAAATTAACCATTGTGTCCATCCTAATGAAAAAGCGTAACTGGGAAAGGTGGTTATCGGTTTAACTGCGCTAGCTTCAGAAGTAGCTAATCTTTCACCTGCAGGTAAAAATAACAAAAACCAAACAATTAAAGTTATTGCATTTCCAATAATCCAAATTATAATACCACGTTTAGGTTGTTTGATCTTAAAAAATGGCCAATACATAGTACCAGCAACCCAGAGGACGCCAAAAGAAAAACAAGAACCACTTAAAGCCCCAAAAATTGAAGCCCCAACAAACCATGCTATATAAGGATTGGTAATTTCACTACTGTAAATTGAATTAAAAAATGGAAGCAATACTAAAGCAAAAATAATAATAATTAGTGCATTAATTGCAGTTCCAACAAGCCCTACTTTCCATGGAGTTCGAAACCAATTATAATAAGGCCAATTTTCAAACCAAATTGCCCAAACTACCCCAATTAACCCAAATCCACCAATAACAGTTGCCCATGCGGTTATTTCCATGTCCCATAATGGTAAAGGATTATGTAATCGTGGATCAAAGAAAATCCACCAAGTGATCAGACTTATTAAGAAAACTATTAAAATAGAAAGCAATCCTGCTTTTGGTTGCTTATAACGAGCCATTACAATTAAAGGTGCCTCATCTGCTGAAGGAATTCCAATTTTTTCTCCTGCTAAAGCCATAATTTTACCCTCTTTATTTTCAATATAATGAAATTAATTTAATTTTTATAAATACTAATAATTTATTGCTTCTATGTTATTTAAAAATATTTTCACTTAAATTTGAATTAACTCATAATCAGTCGATCCAATTCTATTTTGAAGAGATGCTTCAAATTGCCTAACTGGATTTAGCATCCCGAGCATAGCCTTAAACTTCTCAACCCCTTGTTCTATTGGTTTTGTCCATTGACCATTTTGTTTTAAAATTGGAAGCCCTGGAGCCTTAGTTTCCGCATCAAAACAAGCTTTATCTATAGCAACTGGGTCTGAAGAACCAAAAATACCTAGATCCGGAACAACTACCATTCCGGGATTAGGCACGCAATCACACATGAGAGGGATATCCAACGCAAAATTAATATAACGGATATTCTCAGCACCAAAAGAACTGATAACAGCTGTAGCATTGTCGATGAATCGATCTATAAATTCATTCACATCATTCATTTTGGGCTTTTTAATTGCTCTATTAATTGGACAGTTCAGAAAACACATGAAACACCCGTAACAAAGCTCAGCATCTATTAAAGCATTCTCATCTTCGATTTTGATTGCTTTTACTGGACAAGAACTAATGCACTCTTGCTTACATTGAGAAACGTCACATTTTCTTTCATTTATTTTTAGCATATCATCCGCGTGGGCTAAATGCTTATTATGTTTTGTTACACATCCAATTCCAAGTTGTTTTAGTGCACCACCAAATCCTGCTTGAGGATGTCCTTTAAAATGAGAAATAACTAGAAGCTTATCGTAATTATATAGATATTTAGCTACCGAAACGCTTTTTAATGTTATTCCGTTAATTTCTATAATTTTTCTTTCGATTCCTTGTTCCCCATCAATAAATTTGAGTGGGGCTCCAACTATGGTTTCATCATAACCATGTAATTTAGCAATTTCTTGGTGCTCTGAAGCATTTTTCCTATGACCTATACAAATCGTGTAATCATCGTGAATTTCGATCTTTTCAAGATGATTCCCACCCCCTTGAGTTTCAACTAAGGTTGGAATTGCTCCTAAAGATTTAACGGCTTTGACTACTTCATGTACATAATCGTGTCGTAAATAATGGGTGTTCAGGGCTTCCCCTACGTGGACTTTAATCGCAACTTTATCTCCCGATTCAATATTATCTAAAATTTTATCCAAAATAAGTCGAGTTTTTACTAATTTATTTGTTACCATATTCTTTGAAGTATTGTTCATAGCCGCTACTTCATTGGGAGGTGCCCAGTATACAATAGTATTATCCGACAAGATAAATTTTGTTCAATTGTTAGTTAAATAAGAAATTATTATTTTTATATTAAAGGAACAATTTAATCTATTAAAAATAAAATCATTGTTTTTTTTTAATCATGAATGAAAATAAACGCTCAAAAAATTATACGAATGGCACTATTGGTTTTCTACTACTTTTGATAGTTTTAATTGCATTATTGGCATGGATAACTTATGGTACATTCGATGGTATAATAGGTACTCTTGCATTTACAATTGTTGGTATGTTAAATGTGTTTCCTTGGTTTATACCATTCGTAGGAATTCCACTAGGAATTTTAGACACTCTTGGGATTTTTGGTTTTGGAATGTATAATATAACTTTAAATATTGCTCATTTGAGTTCTAGCTGGATGACGGTTGTTTGGTTTTGGATAATAGGGATTCTTGGGAGTATTATAGATATTATACTAATGTATGTCGCAATTTCGAGGTTAAAAAAATTAAAATACCGGAAAAAAGAACCTCACTCGAATTATGCTCTTGTAAATTGCAGCATTATTGATGGAAATATTAATAATCCTGTAATCAAAAAGGGAGTAGTGCTTATTAAAAATATCGTGGGAGAAGGAAAAATTCCTGGTTTAATTAATGGCGTAGGAACTGATGAAGAGATTGAAATTCCTGATGATTATAAGGTTATTGATTTAAATGACGGATTTGTTTTACCAGGTTTAATAAATGCTCACTGTCATTTAACAGGGAGTGGTAAACCTATGAAAATCATGAATTTGAGTGATAAGGCTCAAGAAAAATTAGCAATAGTAATGAAAACGTGGATCGGTAAAAAGATACTCAAAAACATGATGATTAAAAACACTACCAATGCTTTAAATGCTGGAGTGACAACTTTGAGATCTATGTCAGATCCATTCTACTTAGATTTAGAACTCAGGAACGAAATCAACAATGGAAAGTATATCGGATCAAGGTTAGTATGTGCTGGGATGGGCATCTGTATAACTGGAGGTCATGGTGGATTGATTGCGTATGTTGCCGATTCACCAACTGAAGTTAAAAAAGCGGTCCGGAAGAACTTAAGAGCAGAAGTAGATTTCATAAAAATTCTCTCAACAGGAGGTGTTATGGATTCTGTAAAAGTCGGAGAAGCTGGCAGACCTCAAATGACCATAGAAGAAATTGAAACTGCTTGTTTTGAAGCTCATCGTGGTGGAATATTAGTAGCAACTCATTGTGAATCAACCCATGGGATAAAAGAAGCCCTCTTAGGAGGTGTAGATAGCATTGAACATGGTGCAGAAATTCCTGATGAGTTAGTTCCGTTATTTAAAAAAAATCCAAAATCTCTGCGAGGATTCACTACTCTTACTTCTACTGTATCTGCGGGTATGGGAATGGCAGTGCTATCTAAAGAAGAAACGAAAATTACGGATGTGAAAAAAGAAAACGCAGTATTGATAGAAAAAGGGATGATTAATGGACTTCAAAAGGCATATAAAGAGGGTATAAAATTAACGGTAGGTACAGATGCATCAGTTCCTTACTCAACACACTATAATGTATGGAAGGAATTAAAGTATTTCATGGAATATACGGGAATGTCGGCTCAAGAAGCTATCCATTACGCTACTAAAGGCAATGCAGACAATATTGGAATAGGTGATGTTACCGGGAGTATTGAGGTTGGAAAATTTGCCGATATCCAAGTAGTTCAAAATAATCCCCTAGAAAACATTGATTCCTTAGGAAATGTTACGATGGTTTTTATCAAAGGACATCAGATTAAAAATCCAAAAGTGAAAAAAGTGAAGAACTTAACTGATTTCGAACGTCTTGAGCTATAAAATTTTTTTTTTTTAAGAATTTAGTGTAATCTTATCTCCAGTAAAGCCCCATGTTTTAAGAATTTCTCCTGCTTCGTTCATCATTGTATTGATAAATTCGTTAAGGGAAGACACATCTTTTTGATGGGCTATAGCTGCTGATAATACATTAGTGCTTTTCAACGCTCGATGATATAATTTTCTATGATAATCTTCAGAAAGCAAATTCATCTTCAACCATTTTTCTTTCACATCTTTAGAAGCAGGACTTTCTTGAGTTGTAAGAATAGCTGATCCTAAACATACGCCTTCAGCACCCATACCTAAAGCCCCCAAAAAACCTCGTGCGTCACCAATTCCTCCTGCGGCAATTATAGGGGTTTTTAAAAGTCGTTTCGCTAAAGTAATATTGATTAAAGTCGTATGCTGAAAAGGGTTTTTAAAACCAGAAGCTTCCATTCCAATTAATGTAATAGCACTAGCTCCTGCTCTTTCTGCTGAAATCGCATGTCTGAGTAAAGCACATTTATGAAACCAGAAACAACCTGCTTCCTTTATTCTTTCTCCAAGATGCGTTGCTTGATACGCTGAGGTAGTAAAAACTTTTATTCCTTCGTCAATCGCAATTTCCAAATACTTTAAGTAATCTTCTTTGGATACATTGCTAAGAGGATCAAATGCTCTTACTCCTGGTGGTAAGACTGTCAAATTAATACCAAAAGGTTTATCTGTCAATTCTTTCATTTTTATAAGCTCTGACTTGAAATTACCGATTTTATAATTTAAACCTGTAATAATCCCTAATCCTCCAGCGTTTGAGAATGATGCTGCAAATTCTGTTTTACCTAATCCCGCAAATGCCGCCATAATTAAAGGATACTTAGTACCCGTCATTTTATTTATAGAAGTGTTCCAAATCATAACAATCAAATAAATTAAATATCAGTATTTTGTAATTCTATTATTTTTAATTCTATTTCCTTATATTGTTTAGGGTAAAACCTTTTAAAAACTCTTAGCCAATCAAATCCTATCAATGAGCCAGCTAAAAAACCAAATAAATAACCAAGATTAATTATTACCTCCGAACTTAGTACCTCTTTAGGGATGAATTTTGTACCGTAAATTACCATACTAAATGAAAATCCAGTCAATAATATACCTAGTGGAAAAATATTTAGTTTTGAGAGTCTAAAAAAGTAAATATTATCTTGAGTCATCGAATTGAAAATAGAATTATTATCTTTTCCCTTCTCAGGAGACATATGTACTTTTTTTACAAATTTAAAGCGAATTATGTCATTAAAATCTCTAAGAATAAAAAAACCACCAAAAAGTAAGAAGAAATACAGAAGGATCATAATTATAGCTAAATAGATTTTAAATTCCTTCAAAAAAATATCAAATTGAATTACATACGAGTGGAATACTAAAAAAAGTAAACCTAATCCGATTAAAATCATACCAAAAAAGCCCTCGTGCAAATGGTATTTGCCTATAAATTTTCCTTCGAATCTTGAAGTTAGTTTCTTGATGTAATAAATGATTAAAAGCAGTAAACCAGGAGCGACAATAGATGTTGATATAAACAATATTATTTCTAAAAAATCTTCAATCATGTTTGAAAACAAATTTAAATCAAGAATCGTATTTAAATGAGAAATATTCCATGCAATAATTCCTAAAACAATAAGGATTAGGAACATTCTTTTAAAGAGGCCGATTTTGATAATAAATACCAAAATAAAAAAGTAAATATTTAGCAAGGTTAGAGATATTCCTCTACTGATAGTCAATTCGTAGGAATACCATTCATATAATTGTTTATTAAGTAAATAATTAATTAAAGAGGTGTAAATTACGAGAGATAAAGCAAAGATAACTATGAATTTAGATAGTATCTTGTAACTTCTTTTCATTAAATTTTAAAAAATGAAATATTGTTTATAGTGAATTTGTTTTAAGTATAAATTTAGGTAATATTTTATTCCGGTGAACAGGAATAAAATCCCTCTCTAATTATTAATTTGTATTTAAAATATTGAAAGGTTTCTAAATCATACAAGGTTATAATTCTAATACCTTTTTTGCATTTTCACCGAGAATTTTTCTTCGAAACCCTTCAGAAATAGGAATTTCTTTGACTGCGGGAATAATCTCGTTCCAGTGTTTAAGTGGATGATCTGAAGCAAATAATACTTTATCTTCCGCATTAAATTTAGAAAATGCTTCAAAAGGAAACCATTGATATAGTTCAGGATACGTAGAAATATCAATATAGACATTAGGGTGTCTAATAACTACGCCCCATGCATCCCAAAACCATGGAATTCCCATGTGTCCCATTATGATTGTTAAATCTTGATGTTTAGATGCCAATACATCTACTAACATTGGGTGGCCGTATTTTGTTATTGAACCTATTATTGAAACTAAATGTGATGTGTGAGTCCAAAGAGGAATGTTAAAATCTATCATTTTCTTCCATAAGGGGTCATATTTCTTATCAGAAATGTCAAATTTCTGCGCTGGAGGCACAAGTTTGACACCTTTAAGTCCTAGAGATGTTATAGCATATTCTAGCTGATCCATAGCGTCAGGTGCAGGAACATCAATACACGCAAATCCTATAAATTTCTCTGGATATCTCTTAACAAAATCAGCAACATTATCATTTGTTACTATACATACGCCGTAAGCTGTCGTAAGGTTATATGATACAATCACAGCTTTATCAATCCCATATTTTTTCATCTGAGTAACATAATCATCAATAGATATTTTTGTCATTAGAACTTCATAAAATTTATACATCGCACGACGTCCTTTTTTATTTGTACCAAGTAGAGCATTAGCTACAAAATCAAGATCATCACCCCAATAAGCCTCTTTACAAAAAGGATGAACATGCATATCAATAATCAATTTAATAACACCCCAGTTCCTAAAAGATTTATACAAAAAAATGAATAATTTAAATTTTAGAATTAGATAACTTATAAAAAATTATCTATTGTTCTCTGATTTTTGATGAAATTAATTAGTTTACTACTCTGTTTCCAATATTTGTAGCTTACCATGAATCCTTCAGCCATTTTTTTTGTTGAGTCGTTGAAATTGTCCAGAACTAGAGGGTTACCTAGCTCCATTGCATTTTTAACGGTCTCTCTGATTACCCAAACGCCTAATGGAACCACATAACCGCCCTGTACTTCTCGAAAAATTAGAACTCTTGCTTGTCTTCCGATTTTATATAAATATTCGCAGACCTCTTTTCGAGCAGCATAGTAAGCACCGGTGATATTACTCGCATAAGTTTTTCTACCATTATAGAATTCAAAATCAGTCATTATTTGAGGTTTTAAACTACGGGTGTCTCCATTGAGAGAAATATTCCATAGAGTATTAGGAGCCCAAACCTCGTTCATCTCGTAGGTAAATTTACCGGGAAAGAGAAGAATTTTAAAATGATTGTCAAGGTAAGTGTTTTCAAATATTTGATAATCATCAATCTCTGGAAATTGTTTAATTTCTTTAATAAGCGCTTTAGAGATAATATCATCAACTGCTGTAATACTCCATCTTGTTGGAACAATTCTTCGTCTATTTTTTTCTCCTAATAAACCAGCAGAAAAGACTCTTTTAATTGTTGATTCTGGAACTTGACCTTTAAAGTAGAGATACTTTGAAACTGCTTCAGTTGCTTTCAAGTCTGTATCTGAAACACAATACTCTACTTTTGGATGAATTTTTGTATTTTCTGTAATTTTAATTTTATCAGTCATGCCAGTAGGTCCCATAGGCAACGCGTGATTGTCCATCATCATTCTGAGATTCATTTTTTCTAACTTCGTCTCAGTATCTACAGGACGGGCTGCCATCGATAATTCTTGTGAAGTTTCCAATAATTTTTGAACCTTCAGTGGTGGCGTGTTTTTACGACTCTTTTTTCCAATATTAACATCGATTTTAAAATTATTTCGCACTAAACTACTCCTATACCTAATAATGTCAACTAAGCTCTTTCCGAACCACAACTCGGGAGCATCTAAAATGTGATAATCAGAGATATTAAGGTTTATTTCAAATTCTTGAAAGGGAACTAACGGACCGAGGTAAACTTTTGGATAATTGAAATGACCAACGAAAAATCCGGGAGGACTAGGTCCAAAAAGTTCAACATTTCGAAGAGTTTTATCAAATTCAAATGGGACAAGAGATTTCAAGACAGATTTTTTTAATAAGATTGGACATGTTTTCTTACCACATAATAACCTCGCTCCTTTACAGTACAAGCAGATGTTTTTTTCAGTTGGGGGTCGAACCAATCTTGTGTCTCTTTAAAAATTATTATCTCTATTAGAAAAGATTCTATTTATTATTAAAAAGGTAGACGAGTATAAATTTATAATATTTATATTAAAGAAGCAATATTCTAATTCCAATAATAATCAAAAAAATAGGAAAAAAAATTGCTAAAACGAGCCCTGTAATTTAATTCATAAAATTTTTTAATGTAGAAATAAATTCTCCAATTTTCACATCAGAACCTTCTACAGCTGGTCCTTCTGCCCCTTTCATTTTTACTTCCAGAAATTCAGGACAGATTTCTTCAACACATTCAGCTTTTTCAAGGGTCTTTTTCATTCCTTTTATGAAGAATTTTTTCCATCCCAATGCATGGGTTGAGAAATAGGCGACTTTTGAAATAGGATTGGTTATTATTTTATCTAAATTGCTGATAAATGAACGAATCTCATTATCTGACCTAAATGCAAGGATTCGAACACCTACGATCAAACCATAAGGATTATCTTTGGCGATATCTTCAGGTGTTATATTTTTAATACTATCGAGACTTATATCATAATCATTATTTAAATCCTCAGCAATTCTTTTTGAAATCTGCTCAGAATTTCCGTGTAATGAGTTATGAATAATCCATAATTTTTTCATAGTTATACTTTTAAAACAAAAACTCTATATGAAACTTTAATAGTCCAATCTTTCTTCAAGATTTTTCTTGATAAAATCTAGTGTTCGATTGATATTAAAATTAATTAAAGGATAATCCATATCGAAGTATAAGTTACATATTTTTTCATCGAAAAGATGATGATTAATAATGAGTGATTATAGTAAATATTCAATTGATCTTGAGATTAAATTCAAGCCCTTAGAGATTATTGACATCTCAACTCTAATAGCAAAAAGTTCAAAAAAATGGCAAAACTTATCTCTCTGTAATGTTAACGATTCTGTTGTAAGGCTCGCCGTCATCGAGGGAGAATTTCATTGGCACAAACACGAAAAGGAAGACGAATTCTTTTTCGTTATTGAAGGAGAGCTTTTAATTGATTTAGAAGATGAAACGGTAAGGTTAAAGCCTAATCAAGGCTTTACAGTGCCAATGGGGATAACACACCGTACAAGAGCTCCGACTCGCACATCTGTTTTATTGATAGAAAAAAAAACTATCAAACCTACTGGAGATTAATTATTCAAATGGAACTTGATGCTAAAGTGTTAATAGAAGAAATATGTGAGAACTTGGATGATGAACTAAGGACATAAGATAATATTTATGTCGTCAACTAAAACTAATATGTTATTTCTCATCTTACCCCCCTAAAGCGTTGTTTTAGTGTGCTAAATTTGGTAAAAGATTGTAGATTTACACAATAGCAATAGTATAAATATAATTAATAAGGCTATTTAAATAAGAAATTCTCAATTTGATTTTTTATGGCATTAAACTGGAATATTGAAGTTTTCATTGCCTTGTTAGGCTTTATTTTTTTTTTAACTTTCAGCATTATTTTTTTTAAACTTGCTTATTCTAGAAAAAACAAGACTTTTCTCTTTTTTTTTTTTAATTTTTCAATTTTTGCAACATTTCACTTTTTTGAAACTACAGCCTACCTATTCTTAGATTTTGAGTTAAAACGCATGAGTGCAATGATGTATTCACTCGGACTATTTTTTTTAATGTTTAATGTTGATATGATTTCAAAAGAAAGACTTAGTTACTATAAAGTAATAGTAGCCAGCTTTATTATCGGTTGTACAGTTGTTCTAACATTAATTCCAGAAAATATTACATATTACGCTCATCCTATTTTTGGATATCCTACTTTGGGATTGTCTGGTTTCTTACAAATTCTAAATAATTTAACACTATTTCTCTTAGGTTTTCAACTTGTTTTCTGGTTTTTTCGAACATGGCAGAGATCACCTTCGGAATTAAGGAGAAAGGCACATTATCTTTTTATTACAAATATAATTTTCTACTGTTGCATTTTAGCTATTTTCTCACTGAGTTTATATCTAATATTCCCCGTAGGATACATTGTTGCGGTTGGCTCGATAAGTATTATCACCTTTTTCATTGCTCGAGAACCCAAATTACTTCATGTTTTGTCATTCACGGGTCATAGAATTACAGTAATCACAAATGAATCGGGAATCCCTTTATTTAATTTATCATGGGACATTAAAAGCAGTAAGCTGAAAGATGAACAGCGTTTATTAGCAAATTGGTTACCTCTCTTGCAACAGCTTAGTAAGAGATTAGGGAACTCTTTGGTACTTGAAGAAATAAAACTAGAAGACGAAATAATGTTGTTTAGAAGTGGTGAATATATCACTGCTGTCTTGCTTTCAGAAAAATCTACTCCAGCATTACGTGAATCATTGGAAAAATTCACTAAATCATTCGAAGATAAATATAATATACTCTTGAAGACAGGTATGATAGAAACCAATTATTATAATAGAGCAACAGATTTAATTGAGGAATATTTCCCTTTAGGTATTTATTCAGCGACTTCTACAGACAGTTCTTTAGAGAGTTATCTTGAAGAGCTAGTAAAAGAACGAACTCTCGAACTAGAACAAATAAGTAATGAAGTTCTTAAAGCAGATCAATTAAAATCTATATTTCTTGCTTCAATGAGCCACGAATTGCGTACTCCTCTTAATTCAATGATTGGATTTTCTGAATTACTAATACTTGATTATTCAGAAAACTTGAGTGATACGCAAAAAGAATATATTAACATAATTTATGACGAAAGTTATTATTTATTGAACCTAATAAATGGAATTCTGGATATATCTAAGATCGAAGCTGGGAAGTTCGAATTAAGTCTAAATCAATTTAGTTTTAACGAGGTTTTATTGAATGTTACTAACTCCTTAAAACCTAGATTCTCTGAAAAAAAACTCGAATTAGAATATGAAATCGATTTGGATATAAAATTATTTAGTGACGAAGATCGCCTAAAACAAATATTATTTAATCTTATAGGAAATGCTATCAAATTTACTAATGAAAGAGGGAAAATATTAATTAAAACGAGATTGTTTAATGGAAGACTAAATATTCATGTTATTGACAACGGAATAGGAATTAGTAAAGATAACATCCAACGTTTATTTACTCCATTTCAACAAGTTAATCAATCTCAATTAACAAAAAACATGGGAACAGGTTTGGGTCTTTATCTTACAAAAAAATTGGTGGATTTACTAGGAGGAGACATTTCTGTCGAGAGTGAAGAAGGAAAAGGAAGTGATTTTTACTTTACGATTTTAACTCATTTAAATAATTCAATAAATTAGTCATCAAACCATATGATAAATTATAAAAAATCATTTATGTTAGGAGAAAGCTAAACAACTTAATAAGTAATTCTTAAAATAAATTTTGTGTAATCTAATTTTTCCTACATAATAATTCTCCATTTCCAATCGGTACAATCATAGCATCTAAACGCTCGTCAGATAATGCTTTATTTATCATAGGTTTTAATGTCTCATAGTGATTTATCGCATTATCAGCTACCAACAAGCCTCCTTTTACCATATTTGGGACTATTAAATCATAACAATCGTCATAAACTTCTTTTTCAGCGTCTAAAAAGCAAAAAGATATATTTTTTTCTTTTTTTAAGTAACCTCGCGCATCTCCTTCTACTAACTCAACATAATTCGTCATTTTACTCTCTCGAAATGTCTCTTTAGCAAATTTAATCTTTTCTTCTAAAATTTCAAATGTTTTTACTTTGTTGCCTTTTTCCATGCATACGAGTGCAATCCACAAGGTGGAATAGCCTCCACTAGTTCCAATTTCTATAAATTTTCCTTTAGGAGCACCAGCAGCTAAGATTAAGAGGAATTTACCCGTTTCAGGTGGAATTTGACGAAGTCTTTGCATTCTAGGCGTTCCATCAACTCTATCTTCTGCGTCGATTTTTTCTAAATACTCCATTCTCCTTTTTACGAGTTCTGGGACATTATGTAGCATTTTATTTCAAATAAGTTTTGTTTAACAATATTATATATATGAAAAAATATAATGATTATCAATGCAACATGAGTTACTACAAACAAGTCTGTCTTTAGAGGAAGCAGAATCAATTCAAGAGAAATACAGCCAAAAATTAAAAAGTCAAGATCAAGCAAACACAAAAGTAATAGATAGTAACGAGATAAGATGGGTAGTGGGAGTAGATGTTTCTTATTATAGAGAAAACCATGAAAATTGGGGCGTGGCATGTGCCGTTCTATGGAATTTTCGTTTTAATAAGATGGATCATTATTCTATTGCTAAAGAAATCATTACTTTTCCCTATAAACCCGGTTTTTTAGGTTTTAGAGAGTGTAGTTTGTTAGTGAAAGCAATAGAAAAACTTCCAGATACACCAGATATAATTATGTGCGATAGTCATGGTATTATCCATCCTAAACGATTTGGAGAAGCCGTCCAATTGGGTTTAATTTTAAATATTCCTACTTTTGGTGTAGCTAAAAATCCATTTATAGGGTTTTCAGAATGGAAAACATTAGTAAGAAAAAAAGGGAATAAAAAACCGATTTGGGCTGAAGATCCACAAAATTCGATGGTAGGAAATCGAGAACTTCTTGGATACGCTGTTTGTTTAAATGATGCTATGAACCCTATGTTCATTAGCGTAGGTTATAAAATTACTTTAGATGTAGCAGTAGAAATAGCGTTAAAAACAACCAGAGATCACAAACAACCAGAACCTCTTTTTCTCGCTGATTATCTTTCAAGAAAGAAATTATAATATCGTCTTTATCAAAGATTTCTTATAATTTAATGAAAAATTGTTTATATATTACCAAACTCCACTTTACTTAGCATAATATAAAAATAAATTTGGATGAGAAAATTGAGTTTTAAAATAAAAAATAATGTATATTGGGTAGGAAAAACAGATTGGGAACTTAAAAAATTTCATGGAAATGAATATTCCACATATCGTGGTTCCACTTACAATTCTTACCTAATTAGAGAAGAGAAAATCGTCCTTATTGACACAGTATGGAAGCCTTTTTCAAAAGAATTTGTAGAAAATCTCTCAAAAGAAATCGATTTAGATAAGATTGACTATGTTATAACTAATCACGCGGAAATTGATCATAGTGGGGCACTTCCTGAGCTAATGGAAAAGATACCAAACACGCCAATTTACTGTACAGCTAATGGTGTTAAGTCGATAAAAGGCCACTATCATAAAGATTGGAATTTTCAAGTAGTAAAAACGGGGGATACGTTAGATCTAGGGAATAATAAACAATTAATCTTTGTAGAAATGATGATGCTTCATTGGCCTGATAGTATGGCATGTTATCTGACGGGAGACAATATATTGTTCAGTAACGATGCGTTTGGACAACATTATGCCACGGAATATATGTATAACGATCTCGTTGATCAAAATGAGCTATTTACGGAATGTATGAAATATTACGCTAACATCTTAACACCATTTAGTGCGTTCGTGGATAAGAAAATCAAGGAAGTATTGGCTCTAAACATTCCAATAGATATTATTGCTACTAGCCATGGAGTTATTTGGAGAGACAATCCAACTCAAATTGTAGAAAAATATTTAACTTGGGCCAATGATTACCAAGAAAACCAAATTACAATATTATATGATACAATGTGGGATGGAACAAAAAGAATGGCTGAAGCGATTACAAAAGGAATTCGTGAAATTGATAAGAAAGTTAATGTTAAATTGTACAATATTGCAAAAACCGATAAAAACGACTTAATTACAGAGATCTTTAAATCTAGGATTATTCTTGTAGGTTCGCCTACTATTGGTGGAGGAATTCTATCTGGTGTTGCCGAAATTTTGGAGATGATTAAAGGAATGCGTTTTAAAAACAAGAAAGCATCATCATTCGGTTGTTATGGATGGAGTGGAGAATCAATAAAGGTTATAAAGGAACATTTAGAAAAGAGCGGTTTTTCTGTAATTAATAACGGTATACGCGCTTTATGGAACCCTGATGATGAAAGCTTGGAAAAATGCGTAGAATTTGGCAGAGAAATTGCTAAATCTAAATAATTAATTTTTTTTTATTTTATTTTTCATTTTTCCTTTTTAATTGGATTACCTTTTTAATATCCTTTGATCTTTCATTTACACCTTTACATGCTGTTTTTGTGATATACATAAATACAAATTCTAATACTATACCTTTGCATAAGGTGATCTATTATCGCTAAAATTCTAGTTGTTGACGACGACCGTATTATGTTAAAACTCTACAAGTTGATACTAGCAGAAATGGGGGATTTATCAGTGGAATTTTCTATCAATGGTAAGGAAGCAGTTGACAATTATAGAAACCATTCAGAAAAACCAAAACTAATTATTATGGACCACCGAATGCCCGTAATGAATGGATTTGACGCAATGAAAGAGATATTACGGATTGATGGGAGTACGAAAATTATTTTTGCTAGTGCTGACACTAAGATGAAAGAAATTTCTATATCAATGGGGGCTACGGCATTTCTTAGTAAACCGTTTAAAATTGAAGAACTAATATACCTCATCAATAAAGCAATAAAGGAGTAATGAAAAAAGGTGTTAGAAAATTGGAGAAAATACATGATAAAAAACAAGAATTAAGAGAACTAGAAAAAAGATACAAATTATTTTATGAATATGCTCCACTCCCTTACCAATCATTGGATGAAAATATTAATATTATAAATATCAATCAAGCTTGGCTTGATTTTTTAGGATATGATAAAGAAGAAGTGATAGGGAAGAGTTTTGGGGAGTTTTTAGTTCTCAAAAGTAGAGAGTTGCTAAATTCTAGATTTTCACACTTTAAAGAAGTAGGAGTAATTCAAGATGTAGAATACGAAATCGTTAAAAAGAATGGGATTCATAGAATTGTTTTGTTAGATGGAAGAATAGAATATGGTAATAACGGTAACATTAAACAAACTCATTGTTTTTTCAAAGATATTACAGAACGGAAGCGGACCGAAGAGGAATTAAAAGAATCTGAAGAGAAATTCAGAACAATGACTGAACAATCTTTTATGAGCATTTATATCATACAGGATGGATTATTTAAGTATAGGAATCAGCGAGCAGCTGATGTAAGTGGATATACTAGAGAGGATATTAAAAACTGGAAACCCTATGAGTACGCAAAAATAATACACCCGGAGGATCGAGAATATGTTTTAGAACAGTCTAAAAAAAAACAACAAGGGGAACTTGATGTCATAAACCGATATAAATTTCGAATAATAAAAAAATCGGGTGAAGTTGCTTGGATCGATAATTTTTCTAAAACTATTAATTATAAGGGGAGA
>CAZDTP010000064.1:0-19427 GCA_964508365.1 uncultured archaeon
CAAATTAATAACTAAAGTGAAAATAAATGACAAAACGAGTTGCAATTAACGGATTCGGTAGAATCGGACGTAATTTCTTCCGAGCTCTAACAGAAAAATATCCTAACGAAATTGAAGTCGTATCCATTAATGACTTATTCGAACCAAAATACTTGGCCTATGTTTTAAAATATGATACTGTTTTTGGACGATTTAAAGGAACTATTGAAGCTAAGGAAAAATCCTTAATAATAAATGGAAAGGAAATTCCTATTACGGCAGAACGAGATCCAGCAAATTTACCGCATGCTAGTAATAATATTGATGTTGCTCTCGAATCTACTGGTTTCTTTACGAAAAGAGAAGGTGCTGCAAAGCATTTAGAGGCAGGAGCTAAGAAAGTTTTAATTAGTGCACCTGCGGTAAATCCTGATTTTACCGTAGTAATAGGGTGTAACGACGATAAGTTAACTACCGAGCATAAAATCATTTCTAACGCATCTTGTACAACCAATTGTTTGGGTCCAATAGTAAAAGTATTAATGGACAATTATGGAATTATTAACGGAATGATGACTACAGTTCATTCATATACAGGTGATCAAAAACCAGTTGATACCGCAAGAGCAGCAGATCCTATAAAAATGATTCGTGGTCGAGCTTGTGCGGCAAATATAGTTCCAACTTCCACTGGTGCAGCTAAAGCGATTGGTGATGTGTTTCCAGAATTAAATGGTAAAATGGATGGTATCGCAATGCGTATTCCAACTCCAAACGGGAGTGTTGTTGATTTAAAAGTAAATTTAGAGAAATCCACAACAGTAGAAGATGTTAACGCTAAAATGAAAGAAGCTGCAATGGGTTATCTTAAAGGAATTTTAGAATATACTGATGATGCAATAGTAACAACCGATATTGTTGGCAATCCCGCAAGTTCTATTTTCTCTAGCTTGTGGACCAAAGTAATCGGTGGTACTTTCTGTGGTGTCGTTAGCTGGTATGATAACGAGTGGGGTTACTCCAATCGTTTAGCAGATTTAATCGTTAAGAAGTTATAGGTTTTCAATAATTTATTTTCTTTTTTCTTTTTTTTCTTTTTTTTTTCATTAGTAATAGTATGTTTTTTTTTAACGAAAAATTATGACTCTTTTATCTTACTAATAGGATTTTTTACTACGAATCATAACTCAAGGTAAATTATAGATTTGGAATAAGAAATGTATAATTCTCTTAAAAAATATAATAATCAAATATATACAGGAATGAGGATTGGTGGGTCTCATAAATGGATCTACAACGACGGTAAATGGACTGAAACAAAAATTGCTCCAATTAAATGGACAATAAACTTTAATAGTGTAAAAACAAGAATAAATCCATCACCATCTTATTCAGGGGCTAAAATTGGCACAAAATTTCATTGGTACATTATTGCAGATCAAATTGCAACTAAACTAAATAAAGATTCTTATATGACTCAAATGAAGGGTATTAAATATAAAGTTGGCCATAAGCGTCCTCAATGGCGAACTTTCAGTTATCATTACCCTGAACAGAAATCCTATAAAGAACGTGTTATTAAAATTTTAGAAGAATCTTTAGAAAGTTTGAAAAATGAAAAGATGGGAATAGAGAAATTTGTATTTTAATCTTAATTTTTTATAAAATTTAATTGATACACGAAAAAATTACCAAACACTTCTAAAAAATCTAATCCTGCTTTATTAGCCCATTTTTTTTCAGTTTTTCTTAAAGGATAATCGGGATCAATAAACAATTCACATAATGAAATAATACCTTCTGGTTTTAAGACTCTTTTAAATTCCTTTAAAACTTTAACAGGCTCAGGTATTTCTGGCAAGCATGTGATCGCAAAAATTCTATCAACGCTTTCATTATCAAAAGAAAGATTATATGCATCATCTATTTTTGGAATAATGTTTGAGATTTTGTCCATTTTTAATCTTTCTTTTAAACGCTTTATTACTGAATCTTGAATATCAACCGCAGATACTTTTCCTTCAGGTAAAATTCTTTCTGCTACTGCTTTTGTATAACTACCTTTACCGGGCCCAATTTCTACAACAATCATCCCTGGTTTGAGGTGCATCCGCTCTGCAATGCGTTCAGGTTTTTGAATAAACTTACGCCGAAAAGAATTATCAATCAATCTTGTTGCAAAAGCTGGAATAGGAAATTTGTGTATTTTCCTAATTATTTTTAATATTACAAACAAATAGAATAAGAAACACAGAAAAACGATTAATAATATAAAAAAAGCGGTTCCGACTACTGAGACCCAATTATCCATTTTACAAATTCTCCATATTAATAGTAGAAATTATGAGGTTTTTCATTCTTTTACTATTAACATATAATTCAAAAAGGAAATAGATTTAATAAATTTTAATTTATTCATATTTATGGACTTAAGCGCAGCGAAAGATATAAAACTTGAGGATAGAGCGTTATTTACCAAATATTTTCAGAAATTTCCTCCTGTAACATCAGAATTTACTTTTACAAACCTATTTATGTGGAGGAATTTCTATGGATTCAGATTTATGGAATGGAATGAGCATTTATTGCTGTTTTCAAGTAATATTTTTGAAGCAAAGAAAATTCCTGCATCAGGAAATAAAAACGCTCTATATTTTTTCCCTCCGGTAGGACCTAATCCCGCAGAAATTATGGTATCTCTCTTTGAAAACTTAAAAGAGATAGAATTTCATAGGGTCCCCGAAAGAGTATCTGAGAAAATTAGGAATCATAATAAGTATTCTTCCTTAAACATTGATATTTTGGAAGATAGAGATAATTGGGATTATGTTTATGAGGTAGAAAACCTAAAAAATTTGCCTGGAAACCGATACCGCCAAAATAGAAGGTGGTTAAACAAATTTTTAGAAAACTATAACTATGATTTTAAGATTTTAACTGAGAAGGAAGTAGAATTAGTCAAGACTCTTCAACTAGAGTGGTGTATTCTGCGGCAGTGTGAAGATGACGCAGAGTTGAAAGAAGAAGAACAAGCAATTTACGACGCATTAGATAATTTTGAAGCTTTAGGTTTTCGAGGAGCAGTAATTTGTGTTGATGATAAATGTGCCGCGTATACATTTGGAGAAATGTTAAACCCTGAAACAATCGTAATTCATGTAGAAAAAGCTCATATGGATTACGAAGGAGCATATCAAGCGATAGGCAATTTATTTTTGAAGAATGACTTTGAAAATGTGATTTTTGTTAACCGAGAGCAAGATTTAGGTGTTCTTGGTCTAAGGAGGGCAAAAGAATCATACAAACCCATTCGAATGGAAATAAAGAGCATAGTTTACCGAAAAACCTCGTAAACAATAATTGGTTGTGTGAAAGTTTAAATACCTTTTTAAAATTGGTGATATTAAGTAGAAATAATTAATATAATTGAATTTTCATATTAATAGTATAAAGTATCTTAATAATGTGAGATATTATGTCAGATGAAGATAATTTTGATAAGCAAGTAAAAAAGGACAAAGTAGGAAATTTAATTGGAAAAACTACTATTCACACAGTTCAAGTTCAATTTTCTGACCCTTCAATAGAAAGGAACTCTTATTTTGTTATCTATGGAGAAAAAGACGAAAAAGACGAAGAAGGTGAAAGAACTCATTATCTGTTAAATATTGTAAGAATGTGGAGCGAAGCAAAAGGAACGCTTGCAGACTTAAAAGTGTGTGGAGAAAGACCAAAAAGACCATTTGATATAGGAGCAGAAGTTTTCCGGGCAAGTGAAGTCCAAATTACCACAATATTAGGAATATACAATCCACCTGAAGAATCTGTTTCTCTTGGGATATTAATCGGTTATGATTTCGATGTCAATTTATTGGTAAAGAACTTTGGGAGAATTTTCATCACAGGAAAATCAGGATCTGGGAAGAGCTATACGATGGGCGTGCTTTGCGAAGAGTTTATGAAAAAGGGTATTCCTTTAGTCATTCTTGACAGACATGGAGAGTACGGCAGTTTAAAAGTTAAAGCAGGTGAAGATGAAGGAGCTGAAGGAGTTAAAGAAGAAAGCGAATTTGTGAATAGCATTATAGAATATTCTGATTTAAGCGTAAACAAAGGAGGGGATATCGATGTTGAGTACTTGTTTTCGCTAGACGCAACAGATATAGTTGCCCCAAATTTATGTTCAATTGTAAACATGAGAGGGATGGATTTAAATGTGCAGGAAATGATAGCCGGTAAGCTTCTAAAAAAACTTTACCAGGCTAGCACGGGCCGAAGAATCGCTCCCTTTTATTTATTACTTGACGAAGCCCACCTTTTTGCAGGAAAAAAACAATCAGAGACGTGTGATATAGTAAAATTATTCTCACAAGAAGGGCGCAAGTTCGGTGCTAATTTGATCATAGGAACCCAAAGGCCACAATTGCTGGATACAACGATACGCGCACAAGCTGGTAGTTGGATTGTCCATAACTTAACGGATATTCGAGATATTGATGTTACGATTTCAAGCGCAGAGGATTTAACTCGTAGTAACAAAAACGATATTCAAGGTTTAGATAAGGGTGAATGCATACTATGCGGGGAAGCGATAAAGGGTATTCCCCTGTTTGTAAAAATTCGTAAAAGAACGACTGCTCACGGGGGCGTAGGTTTTAATCCACTGGATTACCTTTCAAAAAATACGGTAGAAGAGCTACAAAAAAGAAAGCAACAAATCCTTGGAGGAAAATCTGCGAACGAATTAGAAACAGGAAGATCAATCTTTGAAGAAATTACGGCACCTAAGACTTCTGGAGACTACTTAGAACAGATAGCTATGTTAAAAGTTAGGATAAAAGAATTAGAAGACGAAGTAGGGCTGTTGAAAGAGAAATTTTTAGATGTCGATAAAGGCAGAGATACTCCTTTATCTATAGAAAATATAACTGGTGATGATGCTATTGAAGATCTACAGACTGAAATAAAGGTCTGGAAAGAAAAATATAACTATCTAAAAGAAAGGATGGATAACCCAGAATCTGCGTTCCCATCTGGAGAAGGTAATAACGAATTGATTTTAGAACTTCAGAATAGAGCAATAGAATTAGATGCGCAAGTACAAAAATATCGATCCCAATATACCGACGCTCTTCTTTTAGCAGAAAAAGCGATAAATGAACTTAAGAAACGTAAAAAATAAGTTCTAATACTCTATTTTTATTCCTTATTTAAATTTGTATTTGTTTTAATATTCTATTTACACCTTATCCTTTAGTAATAAGCAAAGAAATCATTAATTTTATTTTATATACCTCAAAATATCAATTAATGTTAGTTAAACCAGATAGGTAAAAAAAAAGATACTAGTGTTTAATGATGGATATTAAAAGTGTTAAAGCTTTACAAGAAGAATTATCTAACCTTATTGGTGTTTCTGGTCATGAATATGATGTAAGTAATTTTATTTTAAATTTGATTGAAAAGGAAGAACTCGCTGATAAAGCTTGGATAGATCCTTTAGGGAATGTCCTTGCAACAATAGAAGGATCTAGTGGGAATAATAAGATTTTATTAGATGCCCACACTGATGAGATAGGGTTCATGATTTCTCACATTGAAAAAAGAGGATTTCTTAGATTCGTTCCAATTGGAGGATGGGACGTAAGAATACTATTAGGTCAATCTGTAGTAATCCGGTCGGAGTTAGGCAAATTAATCCCCGGTATTATTGGTTCTAAACCTCCGCACCTAACATCGCTTAACGACAGGAAAAAAGTTGTTGAAATCCCAGAAATGTATATTGACATAGGAATGAATTCTGATAAGGATGTTATTGATAATAAAATTAATATAGGTACAACTGGAACGCTTTTTTCCCCATTTGCTGATTTTCCAAATAATATGATTCGTGGCAAAGCTTTCGATGACCGTACTGGCTGTAATGTACTCCTTCATATAATGAGAAGGTTAAAAGAAGAATCTTCAATAACTGATAGCGTGTTATTTAATTTTGCAGTTCAAGAGGAGGTTGGAGGGAGGGGTGCTATTACTGGAGCATTTAATCTAAAGCCAACAATGGCGCTTGCGATAGAAAACACGACAGCAGCTGATGTTCCGGGTATAAAAAGCGCAGAAATCCCAGCATACATCGGGAAAGGTCCAGCGATTACTGTGGCGGACAAATCAATAATCTCTAGCCCAAAAGTTAATGAGCGCCTTATAAAAAATGCTGAACTTAAAAATATTCCTTATCAGTTCAAAAAACCAGCATACGGTGGAACAGATGCAGGTAAGATTCATATTTCACGTGAAGGCGTGCCTAGTTCCGTAGTTTCAGTACCCTGTAGGTATATCCATTCTCCAACGTCACTATTAAAACTAGATGATATCCTTAACACAATTCATCTTATAGACGCTTTCATTCGAAATAAAGCTAACACCTAAGGAAAAAAGAAAAAAGAAAAAATAGATTTAATTTTTATCTTTGTTTTGGTGGCTTAATTACAAAAGCTAATATTGCTGAACCGACAGACATTAATCCCATTACTATAAATAGTATCAGATAGCTTCCAAAAATGCTAACGAATAAGTTTACACCTACAGCACCAATAAATCCTGCCACACCATAAGCCGTAAAAACAATTCCATAGTTAGGACCTAAATTTTTCGATCCAAATAAATCAGCAGTGGCAGTTGGAAATAAACTGAAATTACCCCCAAAACAGAAAAATATTGCGCATGTTATTATTAAGAAATACATCTCGCTAACATTGGTTGTGAAGTAGATAAACATGAGGATTGCTTGAGTTGTGAACATTAGCAGCATAGTTTTTTTGTAGGTTATCATATCTGCCAGTTTCCCCCAAACTATTCTACCTAATCCGTTGAATAAAGCTGCTAAACTTCCAATTAATACGAAATCACTGGTTCCAATAACGTACAAAAATACATTAGGGGCTGCATATGTTTTAGCAAATGCAGAAAACGACCCAATAACCATTAAACCAGACATTGCACTTAATGCAAAGGTCGTCCATAGCATCCAAAATTGAGGTAGTTTTACTGTTTGACCTCGTTTAAACTCCAAACCTGATATCCCACTTTCTTCAGAAGGAGGAGGGGGTGTCCATCCATCAGGTTTCCAACCTTCGGGAGGATTGCTCAGAGTCATTGCTCCTCCTATAACAAGAACGATATAAATAATACCTAAAACAATGAACATTATTGGAATGTTTAGTGAAATTACATCAACAAAATTGGGAGCAGTGTCCAATAACCCGGTAGGATTAGCTAATGCCTTTATTACGTAATTAAAAATGAAAGCGCCAGCACCAAATCCTGCAACGGCAATTCCATTAATAAATCCTTTTTTATCTGGAAACCATTTACCCGCTGAAGCGATAGGACACACATAACCAAAACCAATACCTGCGCCAAAGATAACACCATAAGTAATTAAAAGACCTATAAATGTAGTCATAAACGCGGACGAGATTAAGCCAATTCCAATTAAAATCCCTCCCAGAATCGCAATTTTTTTAGGACCATATTTTTGCTGTAATTTACCCGCAAAAATCATCGTAATCGCAAAGGATAATAATCCAACTCCGAAAATATACACTGTAACTTCTCTAATGATGTTTGAACCTAAATTCATGGTCAAATTCAAATAAGGACTTACGAAAACCGTCAAAGTTCCCCACGAATAAATCGTACCTAAAGCCAATTGAATTAAGATGGCTCCTATTACAACTATCCATCGATTTCTAACTTTTTGTTCAGTCGACATTTTCTTTAAAGATATGTATTTTATTAAGTCATAAAGTTATGAGAAGGATAAAAATATTTCATAAATAAATTATTAAGGATTCTATGCAGAATTTGCCAGATTAAAACAAAGATTAGCAAGTAGCTCTATATTATTAATTTGTTAAAAAGGAGTTTTTATATAATTTGCCATCAAAATATAGAATTATGAACAAAATAAATCTATCAAAAAAAAGGATTGCATTACTTTGCATTTTTCTCGCTATTTTTACAATCGGAACGGTTTTCATTTTTATAACACCTCTTAGTGTAAAAAGCACTTATGGATTAACAACTCAAACGAGCGATGGCGTTATTATCTCTTTCAATGTTTTTGAACCAGTAACCAGTGAAGAATTAAATAAAAAAGCTGTTATAATCGGACATGGATTTATGGCAAATAAGGAAATGATGAAGGGGTATGCTGTAGAATTAGCTGCTGCAGGTTTTGTAGCTATTACTTTTGATTTTAGAGGACATGGGCAGAGTACTGGAAGTTTGGAAAGAGGAAACCTAATTGAGGATGTAGAAGCGATACTTGATTATATAAATGATCGCACAGACATCGATACAAATAATCTTGCATACATTGGCTATAGTATGGGAGGAGGTCCTGGGAACATGATTGTTAACCAAAGTACTGCTTTTAAAGCGTTTATTGGGGTTGGGACTAGTTTAGGTAATATTCGTAGGGGTAATTCCACCAATCCCTTGAATGTACTTATGATTAAAGCAAATTTTGATGAAGTCCAAGATTTAGATCATTTAAAAGCTTCGGTAGCAGAAAGAACGGGATTAAGTACCTCTTTAATAGATACTAATCAAATGTATGGATCATTCGAGACAGGAAACGCGACAAAAATATATTTAGATGATAATAGTAATCATTTAGCAGTTGCATGGGACACTGACTTTACCAGACAAGCACGGGATTGGATAATAAACACTTTTCCAGACACAAATACTCCAGATGAAAATTTTTATGGAAACCTTAGGTTATTCATTTTATTAATTCAAGTGTTTGGAGGGATAGGATTGTTTATTATGTTACTCGAACCCATTTCAAAACTTATGAAATTTAATAGTAGAGACACCGAAGAAAAATTACAAGTTGAAATCAGAGAGATGTCTGCTAATAAAATAGCCATTGAATCATTATTATATTCAATTCCATTAGGATTATTAGGAGTATTTATAATTATTTGGATATTTCTTCCTATTCCACTGGCTATAACTGGATTTGTTCTCAGTCTGCTTTTCGGTCAAATATTTGGAATATTAATTCAACTTTGGAGGCTAGGCAAAAAGAATAACAAATCTCTATTAAGCATACTAAAAACCCCCTTCAAAAGTTCAAAACTGAACATCGGAAAATCAATTATATATGGTTTTATAATAATTACACTACTATATTTGATTTTATATTCCTCACTAGGATTAAATTATGTAGGAATGATCCCATCTATTTCGAAAGCGTGGGTTGTTGCAATCTATTTTGTAATAACCTTTTTTATGTTCTTAGTTTTTGGTATTCTCTTCCAATTTGTTATTTATTCTAAAATTCAAGGAATAAAAAACAGCACTTTAAAAGCGATTCTTATCCACTTCGGGGTTCTTTTAACCTATATAGCATTTTATCTCCTTTTAATCGGGGCATTTGTGGGCAATTTTTTCTATTTTGGAGTAATGATGCCGATTGCGATTCCTCTTAATTTACTTATTGCAGGAATTTCAGTCTATACGTATAAGAAAACGGGGAATATTATTGCGGGTACATTAATTGCTGCGATACTATTTGTAATGATAATATGTACATTTGCACCATACCAAGGCTTTCTGGGACTATTATCTTCTTTCCTTCATTAAAAAAATCTTTTTTTTTTTTTTAGTCTTCTTATTTTTTTTTTTAACATTCTATAGATACAAATTTTATAAATTATTGTAAATATATTTGTATTAAGCTAGTAATTCTAAATTGAGGAAGATGTCGTCTTTTAAAGGGTTCGTATGGTCCTTCGTTTTTTTATTAACTGCTGCGATTTATAGTTCAATCCCAACACACCTCATTTTTAACTATTGGGCATGGCTCAATACGCTGAGATTTGATGGTGAACCTATTTATACTCTCTTGCTATTTGTATTATTTTTATGGATTGTCGCTTTAATTATCACTATAATATATATTGTAGCCATGATTCGGGCAATCATTCAAAGAAAAAACGAGGATTCGGGCATCCCAAAAGGGGTTTATCGCTTCGGATTTGTTTCTACAATAGCAATTATTGCTTACATGGTTGTATGGTATATCCTATTTAACGAAATAGCGTTTTTCTCAATGCTACCTCCTTAAAAAGAAAAAATAGAATAAAAACTTTAATTTTAACTAGAAGATTATTTCAGATTAATTGGATAATTTCCGAATTCTTTTGTAGCTTCTACCATCCAACGCAAATTATCGACTTTTACACTAGGATGCATATTAGCCGCGCTTACTATAAATCCTCCTCCAGGACCAGCAGTCTTAATTGCATATTTTACTGAGTTATAAACCTCCTCTTTAGTTCCGTAAACTAAATCATGAGCGACATCAATGTTACCCATCAAACATAGCTTGTCTCCAACCTTTTTTTTCACTAATGCAAGATCTACACCCGCCGTTGGTTCAAGACTTTGAAGCCCATCAAATCCGCAATTTACAACAAAATCTAATAAAGGAGTGACGTGACCATCGGTATGCAATACTATTTTTTTCCCCCGCTCGTGGACAGTATCAGTAATAATTTTATACGCTGGCATTAATAACTCAGTAAACATTTTTGGACTCATCATCGGACCAGTTTTATAAGCCAAATCCCCAGATTCAATGAATAGTTCGGCACCAGCATCCATATATGAGTTATAACAAGCAGCTGTAAATTCAGCTATTACTTCGTGAACTTCTTTAATAAAACTCGGTTTTTTGTGAAGCATTCGAGAGTAATATGTCATTCCCATGCCTTGTGAGGCGCTTTCAAATACACCAGCTAAATCGTTGGTAACTGCAACAAAAATATTATCTTTATGTTTTTTATTTATCCGACGGAAGAATTTTTTAGCCATTTTAGTATACTTCTCTGTCATTGGTCCTTCAATGTTCTCTTTAGTTTCTTTCCATTTCTCAAGCGAATTCATTGTCCCATATAAGTAATAAGGATTGATATTCCCATCGTTATTTCGAGCTTCCCACACACGTCCAAAAATATCTTTCATAAGAAGTCGAGGATCATTTGGATCTTCAAAAATATAAAAAGGTAATATCCCTACTTGCATACAATCAAGACCAATTGCCGCAGCAGCTTCCACACACCGAGAAAATACACTTGTTTCTATACCTTCTATAAGGTTAGTTAATTCTTCTGCCCACCCCTCAGGATTATCTCGTTGCAACTGCTCTATAGTGTCAAAATCGCTAATTTTCGGCTTTCCTAGGATTATATCTACATTATTAGCATCAATTAGAATGGTGTGACACGGAACTCTATCAGCCTCTTCTATATCCAATGCGGTTAAAATTCTTTCTCTACAATCCATTTTTCTCATTAAATTGTTTTTTAGTATTATTTAATAAATAAGATAATTGGATTCTTTTTTAAAAATTTAATTAGAAATTTAAAAATACTAATTAGGATTTATTAAGTAATTTGGAAGAATCAACATATTTAAAGCTGAAAGAGATCGCAAAAGAATATATAGAACAAGGAAAAAAGGTTACTCATATTGAAGAACCATATTAAAACATTAAACTACGCATTCTTGCACGGAAAGACGTGTGTACAGCTTGTTCAAGTATTAATGGCATTAATAGAATAATTGTTAAAATAAAGATTTTCTTTTAAGTAGTCTGGTAGCTTTTTATTATAAAATTCGCTTCAAAAATTTAAGACATTTTAGTAATTGATTTAATAATAGCATATAGTTAAATACAAAATTGTACAAATAATACTATAATCTAAATAAATTTTCATTTTCTAAGAAAAAATGGTAAAATCCATGAACTTACAGAAAAAAAAAGTTAAATTAATCTTAGCATCTATTATTAGCTTATTATTATTTCAATCAATTTTGTCTTTTATAAAGGCAGATGATCTGATTGATGGTCCTTTAGAGATATCAACACCACATAATTCTTTCAGTATCGGTTTAGGGAGTAATATGACTATAACTTGGAGTTTCAATGTCCCCTCTCATGAATATGCAGTATATTGGGAAATAATTGGACAAGGTGTCAGTAAAAATGGTTGGGGGTTAAATGCTAATTGCACTACTCCAGTTGTAACTGCTAATGGTACCGTATGGAATTATAAATGTAGTGGATATTATGCAAAATATTATGTATGGAGTACTGTATCTGTTATAGGTCCTGAAGAAGAACCTGAAGAAGAACCTGAACCTGAACCTGAACCTGAAAATGGAAATGGAAATGGTTATAGTTATTATATTCCCGGATTTCCTCCATCTCTTTTAATTATTGTAATTTCAACATGTGTGATTTTTAAAATTATTACATTCCATTTAAAATCGAAAAAAGAAAAATTCCAATAATAAAATTCTATGTTGATGAAAATGGGTATCTTGATAAAGCTTAAGGGTAAACAAAGTAAGGTATTTCTCTTTTTTTTTTTTACTATATTATTTAGCCAAGTATTCCTCCATCAAGTTGTAGCCGATGAGATAAAAGATGGACCCCTTGAGATTAATAGCGGAGATTGGTTTAATATACAACTTGGTACAAATACTACAATATTTTGGCAATTTCAAGTTGATACGAATGAACGTGCAATATACTGGGAAATTATTGGAGATAATGTTTTTAAAACTGGTTGGGGTCCTACGGCAAATTGTACTACCCCCGTTTTAAATGGAACAGATACTAGATATGAATTTGTATGTCATGGTTATTATGCAAAATATTATGTATGGAGCAAGGTGATTGTTACATGCACAGAAATAGAACCAACAAATGGAGGAGGAGATAATGGTGATGATCCTATATTCTTTCTTTATTTAGGTATTTCTATTGTTTTAGTAACTGGAATATCAATAGCTGTCGCATTCTATTTAAAATATAAAAAAAACCAAGAATCATTTTAAAGCAATAGAACAATGAAATGATATATTATTGGATTATTTTTTAAAGTTCTAATTAGAAATGTAAAAATACCAATACTTTGTGGTAAATGAAAATAATAATTAGTTAATAGAAACAGGATAAGTTCCATATTTCTTTAATGTATCATGCATCCCTAAATAATTTTCTAATTAAACAGAAGGATTAAAACTATAATTTCAGATAACTAATTTTAGAATCTTAAAGATTATTACTGGATTTTTTATGAGAAATTTGAACATGAAACCTAGAACAGTTCGATTACGCAGTAGTTTAATAAGTAATGTTTTTGGAAAGTCCATATCTCCGTAAAATGTAACTAAATGCTCAATATTGTTCTCTTTTATTATTTTAAAGAAAATTTCAAAATCTTTGTTTCTAAAATTCTCTAAAATAAGCCTTATAATAAAATGAAGCTTTAATTCTCTACCGATTGTATGTGAACAAGGTTTTTCATAATATTTTTGAATTATTCTCTTTGAGAAATTTTCATCTTCAAAACATCGATGAATACAATTCGATGCGTATTTAGCAGCAGTCAAAAGCATGATAATACCCCCTCCTGTTGTAGCTTTTACTTGCCCTGCGGCGTCGCCTAATAATAATATATTGTTAAAAGCAAGTTTATTCATTACACCGTAAGGAATGATTCCTCCTTGTTGGTCTATTCTATTGTTTATATCAACATTTAACTCATTCAAAAAGCTTCTAAAACATCTATTTATATGTTTAGCAGATGCGATTCCAATACGGTAGATACCATTACCCTCGGGCACAATCCATCCAAATAATTGCTTCCATCGTGGATTAAAATACATAGCTGCTTCTTGATCGTAGAAATTAGCTTTAATCCTAATTTGGGAGGCGTAAATTACATTATTTTTAACTTTTAATTGCTTTCCTACTAACGAGAGAGGTCCGTCACTCCCTACCAGCATCTTAGCTATAAATTTTCTTTTAGATGTTTCAATCAATAAATATCTCTTACTATCATCGATGTGATATTCAAACGATTTATATCTTTGGCCAAGATAATAAGTGATATTTGGATTGTCTTTAACCTTGTTGTAGAATAGACGATCAAGTTTAATTCTATCAATAACATATGGACGTTCGTTTCCCGAGAGGTTGATGAAGTTTCCAGAAGGACTAACGATTTTAGCAGTATTAACTCTATTTAATACGATTTCCTTAGGTAACTCAATTAACTTACTTAATTTTTGAGAGATAATTCCAGCACATTGAAAAGGTAAACCGATTTCCTTATGGTCTTCAATAACTGCAATCCTCAGATTTGATTTGGATAATAAATAAGTCAAATAGTTTCCTGCAATACTGGCACCAACAACACAAACATCATAATGCTCGATACTTCTCTCTTCCATTATAAGAATGAATGTTTATAATAAATTAGAATGTTATGAAAAACAAAATAATTATTCTTTACGATATCCTAAATCCATCATCATCCCGTAAACGATCCCTAATGCTATTCCATTGAACATTGAATTTTCTTCAAACGACATGTCGGTTCGAGTGAGTAACATTGGCTTTATCTGCTCTAAGACATATCTCGTTTCAGGTTTTTCACTATAAGATTGAATAACGGCAACTCTGAATTCCTTCATAAAAGTTTCATGTTCCAGCAGGATTTTTCGTACGTTGTTTTTTCCGTTCACAACTCCGAAGTGACCAAAACCTGCCTTAATTGGAGACAAATTCTTAAGATTTTCGAGAGTTTTCATATATTCTTTATGATTGTAATAAGTAGGCATTGATGTTGGCATAGTTACTAATTCTGAAGAATGATAAATCGTTCCAACACTTTCTCCAAGGTGAATAAATTCAATTGAGTCAGCTTTAACAAATAATGGACATTGATGATCAGGAGTGTGTCCTGGAGTATTTAAAATTCCAAATTTTACTTCTGAACCATCGTTTGAGAAAGAATCCATAAATTCAAGTTTGCTAGGGTTGCTATTAAAGTTGGTACTAGGTTTTATAATTTTAAAAGCGCTTTCTTCAATAGGTTTCATAATTCCAGTTAAGTTTCCATATGTTCGCTTTCCACGAGCCAAGTGTTCCTCGTAATCATTAAGTAATTCTTTAGTTTTATTGTTTGTAATAATTTTAACATCAGAATTAAATTCTTTTATTATATCGTAAATTTGCCACAGTCCTCCCACATGATCGAAGTGATGATGGCTCGTAGTAAGATATTTGAACGAAGATAAATCGATATTTAACTTTTTCAAAAACCTTACAAGCTTCTTAATGTCTAAGGAGGAACCGCAATCAATCAACACGCTCGAATCGTCAAATTGGGCAACAAAAACGGAGAGCATTCTGGGCGCCCCATAAGCCTGAGCGTCTATATGGTAAATAAAATCGTTAATTTTTCCAGTTTCAATAGTGATGAAGTTTTCTACCATACAAAAAAAAAGAAGAAATAGCATAATAATTATATTGTTTAAAATGATAAATCTACATTCTAGCTTTTCCAACGAATTAGGGCTACTTTACGCTAAAAAATAAGTAATTAAGGATTCTATTGGAAAAAAAGATTATAGATCTAATTTAGTGCTCCAAAATTTCATTTTTTGTTTTAAGTCGTCTTTCTCTGGTAGACTAAGTATATATGTTTTGCTCTTCAGTGTTGTGCTGGTGTTATGTAAGTTCTTTAAAACGCTGTTGTAACCCTTTTCTTTAATATATTCGCTTTGAAACTTCTCGAGAGCTGAAGAAATTTCTAAACCCATTAAAGTGTCTATATTTTCGAAGATTAAATTGAATTGTTTTGTTAATAAAGATTCTTCTCCAGCAGGTTTTTCGGTAGTTCCCGATTCTTGAGGGATCATGACTTTTGGGATTTGAACCGTGGGTTTTAATCTTACTCTTTCTTTTTGTTCTTCTTTTTTGATTTCTATATCTGGTTGAGGTTTGGGTGTTGAAATCTCTTTTTCTATGCTAGATTTAATGGAATGCATTACTTCTTTTCTCGAGCTCATCCAAGATTCTTCTAAGATGGGAACGAATATTTTAATGTGTTCTTCTATTATACTCCCGATCCCAGCAATTTCTGTGATCGTATCTCCTCGAATTTCTGCCTTGGATAAGACACACACTATTACTTCTTCGTAATCTCTATTAATTCCCCATAAGTTTTGCAATGCTCTATGTCGATAATCCACATTGTCCATCTTATCGAATTGTTCAATTATAGCAGCATGTGCAGGGTTTGAGAAATCTATACTAGCTGCAATTCTGAAGTTTATTCTTTGAGGGCGTTCCATGATTGCTTTGATATTAATATCGCTAATTTGAGGTGCTACTAGTAAAACTCTCATTTTGGCTTTTGAAATTTCATCGTCTATATGTGCTTTTGCTGCTTCAGGCGATCTTATGAACCAGATATCTTTCATTGTCATTGATTTTCCAGTTTTTGCTTGTTGCCAGAATTCGTTGGTGACCTTTTCTGACCTTTCTAGTTTATGTAAAATGTCATCTAATGTGTTATCTAATGTAGCAACAATTTGATCGGAAAACACATTCTTTAACGTCCCTAAAGACTCAAAAGTAGTTCCTGAAATTCCCTCAATTTTTTCTTCCGCCATTGCTACGGCTTTATTAAAATTCTCAGTTATATCAGAGTATATCTTTTCCTTATCGTCTTGAGCTTTTGAACTCAGGCCATCGATATTTTTAAGAGTGCTTTTTAAAGACTCTTTTAATTTTGCAATTAGTTCTGAATCTACACCTTGAGCTGCTTTTTTCAATTCATCTGTAAAAGCCACTTGGCTTACGCTCAATTGGACATTTACGTTATCAGAAATATCTTTTATTTTTGCGTTCATTACTTTATCGATTACTTGGTCTACAGTTTGTTGGATTACTCCTAAGCGTAATTTTTGTAAGTTTTGAGAGACGGTTACCTTAATATTATCAAATTCGTCTTTCAAGTCGTTTATTTGTCCCTTAATGATTTGAGATGTTTTGATATTAATATTTTCAAATTGATTCTTAAGATCACCCATTTGATTACCCACAACGGATTCAGTATATCCTTCAAGGTTTGATATGTCATCAGTAATACCTCTAATTTGATCCATTACTGCCAGCGTGTCGTCAAACTCTTTCTTTTGTGAACGAATCTGAGTTAGCATATTATTTTTCAATTCGTTCATTAGTTCTGTAGGAACTGGTTTTTTCTGAACTTCAACTTTTCCTTTTTGGGATTCTAATTTTTCAAAAGATTTTTCTAACTGTGAAGGTATGCTCTTTTTAATATCCGAGATGTATTTATGGAATTTTTGTAATTGGCTTACTAGCGCCGCATATGGAGGTAAAGCACTATAATGCGGTTGTGCTCCAATAATCTCCTTAAACAGTCCCTTCTGAACGAATTTATCTGCAATTGCTTTAGACTCTGCTTTGGGCTTTCCAGTTAGTATTGCGATTTCACCAATACTCACTGCTTCACGACCCGTAATTCGGAAATATAGTTCAATCTCGTCATCACTAAGATCGATCTCACTTAAAACTTGCCTCGTGAGTTCTTCTGAATAAGCTACTTCTTCCTTTACAAGGATTTCTTCGATTTCGAAAGTTTCAACTTCCAAATATTGATTAAAATTAACTATTAATTTGTGCGCAGGGTCTCCGTGCGTCATTTGTTTGGTTATAGGAAATCGGGTAGCTTCCTGATATTCTTTTTTAGTTATTTTGAAAGGAATCTCTTTTAAGCACAATTTACAGGTATATGGAATTTCAACTTCTTCCTTCTCTTTAAACAAATACATTCATTATTCATCTCTTTCAATACAATTTCAAATTTAAAAAGTAACTTTTTCTGGAAATGAAACTTCTAATAAATTTAAAGCTTTTTTAGCGATTTCATAAGTTAATTTGCCTTCTTCATCTTCTTTTCTAAAAGCTTCTCTTATCTTGGGTAGTAAATATTCTGGAAAAATAGTTAAAGGCTTTATATCCGTAAGTAAGCAAATCCAACTCCTTTTGTTTTGATCTTTAATTTCGGTAATAACATTCAATTTCTTTAAATTATCTAGTAGAATCTCCGTAACAGCGAATTCTGAAAAAATCTTAGGGATTTTATCTAGTGGGTAATGGTTTGAACGCATTAGGATGAAGAAATCATATACATCTGGATTTAACAATATTGAAGCTAATTCTTTTGTATTCTCTAAGGGTTCCTCGTAAGGATCGTAATCATTAAAGAAGTCTAAAGATTTTTGTTTAAACAACGGCAAAAGTTCGTTATTAGTCTCCTTAAAATGATTAAGAAGATTTTCATTTGGAACGCGTGCGAAATTGATATCTTTAACTAAAAACACATACTCGCCTTGATTAATTATAACTCCTGTTTTTTTATCCTTCTCTCCTTTTATCCAATCACGTCTAACTAAATTGAGCTCTAAGAAGGGACGCAATAGAATATCTAAATTTGCAGAAGGCTTCAAATTCTCGATAGTCGTCTTTATTTCACTTTTTGCTAAAGGTCTTTCCCTTAGAACTTCCAAAATTTTAAGCCTTTCATCACTATGGTAGATTAATGCTACTTTTTGAAGCTTATCTAATTGGCTTAAACGTTCAATTTGAAAAATTGTATATTTTAATTCATTTTTTAGACGTACGTTAACATTAGATATTAAATCCAATTGTCTGGTATTTGAAGCCTTCGTCAATTTATCATAAATTGTGTCTAATCTTTTCGCCATATCTTTTATTAAATCTTCAAATAGCTCAATTTCGTCGTCTAGTTCAAACAATGATATTGTAAGGTATTGAGTACCATCAGCTAATTGCTTGAAGTATGAAGAAACTTGGTAGGGTGTATCTTTCAAGTGACCCGTATAAAAATTACTAAATCCATATTTTGCAGAAAAAATTCCAACGGTATGCTGATAAAAATTAGCGAAAATATCATTTTCGATGATTAGCCCTGAAAAATTATTTTCATCGAACTTTTTATTCGAAAACACCAGCTGAATAGGACTGAATTCGGGATTTATCTCGCCAGTAGTCTCATCTTGATTCAGTTTAAACTGAAATGTTAAAATTCCTTGAATCATATTAGTATAGCCTCTATTATTATAATAGTTGAGTAATTAATTAAAATATGTATAATTATGTCTTAAGTAATTTATTCAAATAAATTTAATCAATAAAGGGAAAAAAAAGGATATTTTAAAATTTAGTTTCTATATTATCAACAATTATAAGCATAATTAGTCTTATTTATTCCGATTATAAAAAAAAATTATATTATGGAGATAAAATATAAGAGAACTTACCCGAATAATTCTTTATCTATTTTTTTCTTTCGAAATTGAATTGTAGACAAGGCTTGTTATCGTTTACTATGTCTTTATTATTGATCGACTAAATAATTTAAATGGAGGGTATTACTAATAAACTATATTACGATCACTAATTTATTAAATTCTTTTTAAAGATGATATTTGAATATGAGTTATAGGAGAGAAAGGGATAAGAA
>CAZDTP010000065.1:0-18738 GCA_964508365.1 uncultured archaeon
ACAATCGCTGTATCGCTCAAATTTCGCGTAGGAATAACAGCAATTCCCGATTTATAAGCAATTTTAGCGAGTGCACCATATATGGATTCGATCTTCATTCCAGTATTTTCAAATACATTATCATTCAGACCCTCTAAAACGAGTATTGGCGTAGAATATGTTTCCTTTAAGCGAAGACATTGCTCAAATAGGCGATTATCCATAATTGAAGAGACAAAATCAAAACCTTCTTTTCTTTCGATCGCCACATCTTCAGTAATGACAATATCAGCAATATCAAGCTGTTTTGCTTTGAATTTAATATTAGGATGTTTTTCTTCTAGTAATGCCATTAATTTTCTTTCCCTATTATCAATAATAATCTCTAAATTGCTTGATTGGTTCATATTTATCTCAGCTGGTAATAATTAAGGTGTTTTATATAAACTAAATTCTTTTTTAATTATTTGATAGTAATTAACCTTTAAAAATAAAAAATAATTCGTATATATTTAAAGATTGAAGGGTATCTATTTATCTTGAAAATTTACCAAATCTACGTTTCGATTGAGGTAATCCCAAATCTTTTTTACGCTAAATAGTTTATTTCCGACCAAAATGGATAGTAAAATTAAAATCCCGCCAATTTCAGTTAAATAAACTAAAGGGTCATTAAATAGTTTGTAAAACCAATACAATAAAGGATCCTCGATAATTACGAAATCATATGTGATAAACGGAAAGAATAAGGGAACCTCAGGTAAGTCTAATGCTAAATGAGTGACCATTCCAATTAAAAACGGGAGAGAAATGGAACTTTTTCTCTTTGTTGCTATATGTAAAATGATAAAACATAACATGATAAATAAAATGGTATGTGAGATTCCTCTACCAGAACCAAGGCTTAAGAATAACATTGGTTTATCAATAATATCCGGAAATAATGAACCAATTATTAGAGCAAGTCTATTAAATTCGAATCTCTTTTTAATTAATGGCAGTTCAAAGATTATAAGTGGAACAGCTATGTGAAATAATAGAAAAATCCTTAGATCCCCCCTCTTAAAATCCATATAATAACTGGATTAATTGAATAATTTCAGGTAAGAAAAATAATATAATTAATACGAACGCAACTTCTATTGATACTTTTAGTGCTCGTTTTAACAAGTAAGGATAGGAAATAGTTTTTTCTTCAGTCATAATTTAAACTTTTTGCCTTTATTCAATACTCTTTTAGGACTTCCTCAACAGTGTAATTTAGATGCACGATTTTAGAAAGAGCACTAACGATTTTGGTCGGGTCTTTTGCTTGGAATACATTTCTCCCAAATGCAACACCCGCGCCTCCTGCTTGTATAGAATCATGAACCAATTGAAGTAATTCAGGAATTGTGTCTGTTTTAGGACCACCCGCTATAATAACAGGGACATTAACGCTCTTTACGATATATTTGAAGGAATCTATATCTCCCGTGTAGTTTGATTTAATAATATCTGCTCCTAGTTCCGCACCAGCTCTTACTGCAATATTCACAACATCTGGAGCATTCTCGTCAGCAATTTTTTTCCCCCGAGGGTATACCATTGCCAATAGTGGTACACCCCATTCTCTTGAGGATTCAATTATTCGTTGAGCATCCTGAAGCATTTCTGGTTCTTCGTCTGCTCCTATATTGATATGAATTGAAACCCCATCAGCACCCATTTTTAGAGCTCGTTCTACGGAGCATACTATTACTTTTTTATTCGGATCAGGTGCCAAGCTAGTTGCACCAGATAGATGAATAATTAATCCGATATCTTTTCCATATTGCCTGTGACCCGCTCCAACCATACCAGAGTGTTCAATTACAGCGTTAGCGCCTCCTAAAGCAACTTTATCAACCATATCAGCTAAGTTCTCCAATCCTTTAATAGTTCCTACGGTTAAGCCATGATCCATAGGGATCATTATAGTTTTTTTGCTTTTTCTATCGAATAATCGCTCAAGTCTAATACTCTTTCCTATGTTTGCCATAATTATAATTCAAATTGAGAGATTTTTAAGTTATTGATTATAAATGACAATAGAAATATAAAATTATACCTCTGATGGTTTAGAATTAAATCACCAAGGTTTTTTTATCGCCGTAGCTCTACTCATTTCAGATTCATAGGGATGATCTAAATTGTAATGGATTCCCCGGCTTTCTTTGCGTGAGATAGCGCTTACAATTATAATTTTAGCCACTGTAGCTAAATTTCTAAGTTCAACGAGATTTTTTTCTAACTTAAAATCCCAATAATATTGATTGATTTCATCTTGCAACATGTTAATCCTTTTTTTAGCACGCTGAAGCCGCTTATCAGTGCGGACTATTCCTACATAATTCCACATGAATCTTCTTATTTCATCCCAGTTTTGTGTAATAATAACCGCTTCTGTTGATGGAACAGCGTGTCCTGGTTCCCATTGCTTAAATTCTTTAATTTTTAAATCAGAAGATAATGATGCTAAAGTTTCGGCACACTCATGAGCGCAAACTACTCCTTCAAGCAGAGAATTACTTGCCAAACGATTCGCACCGTGAAGACCCGTACAAGCAGATTCACCTATGACATAAAGATTCTTTACCTCTGTAGATCCATCAACTCCTGCCATTACGCCTCCGCAACAGTAGTGAGCTGCAGGGACGACAGGTATAGGGTTCTTGGTTATGTCAATATTAAACTTTAGGCATGTGTCGTATACTCCAGGGAAATGGCTTTTGATAAAGCTTGGTGATTTGTACGAAGCGATATCTAAATAAACATAATCATCTCCAGTTTTCTTGAGTTCCGCGTCTATAGCTCTTGAAACGATGTCTCTTGGGGCTAAATCTTTAGAAGGGTGGTAGTCTTGCATGAACTCTTTACCTCGAACATTTTTCAAAATTGCTCCTTCTCCTCGCATCGCCTCTGTAATTAAAAAAGATTTGGCATAAGGATGGTAAAGGCAAGTAGGATGGAATTGATAAAATTCCATGTTCGATATGGTCGCTCCAGCACGATATGCCATTGCGATTCCATCTCCTGACGCTATATCTGGGTTAGTGGTATAAAGATAAATCTTACCCGCACCACCCGTTGCCAATATAGTTGCTTTCGCAGCGATATTATGGATAACATCATTCTCCTGATCTAATACATAAGCCCCGAAACATTTAAAATTATCAGCAAATAGATTGATCGCACACCAGTGTTCTTTAATTTCTAAATTCTTTATTTTTTTTACATTATCAATAAGATGCTTCTCTATGTTTTGTCCTGTCTGGTCATTTACGTGAAGAATTCTTCTTTCCGAGTGTCCGCCTTCTTTACCAAGGTCATAATTTCCAGCATCATTTCTCGTGAATTGAACTCCTATTTCAATTAATTCATTTATTCTTTCTGGTGCTTGAGTTAAAATTTTTCTTACTACTTTTTCATTACAAAGTCCAGCTCCAGCACTTAAAGTGTCTTGAATGTGTTTCTCAAAGTTATCACTATCATTCCAAACGCACGCGATACCTCCTTGAGCATAATACGTACTTCCCTCTTCTAAGTTCTCTTTAGTAATTAGTAATATTTTATCATCTGGGGAAAGATGCGCTAATTTTTTTGCCAATGATAACCCAGAGATACCTCCACCTATAATAAGAAAATCTGTATTAGTATTCAAGAGATTCGTGTGTTTTAATCAATCAATAAAGTATTTATTATGAGATCATAATCAAATTATTATTATAGAAAAGTTGTAATTGTTTTTGAAGTTACTACTTATTAGGGGGAATATTTCGAGAAAAATTATGCCAATGCCAACCTTAAAGACCAGATTTTCTTCCAATTTTTTATTAAATTAAGATCAGAAAGTAAAGCACTAAAACATATTTAAATATGTAAGAACCTACTATATATTATAACATTCGAGGAGTGGTGAATTCTTTGAATAAAAAATCAAACAAGAAAAATAAAATTGTCTCATTTTTAATAATATTATTTCTCATATCTGGATTTCTACAAATTACTAGTTTTTCTCAAGATAATCAGATACTTACTGATAAAAGCTTATTTAATGAGAAAATTCCCAATAATATAAATAAAGCTTCATTTATTGGATCAGATTGGGAGATTGGTAGAGGTACTGGAAAAATAGCTACAATAAATAAACCATCTGGAACTCAAGAAGGAGATTTATTAATTTTACATTGCACTATTGATGGTACAGCTGATCGTATGACCGGACCGGTTGGTTGGAATGTTCTTCTGCCGGAAAATTATAGCGTTGATCCAACAACCGCATCATGGTATAAAATTGCTGGTGATTCAGAACCTATTAATTATGTTGTCACTTGGGGCTCTAATGAGGGTTATGTTGCTGGAGTTATAAGAGTTACGGGATACGACAGAACTAATCCGATTCAGGCAATAGCTACTGCTAATGGAGACATAGATGTTGTTAATCCCTCAGTAAATATTACCAAAAATAATACTTTAATTATTGGATTTCATGGACTAGACAGAGAATACACTGGAGATGATTATGGCGGTACTTTTCTTGAAACAGGACCTACAGTATTATATGCAAAAATAGCTGGAGTGGGCCAACAAGGTTGTAGTGCGGGAGTTTACTATGAAATTCAAGCAAATCAAGGAATCTCTCAAAGCCGAACTTGGAGTACAGGTGGTAGTGAGGACTGGTATGCTGCAACTATAGCAATAAACTTAAATGTGCCACTTATCAATATTGTAAGTCCTACAGAGAATGAAATTTTTGGAGTTATGGCTCCGAATTTCACCGTTGAAATCACAGATCCGAATTTAGATACCATGTTGTATACTATGGATGGAGGATTAAACAACTATACATTTACCGAGAATGAAACAATTAATCAAGGGGCGTGGACTGCCTTACCAGATGGAGTAGGTACAATTAGATTTTATGCTAACAACACTTTAGGAGACATTAATTTCGAGCAAGTAAATGTAATAAAGGATGCTTCAGCACCAATTATTAATATTGTAAGCCCTGTAGAGAACGAAATTTTTGGAGTTGATGCTCCGAGTTTCATTGTGGAGATTACAGATTCGAATTTAGATGCGATGTGGTATGCGATATTTAACGGAACCTATGTATCACAGAATAGAACATTTGCTGTAAATGGAACAATTGATCCAACGGAATGGGGTGCATTATATGATGGGGATTATGTTATTAGATTTTATGCTAATGATACTCTTGGAAATATTAATTTTGAGGAAGTTAATGTAAGAAAAGACGTTGATGCAATTATTATCAATATTTTTAGTCCAACAGAGAATGAAATTTTTGGAGTTAACGCACCGAGTTTTATTGTTGAAATTACCGATATGAATTTAGATACTACATGGTATACTGTGAATGGCGGATTGAACAACTACACATTTACTGAGAATGGAACAATTAATCAAGCAGCTTGGAGTGCATTGTCGGATGGAGTACTTACTCTTAGATTCTACGCTAACAATACTTCAGGGGTTATTTATTTCAAGCAAGTAAATGTAAGAAAGGATAGCACAGCACCTAATATCAATATTATTAGCCCTGTTGAAAACGAAATTTTCGGTGTTGATGCTCCGAGTTTCATTGTGGAGATTACAGATTCGAATTTAGATGCGATGTGGTATGCGATATTTAACGGAACCTATGTATCACAGAATAGAACATTTGCTGTAAATGGAACAATTGATCCAACGGAATGGGGTGCATTATATAATGGAACATATACTATTAGATTTTACGCCAACAATTCTTTAGGAAATATTAATTTTGAAGAAGTAGTTGTAATAAAAGACATTTATGCAATTATTATCAATATTCTTAGTCCAACAGAAAATGAAGTTTTTGGAGTTAACGCACCGAGTTTCACCGTTGAAATCACAGGTCCGAATTTAAATACAACCTGGTACACCTTAGACGGAGCATTAAAAGAATATCTATTTACGGTAAATGAGACTATTAATCAAACAGCATGGGATGCATTACCAGATGGAATAGTTACTATTAGTTTCTACACTAACAACACTTCAGGGGATATTTATTTCAAACAAGTAAATGTAATAAAGGATACTTCAGCTCCAGTAATTAATATTGTAAGTCCTGTTGTGAATGAAATTTTTGGAGTTAGTCCTCCGAATTTCATTGTAGAATTTACAGATATGAATTTAGATGCGATGTGGTATTGGATATTCAATAGTACTTATCAATCGTTAAATATTACATTTACAGAGAATGAAACTATTGATCCAACGGAATGGGATGCATTATCAAATGGAGAATATACAATTAGATTTTACGCTAACGATACTTTAGGAAATATCAACTTTAGCGGAGTAAATGTAACCAAAGATATATATGCAATCTTTATCGATATCATAAGCCCACTAGATGATGATATGTTTGGTGTTGACGCCCCGAGTTTTAATGTTGAAATTTCGAGTGCTTTTTTAAATACTACATGGTACACCCTAGACGAAGGACTAAACAATTACATTTTTACTGAAAATGGAACTATTAATGAAGCAGCATGGGATACATTACCAGATGGTGTAGTTAGAATGAGATTTTATGCTAACAACACCTTAGGAGACATCAAATTCGCGATAGTAAATGTGATGAAAGATGGCTCCCCACCAATTATCAATATTACCTACCCTACAGAGAATCAAGTTTTCGGAGTTGACGCTCCAAGTTTTTCCGTTGATATTGTTGATCCGAATTTAGATTCTATGTGGTATACGGTAAATAGCAGTGCTATTAAATTTATTTTTACTCAAGATGGTGGAATTGATCAAACAACATGGGATGCTCTAGCAGATGGAGATGTTCTTCTCACTTTTTATGCTAATGATACCTTGGGAAATTTAGCATCTGAGGATATTATTATTAGAAAGAGTACTCCAAGCGAACCAGAACCAGAACCCGACATAACTCTAATTATTGTTCTCGTTTCTATAATTGGGGGAATAGCCGCAGCTGTAGTAGTATTGGGAGTTCTCATTAAAAAAGGAAAAATTTCATTAGAAAAATTATCAATAAGAAAACCATCAACAGAAAAAACTGAAGCTTAAAAACTTTCAATAAATACCTAAAAAACCTTTTTTTTTTATAATTTAACTCTCATCTGTAATTTCTTAATCGAAATTTTTTTTTAAGATTTTACATTCCCAAACCTAATTTACCATCAATTTAAAATCGTTTAAAATTTAGATGGTTATCTACAAATTTTGTTTTGCAATTCTTAGATGAATGACAAAAATTGAAAATGTACTATATATTTGCAGCGGCAATACATGCAGAAGCCCATTTGCTGAAGCCTTTTCAAAATGGTTTCAAAAGACTAAATACACTCATGAAATAAAGGAGCTCAATTTTGATTCAGCTGGAATTTACCATTATTATGAGCAACCTCAAGAAGGTACATTAAAATATCTTAAAACTAAGGGGATTGGAATGGATGATTTCCAAGCTAAAGATGCTGACGAAGAATTGTTAAATAAACAAGACCTTATTTTAACCTTCGAGGAGAAATACCATATCCGTAAATTAAAAAGAAAGTTTAGAAATATTAAGGATTTAGATGGTAAGCTGTTTTTATTATTGAAATTTGCTGGGGAAACTGAAAATTTAGAAATAGAAGATCCTTTTTATTTAGAGGAAAATGAGTACAATAAAATTCTAAAAAGAATTGAAAATGGGATAATTAAGGCTATCGAGAAAATTATCGAAATAAACATATCTGAAGATTAAAAAGAATATGCAGTTTTTTCTCAATTGGTAAAAATATATCTAAAAATTAAGTCACTCTGCAAACTCAACATATTTTTGGTCAAAGTATTTAACCACAAGAAATTTGGTAGGATTAAATGGTGAAACATTTCCACGGAAATTTTTTAGCTCTTTATTAAATTTATCTTCAAATTCTCGTGAAAACTCATCAAGTTTTTTAAATAGAACGGGTAATTCCATAGTCGTAATTAATGCAACAATATGATGCTTTCCATAAGTAAATAATAGATTAACTTCCTCTTTTTGAATTTGTCTAAGTTCTTTCTTACTATGGGTTATTTCAGAAATTATCATAATAATCCCGGATAGCACACCAGATACTAGATCCTCATCAAAGTCAGCTTTAGCTTCTCCTTCTTTAAATAATTCTTTATGTTCAAAATTTTGGTTATAGAGACAGACTCCATGCTTATTGAAAACGAAAATATTTTTTAATGTAGTTGCCCATTCTTTTTCTTTAGATACTAAGAATTCTTTCATTGCCATCATCCAAACCAAAAGGATCACTAAAAGAAATGCATTCAATAGATCTGGAAAGTTCGGTATAAAATTATTGAGTCCAGGAAATATATAATACATATCATTTATCCACCGACTAAATGTAAATCCGATAATTACTCCAAAGAGTAATAGAGACATATTAAATCCATTAATTCGACCTCTAAATTTCAAGTTTCCTCTCTCTGTTGAAAAATCTCCCGAGATTGTAAAAATTGCGAGTAAGAGAGGTAATATAGAAAACCCATAATGAATAGAGAGGAATACTTTTCTAGGGAGCCCAAAAATGTATGATGCTTCAATAAATGCCCCGTTAGATATAAGAAAAAATGATAGAACAAAAATTCCTAGTACTATAGATATTTTACGACCAATATTATCCAAAGCGCACCCAGCAAAAAGAAGATATATAAAAGATGCTATTCCATAGATAATAAAATCTACTTCAAAACTATATCTAGCCAATAAATCTCCCAGAATAAAACTTAGTATAAAAAAACTTGAAGCATATCGAAAAAAATGCTTTTCGAAAATAATATTTAGATATTTCTTATCTGATTTCAAACGTTCTTTTGTCTCCACATATTTATACTTTCTAGAACACCAGATTATAACCATAAAGATTCCAAGCTCTAAAACACTGAAATATATATATAAATATTCAAAAATTATGAATATTAAAGAAATAAACGCAATTGAAAAACCAGAAATCAAAAAATAGGCTGCTAATCTTCCCCGGTTTAATATATTAGTTTCATGAACGAATATTGTAAACCAAGTTATAATCAACTGAGGAATTGTTATTAGAATAACAAATAAACCAAAATAATAAAGAATTAATCCAGGTAACGCACTTATGAAAAGTCCAATAATACAAATGAGCAGTGTTAAATTAAAATATCTAGTTTTATTTTTAAAAATATCAACCAATATTCCGGATACGAGAAAGCTTGAAGCAAGAACAATTAAAAAAATATATACATCTACCCCAACAATTAAAACACCACTCGTTAACATGGCGTATTTAAACAAAAACGCCACAGCTATGAGTGTAATAGATAAAAAGGAGAAAAATAAATAAACTGATGTGTTCTTTGGTAAATTGATATCACGAATAAATACCCTAATGAACCAGTTCTTAACAGTTTCTTTTTTCATAAGAGCTAATTAGCAATGATTTTCCGCATTATTTGTTAGGAGCACTTTATATTTAATGTTTATGTAAAGATTTTCTCATAAATTTTATTTGGAAACCATTTCTTTTTATATATGATGCAATGTGGATAAGATTAAACGAATTCTCTTACAATGTTTTGGAAATACCGCTAGATCCCCAGCAGCTGAATATTTAGCACGATATTATGCTAATAAAAAAGGCGCTAATTTAACTTTTGAGAGTGCTGGTTTTATAAATGCTTTTTCATACATGCAACCAGAATCTCAAGAATATTTGAATGCTAAAGGCATAAATCATTCTGATTTTTGCCCTCAAATTATCAATCGGAAATTGCTTGAAAAACAGGATTTGATTATAACAATGGAGGCATCGCATGCTCAAGAAATAAGAGATAATTACCCTGGGATTGTTGATATCGATAAAAAGACATTCACTCTAAGAGAATTTAACGGAGAAACAGAAGAATTAGATATTATTGATCCATATTACACTAGTACTAACACCTACCAGAAAGTTCTTAGAATCATTGATGAAAATATCGAAAAAATGATAAATAAAATAATACAGATTAATCAATTAAAATCGTAATGATATAGTAAGAGAATTCTATATATGATAAGAAGCATTCTGTTTATTTGCTATGCAAACACATGCCGAACTCCAGCAGCGGAAAAATTAGCCGAACATTACGCTAAAAAATACAATCTAAAAGGAGTTTCATTCGATTCAGCAGGTTTGCACATCGCTTTCGATCATGCTCAATTAGAAACTATCGATTATATTACATCTAAAGGAATTGAATTGGAAGATTTTAGACCTAAATCTATTACGCGATCGTTGATAGAGAAACAAGATCTTATTATTGGCATGGAAAAATACCAATTAACAAAGATCCGAAATAATTATAAGGATATGAAAGAGTTTCTGAAGGGTAAGTTATATACTTTAAAAGAGTTCAATGGCGCGGGAAAACAAGACCTCAACATTCCAGATCCTTACAAAACTGGCAGAAAACGATACTTCGAGATTCTCGAAATAGTAGAAAAAAATATCGAACGCCTTGTTCAGAAAGTTAAAAAGATTAATCAGCTGAATTAAATATGAAAACGATATTCTAATCAGTTTTTAGAGATTGCTTACACTTCTGTAAAATATCTTATTTAATAAGTCGTAATATTTAAAATTTCAAACACTATTTGAAAAGATATACAAATATTCTTAGAATGCTATTTATGAACCAAATAACGATTAATAACGCAGTTATTGAAATATTCGTCGGCGATTTAATCAAAGTACAATATGATGTAATTGTAATTCCTACAAACAGTCGCCTTTTGCCAAGCGGTACTTTGCGGTGCAAGGTATTAAAAGAAGCCGGACATACTATACAGGTAGAATGTAATCAGATTATAAGAAAAATATCCAATGTTCCAATTGGAAGTGCAATAATCACATCTGGCGGTAATTTAAATGCTAATTTCGTATTTCACGTAAGAGCAGGCCACGATCAAAAAAAATTGATGTTGGCAACTTGGAATTCATTAATTCTTGCTGATAAAGAAGGTTTATCTTCAATTGCATTCCCTCCTATATCAATAGATGTTTTGGGGTTTAATGCTAAGATTTGCGCTGGAATAATGATTCCAACGATTCAGAAATACATCTTAGAGAAGAATAGAAATTTAAAAAATGTCTCAGTCTGTCTTGAAACCTTGCCTGAGTACAAAGAATTTGAAAGGGTTCTTAGTAATTTGACTACTTCTATTCTTTCTTAGACTTCGTGATGTTTTATTATTTTTGTTTGTTCTTTTTGCTTGATAATTATTCAAAAAATGTAACTTTTTAAAACAATAATCTATGTTATATGTAAGATTTTTAGTTCTAGTATAAATCAAATTCACATCTGATTTAAAAATCGAATTGAATTTGAACATTCAAAAACAATAAATTAGGGTAAGGGGATTCCTTTTTGGAAACAAATGGCATAAATGAGAATTTTTTAAACGATTTAAATAGAAGTATTAAAAATGATATCTCAAATATTAATTCACTAAAGGGATTTGAAATAATTTCTGAATCTATAGTCTACAAAATTCTTGACATATTCGGAAGAAACAGTTTGCTTTCAATGTTGTATCAAACAGGGTCAGGACCAGGAGAAGCAATCGCTAAAATAATAAAAAAAAAATATGCAAAGGATGACTTTGAGATTTTTGAGGCTGTAAAACTCTTAATGATTGAGTTAAGAGATTTTTACTCAATACAAATTAGAGAAGTTCAAGAATATCCTGATCATTTCAAAGTAATTATAGAAAATTATTGCTTTTTACGAGCACCTTATAGCGATAGGGAGAAACTTAAACCGGGCAAAGCATTTTGCCGTATTAATAAAGGATATTTTGAAACTGCCTTTAGAAAACTATTAGGAGATAAATTAAAAAAAGTAGAAATTAATTTTCTTCACGACGATCTCGAAAATGATGTTTGTGTAGAAGAGCTAATCTTTTATCCTAATCTTGAAACATCTAAATGAAATTACAAAATATCTTTAGACAGTATTTCCAATACTTTAGCCAATTTCATTTTTTTTTCCTCCATTAATGGACCAGCAGCAGCTGTAGCGGGTCCAATAGATCCCATTCCTAATTTTTCATGGATTTGCCAGTAGGCTTCTTCATAGATTTCCGTTTTTTTATTATAATCCTTTCGAAAATCTTGAAATGCCTTGTCAATTATCACATCTGCGGTCTTATCAAGTTCTTTTAATCTTTGATTAATATATTCTCCCGTTATATCTTTACCTGTATCAGGATCAATCATCCTTTGCACCATGTTGTTCTTCTGCAATTTCTTCTTTTCTATCTTTCATGAGATGTATGACACTACTCAAACCGAAATTTTTAATACAATAATGATTTCTTCAAGAGGATAATAATAACTGAGGTATAAAATTCTTCTTATGATGGAAGATCCGTTTTTTCATTATATTCAAATAGATCATATATTTGTACTTTTTAAGATACGAAATGTCAAAGATTAAAAAAAAAATTGAATTAGTTTACATATTACAATCTGATTTTAATAAACAATAAAATAAAATTTTAAAGAGGAAATATAAAAATGGCTGAAATTAAAAACATTGTTTTGATTGGTGCTGGTTTAATGGGTCATAACGCCGCTCAAATCTGTCTGATGGCGGGTTATAATGTTACATTAGTTGACATCAAGGACGAATTTGTTGATGCTGGTGTTGCTAAAATTGATGAAGGTTTAAAAAAACTTGGAGCGAAAGGAAAATTAGGTGAGGGCGTTTCTGCTGCAAATCTGATGGGAAATTTGAAAAAATCAATAGATATTGCAAGTGCAGTAAAAAATGCGGATTTCGTTATAGAAGCAGTTGTCGAGAAGATGGATGTTAAAAAACAGGTTTTTAAAACTTGTGATGAAAATGCTCCTCCACATTGCATCTTAGCAACGAATACTTCAACAATGAGCATTACTGAAATCGCTAGCGCAACAAATAGAGAAGATAAAGTGATAGGCATGCACTTTTTCAATCCCCCTATTTTAATGAGACTAATAGAAATAATTGCGGGTGAAAAAAGCTCTGATGAATCAATGGATATTGGTGTTGAATTAGGAGAAAAGCTTCCTTGTTTAAAAGGAAAAAGGTTCGTTCCAAAAGTCTTGAAAGATCGTCCTGGGTTTATTGTCAATCGCTTAAATGCACCAGTTCAAATTTATCTTAACTGGGTATTTGATCAAGCAGCTGAAAAGGGAATACCATGGGAACAAATCGATGCTGATGCTGCTGGTTTAATGCCAATGGGACCTTGTGAACTTGCGGATTATGTCGGAATTGATACTATGTTTCATGTAGGTAATTATTATGCAGAAACATTATCTCCTGATTTTAAACCAGGAAAAGTTATTACAAAGATGGTCGAAGAGAATAAACTCGGACGAAAATCGCCTCAAGGATTTTTCGATTGGTCAGCAGGCAGACCTAAAATAGATAAATCTAAAAAAGCAGGATTATTTACTGTTGAAAATTCCATGGCTATTATGCTAAACGAAGGTTGTCGCCTATTAGACGAGAAGGTCGTAACGGGATTCAAGGTAATCGACGAGGCGAACATGGCTGGAATGAATACTCCTGGACCTTTTGGTGGTGGTAAAAATCAATTTGAGAAGTGGTCAACCCTTCTAGATGAATTAGCAAACAAAACTGGAAAAGACTACCTGAGACCTTGTAAACTAATGAAGTCTGGTGGCTTTGTTAAAATGCGAAAGTAAGTGAAAAATCTAAATCTAAGTCATGCTTTTTTTCTTTTTTTTAAACTCTAATATTTGGTTATTCCATTTAGTTGCTTTCAAAGATCTAAAAAATTAATAAAAATGAAAAATTTGAAAGTTTTTAATTTTAATAAAGATAATACTAATTATTCTAAATTCATAATATTTCTACAAAATAGAACAATAAAAAAGAATATGGTTTAATGAAAGGTAATTAAAATGGCTGAAAATCTTAAGTTTGAAAATTTAAAAATTGAGTGGCCAACCACTAAAGATGATGAGGGAAATATAATTAGACAAGGAACGATAGATGGAAATTATGCTGTAATATCTATTAATCGTCCAGACAGGTTAAATGCTTTAACTGAACAAGTTGTTGCTGAAATTTCTCAAGCATTAAGGATAATGGAACTTGACGAATCTGTTCGTGCTGTAGTCTTGAGAGGTACCAAAGATTTTACAAAGAAACCTGCTTTTTCTGCTGGTGCTGACCTTGCAGCTATGGTAGATAAAAGACTGAAAATGAACGTTCCCATGCATATGAGTATAGCAATGAGAATAAGACATCGAGATTATGATGAACTTGAACAGTTTTCTAAACCTTTAATTGCTGCTGTTGATGGATTTGCATTGGGTGGAGGATTCGAGTTAGTACTAGCATGTGATATTGTTATTGCAAGCGACAGAGCAATCTTTGGAACACCAGAAATTCATCGTGGAATTTTTTCTGCTAACGGAGGTGTAACCAGACTAGCTGAAAGAATAGGAGTCAATAGAGCAATGCGCGTAGGATATTTTGGTGAACAGTTCGATGCAAAAACTATGCTTGATTGGGGTTTAGTAAGTTGGATAGGCTCCGCTGGTGACGAATTTGAAAAATTAGTTCATGAAAAAGCTAAATGGTTGGGAGATGCTCCAACAACTGCTTTATTTATTATAAAGAAATGTGTTAAGTTTGGAACAAGAAATATCCAATTAGGCATTATAATGGAACAATTTGGTTTTGGTATTAATAGTGCAAGTTCAGATTCTAAAGAGGGAGTTGCAGCGTTTAATAGGAAAGTCAAATGTCCTGTATGTAATGGTAAGGGAAAAATGGAGGATGAGAGTACCTGTAAAAACTGTGGGGGTAACAAAAGAATAAAAGATACCCCCCATTTCAAAGGGATGTAATCTCTTTTTTTTTCCCATTTATTTTTATTTTAAATTAAATTCTAAATCCTTTCTATAATTTTATTAACTATTCTTATTATTAAACAAGTAATGGAAGGTATCGAAGTTATTGAGGAAATAAATGATGGAAATCTCTATCTTCGTAAAATATCTAAAGAAGATATTGCATTTTTCTTTCAGAGTTTGAAAAATAGAGATATGACCAATTATCTATCGCTTGGACCTTTAATGTCTTACGAACATTCAAAAAGATTAATAAAAAACTATTTAAAATCATGGGAAAATTACCTCCAGTTTAATTATGTAATTGAATTAAGGGATAATCAAAAAACAACTAGAATTGGTTCTGTTAGTCTATGGAATATCAATTGGTTTCATCAACGTTCTGGAATAGGTATATGGATTCTCCCAACATTTTGGGAACGTGGGATTGGTAAGAAAACTATAACATTGATAAAAAATATTGGGTTTAATCATTTGAAACTGAACAGGATTGAAGCCCATATAGCTATAGAAAATGATAGATCGATTAAAACCTTTAAAAAATGTGGTTTTATTGAAGAAGGCACCCTGAAAGGATACCTTAATATCAACGGGGGCTTTCAAGATGCTCTCTTGGTAGCTTGTTTTAAAAATTAGAATATCCTTGGGTTTAGTTCGAAACCTCGTAAAAATCCTTTCGGTTTTACAATCTCGTCTATTTCTAAAGAAAACGATTTAAACTGAGAAAAATTCCCATTAAAATTGTTTAATTCTTTGTTGAATTTAGTTAAAAACCTATCAAGGACTTTAATAGCGACGCTATCAAGATTTTTTTTTTTAAGTTTTTTCTTATCTACTCTACTATCGCATTTAAAAATTAGATGATAATTAGATGTAGGATGAGTATAAAAGTAAAATACACTTTTATTCATCTTTAATGTATTCAAACTCTCTTTAAATCCATATTTTGTAAATCTACATATCTGATCGAAATAACTCGCAATCAGATGATAATTTTCATCCTCATTTGAACTACCACTAAAATTATGGAAAAATATGGGTATACCCTCAGCATTCAAAATAATGATCTTTTGGATCAATTTTTTTCCAAAAAATATATCTTTTTTTTACTATTTATATATTGTTCTTTTAAAAAAATAAGGTGGAGTTAGTATTAATTAAAACGGTTATTAATATGAAAATAAAAGTGGATTGTTCTGCCAAAATAACGGAGGTTTAAATTTCATAAGTTTTATATTATGATTTTTTTGTTTTGATTAATTCTATAATCTCTTTAAAAATTAATAGGGAATTATCATACTCTTCCTTCATTAAAGCCTTTATTGCTTGTGAATTAAGTTCTCTAGCTTTATTCGTAATCTCTTCGGTTTCTGCAACCAATTTTATTTTTTCTTCAAGTATATTTATGTATTCATTAAATCTCTCAATATTTTTAGTTTTACTTATAAACCGGGATATTTTAATTATTTGGTTGATATTGTTAATAGCTTGTTTAAAATGGTTATGTACGATGTTATCCTTAATGAGAACTTCTAAAGCTTTTAACTCATCCTCTAATTTGAGGTATTTACTTTCAGCATCAAGAATATATTTTTTCTTTGCTATTAATTTTTGAATATATTCTATAAAACCCTCCTTTTCTAAGTATTCGATTTTTAAGTCTAGAATTCTTTTAGCTTTATCAAATTCGTAATTTTCTGTTAATCTTGATACTTCATTTAAATCTGTCTCAATACCTTCATTAAGAACATATTTTTTTCTTAATTCTATAAATAATTTTTCGGAAGTTTCCCACATTTTAAGGATTTCAACATCAACGAGCTTTTTTAAAAGCACTTTTGCTTTTTCTATTGTTTCTCCCGCTAAAGAAAGATTATTAGTATTAATATAACTATTAAATTGTATTTCTAATGATCCCAACTGCCTAGTTATGTTTTGTTCCTTTGTAATGAATTCATTCCATATTTTTGAATCTCTTGATAAAAACTCACTTACGTTATCAAAAGAATTCAGATCAATATTTTTTTCATAGTATTGCTTAAATGTCTGAACCAACTCATGAGCTTCTTTAATGTTTCCTTTTTCTACAAGTGTATTAAATTCTTCTTCTAAACCCTCGAAATCATTTTTGATAACGATAAATTTATGCTCATCTTTAGCTTGTTTATAAAGATTAGCGATGTATTCTCCTTCTTCTCTAACAACAGAATATAATTTGGCTCGCTCTGCAATATCCATAATTTCTTCAGCAACTTTAATAGCCTCGTCGAATTTTCCCATTAGATAGTGATTATTTGCTATTACTTTTAACTCGTCAATTTTTGATAGAACCTCTAACTTTTTTTTATTATCCGCTCCTTCATCAGAATTATTATTAATGATGATTCACCTGCTTTTTACGAGTTATTTAATTCTAAATTTTGTACAATTTCTTCATAGATTCTTAGAGCTTTAGAAAATTCTCCATTTTTCATGCATTCTAGGGCAGATTCACTTAACTTACTTAAATCGTCGCATAAATCATTTTTGATGCTAAGATATTTACTTTTCAACAGATCCATTTTGTCTTTGATTCTATTATCATAGTATCTTAGACTTGACTTTTGGATTGTAGCAAGAAATTTTTTAGTTTGTTTCAAAACTATTAAATTCGTGCTATCTCCAAATTTATCAGAAAAATTTTCAATATCCTTTAAAAATTTATCTTGCTCGATTTTTAACCTATAAACCATATTTTCTTCTTTCAATAATAACTGTTGAGCTAACGGTATGGAAGAAAGATCATATTTATCTGTGTATTTTTGTTTGAATTCTTCAATTAAAGTACGAGCTTCTTCATATTTCTCTTCTTCTACTAGTTGGTTAAAAATTTTTGTTTTTTCCCTACAGACTTGCTCGATTTCATTAAGAATTTCACTTGCGCGGGCTCTTATATGGGCTTCATTGATAAAATTGATTTGATCTTGTTCGAGCGAATCATCTTTAATAACCCGTGCTAAATTAACGATTTTTTGAGCAAGCTCAATAGCTTCTCCATAATTATTTGCAATGAAAAATTTGTCAGATTTCTCTTTCAATCTGTTTATTTCAGAAAGCACAGGTAATAACCTAACTTCTAACTTTTTAATATTAGATCTAAGAATTTCTTCTTCAAATCCGATAATATTTAAGAATTCTGGAGGTTCTAATCCTGACTCTATAGTAATATTTCTTAAAATTTTTAATTCTGGATATGTTTTTGAAATCGCACCCCGAATTTGAGGAATATGTCTTTTTAAGCTTTGAACTGCTTTTTTTCCCATCCATACATACATCCGCTTTAGGTCTGGAATATAAAAGATCAAAACATTGAAGAGAGTTAAGTTATTCAATAAGTTCTCTGGGGCTATTTCCTCAAAGCTACCAGAGTAATCTAACCTAAAAATTTTAATATTAGAACTCATCTCTAAAATCATTTAAGATTCAAAACTATTTCAATTTATTTTAAGAAAAAAGAGAAAAGAGAAAATATAATATTAAAATGTTTTTCTGAGTAATTAGAAACTCTACTCATTAGAACCTTCAATAGGTCCTTTTAATATTTTTTCTGGTTTAGAAGTTACTTCTGCTGTTTTTCCTTTTAAGAGTTTTGAACTTTTAGCTAGTTCGTTCTGATATTCTCCTTTAAATGCTTTTTCTCTAGCAGTTACATCAACTCTTGGATTTTTTGTTTTTCTCAGCGTTTTACGATATTTTCTAACTTTTCTGACAGGTTTAGGGTATTTAAATATCTTTTGATATAAAA
>CAZDTP010000066.1:0-18444 GCA_964508365.1 uncultured archaeon
TGGCGACAGGAGTCATCTTTTCTAAAAGAAAGAAGTTTAATTTTGGAAATACAATTTATTTTAAAAATTTCATCAAGAATAACCTTTTTTCGTTAAGGATTAGAATTATGATTATTAATTATATGCCTATAATATCCCTATTTATATATTTCAGATAATCTAGACCTTATTACATAAAAGATGTATTTATACTATGTTATACAGCAATTTTATCCACAAAACTAAACTCACCTTTAAAATAAAAAGATATATATTGCCAATTATGGTATTTTTAATTAATTATGTCTCGATCCTATAAAGATTTTCTAGACAAATACAAAATCGACGACTTTAAAACGAATCTAAAGCTAAGCGGAAGCACAAAAATAGATTTTTATAACGATATTGATAAATTATTGAAAACGATGAGTACAATATTTGATAAACTCGCAATGATTTCACCTATGAGAGGAGCGCAAGTACTATTGGCTGTTGCAAAATTAACAGGTCCAGATAATGTCGTAAACAAGACGGATATTATGAGATGTTTAAATATTGATAGATTAGAGAAGATCCTATCAGCAATTGATTACTTAGAGAATGCGAAGTATATTACGATTGAGAAAAAAACAGAAAAGTTCCATATTATAAAGTTAAACGAAGAAGATAACCCAGATTTAACAATCTTTAGGGAAATCGTTCAAAAATACTGGAAATCACCTCAAGAAGAAATTGAACAGACAAAAAAATGGAGGGATGAAAAATGAGAAATTCGCTGAAAACAATAACAGAATTAAATTTTGAAAACGAAAAAGATCTAAAAGAGTCAGCTCAAATAATAAAATCAGAGTATTATAAGAAAGCCCTTAAGTCAAGTTTATATATTGCTATAGTTTTAATAGTTGCGTTTAGTTATCTCGTGTTTGGTTATTTACCTTACTTGGATAACACTTCTTTCCCATATTTTCTCGTCACTGAAAGTTCCGCTCTTGTAAGTAGTGGATTTTCTTTAGACTTAACTTTGGGATGGAGTTTCTTTAGTACTTCAACCTTCTTGATAATTTATTTCATACGATTAATCCATATCAAATTTACGCCCTCGTTGATTAGGTTTATTGAGAAAGAGACTAAATATGCAGGTTTTGAATTTAAAAGAATATTTGATAGTATAGGATTATTTGTAATCTTGAATGCTATGTCTATCTCTTTACTTTTTTACCTAGAGAGCAATCTTATCAGATTTGATAATAGTCCTTGGAGCAATGTATTTAAACACTTTCTTTTAATTTACTTATTAACTAGTCTAATCATACCTATTGTATGGGTTTTTAGAAACGATAAATTCGTTATCAAATTAAAGAATAATGTTTTTGTTCAATGCGATTTGTACTATAATATCAAGAAGAATAAGAACTACGACTCAAATTTAATTGGTATTATTTTAACATCAAACCGATTATGCTCGAAATTTGATAGATCTGGAAAATTTATATATTCAAAAATATCAGAAGGTAGATGGTTAGTAAGGAATGAATCTTCAGCGATATCGCCATACCTCCATTTTGAAGAATATTCTGTTCCGTTCAATTTCCAAAAACAGTTTTTAAATATCGTATTAGCCTTAAATGAGTGGGAAAACAATTACGCGTCAAATCTCGATTCCCTTAACTATTATTTCTCAAAAAATCTTTATGGCTATAATTACAGAACTAAAAAACCCAATGATAAAAACGAATTAATTTACTTTAAATTTCTAAACATTTAAAAATACATTACGCTCTTTTTCTTAAAGAAATAGATGATGCATAATTCATATAGGAGCTTTAATATCAAAAATAGGAATTTAGAAGGATTTAAATAAAATATTTTTGCTGAAGCATAATATATTCGTTATGGTCAGTAAATTCCTCTTCGACAAGGTTAGAAACAATATCGTACAACTGTCGAAATAGTTCTTCAGGGAATGCTTTGTGCTCAAAAACTATATCGCTTACTAATTCTTCTGTTAATATTTGGGAATTGATCGATTTGTCATACAGTAAGAATTTCATCATAGCAGCGTCTATTTTCGATTTTACAATTTTCTTTATGATTTCTAAACTTAAATCTCGCTCTGGATCAATAAAGTATGGGAAATTCATATCATCTAAAATTTTAACATATCCAAAACGAGAAGTTATTTTGTCAACGCAATATTCTAGCGAGCTAATTTCTAAACTAAACTTTTTACAGAAATCTTTTTTACTTTCGTGAGCAGGAAACGCAAAGGGATGCCTTTTTACAATATAATACGCAGCAATGAAAAACTTGTAAAGATTATGCGGAATTTTACTATTAACTCTCAAATACCTATATACTAACGAAACAGTATCTAAAACAAAATCTTTATCTATGTCAAATTGAGTTAAAAAATCTTCTCCATCTTTAATTAGATCGATTGTGATCCGATCTTTAGTATTTAAAACTTCGAGTTCAGGGGAATATAATTCTAACATTTCACACACGCAACCTTAACTTTTATGTTTTTTTCAAAGAAATATCGATATACCACTTTGATAATATATGAATAACATTAATATTATATAAATGTGATGCAGTGCAGTTGCAGATCATGTGCTGGAAAGCAATTATTTAAATAGTACTTTTTTTTATTTTAATTTAGTTAAAATAATTTTGTCGAAATTAGTCGTAAAAAATGTCATCTACTCCTAATAAAGAATTGGAAAAAGAAAGGAGAAAACCAAAGTTACCAAGAACTACAGTTAGTCTTGATAAATTTGACGACTCAATTATCGAAAAATTAGTAGGGTATGAAGGTCAAAATAAATCAGAAGTAATAAGAAGTATAGTTAAAAAATGGATTGGGGAAAACGCTGATACGATTCAGAGCGTCTATGGAATAATTTTCGGAGATGTAAGAAGAGAAATAAATCTCATTGATGATAAAGAAGAATTAGAAGAAAAGATTGATAAATTACCTCAATTTTTCAAGCGGATCAATAAAATCGAGATAGATCGTTTAGCTGGACAGTTGGATATTAACTCCTCTGTCTTAATCAATTTAATTCTAGAAAAAGGAGATAAATTAGAAGAAAAAGGATTAAATCTTCTTATTGATGGCGTTTATATATTAAAAAGCTAGAATCTAAAGAAAAACTGAATACACATGATAAAAATTAAAGAATTTATTGAGAATCCCGAAAATAAGAAAAAATTATTTGATATATATTCTGGTGAAGAAACTATACGATTTAATAACCGACATCCTACGTATAAATCTTTAATGAAAATCGAATTTGAAGAAGTTCTTCGAAAATATCATAAATTATTTTTAATTGAATGAAAAAAAACGAATAGAGCGTGTTTACGATGGCCATTGAGAAAGTTAGAGAAGCAATTCGGCTAAGATTAGAAGAATTACACGAAGTAGAGATAGAATTTCAAGATATTTTGTCTCAAATCGTAATTCCATTCTCAGAAATCTTTACATCATCAAGATCTTCTAAATTAATTTCAAAAAATAACGATATACTCTTTAGTAAATGGGAAAAGAAATATAAAGAAATACTGCTGAAGGAATTGTAATAACTACGAACTAAGCGATTTCGCTATAATATCTAAATTCTTTTTTATCAAATCTAAAAATATAAAAATCCATCTTTTACATATTACTTAATATTGATTAATTAATTTTAGTTGAAACCTTTGGCAGAAGAAGAAGAAGAAGAAGAAGAAGATGGGTTTGCATTAGGTCCGGAGGAATTAAACATATTCTACGAGGTCCTTTTTAGAAGAATTATGGATATAATGGAAAATCCTAATGTTAATGTTAATCCTTTCGAGGATATGGTAAAAATTTTAAGCCGGTTAAGCGAAATATTTAGTTTCAAAAGCATGATAACAATCATTCCTGAATTAATAGGTTATGCTATAAAGTACGGTATGATGGTAGAAAAAGCTTACGATGAAGAAGTAGCAAACTTAGAAGAAGACGAACAGGGTTTTGGTCCAGAAGAGGAAAAAGAAAAGAAAAGATCGGTAATTAAGAAAGATATAGACAAGCTTAACATGTTTTTATGATTAATCTTTATTTTTTTATAATTTTTTGAATTGATGTAAATTATTTAGCTAGTTATCAAACTTATTCCGATTGATCTGATAATCTCTGCTCAATTATTTTAAGTATGATATAGGCGAGAAACCCTACAAGAAATCCAAGAGTAATATTAAAAATGAAGCAGAAGATTGCTGAAATAAGGATTATCGGAAGATTCTTACTTTTAAAGTCTTTAAATGATATTTTCCCCAATAAGAAAGCGGTGTAAAGCAACATTGCCCCTAAAATGGCTTTAGGGAAATTGTTAAACAATAAAAATAATGTTTCAGAAAAGAATAATCCGAGTAAAAGTTCCATTATACCTTCTAAAATCATCGAGCCACCAGTTCTAGCACCAAAAGCATATTGCGCTGCTAATCCGCCAGATCCGTGGCATAAAGGGATACCTCCTAAAAAAGGACTAATTAAATTCATTATCCCCATATTAACTGCTAACTCGCTGGCTGTTATAGCATTTTCTTTTTCAGGAAATAAATCTTTAATAAGACTTACAGTAGCAATCATAACATTTGTAAGCGTTAATAATAACTGTGCGATCCCAGCTATTATCATACCAACTAAAATCTCATCCCATTGAGGAACATAGAAATCAAATTGTGGTAGTCCAAATTGGATGTTTGACAATGTGATTGATTGATTTAAAAAAAGTAGGACTATACCGAGAGCGACCAAAATAATAGATGAGGGCATCCATTTAAATCTTAAAATTAAAATTATAATAAAAACAGATATAATCCCAAGAAATATATTGGATATCAGTAATAGATAAGCAGTCCACCCTAAAATTAACCCTAACCCTAGCTGAATTCCTCGAACCAAAACAACAGGGACCTTTCTCACTATTTTTTCTAGGAATTTTGTTAACCCCAATATCGTCCATATAATACCCGTGCCAAATCCCGTTGATATAACTAAACCAGGATTCCAAGCTTGAGATATTGCTATCGTACCAATTGTTTTCTGTGGTTGGACAGGCAACGGTAGGTTAAATCTGATTCCTAATATGATATTGGTAAAACCTAGGCAGAGAAACACACCTGCGGGATTTAAACCTACAATCGAGATGTAACCAATAATAAAAGGAATTAAAGTTCCCCAATCTCCCAGAGCTCCAGCAAATTCACTTAATGAAAATTTAGTTGGATAGCTCCTCCGGATCGGTTGTTTTTTAGTTTTTATAGTTCTTGTACTTTTCTTAATGTTCATCAGATTTTCTTTAATATATTAAACCTAAGTATACCATATTTTTGATAAAATTTATTATTAAATGTAGCCTAAAAGAATATTAAAACTTAGTAAAATTTTAAAAGACTATTAATAATTTATAAACTAAGAAATTAGTGATATTTACCATGAATGAATTAAAATCTGAAGGTATTCCTTTCTATATTGTTGATGTATTCGCAGAAGGAAAATACTCTGGCAACCAACTCGCCGTCGTAATAAGTAGAAATAAGCTTAACGGCGAAGAGATGCAACGTATAGCAAAAGAAATGAATTATTCTGAAACCACCTTTATTACTTCCGTTGAGAATTACGATGTTAGAATCTTTACTCCTGAAGTAGAGTTACCTTTTGCAGGACATCCTTTAATTGGAACAGCTTACATATTTCAGCAAGAATTCATGAGAGAAAAAGCTAAAACCATGGCACTAAACTTAAAAATTGGCCATATTGCAATTTTATTCAAATATAAAGGTGAAATACTTTCAGAAACATGGATGGAACATAAACAACCAACATTCAGCGGATTTTTAGCGCCTGACGTGATAGCCGATGTTCTAGGTATAGACGAAAACGATATCGATGATAGATTTAAAATTCAAGAGGTTTCCACTGGTATTCCTACTATCATTGTGCCTTTAAAATCCTTAAATATCGTAAAAAAAGTGTCTATAAATAATGAAAAGTATACACATCTAATTCAAAATACCCAAGCTAAAACCATATTAGTCTTTTGTCCTGAAACCTACGATAAAAGAAACGATTTAAATGTGCGATTTTTTGCTAATTACTATGGCGTACCAGAAGATCCCGCAACTGGTTCTGCAAATGGTTGTTTAGCGGCTTACTTGGTGAAGTATGATTATTTTGGTAAAAAAAACATTGAGATTCGAGTTGAGCAAGGCTATGAAATTGGGAGGAAATCTCTACTTCTTTTAAAGGCTGAAGAAAAAGCCGGTAAATTCTATATCACTGTTGGTGGTAAGGTTATACTAGTAGCTAAAGGAACATTGCTCTAATACTAAAATGCCCAACATCCGGTAAGTCAATTAACCAATAAATTAGAAAAAAACTATTTCTTTTAATATTTTAGTTTAAAATTATTGATAAATTGTTTTATCGTATTAGCATTGGAAATAAAGATTTTTGATAATTGGAGAAAAGATCATCAGATTATTCTCGAGAAAATCATTACTTTAGCGGATTTTCCTGACAATGGAGATATCCAGAAAAAAAAATTCTCACTATTGACGGAACTATTCTTAAAACTTTGTTCAGTTAAGAATAACAAAGGCAATTTTAGAAACTTTTCAAGCTTAATTTTACTCCTTCTCAACTTATACAAAAAGAATTATCCTATTGATATTTTTACCAAAGAAAAGAACCGAAATCTTGAAACTGAGAAAGAATTTTCAGAATTAAATCGCCTCTTAAAACAAGAATTGTAAAGCACTGACCCAATACATTGATTCACAATAAACCAAAAGACCATCAAATCACTAATTTAGTTGAGTCTATTTGCTTAAAATTTAATAAGGATATAATGAGATAAAAAGAAGAGAGATTATATAATGAGTTCTAAAATATCTGATCGGAAATTTCATAACAACTACTTCATACTTGAATTAGAGTTATCCGATACCATCGTTTCGTTTAAAGAATTGCTCGGTTATATTGGAGCAGAATATATCTACACTGGAAAAGAAGAAATACCTTTTCAAGAAAAAGATATCGAATTTCAGAAGATAATGTTAAGTGAATTCATTGCTTAAATCTTTTTTATCTAAAGTTTTTTAAAAAGAAAAAAAGAGTTAGAGAATTTTAAATCCTCTTTGAAAAACCTAACTTGAATTTACAAATTTAATTCTATGATTTTTTTCTGGTTTTCTGCCACTCTGTCAGGCGTTAGATCATAATATCTCCAAAATACGAATGTACCAACCAATATGCAGATCATCGGTACTACAGCTAAGTGGATATGTACTCCAAATTTCGCAGAAGCGCTATATGGATCTGCAACCAAACCAGTAAAAACATGGGCTAAAGCAAAACTTGTTGCTTGAAAAAAGATCGCTAATCGGCCAAAAAATTGTTGAAATCCGGCAAATACTCCCTCTTGGCGCCTTTTCTGTGTAACCACAGATTCATCTACAACATCAGCTAAGATAGGAGCAATCATAGCCCAATAGCCTCCAATCGATAATCCCCAAACTACCATTGCGATAATTATACCCACAAGATCTTCGAGAAAAATCAAGGGGATTGTAAAAACACCCATTAATAACCCACAAAGCACCATTATTTTTTTATTATTATTTGTTTTGTGAGCAGCCTTGACCCAAATTGGTGTTGAAACTAAGGCTCCTACGAGAAACCCCGCAAAAATTGGAATAGACGCTGTTGCAGGCCATTCTAATAAAGTATCTACAACAAATGGTACGGATGCAGTCATCGATTGTACTAAAGTTCGATAAAGAGTATACGATACAATAAAAGCGACAAAACTTTTTTGCTTCAATGCAGTACCTAAAGATTTAAAAAACGAAGGTCCTTTTTCTCTCGTCTTATGCGTTTCCAAATATCTATCAACAGCGTCCTGATCGTCTCTTAGGCCTGGGATTGCTAAACCTATAGCAATTAGGCCAACGATAATAACAATTCCTGATTGAATTACATATGTAGAAGGTATTCCAAATTTAACGACAATCGGAGGTAGAATAGCTCCGAGGGCAATACCTACAAGTCCAATCGGGATTTGTAACCCCGTGGCAGTTCTCCGTTCTTTAACTGAACGGAACTTATCAGGGAATAGCGACGAGAAATTAACCCAGAAAACCGAAGCAAATGTGTCGAATAAACATGTAGCAAAAACTAACCAGCCAAAAAGTAACCATTGATCTAAAGAGGGTGGCGTAAATATAAACAAATAACTTATTACAAAGGGAACGCCTCCTATTAAAATCCAAGGAAATCTTCTTCCCCATTTTTTAGTAAACTTGAACGGCCTATTTGTTAAATATCCTACAATCGGGTCATTAATTGCGTTGTAAATCGCATAGATGAAGAATCCAATCATAACGATGATTGGATTTAAACCGAGTTCCCTTTCGTAAAAATAGAATGCGTAAGTACCAAAAGCCATGGCAACGAATTCGTTCGTAAAGTTACCAAAACCATAAGAAGCCATGTTTTTCTTTGAATGTCTTACTTCGCCTACTTCATTTGACATAATTTATCATTTTAGTTTAAATTTTTTTTAATTAGTTTTACTATTTGACGAAGTTATTTAAAAAACTATAGTTTTTTCGAATAAGAAACTAAACTATGACTAATTAGCGCATTAAAAGAAAAAAAGGAGAAGAATTTAATGAAACTTTTAATTTACCTTTTAGTTTGCCATTTCCTGGTCGTAGTAAAACCAAGAAAATGCCACTAAGAAAAATACAAAGATAGCAGCTTGGAACCACATAATTATCAGAACTGGATACAAAAATGCTGCCCACATTTGAACAACTGTACCTATAACGAGCCATACTATTTCCATTTGAACTATGATTTTAACTTGCGCCCATTTGGTTTCCCTCCACGCTAATAAAGAAGCCACCGCTAGTCCTATAAATAGAGCTCCTAATATGCGCCCAGTTACTGGGTCTAAATAAGGCCAACTTGTTATAGCTACATAGGACTCAACAACGACCAAGAAAATTAGCCCAAAAATTGCAGACACCAAAAAATGCACTAAAAATCCAATTTTTAGTAGTTTTGAAATTTCTTCCTTCATAAGTTTTAATCCCTCACTATTATAATATAAACTATTACCAATTTCAATTTACATTTTTATTTTACGATTTTTATTAAAGTAAGCTATTTGCTTTTCTTTATAAATCTTTCTCGATCAAAAACTCGATTAACTGTAAGCAATAACATCTTTATCTATATTTTTGAACGAAATCCAATAATGGTAAAAAATAATCCTGTTTAAACGAGAGGATATCATTGTGTCCGGCTTCATGAATTAAAACTAATTTTTTCTCAACATTATTAGGCAAATTTTGATATAATAATTGCGATTCAGAATAGGGAATAATCCAGTCTGTCGTTCCGTGAATTATCAAAGTCGGAACTTTAAATTTTTGAACTCTAGTATCGTTTGAGTATTCTTTTAGCGAATCTGGTGTTAAATATGGGCTCTTAACTCGAAACAAATTAGTCATCATGTTGAAGAAGCTAGCGAAACCACTCTCAAATATAACACCTCTTAACTTGGGAGGATTATTTGCCCCAATTTCTGCCGCACAAACGCTTCCAAGTGATCTGCCTTGAACGAAGAGGGAATCGAGATAATTCATTTCAGCCAAATAATGTCTAAAAGCGTCGTAGATAGGCATCGCATCGGAGATCAAACTGGTAAAATATGGTTCGCCTGAGCTGAATCCATAGCCTCTGAAATCAACAACTGCCAGATTTACATTACAGTCTAAAAATAAATGAGATATATATTGATAATCAGAAGCAATTTCCCCGTTCCCGTGAAATAATAGAATTGTAGGATTTTCTGGCTTAGCTCCAAAAAAAAAACATCCAATTGAGATATTATTATAGATATCAAATTTAAGGACTTTAATATTTGATTCTAACTTTTCAGGTATTTTCGTTTTTCGTGGATAAAAGACTACATTTGAAATTGTAGGATTGTCAAGTAATTGATTTTTTTTCATAATTAGTTAAATATTCCAGTAACTTATTAAACTCTTTTTTACCTTTTTTACTTTTTTGATAAATTAACCTTTTAAGCAACAAAAAGACTTATTTAAGAGGTTTATTTTTAGTAGATCATATTAGAATTTCAGTAAGCGATGTGAACAATAATTTTCTTTGAAAGATACGAAATCCTCTTTGATAAATTTAATCGGAGCTACTTAACTTTTATAGGTGTTTTCATCCCCTTGTTTACAATCGCATTTTCTGTATTTTTATATATTTTAGGTGACTCATCATTTAGTGTTTTTACGCATTATTTGAGCCATCTAGGAATAGGACCGAATGGAGCTAATTTTGTTTTTAACTTTGGAAGTATGATATCCGGCATTGTTTTGGTGTTTTTTTTTCTAAACCTAAGTGCTTATCTAATTAAAAAGGAAGTACCAAAAATTCTTGTGAATTTATCGTTTATTGCCGGTTTTATGGCATCTATAGGCATTTTTATGGTAGGGGTGTTTCCTAGTGATGAATCGCAATTTTTACACAACTTCGCAGCAAGTTTTTTCTTTCTAGGAGGTTTATCTTCTTGTATACTTTACGGAATTTCAGAGTGGAGGGCTAGAGGTATTTCTAAGCTTCAAGCGCTATCAGGATTCGTAGTGGCTTTTTCTTTTTTAGTGTTCCTCTTTTTTACTACTATAAATTTTTATAATCCCGAATTAGCATTGGAAATTTCTCATTTTTCAGAGTGGATTCTTGTTACACTTCTAATGTTTTGGATTATAGGACATGAAGTTTCTATGATAAAGAATAAAAAATTAACATAAAAAATTGTTTTTATAAATATTATCTTAATGTACAACTATGCCTTTCCCTGATTTGCGACGGCATCAGTTGCTTTTTTAACAGCTTCCGGATCGCCTAAGTAGTAATGTTGAATAGGTTTTAGATCGTCATCAAGTTCATATATTAATGGGATACCTGTTGGAATATTTAACGATACTATTTCGTCTTCAGAAATATTGTCCAAATACTTAACTAGAGCTCTTAAACTATTACCATGAGCTGAGATCAGAACTTTTTGACTTGACTTTATAGTGGGAACAATAGTTTCATGCCAATAGGGCAGCACCCTTGCTACAGTATCTTTCAAACACTCACTTAAAGGAAGATCTGCCGCTGTTAAGGTTTTGTATTTGTCTTCATTTCCGGGATATCTTGGATCACTCGTTTTAAGAGCAGGGGGAGGTACATCGTAGCTCCGTCTCCATATGAGCACTTGTTCTTCTCCTACTTCAGCAGCCATTTTTGATTTAAATTTTCCCTGCAATGCACCATAGTGTCGTTCATTTAATCGCCAGGAGCGATATACGGGAATCCACATTAAGTCCATCTCATCTAGTACAATCCAAAGGGTTTGAATCCCTCTTCTTAGTACGGATGTAAAAGCAATATCAAATGTGAAACCACCTTCTTTTAACATATTTGCTGCTTCTTTTGCTTCTTGAATTCCTTTTTCTGAGAGTCCCACATCCGTCCAACCTGTAAATCGGTTCTCTTTATTCCAAATACTTTCTCCATGTCTTAAAAGCACTACTTTATACATTTCTCATCAAATTCTTAAAATGTGGTAGCTATATTAAATAATTATTTCAATACTTCATATTTATCTCTTTACTTTTTATCTCATTTTTGACTTTTCTCCAAAAAATGAATTCTAGATTTGAATAAGCTCTTTATTAAATTTTATAATCTTTCTCATTACATCTCAATTTTTAGAGATTACACAAAGCACAACTTTAAGTAGTATTCTTTTGTATCATGTTTTAATATGTTTTATAATTATAGGAGAGATCATAATTGAAAAAACATGGCATCCTAAAAGGAGCAAATCGTCAAGAGCAAAATTGGAGTAATATTAAATTTGGTGAACCGTTTAAAGAAGCTTTGAATCGATTCAGAAAGGAAGTTCAAGGTCGTGAAGATTTTGACCCAACCTCTTTATTACAATTTGGCTTGTTTATGTCTATGGCTATTATCAATATATTACAAGAAGTTGAAAAAAAGTTAGGTGAAGAGGGTCAAAAAGTAGTTACTGATGCTTTAATCAAAACGGGATATACCATGGGAAATCAAATTCTTGAAAACATAGAAATACCCGCAGAAATTTCCGATATAGAATTAATGAGTTTTTTAGCAACGATTGTAAATACTCAAGCTTGGACTTCGATTGAAGATCCAAGAATTGATAACGAAGACCAATGTTCTTTTGACATAATTTGGTGCCCTCTGCAGGATGTTTACAAAGCTTTTGATTGTAGAGTTCAAAGATATTTAGTTCAAGGAATAATCAATGCTTTTAGAGATTCTGGCCTATTACAATATGAATATCATGTAGAATTTAAAACAACCATCCCCGCGGGTGCAGAGACTTGTTTGTTCCAAATAACAAAGAAGAACCCAAATGAAAAAGATAAATGGGAAGAATACTCAAAAGCTCTCGAAAAGAAAGCTTTAGAAAAATAACATGTAATTAAAGATTCAATATCAAACAAGTTCGATAATTAATTGCCTATACTTAAATATTTGAAAAAAGTATAAAGAATTATCTATTCACGAATTATCTATTATTTACAATCCTTCAGTTCTTAATAAAATTAAATAAAATGACTCATAAAAGTTCGATAGCATCTGCTGCATGTCTTTGCTTAGTTCTAATACTAATTTTCCCTCCTTATATACTTGGCAGCACGACTTTAGGAGAGTCTACATTTCCTGTTGAAGAAGGAAATGTGTTCACCTGGGAAAAGGTAAATGCGACTGAATCGTGGTATATGGATGTTCCACTTGTGCGAGTCACTGTTTCAAAAATTTATAACGAGACTTTCAACGGAGAGAATTATCTTTATATGAATTACACATTAGAGTATTATTACAAAATCGATTGGGTGCCACGCTATACAAATTCCTTTTACTTAGCTTATAATAAAACTCTTAATTTCTTAAATTGGTCTGAGGAAGGATTTCTGAACGGCAATTTATTTATATTTCCTACTCCAATTAATCTAATGCTCATAGGTGAAGCGGTCAAAAAAGAAGGTTTCCTAAATTATACGATAATTGGTCAAAAAATCGTTTTAGACTACTATGGAAATAGTACTAAAATTGAATTAACTATTAATTCTTCTGGATTCTCTACGATTATAGAAAAAATTACAAACGGAACAACAATCTACAGGTGGGAATTGAACGAAAAAGAAATCATTATAATAATTCCTTTTGGGAGCAACTTTTTAATAATTACATTCGCTTGTATAATTCCTCTTGTTGTCATTACGAAAAAAAAGATAGCGAACTCTAAAAAGCATTAAAATTTAATGCTTTACGAAAATTTATGTATAGCTTAATTTTTTCTATATCACTAATACGATTATTATAGATTAAATTAATAAAAGATGAAAAAACTTGAGTGAAGAATTTTTTTGGTGGAATGATGAACAGAAAGCTGTTTATAAAGAAGTGAGGCAGTTTGTAGAAGAAAACTTCGAAGAAGCTGAAGAATACTTTTGGAATAAAAAATTTCCGTGGCCTCTCGTAAAAAAAGTGGCACAAAAAGGTTATTTCGGGGTAGGTGTTCCAAAAGAATACGGGGGATTAGAATTAGGTGCTACGGGAAGTTGTATAGTGGCTGCACAACTTGGGAGACTTTACGCTGTAGGACACGTATTTACCGTAAGCATGTTAGCTGGATTGGAACAAATATTAAGGTTCGGAACAGAAGAACAAAAAAAAATGTGGCTTCCTAAAATCGCAAGTGGGGAAGAATTAGGAGCTCTTTGTATTACTGAACCGTTTGCAGGGTCAGATGCCGCAAATGTTTTTACTTCTGCGATCAAAGATGGAGATGAATGGGTACTAAATGGTAAAAAGCGATTCATTACAGGAGCAGGTGTTTCTGATAGGTATTTTATTTACGCTAAAACTAGCGATGATAAAGCTATTCGGAAGCAATATGGGCATATTACTGCTTTCATGGTGGAAAAAGGTAGGCAAGGTTTTAGTTTAGAAAAGATTAATCCATTGATTGGATTTGATAATGTTCCAAACGGATACATAGATTTCGATCACGTCAGAATCCCTGATTTTAATCGGATTGGAGCTGTTGGCAACGGTTGGAACGTAATGATGGCAGGTCTAAACTTCGAACGTTTAATTGGGGCAGCAGTTTTCAGTGGGTTATTTGAAGATGTTATTAATTTATTATTTCATTTCACAAAAAGGCGCGTTCAATTTAACAGAACTACGAATCAACTTCCTGGAGTACAAGATGGAATTGCTGAAATTATAACTAAATCAAAGGTCTCAAGGTTATATTCTTATTACTGTGCTAAATTACTAGATGACGGAAAAGAGCCTATGGTTGAAGCATCTATCGCTAAATTGATTAATACGGAGTATGCTAGAGATATTGGACTTAATGCCATCCAGATTTTAGGAGGAGATGGTCTTACTAAATTTCTACCAGCTGAAAGAATTTTACGTGAGGCTAAAATCGGAGAAATTGTAGCGGGCACGAATGAAATTCAAAAAATGATCATTTTCCGTTTTAGTGCTATGCTTCCTTTCTATAACAAACATATGAGATTGAGATGGAACGATAAAGTTAATGCTCCTATTATTTCAAGCAAAGAATCTCAATTCAAAGGACTTGATCTCACAGAAGAAAATGTGTTAAAAGTTATCTCCCACGATTATAAAGTAAACCCGGGTTTGTATATGACTCCCGACGAAGTACGCGAGGATATAGGAGGTAGTAGATCAGATTTGCGAAAAATTTTTGAGCAATTAGAAGAACAAGGATTAATCGTTATTCATCGCGATCGCTCTGGAAAAACTGCTTTAGTTAAAGCTACTTACGATGGATTGCAAAAAGCGTTTCCAAAAGAATATTATCAGTGGTTTCCAGACTGGTATGAAAATGCTGATAAGTTTTAGGATTATTCCTTTTTTTTTCTTTTCTTTTAGATTCTAGTCTTCTATTTTAAAGTTTTTAATAGTACTAACTTTGTTATTAACATCTATAGTTACGGCTAATAGTATTATCTCGTCGTCGTCCTCAAACTCGGGATCTACCATTACAAAGTAAAAAATTTCATCCCTCGTATTGTATCCCATCTCTAATTCGCCGCATTCTTCCGGTAAGATCCTTAATAGATCATCAGAAGCATAATTCTTCAATACCTCGTATATCGAATTTTCGATTTTCGTTTGACTCTTTCGTATTTCTTTTACATTTGAAAAATCAAATTGACCCATTGATTCTCCAGCTTTAATATTTAGCTCGTTCCATTCTAGAAATAAGTCATTTAATTTTGGCATAATTTCTTTGTCTCCTAAAACCAAGATAAATATTATTATTATCCTAAGAATAAAACTCAACTACGATTACAAGTAAAATGGAACTAAAAGAATTAATTTTGTTCACAATTCAAAATTTTTAAAGGATTAAAATGTTACAATTCAATAATAATAATGTTTATTGAACTGCATTCTTATAAATTATGTAAGAAAAATAACGAATAAAGGTTCTCAAAAAATGAAAAAAAATAAATCTTATTTTAGAGGGAGCAATATTGCTCACACATATTCTATCGTGGCAAGAGATACTAAAACCGGGGAGATGGGAGTTGGCGTCCAAAGTCACTATTTCTCGGTTGGGAGCATCGTCTCTTGGGGTGAATCTGGAGTTGGAGTCGTGGCTACTCAATCGCTCGTGAATGCATCATTTGGTTTACGAGGTTTAGAACTTCTAAAGCAAGGTAAAACACCAAAAGCAGCTTTAGATTTTTTAATATCTGAAGATGAAGGCAGAGATGTAAGACAAGTAGCAATATTAGACGCTCAAGGTAGAGTTGCTGCCTATACTGGTTCGAAATGCATTATTCACGCTGGTCACATTGAAGGTGATAATTTTTCAGTTCAAGCTAATATGATGCTTACCGATAAAGTCTGGTCAACAATGGCTAAAAGTTTTGAATTGAATAGCAATTTACCCTTAGCTGAAAGAATCATAAAAACGATGGAAGCAGCAGAAACTGTAGGAGGCGATATCAGAGGAAAACAATCTGCAGCGATTTTAATTGTAGGCGGTAAAGAAGCCGAAAATAAGTGGGAAGATAAAATCATCGATTTAAGAGTCGAAGATCACGAGGAACCAGTGAAGGAAATTGGAAGGTTATTAAAACTTTATAGAGCTTATAAACACATGGACAAAGGAGATTTAGCAATGGAACACGATGATATGGAGTCTGCACTTAATGAATATGATTCTGCTCTAAATATGTTTCCTGATAATCTTGAAATGAAATTCTGGACAGCTGTCACCTTGGCTAATAACCAAAAAATTAAAGAAGCATCAAAAATCTTTAAAAAAGTCTTTAATAAAGACAATAATTGGCGATTGCTGGCAGAAAGACTACCCGAGAGCGATTTATTAACAGTTTCTAAAGATGATTTAAAAAAAATCTTGTCATTATAGCATTAAAGAAGATATATATTATCGAAATCATTTTTATTCATCGAAAATTTCATAACCTTCTTATTTTTTTGTTCAATGATTATATCCCCCAAGTATTTCATCCCAGAACGTTCTGCTACTAACCATCCTCCCCTGTTATCTTGATTGACATAAGCAAACAGTGTATCTATTTTTAAGGTTGAAAATGCGAATTCAATAGATTTTTTAAGAGCCTCTATTGCGTAACCACTCCCGCGGTATTGAGGAAATAATATAAAATAGCATTCCATTTCGCTACTGATATTTAAGGGTTTCAAAAAAATAAGACCTAAAAGTTGGTCATTGACTTTGTGAGTAATTGAAAAAATCAGTGTGTTCTTACGAATATCTGTAGAGAATATACTCTGGTCGGTATAACCCTCAAACATTTGATGTAATTCTTTATCACTTTCATAAAAATCCATCTGATTAATTTGCTGGATAAAGAGTCTTTTTGTTTCTAGCGTATTAAGGATTTCAGGATTCAATTAAAGCATACTAATTAAGTGGTTTTTACTTTATTTATAAATAAAACATGAACTAATAAATATTTCCTTCTAACGAATGAGTCAATCAACTAATAGCTTTAATCCTTTTACGAGCTGTTGTGGGCTAATTCCGAACAGAAATGCAGAATGAAGTGTTTTAATGTCGTTTCCGATATTCTTAATGTCTTTATTTCGTTCTTTATAATCCTTCGCAATCTCCTCAAGTCTTGAATATGATAACTCTTTAGAATTACTCATTTTCCCAAAATACCCTCCGAATGCTGTAAACATATTATGCATTAGCTCGATTTCTTCATCATTAAATGTTTTCGCGCATTCTTCGCATATAACTCCAAAGGAATTACCAATTTTTTTAATCCTTACATCCAAGCGGGTATTATTTTGGCAAAGAACACATTTAACAAAGCTAAAAGTATTTTTCTTTTTCGTAAGTTCTGAAACAATCATGAATTACTGATTTTTTCGGTATATTTAAACAAAAAAAAAATCCGTTTATGGGTAAAATAATTTTTCTTTATAGGAGCAGTTTGTTAATTGCGTATTAGGAAAATACTAGGGTTTAAAAATATAGTTGTTAATTATTTGGTGATTCTAAGTGTTAAAATTATGATAGAACCAAAACCTAAAAAAAACGAAGCGGAATCATTTGAACATCTTAAAATAAAAGACCATTTCTACACATTCCTTCCGCTTGATAATAAAGTTGAGTTTTTAAAGAAAGAATATCCTATCGGTGATAGAATTGCAGATATTTATTGTAAATTAAGTACTGGTAAAAAAATAGTAGTAGAAATACAACATTCAATGATACTTGTTAAGGATTTAATACAACGGACTAGAGAATACAACGAGAATAATTGTTTTGTGTTATGGGTATTCAATGGTAGTTCGTTTGAACGCTACCCTAAAAATGAAGAGAATGTAAGGATATTAGCTTTTGAAAAATGGTGTCACTTGTTATATCGTGGGCGTGTATATTACATTAATATGACTAAATCTGGTATCCATAGCCCGGTTTATCCTGCTCATTTTGCGAATTATTACGAACTAAAATACTCTAAATTGGGATTCCAGTTCTATCAGAGGTCTTTAATTAAAAAAAGTTTTATACACTCTTTTATTCCCTCTCTAAAAATTAAAACATTTAAAAATATGGGATTTAACCTAGCTGGGTTCTATGATGATAACATAAGAAATTCATGCTTAGATGAAATTACACAATTCTTAAAAAATTATAATGCTATTGAAAAAGAAGTAAAAAAAATAAAAAAAATGAGTCCAAATCAAAAGATGCTTTACCTAATTATTGGGATTTACGGTAATAAGTATGGATTAAATTTATTATTTAATATATTAAA
>CAZDTP010000067.1:0-17847 GCA_964508365.1 uncultured archaeon
ATTCCATATCTCGAGTTATCAGAAACAATATTTTCAGATACTTTATTATACATACAACCAGTATAGATAAAAATTCCATTTCTTGCGTTCAATCTGATTTCATTTCCTTCAATAGAGTTATAATCGCTATTATCATCTATTCTAATGCCCTGATATAGATTGAAGAAAATGTTATTTCCTATAATATTATTATAATCGCTGTTATCTTCTATTCGCATACCATGATTCTGACTGCTAAAAATATCATTTCCTGAAATATTATTAAAAGAAGAACCTAGCAGATGTATTCCAATATAATTAGAAGAAAAGTCGTTTCCATAAATTCTACTATTATTAACTGAATTGAGGATGAGACCTGCATCACCCTCGACTGAACCTATATTCGTGATTGTTATGTTCCTCACTATAAAATAATCATTCGAATTTTCAATTTTAATCCCAAAACCAAGCCCGGTTCCATCAAGCGTTACGTTTTCAATTACATGTGGGTCTTCCCACGTCCCAGTTCGATTTTGAATCCATGGTAGATCTTGTGCTGACCAATTATCTGCAGAAATATGTATATAGGAGACATCATTCTTATCCCAAAATCCTGCTTTTTTAAGGGTTTCAATTCCAAAAGTGTCCTCTTGATTTATTACAAAATCCCGGTTAGACGATTGAAAATTATTGATAATATCAGTATTCAGAGTATAAGCCATTATGAGTATAGAAATAAGTAAAATTAAAACTCTATTCTTTTTAGATTTCATTTAATATTCCCTTTTTATAGAAATTCTATTTAAGCAATTTAAGACTAACCGATTATTATTCTTTTCGTTTGTAAATATATATTATTGTCGAATTTAAAAAAATGAATTAAAAATTAGTTAGATAAAGCAGTATTTATAATTGACTCTCATGGAAATCGTTTATAATTGACTTAGTTGTATAGCTCACGGCTGATAACCGTGAAGTCGGGGGTTCAAAGCCCCCCTTTCACAACCAGATATGAGAATAATATGTCAATAATTTATAATACTAAAATTTTTACAATAATCTTTCGTACATAGAATTAATAGAAAGATAATTAATTACATGATTAATAATATTAGGGCTCTTAAATATGAGTGCCCGTTTTGTAATAACTCGTTAAACACAAAATTTACAAAGTGCTTTAATGTTTATTGTCAAGGCCATAAATTTAGCACAGATAATTTAGTTACTTTTAGGTTAAATCCAGAATTGGGTGTTGGAAGAATTGTAAAAAAAATAGAAATACCCGCATCAAGGTCCTTAGATGGCGACGATACTTATTTTTTAACAAAATACAAAGTGAAATTTAACAACAATAATATAAAAGTAATTCATCCACTTGATCTTATCCATTATGTTTTTGAGGTTAACGATACAATAGTTACGAATAATGGAATTGGAACAGTCAACTCCAACAATTTCCTGATAAAAGATGGTAAGATTTCTTATGAAATTTTATTCACGAATGGAAAAATCACTCAAATTTACGAATCAGAAATAATTTCAAAATATGAAACTCCAATAAAAAGAATAATCGCAAGACAGAGAATTGATCCTCCCAAGAATTTTCTCGTAAAATATTGGGCTAATCTTTTTTATTCGTACTATACATCGTATCAAATTAAATGTATAACTAATTCTAGGCTATCTTTAATGCCACATCAAATAAATGTCGCCCATAGATTATCCGAAGAATATTTTCCTCGCATAATTTTAGCTGATGAAGTAGGACTAGGAAAAACCATTGAAGCGGGTATTTATATCAAAGAAATGATGGCAAGAAATCTCGCTGAAAGAATTCTAATAGTTGTTCCTGCTACACTTGTAAAACAATGGCAATTTGAAATGCAAAACAAGTTCAATATCGAATTTAGTATCTATGATGGGAAAAAGGTTAAGGATTTAGCTAAGAATAGAAGCAATCTTAGAGATAATACACTACAAAATCCGTTTTATTACGATAATCTTATTATTTGCTCCCTACAATTCGCAAGAAATCAGAAATACAGAAATTTACTTTCCCAAATATCCTGGGACATAGTAATTTTTGACGAATCACATCATTTAAGGCGATATTTAGTTAATGCAACAACTGGTAATTACCGAAAAACTTTAAATTATGAGTTAGCGAGAAATTTAAGCTTAACTACTGAATCTCTTTTGCTTTTATCGGCTACTCCCTTACAATTACATTCTTTTGAGTTATATTCCCTTATTGAGTTAATCCAAAGAGAAGCTTTTGATAACTTTTCAGATTTTGAGCACTTTAGGAAAAATATGCCTTTTATAAATTTATTAATAGCCAACATTAATCAAATTGATAAACTTAACAATTTCGAAGTAAAAAATACAATTAAACTTCTTAAAAACTTAAATCATTTAAATGAAAGTAAAAGCGATGACGAGATATTAAATCAATTAAAAGATGATACTTTTAAGTCAAATTTATTAAACAAAATTGAAAAAGATCATACACTCTCTCAATTTCTCATAAGGAATCGTAAGAAGAACGTATTTTCAGAAGAATTTTTAAACGAGCGCGTGGTTAAAACAATTCTGGTAAATCCTACAGAGAGGGAGTTAGAACTTTATAACGAAATTCGGCTTTATTTAGCAAAAATTTACAACACTTCAACAAATAAAGAGAACATCGGAATTGGATTTATCATAACGACGCTACAAAAATTACTCACAAGTTCTAAATTTGCGTTCTTGAAGAGTCTCGAAAGGAGAATAGAACAAATTGAGCGTCAGAAAAGTTTCTCTCTTGAAATGAACATCTTAAGAGATGAAGACCCCGAATATTACGAACTAGAATTGGAAGACGGATATATCGACTCTGAACTTACCTTCAATGGCGAAACTGAATCTAATTATAGAGCTGAAAAGTTTTCCTTAACTTTTTTAGATCAAGAAAAAATTTTGAGAGAGTTCTATAATAAATTGAACTCCTTAACCTATGATTCTAAATGCCAAAAACTAGTAGAATTGGTAGAACAGATACATACTCAGAATCCTAATGAGAAAGTCTTGGTTTTCACTCAATTTGTTGATACGCTATTATATTTAAAAGAACTATTGAGTAAACAAGAACAAGAGTATTTTGTAGAAACTTTTTATGGTGGTTTGGATAAAGTTGAAAAAGACGAAGCTGTTGAAAGATTTCGTTCGAATAAGAACTTTTCAATCCTCATCTCAACAGAAATTGGGGGCGAAGGTAGGAATTTCCAATTTGCAAGAGTTATGATTAATTACGATCTACCTTGGAATCCGATGAAACTAGAACAACGAATAGGAAGAATTGATAGAATCGGTCAAAAATCCAAAAAAGTATTTATTTATAATTTTTATATTGAAGGAACCATTGAAACAGACATTATGTTTGCTTTAGATAAAAGAATTCACTTATTTGAAGAGTCAATTGGTCAATTAGAACCAATTATCGGAACTATTGAAAAAGACATTAAAAACATCATTTTTACCGAAGAGGAGGGTAAAAAGAGAAAGAAAATAAATGAATTTAATAGAAAATTAGATCTTGAAGTAAAAAAAGCAAATGAGATGGAAATGCAGCTTGATGATTTGCTGATAGACAAAAAATCATTTAAAATGGATGACCTTATTACTTCATTGGATGCTTGTCGAGAAGTTAAATTAACTCATAACGAATTATTTCTCTTATTTTCAAGTTTTTTTAAATTGAACGATAAAAAATATGGGTCATTAAATATTCTTAAGGAAGGAATCCATGAAAATAATGGATTTCAAACAGAAATAAACCTTAGCAACGATTTTTTTTATGATATTCACGATTTTAAATTACTCAAAAGCTATTATGGTACGTTTAATTTAGATATAGCTAAAGAAAAAGAAGAAATTGATTTTTTTGCTTTGGGACATCCATTAATTAATGCGATACTAAACTTCTGTAGATCAGATAAATTCGATGGTTCTTTTACTCGATTATACCTGAAAAGAGAGATGTTACCTAAACATTTTAAAAAGACTTTATTATCTCAAAATCAAATTTATTTATTTATCTTTATTATTAAATTTCAAGGGTATATCTTAGAAAATCAGTATTCTGCTGTCGTTATTGATAAAGACGGCAGAGAATTGGAAAATTTAGCCGATAAAGTACTTGATATTAATGCCTTTGAAAACTTATATGATTTCAGAAATGAGAGTACAATTGAAAACGATATAGACAAAAGTTTAATAGAGAATCTAAGAAAAAAAGCAAAATCGCTTGTCAAATGGAAAACTTCCCAGTGGAAAACCGAAATCAAAGCTTTAAACGATAAAATCTTCAAAATAGAGCAAGGGAAGAAAGAAAAAATTTATAAATACCGAAGCAGAACACTAAAATTGAGACTTGAATCCATGAAGAAGACATTAGAAAAACAAGAAAACAAACGACCAACTGAAAGACAAAAATTAAACATCGAAAAATTGACAGAACAAAAAAAAAGAACGGAAAGAGAAGAGCAAATTAGTCTGTTAGAGGAACAAATAAAATTTACAAAGCTAGATATTGCTAGATTAGAAAAAGAAATAGACGATCTCTCTTTTGAATATAACGACTTAAATATTGATATGAGAAAAAGGAACTTAGCTAAATTTTATATTAATTTAGATGCGTTTGCTATCATACGATTTTCTGAGTAAAAGAAAATTAACCTTTCTAACCAACCACGATTATGAGAGGGGCAAGAAATGTATTTAAATGAATTTCAATATTATTTACTAATGATAATTTCCCTCTCAAAATATCATGAAAATAAGTAGTCAATTTATCAACACTCCTTTAAAGGAGTATAAGGTCCAGGTTGATTGGCGGAGCATTATGAATTATGCCGCTGCTATAAATGATGATAATCCAAAATATTTTAATGATGAAAGCGAAGATGGTATTGTAGCCCATCCTATGTTCCCTGTGGCGGTTACTTGGCCAATTATGGAAAATTTATCAGAATACATTAATTCAGAGAACTTTCCTTTAAGAGTATTTGCAACTATTGTCCACTATTACGAGCACTTGAAAATTTATCGTTTAATAAGACCTAATGACGAGCTTAAAATTCATGGTACAATTATAGCTATTTTACCCCATAGAGCTGGAACTCATGTTACACTTCGATTAGATGCTTTAGATAAAAATAATGATCTCGTATTCACTGAATACATCGGTGGAATGTTAAGAGGGGTAAAGTGCGTGGGAGATAGTAAAGGAGAGGAATCACTCCCTATACGCCCAAACCTTAAAAACGATGATGAACCTGTTTGGAAGAAAAATGTCTATATTGATAAACTAAGATCTTTCGTGTACGATGGTTGTACTGATATAGTTTTCCCTATTCATACATCTAAAAAATTTGCTCATTTTGTCGGGTTACCAGATATAATCCTGCAAGGTACTGCCACATTGGCTTTTGCTGTAAAAGAAATTATTAATATTGAATCAGAAAGAGACCCTAATAAAGTGCAAGAGATTGCATGTAATTTCTCAGGCATGGTTTATCTTGATTCAAACATATCAATTCAGATGATTAAAAAGAAAGAAACAGGAAACAGGAAAGAAATCTTCTTTGAGGTTTTTAATCACGAAAATCAAAAAGCGATTAGGAATGGTTATATTTTGTTAAAGAAATGATTTCAACAGATATAAGCGATACATTTCGATGTTATAGTTAATTAAAAAAAAGAAATAGTAGAAATTTTATTATTTTACTTTTTTTAAAGCATCTTTTAGAGTTAGTTCAAAGTTCTCTAAAATAAAATCGGTATCTTCTTCAGTAGAAACTAAAGGAGGTTTGATTTTAGTTACATTCCTTCGTCTTAGTTTACCTGTTCCGGTTAGTATTGGCATGCTAGCTCCTAAATATAAGTTGTGCTCCGGCGCTAGTAAAATCATTTCCTCAGAAAGCTCCGTAAAAGGCTCGCGAGTTTCTTTGTTTTTTACAAATTCTATTCCGATAAATAATCCAGGGCCTCTGATATCTCCAACTTCTTCGTATTCTTCTTGCATTTCTAATAATCGTTTAGTGATCTTATTACCCATTTTTTCACAGTTTTCACCAATTTTACCTTTCTCAATGACTTTAATTGCTGCTAAGGAAGTAGCCATTGATAATGGATCAGAGCTAAATGTAGTGTGCTCTTCTGAAGGACCAAATCTTTTCTTGATTTTTGGAGATGCTACTAAAACTCCTAACGGATATCCGCCTCCGATTCCTTTAGTAAATGTCATCATATCTGGAGAAACATCCAAGTTCAATTCCTTTTGATATCGCTCTGTTATTGTGAAATATTTTCCACATCTCCACATGCTCGTTTGACATTCATCATAGATTAAGAACACATTTTCCTCTTCACAAGATTCTTTTAATTTTCTCAAAAATTCGGGAGGTGCGGGTATTTGACCTCCAGCTGCTTGAATTGGCTCAAGCATAATACCTGCAAATCTTTTTGGAGCCATTCCTAGTATATAATTTTCTACTAAGTCAAAACATTCCAAGTTACAGGAAGGATCTTTTTTACCGTTTAATCCTCCTTTATAATTCCATAGGCATCTATAACAATAAGGATAAGGCATTCTAGTGAAGTGTTCGTGTCCAAAACTAGTAAAACGGTTTACCCCATGCATTGGTTGAGTGGCGGTACTCATTACTAAAGTAGAGCCGTGATAACCACCCCAAAAAACTCCAAAAAGGTCAGCCCCTCTAGATGCCATCATTGCGAGTTTGATAGCTGCTTCATTTGCTAATCCCCCACCTTGATTGTTTAATGAAACCCTTCCTCCTTTAAGTTTTCCGGGTGCTAATTCTGCGATTTTATTTACTAATTTTATTCTGGCAGGAGTTAATACATTATATCGTACGTGATTTAGTCTAATCATTTGTTGATAAGCCGCATAATTAACATCAGGGTGTGCAAATCCGAGAGTTAAAGTCCAATTCATGGATGTAGCATCAAGAATCTCTTTTACATTCCCTTCTCTATCAATTACTTTCACCCAAGAAGATCCTGGTTCTTTTGCTTCTATAACAGTTAAAGCTTCATAAAAAGAATTAAGTGCGTGTTTATCAAACTCTACAAGTTCTTCCTCATTAATTCCCGATGGAATTCGTTCAATTTCTTCTTTTGTTAAAATTTTAGGTTCAATTTCCTTCATAATAAATCTAAAAATATTTTATTTTTTTTAAATTAAATTTGAGAACATAGTTTTTAAAAGTAGTGGTAAGAAATTTTGTTTCTATCAAAAAGTATGTTATTGTCATATAAAAAAAATTTAAGATTTAAATTGATTTCCTAAACTTACCCTAATAAAATAAGGAATAAAAGATTATTCATGAAACAATTCTCTCTTCTAATCAAGCCAGCCTCGGCTGATTGCAATCTAAGATGCGAGTATTGTTTTTACATAGATCATTTAGAAAGTGGAAGTAAGAACCCTCGAATGTCTGATGAGATATTGGAACTCATGATAAAAAGTTATATGAGCATTGATCAGAATAAACAATATGCTTTCGGATGGCAGGGTGGAGAACCTACTTTAATGGGGCTTGATTTTTTCAAAAAAGTCGTAGAAATGCAAATTAAGTACGGCCCCCCTGGATCTTCAGTTAGTAATGGACTTCAAACTAACGGTACAATGATAACAGAAGAGATGGCGAAATTTTTTGGAGAGTATAAATTCCTTCTTGGGGTTAGCTTAGATGGACCGGAATATCTTCACGATTACTATAGGAAAACCATTGGTCAGAAGCCGACTCATGCGCTAGTGTTGCGTGGTATAGCGCGCCTCAAGCAACATGGTGTAGAGTTTAATATATTAACATTAATTAATAACCAGACCGTAAAAAAAGCTAAAGAAATTTATCACTATCATTGTGATAATGGCTTCTTTTTCCATCAGTATATCCCCTGCGTTGAGTTCGATGTGGATGGTAGTCTTAAACCTTTTTCTATTACCGGAGAAGAGTGGGGGATATTTCTATCAGATTTATTCGATGAGTGGATAAAAGGAGATGTAAATAAAGTTTCTATTCGCTTATTTGACTCTATCATGGAATATTTGGTGCATGGGCGGTACAATGTCTGTTATATGGGAAAAAATTGCGTTCAATATTTTGTTATCGAATATGATGGAAGCATTTACCCATGTGACTTTTTTGTGCGTAAAGATCTCTTATTAGGGAACTTAAAAACCGATTCTTGGGAGGATCTCTTAAAATCTAAAGGATATCAAGACTTCGGAAGCCAAAAAGCAAACTGGAATAAAGAATGTGAGCTATGTCCTTATCTTAGTTTTTGCCATGGAGATTGTCAGAAATTTCGCTTTGGAGCACCTACAAATCCAAAAGAAATGAGTGCTCTATGTAAAGGTTGGAGAATGTTTTATACTCGTAAATTACCAAATTTTATAAGTATAGCAGAAGAATATAAAGCTCAACATAAGATAAACACTCCACCTCATTTTAAAATGGATAAGATTGAGAGAAATGTACCATGTCCCTGTGGAAGTGGAAAAAAATTTAAATATTGTTGTGGAAAAAAAACTTAACAAATATGGATTCCTACCAAGAATTGGACAATATGTAAAGATAGAAGGGCTTAAAGCGCCCTCCCGGGGGATGGAATTCACGATTTTTTCATGAGCCATTTGACTTATTTAAAGCATATTGAACCTTTTAAACCTCGTTTAAAAAAATAGAGCTCCAAGAATAAATTTATTAACCATGGGTGTTTATATGGGTATGGGTGATCACATGGGAAAAGTTGAAATTGATGATAGAGGTAGGTTGACCTTACCTTCTAAGATTAGAGAAAAATTATTTATTAAATCGGGGGATAAATTATCTATTAAGGTTAATAAGGATAATTCTATTCTAATACGGAAAAGTCCTACAAAAGATCAGATTTTTAAACATCTGGTAGGTTGTATAACAACTCCTGCCGAAAAAAAAGTGACACCAGAGATGATTAAAAGCATATGGAAGCAGTACCCATAGTTTTTTTAGATTCCAATTATTGGATTTATCTTTTAGATAAAACCACAGCAGAACATCAATATGTTCGTGAACATTTTAAAAATTTATATGATAATGCCTTCTTGGCAATAAATACCGTAGTTATGATTGAAGTAATGCATTATTTAGTTAAACGATTAGGACCTACAGTTGCGAAAGAGAAATGGGAATTATTTTCTTCAATTGATTTCATAATTGGAAATCTAGAATTTGAACAGTTTGATTTAATTTTATCTGTTTTTTGTAAATTTTCGTATACAGGTATTGGAGGGAGAGATGCTACAATTTTAAGCTTTATGGAAGGATATAATATAACAAAATTATGCACTCATGATGAAGCATTCAAGAAGATCCCAAATATTGAGATTATTGACCCTATACCTAATATAATTTAGTTTCTAGAAGAGAAGATGTGAAATATCTTGGATTGTCAATATTGCGGTAATGAAATCAATAGCATTCCTTTTAGATGTAAATTCTGTGGTTATCATTATTGCTCTATTCACCGTTTAAGCGAATTACATGAATGTATCCAAGAATTAATAATCGAATCATTTTCGAAATTTTAAAGCATTAAGAAAAAGCAGATACCCATAAGCTTATCCAAGAGACAAACAAATTTAAAGAACAGGACTATCTTGTTTTTGATATTTATTTCAATTTTATCCATTCTTGATTACTTTTTTTCAGGGCTCTTCTCTCCTATGGATCTAACTCGATCTACACGAATTCATTATAGAATTATTTTACAGCCTTATTAGTATATGGATTTATTTATCCTTTAGAGATAATTAATTAGTAATGAATTACAAAAAAATATATATAATTTATAGATTTTATTTTTAAGAGAAATTACGGCAGTAGTTTTATTTGTGATGTAATAGCATAAAATAATGTTTAAGGTAAACTATTTCAGTTATTCATCTTTTAGATGCAAAACATCTAATTAATCATCATAATGAGTACAATCACGACACCACGAGAGCTGCGTGGAAAACGATTATTTGGATATTCTCTTGGAGATTTAGGACTGAATCTAACTAATTTGTTTATAGGTGTTTTTATTTTCCAATATTACGTCTATACTATTAATTTAAATGCTCTATTGGTATCAATTGGTGTCACAACTCAATTTGTCATTGGTGCTTTCGCTGCCATAATTTTTGGGGTTATTATAGACAATAAAAAGCCGGGAAAGTTTGGGAAACGACGACCTTTTTTATTAATTGGTCTACCTATATGGTTTATTGCAACGATTATGGTATGGTTTCCACCACTTTGTCCTCCGGATAATTCTTTTTATCTTCCTACAGCTCTCTTTTTCTGGGTTGTGATGTTAACTCAAACAATTTTTAGAACACTTTTATTCACTGTTTACATTTCGATGCTTCCAGAACAGTCTCAGACTCTAAAAAACCGAGAAAGGGTTGCATCAATTCGATCGGCTTTTTCTATCGTCGCTTCAATTATCGCTATGCTCCTCCCTTTAATCGTTCAAAGCTTGTTAAATATGCCCACAAATGTTAAATGGTGGGAAGATTCTGGAAAAATCATAATACTATTTATTCCATTGATAGGACTAATTTTTTCAGTCTTTGGATTAATAAGTGTAATAATTATATACTTCTCTGTAGATGAGAGTTTCCACAATAATAGCGTTAGTACAGAATTCGAGAAAACTAAAATTAAAGAAGCATTTATTCGAATGTCGACCCCTATCAAAGATAAAAATTTCGTTAAATTGTTGTTCGCAGGATTTTTCATAGGTATTTGTGGAAAAAGCGTTGCATTACTTGTAATTCCCTTTCAAACCTACTTAATGGAATTTCAATTTTTAGAGTTTTATATTTATATTTTTATTTCTATCTTCGGGAAATTCATTTGGTTTTTTGTATGGAAAAGAATTCTTAAGAGGAATCATATTGTTAATTCCTACGCAATTTGCATATTGTTAGCAGTTATAGCTTCCTTGATGGATGTAATTTTCTTAATTAATGAGCTTCCGTACGGTATCAAAATACTATTGTATATTGTATCTTGGAGTACAGTTCTAGGGTCTATGTATGCATATCCTCTCTTTTCTATTCCGATAACAGCTTCACTTGTGCATGAAGCTGCTAAAAATGATAAATCAACTAATTTAGATAAGGCGATGGCGAAAATTTCTGGATCCTATTATGGCTTAGAATCATTCGTACAATCAATGGGTCCTGCTTTCGCCTCGATGTTTGTAGGAAGCATCCTCTCTGGTCCAAATGAAGAAAATCCGTTTGTAATTATTATTATATTTATTTCTATTGGAGTATTTTATTTCATTGCGTTTATTTTTGTTAAAAGAATTACACTTTCCAAAGATTCTTACTATAACAAACAAATCATAGAACAAGATAGGATATTATTTGAGTAGCTTCAAAGAGCTATTATAAATCTTTTTTTGCTTAAAAAATAGATTTTTATTTCCCAAAATCAAATATAATTAATTTTAATTCGAAGATCTAATCTAGGGCAATAAAAATGGAAGTAGTGCCAATTAGGAAGCCAGAGATATAAGTTTTTTGAAAAATTCGAGTTAATGTATAATTTCTATATAATTCTATTTATAACCAAGTATATTCACTTTCATCAAGTTTTTTATGAAATTTTTTTTCATCTTTTTTTAATTGACTTACTTTACTATTTCTTGAATAAGGTTTTATTTCTTCTTGGTGTTGTTTCCCGCCTTTATCATGTTTGTGATCTTTAAGATGACTTACTCTATGTTCGTACTTTTTACTCGTATTAATTACTCCTTTAATCCATTAGGATTAAGTAACATATTTATAGCTCTTATAATAAGTTTTTGTATAAATTGCATCATTTCCTTCTTATTATTGGATTATTGAAGTAATTTTGTATTGAAGTAATTTTTTTCTATTTAACTTTTAAAATTACTCGGAAATTCTCGAATGTTTAACTCTAATTTTTTAAATTCTCGGTTTAATTACTCGAGATATTTCTCAAATATCCTAAATAAAGAATCGAAACAATTAGTTTTATATAAACAAAAATCAAATATATTCACATTAATTCAATAATATAAAAAAGGCTAGTAAAAATGGCAGTACCCAAATGGTATGTTGATGATAATAAACCTTGGTTTAAAAAATATCAAGAAGGTGTTCCCAAGCACCCAGAGTTCCCAGTAATAAGCTTAGGTGATTGGTTTGATCAAAAAACTGAAGAATTTGCCAAAAATAAGTGTATGTATTTTTCGAAAACATTTATGAATTATCGAGTCTTAAGAAAATATACAGATTCTCTTGCTACGTCATTATCCCGACAGGGGGTAAAAAAGGGTGATGTTATCGCCATTCTATTACCTAATTGTTTTCAATTTACAATCACTTATTTTGCTACTGTTAAACTGGGAGGAATTGTAATCCCTATTAATCCAACTTATAAACCTTTAGAAATTTTCCACGTCCTCGAACAAGTAAAACCAAAAGGACTTGTTTGTATGGATGTAATGTATGGTCTTATTAAACCCATACAAGAGAAGTATAAATTTGATTTCGTGATTTCTACCTGTATTGTTGATTTAGCTGCGATTCCTCCTGCCGTCAAAGAACAATTAATTGCGGATGGAACAATTCCTAAAGGAGAGGTTCCTGGAGCTATAAACTTCTTAGATGTATGTCAAAAACGGGGTGAAGTCGATATTCCCGAAGTAGAAATTGATCCGTTGAATGATACGGCAGTTTATTTAATGACCGGTGGTACTACAGGCGTTCCCAAACCTGCTATAATTACTCACTACAACTGTGTGACTAATGCGAAGCAAAATGTAATGTGGATGCCTGACGCTTCTCATCCAATGGCTTGTATAGGTATTTTACCCATGTTCCATGCTTTTGGAATGACTATCGTTCAAAATGTTGTAATAGAAGGAGGAGACTATAATATTCTTTTCGCAAAAAGAGAACTTGAATTAAAAGAAGTTGTAGATACAATTGTAGAGGTTGGTCCTCCGGGAGGGGTTATTTTACCAGGAGTTGAAAACCTTTTCATTGGTCTAACTCGCTATTTAAAAGCAAATCCCGAACCTAAATTGGCTAATATGTTTCGTCTGTGTGTTAGTGGCGCGGGACCGCTACATAAACCGGTAAAGGATGCGTTTGAAGCAATCGGTGGTGGAAGACTTGTTGAGGCTTATGGACTTACGGAATGCACGACTGCAGTAAGTATAGGGCCATTTAATGGAACAGATACCGCGGGCACCATTGGTTTACCATTACCAGGTGTTGAATGGGCAATCTTCGACTCAGAAGACTTCAGTAAGGGACAATTAAAAGGATATGGAATAGATTTTACTGGAGAGATCTGCGTATGTGGTCCCCAAGTAATGAAAGGGTATTTAAATAGACCTGAAGCCACAGCTGAAGTATTAAAGGAGTGGGAAGGACGAACATGGTGTTTAACAGGGGATATTGGATACATGGACGAACATGGACAAATGGTTATTAGAGATAGAAAGAAACAAATGATTAAATATAAAGGTTATTCCGTTTTTCCAAAGGAAGTAGAAGATTTGTTAGGTTCTCACCCTGATGTAATGGAAGTAGCTGTTGCTGGATTACCTGATGTTGAAACAGGAGAAATAGTGAAGGCATGGGTCCAACTACAAGATGATTCAGTGGGTAAAATTTCTTCTGAGGAGCTAATTGCATGGAGTAAAGACAATATTACACATTATAAGTGCCCTAAACAAATTGAAATTATAAAAGAAATTCCAAAATCCATGGTAGGAAAAGTCCAAAGAAGGGTTTTGCAAATAAACGATCCAATCTGGAAAGAGAAATACGGAGAAACCTAATTTTTTTTGTAATATTATTTTTTTTTGTAATATTTTTTTTTAATTTTAAGACATAAAGCAATCTAATTTGTATCATAATGCTTTTATGATAAGTGATAAAATTTAAAAAAAAGTTGAAGTTTGCATCCTCACTCAAATTAGAAAATTTGCGCTTAACTCCTTTTATTTAAAGAAGCGCTTTCCAAGTGGCGATACAATCCTCATTTTTGACTTTATAGACTTTTTCAATTTTTTTCCAGATTATATTATCAAGAATTTTACCATCCCATAATTGGTTTAAAAGATTAGCGATTCCTCGAATATGTTCATCGGTATCTCCATAAATAGTAATTCTTAGAGCATGACTTAAAGCTTTGTCAGCCCATCCTGTTAAATGAGTAGTATCTTCAATATAAACTTTTAATTGAGGCGCTAATAAATAATACGTATGGGCTCTCGCTCCACCAGCTCTACCATCAATAACAGTGGGATCGAATTGACTAAGATAATCTCGCATTTCGTTATCAAAATTTGGCACTACCCTACTAAAAGTGCGTCTAGTTTTGGATGGGTGTCCATAAAGTACAGTTTTGCGGAGTTGGGTTATACCTAACTCATCAGCCTGTTGACGAATTTTTTCAACCATAAGTTTCCACCATGGATTCTTGCTTAATATTAATAAAAGATCTTTTTTAATGTTTTCCTCATTTTTCCTACATTTATGTATAGCAATTAAATTACTAATTTATTTTAACCAAAAAACTCTGTAAATTTTAACATCAGAATATTTAATTTCAAAAACAAATAATTTAAAATACTTGAGGATATTTTCACTATAAACTAAATCCTTATTCTCACTCAACTTTTTCATAATATACAAAATAAATAAGATTTTTTAGCTTCAGCCCTTATGAATTTAAGAATAATATTGCTTTCTAATAGTGCTATTCTTTTAGCGTGTAAATTGTATCACAATGTTGATCTCCTGCCGCAATGGTTTTAAGAATTTTTAGAACGATCTTATCACTAGCCGCTTCACGAAAATACTCATGATCAATTGCCATAACTGCTTCACATAACGCTCTAGCTGTATTTTCAAGACCAAAAGGGTACCTGGTACCTTGAATGTGAAAACTTTCATCTGAAATAGAAATTATCTTAACAAAATTCGGATTAAAGCTCTTCGAAAAAACTCAATAAATCCTGACTTTTTTTTTATTAAAATCTTATATAAACTATCTTACTTGCTTTAAAATTAATTCCCCAAATGGAAATTTCCAACCCCGATCACATTCTAGTAGATATAAATCATTTAATGCTCTTGAATTCGGATATTTCTTGGTATATTACACATATAAATATTTGCATGGAAAGTCCATAATTTTAAATTCTGAACTATTATTGAAAATTTTTAGGCTCTAAAGATAAGAGCTCAAATTTGCTCAACGAGAATGTAGATATTAAATATAGTTCCTTCGTTGGCTTTGCTAAAAACTTCAATTTTGCCTTTAAAATCACTTAGATATGAATAAACCATTGTTAACCCAAGTCCTGTACCTTTATCAGAGTTTTTTGTAGTAAAAAATGTTTCAAATATATGAGGTAAAATTGATTTATCCATTCCAACTCCACTATCCTTTACAGAAAGAATAACATAATTACCAGGATCTAGAGTAAAACTTTCATATTTTGTAGATTTGCTAAGGCTTAAATTCTTCGTCAAAATCGTTATTTTCCCTCCAGTGGGCATAGCATCCCTGGCATTATTGATAAGATTAATTAAAATCCGTTTAATTTTTCCAGAATCTCCCCGAATATCCCATAGATTCTGCGATAAATCCATTTCGATTAAAATCTGATCATTGATTAAATAACCAAGTAAATTCACTAATTCGGTAATAATTTGATTTATACTAATATCATCTTCAATTTCAGTTAACTGCCCATAATTAAATAATTCATCTACAACTTTGGAGGAATCATTTACAGCCGACTTAACTTCGTTTAAAAATGTTGATACATCCTCCCCTTTATCTATTTTCAGTAATGCTAAATTGATGTTGTTTTCTATGATAGAGAGAGAATGTCTAAAATCATGTATTATTCCAATTGACAGTAATCCAATACTTTCAATTCTTTGAAAATTTTGTAAATTCTGTTTTAAAATTTTTTTAGCCTTAAGATTATTCTTAATTTCATTATGTTGAATTATTGTTTGTGTGTCATTAATATCGATGAGGACTGATCGATGTAAACTAGCAATATCTAAAATTTGGTGCTTTTGATATTTAAAAATTGGATAAGTACAAATTGCTTTTATAAATTTTTCTTTAATTAGAGAGTTTAATTGAAGTTCATAATCCAAATAAGCATCGAAATCTTCTTTACTGATTAGATGAGTATCACCTGTAATCCTTATACCACTATAACCTCTTTTTAATGCATAGCTAAGGTTTTGCATCCAGCTATTAAGTATCTTTTTGGCATTAAATGGACCGAAACTGCTGTACCAATCCTTATAATTATAAAAATTAATTTGTTCTTTTTCTATATAATCATTCAATTTGTAATATTTTTCTAAAAAATAATCGATTATTTCATGTTCTGTAATATTCTCGGATAATACCCATATACAATATTCATTATTTTCTAAACCTTCCTTAAAGAATAAGGCTAAAACTTTAAGTAAATTATCTTTATTTTCATAAAAATAACAGAAATGGCTTCCCCAATCAAGTTTTTCAAAATTAGTACTTATTATATATCTCCTTCTAATTTGATAGCCGAATCGAACGTATATCTTTGGTTTTGGAAACTAGATTCTTATCTCTAGAAGAATAATCCTTTAATTAAGTCTTATTTTTTTAGCGATTTACAATATATTTTACAGATAAGTCAATATTATATTTATAATTATGCAATCTATTGTTTAATGAAATTGTACTACATAATTCTTAAAAAATGTCGTTATCAATAATATTAAATTATCAGCTTCCAAGTTTATAAAGAATTGTGTACCCTCCTTAATTAACAAAAAGTATCGGAAGAAAAAGTTAAAGATACTTTCATAAGATTTTCGTACCAACCCTTTTAAAAAACTTTTAAAGTTAATTAATTTAGGATTTAAATAATGAAGGATCGGGGAGAAAACAGTTTCATCAAATTTCCTGAATTTGCTGCTAAATTATATGATTCTATGATGAAAAAAGATTCGATGAGAATTCAAAGGATTCAAATTACAGAAGAATTAATACGTAATATTAATGAAGGAAATTTATTGGACATTGGAACCGGACATGGAAGATTACTAGCAGAAATGTTTGAAAAAAATCCTAAAATTGAATTATACGGATTAGATATTTCAGAAAAAATGATTGAAATAGCCAAATTAAACCTTATAAATATATCTGTCAATTTAAAACAAGGAAATATAACAAAAACTGATTTTAGCAATGATTATTTTGACCTTATAACTTGTACGGGGAGTTTTTATCTCTGGAATTCTCCAATAGACGCCTTAAATGAGATTCATCGCATTTTAAAACCTCAATGTAAAGTCATCCTGTTCGAATCTCATAAAGAATATAATAAGGATGAACTTGATGAAGCTATAAAAAGAAATCTACAAAAAGAGAGTTTTTTTAATAGAAAAATAATCCCAATCTTTTTAAAAAAGCAATTAAAGATGACTTATGAAATTGCTGAAGTAAAAGAAATCATAAATAAATCATTTTTTAAGGGAAATTTCTCAATTAAAAAAATCACTTTAGCAAATTTACCCATATGGTTGAAAATAGAATTAAGAAAAGATTAAAATACATAAGTGAATATTATGTCGAAAAAAACACCTAATTTTGAATTTATTGAAAAAGAATTAAGAAAAAAGACGTATGGTATATTAAGTACTATTGATCAGAATGGGAATTCACATTCCACAAGTATTTTATATGCTGTATCCCCACCCGAATC
>CAZDTP010000068.1:0-17560 GCA_964508365.1 uncultured archaeon
GGTTTTTCTTTATTGAAACTATGATGCGAAAAAGAACTATGTTTATTCAATTTGATTTTGATATACTTTCTCGACAAATAATTAATTTTAATCAAGGTTCAGGGCAATTAATAAATTAGTAATAATAAATAAAATTTAGATTATTCAATTTGCTTTCATTGTAAAATTTATTAATCATTCTCTTAGCTCTTTGATTAACATGTTCTTGTCGATTTTTGAATTTAAGTTATATTATAATTAAATTACTAAAAGACATATTAAAAAAAAAATTTTAAAATTAATCTCATTAAACTACTTATACAGTAAAACCAAAGATATAATGTATTTTTATTTATAGCGGTTTTCTGAATTAAATTGTTTTAATTAAGAATTATAACTTAAAAGGTGATGATAGTTATTTGGTAGTTCAAAAAGTATATCATTGTAATAATGAAATATTAGAATGGAAATGGTCTTCAGACAACGATTTAATGCCACAGCCTTTTTGGACTTCGACATTTCTAATTGACGGGTTGTTAATTGACGCAGGTGCTCCAGGAGGGGTAAGTGATTTACGAGAATTTATCAAATCTCTTGATTCCGAGAACGTGGTAGAAAAGTGTGTAATTACCCATAACCACGAAGATCATTGTGGGGGAGGTCGTATGCTTCAAGAAGAATTTAAGATTCCTGTATTTGCGAATAAATTAGCTATTTCATTATTGAGGAAAGAAAAAAAATATCCCGATTATCGTCAAATGACTTGGGGTGTAGAATACCACCCGTTTCAAGCGGAACTATTAAATGATTCAATTAGTTCTAAGTCAGGAAAATACATTTTTAATATAATAGATACACCTGGACATGCTCCTGAACTTATTAGTTTAATTGAACGAAAACAACAGTGGGCTTTTATCACCGACGCAGTAATGCCAAAATATCAAATGATATTTGGGAAAGATACTGACATTCCTGAAGATATATCCCTTATATTTCAATCAATTAAAAAATTGTATGATTTCACAAAGGGAATGGACAATTTGCTTCTCTTTACTTCTGGTAAGGGCGTTTTTAAAGGTAGATCGTTTTTAAAAGAGAGAATGGATGAGATTAATTCACTACATCTGAAAGCTCATGAATTTCAAAATGAAGCTAAACAAAACGGGCTTCTGGATAAACAACTTCTAAGGTATGTCTTAAAAAAAATGTTTAAAAGAGAGAATTTTTTAGGCACACTTACTCGAGGAGGATTATCAAGTAAGAATTTAATATTGTCTTTACTCGAATGGCCCATGGAATAAAAAGATTTTATTGAAAGTATATCTTTTTGACCCAAAATGGTAACTGAAGCTACTTCAAATACTCCGCCAAGGTTGAGGCATAAAAAATAATATATATGGATATAATTTTAAATATTCACACAGTATTGGGATGCAGGCTTGAAAACCAAAGAGTATTAAAATTTCCATATCTAAATTATTAATGTGGAACGGAAATCAATCTTTTTAGCTATAGTGATATTTGTATTTTTATGTTCTGAATTTACCCAGAATGTCTTTGGAAATGCTGTTGTGTTGGATTTACCTGAAAATCCCTTTATTACGGTCCCCCTGTTAATACTTATGTATTTTATAGGAGCAAGGGTAGAGTACGCTTATTTTAATTCAAAAGTTATTAAAAATAATAGATTTGAGAATGACTCGAGAAGCCATTATAGATTATTTTTAAGAATAAATCTTGTGACCTTTCCATTAACACAAATCCTTGCTTATTTTTTCTATATATATTTCATGCTATTTTTTTGGTTTTATGTATTTCTCATAGAGATTGGAGTTGTTTTCGTTGAATCGTATCTTTTAAGAATTGAACTACTAAAAGTAGTAGATGTTGATATATCGTCAAAATTAATGCTTAGAAGAACTTGTTCTGCGAATATTATCTCTTTTCTCATTGGTTTCTTAGCTTATTTGCCCTTTCTCTTATTTTGAATAAATTAACCAATTCTCTTCTTATTACTTCTTAATATTGATAATAATACGATTGGAGAAATTATACACGCAATACCTACAACGCTGAAGACAAAATAGTCGCGTATGTCCAAATCCCTTCTGGGCTCGGGAGGAGTACCCCCATTTACAGGATTTTTAACTAATATTGTGAATCTATGCTGGTCTCCCCAAACATTAGAATATTCACAATTGCAAATAAAATAGATATTATTATCGAAATCTATATTCAGAGATCCTGGTTCTACATCAAAAAAACCACCCCAAATAATTCTTGAAAGAAATTCACCTGTATTACTAATTTTAACTAAATTAATATTTCCTAACTCATTATTTTGGACGATGTAAACATTATTATATGAATCCTTAGCTAGAAAGGTTTGTAGATAAAAAGGTTGAGTAATATAATCGGAAAGTGAAAAGTTCCATTTTTGATCTAAATTTAAATCATAACATAATAGTAACATAGAATCCGGATTAAATACAAATAAATCATTTAAATACCACATTTCTGCAAAATAGGTGCTGAATTTTTCAATTAAAATCTCCTTGATTTGATTCCCATTACTATTTAATTTAAGAATATATCCTGTAGAATAATTCTTGCTTCCCATGATAAATAAATTATCGTTAGAATCAACCAAAAATTTGTGATCGTAATTTTCTAAACCCATTTGCCACATAATAGCCCCTGAACCATTAATTTTAGCCAAGTGATATACAGAATTGTTCCTAAAATAAAGATACATATTATATCCGGAATCTTTTACGATATAAGGAGGTATAGAATAATAAGAATCGACTATAAATGAAGTGTTCCATAAGAATTGTCCAGTATTATTAAATTTCATTATAAATAATTTCTTAGGATAAGGATGTTGATCATATTGACCGACAATTAGCAGGGAATTATTTTCACCTAATACTAAAGAAACATCATGATTATGTAGCTCGAGATTAAATTCCTTCGAAAAAAGAATTGCCCCTGAAGAATTTACTTTTATAAGTGATATATTATTTGAAGGATAATATTCATTTAAAACAAATAGATTGTTATCATTATCAAAGACATAAGAGATTCGGGAATTATCGCCTAATTCAATTGAAAGTTCCCACTCTTTAATTCCGGATGTATTAAAATTCGATATATATAAGTATTCTTTAGTGTTATCCTCTAATTCCAGCGTACCGATAACATATAAAGACCCATTAATTAATTCGCAATAAGGCGGGTAAAACCATCCTCCTTCTTTCACGATTTTTGACCAAGAATCGGAATTTGATAACCCTAACGGGTAATCTTGATGATTATCTTCAAAATTTTGAAGAGAAATTCCTATATTAGCTAGCATAATGCTAATTAAAATAGATATAATGAGTCTTTTCCAAGTGATTTTTTTCATTAGAGATATATCTGCATTCTAGTCAATATTACTAATTTAATTTGTAACCATAAAATACTATCTGATTAGCAAGAAAGAAAAAAATTTATTTTAAAGGCCTTAAGAAATAAAGAATATATAGATGAATACTATGAAACATTTCGAAAATTCCAAAAAAAAAGAATGATTAATCCCTTATTTATCAAAGTTATTGAATTATATCCTTTAATATTTTTTCAATTTTTTTCAATTCTTCTGAATTAGGACTTAGAATACATGATTTCACGGCATTTGCTTCTTGTATTGTTATTACGCCAGACAGTTTCACTCTATTTTTGATATGACTCGCCTTATTTGCTATGGCTTCTTTAATAGTTGACGCTATTTTATTGTATTGCTGTTGAGTAATTTTTTTTTTCACATGATCTCCTCCGTCGTAAATCCCACTTGAACTAAATTTGGGTTTGACGGGATTATATTCAATGCTGTTTTGTTCAATAATGTATTGGTTGCCGTTTCCATCGCTGTAATTAATCATAATTTTCAACTCTTTTCCCTACCTCTATTTATTTACAATTTATTTTGTTTTTCTCAGCAACTTATAGATTAGAGAATAGCTTAGATTAAATTCTTGTGTATCAAAACAATATATAAAGCTTCTCATTAGGTTTACTAATAAAAATATATTTTTACCTATTCGATATACATTAATTCTTACATGATGATGATGGATGGATTAATGAATTTCACTTTTTCAAGTTAAGAAGGGATAATCAGTATAACCTTTTTCACCAGGAGTGTAAAAGGTATGCTTATCCCATCGTGTTATAACCCCACTAAGCTCAAATCTTTTTGGGAGATCTGGATTAGAAATAAAAAGCTTTCCAAACGCTACGAGATCAGCTAGATTCTCTTGTAGAACTCTATTCCCTTTTTCTTGGGTAAATTCGTTATTTATCATTAAACACCCTTTATATAATGGCCTAAAATGTTCGGCGATATTAGGTTCGGCAAAGCGCACTTGAGTTACATCTGTGAACGGTTCGGATAGGTGTAAATATGCTAAGTCGTAATCGTTCAGCTTTTTTACTATATATTCGAATGTAGGGATAGTCTCTTCGTCAACTGTAATTCCAAATATTTCATGAAACGAGGGATTTAACCTCGCTCCAATACGATTCTCTGGTATTACTTCCTTCATCTCATCAATGACCTCGAATAGAAATTTGGCTCGGTTTTCAATAGACCCCCCATACTCGTCCGTTCTATTGTTAGAACATCTCGAGAAGAATTGATGGAATAAATACCCATTTGAGGAATGAATCTCAACGCCGTCAAATCCCGCTTTCATAGCATTACTAGCGGCATTCTTGAAATCTTGGATTGTCTGTTTGATGTCATCAAGAGTCATTGCCCTAGGAGTAACAGTATCCTTAAACCCATCGTGAGTGAAAGATTTTGATTTAGGGTTTATTGCAGATGGAGCCAGTGGCAGTTCGCCGTTGTGAAGATCGGGATGTGACATTCTTCCAACATGCCACAATTGGATAAAGATTTTTCCTTCCCTTTTATGGACAGCGTCGGTGACTAACTTCCAACCATCGATTTGCGCCTCTGAATAGATACCGGGAGTGTTAATGTAACCGACAGCATCTTTCGAGACTTGAGAACCACAAGTGATTATCAACCCTGCAGAAGATCTCTGCTCATAATATTTAGCCTGAAGCTCAGTGGGGCGATTTTCTATATTATTAGCCCTATTACGAGTCATAGGAGCCATTACCATCCTATTTTTTAGGTGTAAATCCCCCATCTTTAGTTGTTTCAAAAGAGGTTGTACTCTAAACATATCCTTTCGCTTTGAATTGAATGCGTTTTTTTAATATTTTAATTTGTAGATACTATTTAACGCTATTCTGTATAATCTATAATAACGAAAAATTCATAGAACAATCTAAACAAAATTTAGTCTTTTAATTTTCTTTCGTAGCATTTACAGCAAAAAAATAGAATTTCAATATTGCGAACTTTAAATTTTCCTAGATTATGAGGTGTTATCCAATTTTTAACAAACTCTTTTAATGTAAGATTAAAATGATTTTTCGCAAATTCAAACGTATTTGAAAAATATATATCTGTAAAAACTTCAATAGCCTTCACCTCTAATCATTAAATATAAAAGTGTGAAATTCAACATTAACAATTAGAATAGAAAGAAGTGAATTATGCCAAAATACCCAAATAAGGTTATGGAATTTGTTAAAAAGCTCCCTGAAGGGCATTCTGGATTAAAAAAGTTTATTAAAAAAAATTATCAAAAAATTGATTTTGATAAATTAAAGCCTTTTGATCTAATAAAAGATGAAACAAAAGTAACTAAATTCTATTTGCAACTCATTGAAGAGATTCTCTCATCAAATCCAGAAGCTTTAGAATTGCTCAAGAATTTATCTGTTATAAATATAGAATTAGATACTAATATTGATAGAAAATCTGTTGAAACATCAGATAACTCCCCAAATATAAAGGAAATCTTTAAAGTATTATTGGAAATAGGAATAATAAGAAAAAAAGTAGATAAAAAAGAGGTATACGAATTTTCATTAGACCACATTCAAGAAGTTTTAGAAGCTCAGGCTGATGAAAAGTGCCATGAGTATGCACTTAAATATTATGAAATAAAGACTCAAAAATTAAATGGTAATCTTCAAGATAATATTGAGGTTCTTTTTCATAAAGTAAAATTAAATCCTACAGTTGATTTGGTTAATGAGTTTCTTACTATAGCAAATAGAATAGGTCAATTTGATTTTAGCCATGGAAGATTAATTGATATTGCGTTAGGATTAATTGTACTTGAAGAAAAATATAGAGCACCAACTCTAGTCATGCTAGGAAATATCTTATCTATGATAGGAAATCCTGAGGATGCAGAGAGAATCTTTCTTAGCGCTATAGATATTTACAAAAATTTGGCAAAAAAGTATTATAGAATATATCTACCCTATATTGCTACGATTCAAAAAAATCTAGGGAAATTATATATAGATTTAAAACGGTTCGAAGAGGCAGAAAAGATATATAGTGATGCACTTAGTTCATATAGAGAGATACAACATCAGTACTATGATATGTATAGACCTAAATTTGATTTAAAAGAGTATAACGTTCTAGAGAAGTCATACATCGATAATTTGGAGGCATATAATGAGTTATTAAGGCGAAAATACGATGTATTTTTACCTTATGAGCCCTCAACTACGAGTGATTTTGGTAACTTATTAGAAGATATTAAAGATGGATCAATTGATTCTTTAGATAATTATAAAAAGTTGGCAAAAATGTTCTATGATATGTATTTAGTCGACATTGCTAAAATTCAGAGTAGTCTTGGAATTATCGATACTAAGTTAATGAAATTTGAAGAGGCTGAACAGATGCACCTTGAAGCTTTAAAAATTAAAAGAAAGATTGCGGAAAACTATCCTGATCAGGTTTTACCAGAGTTAGCTCTAACCTTATTAGATCTAGGAGACTTATATGCTATTTTAAACAGATTTGAAGATGCAGAACCAATGTTTAATAAGGCCTTACAAATTTATAAAAAATTAGCGGAACAAAATCCAGAAGTATACATGCACAATGTTGCTATTATACAAAATTCTCTTGGAACTATTTATTCTAAATTACAGAAATTTGGAGACGCGGAACAAATGTACATTGATGCACTAAAAATCCTTGAAATTTTTGCAATAGAAGATCCCAAAACCTATATATACTATGTTGCTGATGTTCAGAATAACCTTGGGAATTTGTTTTTAACACAGATAAATCTTGAACAAGCCGAGTATTATCTTAATAAAGCCATAAAGATAGATCCCACAAATAGTAATATATTATATAATCTTGCTTGTCTTGAATCACTGAAAAATAATCAAACAAAAGCTTTAGACTTATTAAATAAAGTAATAGAGATCGATAAAGAATATATCGAAAAAGCACTATTAGATAAAAGATTTGATAATATTAGAGACTTAAATGAGTTTAAAGAGTTAATTGGTAAATGAAAATTCCAATAACAATTTATATTCTACTTTAAAGCTAATTTCTCTTGAAAATATAGAGTTACTTAAAATGAAAGAGAAAGAAAAGAGGATTGAAGAGATCAAGAAAATCATATACTGCATCTGTAGTATTGGCACCTTTTAAAAACAAGTTAAAAAATATTTTGTCAATTTTTCACTAAATTTTTAAATTGATTAAAAAAAAAATAAAAAAAAGGTTAGAATTAATCTCGTTGACCTAATATGGTCGTGGAACAAACGCTAAACGCACCGCCGAGGTTATGAGCCAAACCGATCTTGGCATCAGGCACTTGTCTTCCTTCAGCACGTCCTTGAACTTGCTTGCAAATCTCCGTGAGCATTCGACAACCGGTACTTCCAATCGGATGACCAAAACTTTTTAGCCCTCCAGATGGATTTACGGCTGTTTCTCCATCCCAATTGAATGTTCCTTTCTTAAGTTCTTCAGCTGCTTGACCTCTATCACAGAATTGTAAGTCTTGACAGTTTATGAGTTCTGTGATCGTAAAACAGTCATGAACTTCTGCGGCGTCAATTTCTTTTCTTGGATCTGTGATTCCCGCTTCTTTATAAGCATAATTCGCTGCTTTTACAGTTGATGGGAATGCTGTAAAGTCTGCTCCGGGGCCACCTGGAGGTATGTACCAGGGAAAATTGGTGTGAGCCGAAATCGCATTGGCTTTCACCATAACGTAATCATCCGCATGAGCATAACTTTCTGCGAGTTCTGGTCTCGTAAGGATCAACGCAGCAGCTCCGTCTGACATAGCGCAGCAGTCGAATCTACCAAGGGGATCTGCAATCATAGGGGCATTCATCGCGGCTTCAATGGTAATTGGACTCCGAAAATGTGCTTTTGGATGGTGAGAACCGTTTTCATGATTTTTTACGGCAACTCGAGCTAGATCTTCTTTAGTCCAGCCGAACTCGTGAAAACATCTAGTTGCTGCCATCGAAAACATTGCTGGTGCGGAAGGTGTTGGATACACTGGATGTCCAAATTGGGTAAAGCCAGGCAAACCACTACCTCCCTCGTCCATTAGCTTCTCCACACCACAGGCAAGAACAATATCATATGCGCCAGAGGCAATAGCAAAGGAAGCATTACGAAAGGCGTCCATCCCTGAAGCGCAATAATTTTCCACTCGAGTGGCAGGTTTACCATCCATTCTTAGGATATCTTCTACCATTGCACCTGATAATCCCGTAAAATAGTAAAATATCCCAATCCAGCTCGCATCAATCTCATCCTTGGTGACTCCGGCGTCTTTTAAAGCGCTTTGGAACGCTTCAAAAAGCAGGTCGTATTGCGACTTGTCCCACCGTTCTCCATATTTTGTCATATCGCAACCAATAATCGCGACTTTGTCTTTAATACCATGTCTTACCATATTTATTACCTCCTTTAAGTTCTCCCCCTCACGGGTCGACATTTCCAATAATAGTTTTTAAATTCAGCACCTTCATGTTCTTTTCTGAAGGTCAACTCGACTCTCATCCCAATTTTGACGTTTTCTTCGGGGTTTTCAATTTCAGTCATATTGACGAGCACTCTACCACCACCATCGAGGTCTATCACGCATCGAGGGACAGGTGTGTTGAGATATGCTCCACCAACCAAATGATCAAGGGTATATGTAAAGAGTTCTCCTTCCTTTGCGAGTTTCACTCTTTCAAGTTGATCATCAGCCCTACAGACGGAACAAGCTCGTGAGAGGACTGGATATTGCACAGCTCCACAATTCTTGCATTTTAACCCATACCACTTATAAACAGAAGGAGTATCACGCCAGATTAGAACAGCTGAGCTCTTACGTGTATATCTATCCTTATTGAGTAATTCTTTAGACTCAATGAACTTGGTGTAATTTTTTAGGAGGGTCATCGATTTTTGGTGACCGATAAAACCCATTCTTCCTTTGCCAATATCTCTAACACCATCTTTATCTCGAACTTGCATCAGAATTGCATCAGCTCCATCTCCAAAACCAGCCATGATGATCTTGGCATCTGGTTTAGGTCTTCGTAAGCTGGAAATGAGGAGCATGAAGGGCATTGGCGTCCCCATGTCACCTACTTGAAAGAATATGCTATTTTGAGCGACTCCTTGACCAAACTTCATTATTTTCGAGATTCTACTGTGCATTCGGGGGTTATTATAGTAATAAGCTGCAATTGCGATGTCTTCAGAAGGATTTAAATTATTGCGTTTCAAGATTTCAGACATTACTTTAGTAATGCTTTCCACGTAAAACTTCGCGTCCATTTTGACTTCAAAAGTTCTGATAAACTCATCCTTATCCGCTCTTTTCCACGGTCCAGTCACATTCGCTGAGACTGAATAATAATCATCAATCGAAATTGGGATATTTTCTTCATCCGCAACTAGTATAGCTGCAGCCCCATCTGCAAATCCATATTCCCACATAGTTGAGGGTTCAGGTTTTCTAGTATCAGCTGCAATTACCAAGATACTATTGATATCTTTGTTAGCCTTGATTGTATCAACAGCTCTAGTTAAAGCTGTTGTACCTGCTTTAGTAGAGTCCGTGAAATCTGCGGTAATGATGTCCTCTCTCATATCGAGTACGGTAGCGATTAATGACGCTGAATCTTTTTCGGTATAAACTTGTGTTGTGGAAGCAAAGAATATCCCATCAACTGTCTTTGGGTCAATTCCCGCCAAGCAATCAAGTCCTGCTTCTACGGACATTGTCAAGCTGTCCTCATCTTCCATCGCTACTGCTTTAGTCCCAGGAACAGTTGGGAAATCCCATGCTTTAGCGACAAGTTCTCTGGGCAGCATGTATTTAGGTAAATACGCACCATAACTTTTAATACCAATTGGCATATTAATTTTTTACCTCTGTTATCTCTTATTTTTATTGTTTGGATATAAATAATTAGTTATATGATTCTCAATTTTTGAAATTAAATATATTTTGGTTTTTAATTTTGATGGTAAGACAATTTAGTAATTACATTCTATGAGGAAGAGGGTAAAAGTGCTATACTAAAAAGAAAAAGAGTCAAAAAATTCAGTCGGTTTCAAATTTTTTCTCCAATACAGTTATTATTGGAATAAATCCTACTTTACCAAAAATATCGATAAGTTTTTTATCTCCTCTATACGCCATGTTGATACGCACCGCTTCGCATCCCCATGATTTTAATATTTGTGTAGCCCGATCTGCTAAAATTTTTCCTACACCCTTGCCAATGAATTCTTTTTCAGTAGCCCAATTATTTAGATAGCCAATATATTGTCCTAAATTATTTTTAACCGCCTCTAGCATCCCCATTGAAGCGACCTGACCTGTTGATTTTAGTTCGGCAATTAAAGTTATTCTTTTCAAATTTGGTTTAAATTGTCTTAGACCAGATGTTTCTCGCCATTTAGATTCGACGAATCCAATATTAAACTTGCTTTGAAGTTCTTTTAAAATTTTTAAAGTAGCTTGGTAATCAGATGTTCTATAATTTCTAATTATAATATCGTCTTCTTTAATAATATCATCGGACATATTTTTCTACCAATTTGTTATATGCTATTTATTTTTTAAGAGGTTTAAATCAATTCTTTTTGATAATAACTTTTCATTGCTAACTTCGTCAATGATAAAGAATATGTACTCGTCAATATGAGGTATGATAGGTGATATAAAAACTAGTTCTTCTTGTGGGAACCATTTATCTATAGTTTCGATCATAATCTCTTTTTCAAAATATTCTTTTAGATGATTAATTTTTACAATTATCCCCTTAACTTCATGTAGGGAATTATTTTGAACTAATATTTCCATTTCTTGACTGTCCTCTATTATATTGATCTTAAGTATTATAAAAGGCTTTTTGTCGATAAAATTAACCTCTCCTTGTTTATTGGGATCAAATAATTGGATATTCGAAAATGAACCTTTATATTCTTTAGTGTTGATATGTGAAACATCAATCCCTCTAAACGCCAAGTAAGCAATTGCTTTTTGCATTCGTATAGATGTAGCGTCTGAATTTCTTATAACATCAGAAAAAAAAGTATTCGTGGTTTTTTCAATTGAATTTCTAAGTTGTTTTTTAATTGCTTGGCCATTATCTATGCGTTTTTGAATTTTAGGAGATTTAATTACTTCCTCTTTTAATATCTCAGAGTCAATTATTTCAAACAACTTGTCTTCATATTTATCTTTTACTTCTTGAGTCAAAATTCGAATAAGTTCATCCCCAAAAAGCTCAATTTTATTTGGTAAAGATACTACTATCACAATCGTTTCAGGAGTTTCCTCTTTGAGTCCTGATCTTCTTTTCTCTCTGTTAGATTTAGTTAAAAATTTCTTACCAAAGAAAGTATAACCTTTAAATTCAAGATCTATATGATCTAAAGCATCTGATTCGTTTAAGCTTAAAAACCAGATAGGATGATATTTAATCGGACGCATAAATGCTTTGTCGTTCTTATATGTTTCAACGGGATATATTAACAAAGGCATATGTCCTTGAGCTTCATCAAAATATAGGACATAAACTACAGCTAATTCCTCAAAAGGATTTTTTTCCGATGGTGAGTCAAATAATTCAGCCAAGATCGAACCCTTTCATTAGGTTTTTTTATTTAATATATTTAATTTATTTATTTAAATATTATAAATAGTATCATTTTTGATGTGAATTTTTATGCAAATAACAGATATTAAAACATATGTTTTAAAAATGGATTTTAAGATTAAAATTGGAAGTATGCCACGATTCCAAGCAAGCGGTCTTTATACTAATCTTAAAACAGATGAAGGAATTGATGGATGGGCATTATCCCATTGGAATTTAAGTAATTTAGCTCAAAAACAATTCCTCGATGATGCACTGAAAAAACTAGTTTTAAATAAGGATCCTTTTATGGTTGAGGAAATCTTTCACGAAGTGTATCAAAACACTAATAGAATTATGTTTGGAATACCTCAAGCTACTTCAGCTATACAGATTGCATGTTGGGATATAATAGGAAAAGCAACTAAGCAACCTATATATAAGTTGCTCGGTGGTCGAAAGAAAGAAGTTAAATGTTATGCTTCTATTCTACGGGGGTATAAAGCAAAACCAGCGGTTAAAACCGTTGAAAATGTTGTAAATCCTGAACTGGGAGGTTTTAAAGCGGTAAAATTGCGCATAGGGATGGGGATTGATCAAGACGCAGAAATTTTGAAGGAGGTAAGAAATGCTTTTCCTGATATTGACATTATGGTTGACGCAAATTCAGCCTATCAGTCTGTCAGAGAAGCTCTTAAAATTGCAGAAATATGTGATAAATATAATGTTACTTGGTTAGAAGAACCTATACCAACAGATAACCTGAATGGATTAGCTAAGATAAAAGCAAAATCCCCCGTACAAATAGCTGGAGGTGAAAACGACATGGGTATCTTTCGATTTGAAGATATTCTCTCGCGAGATTGTTTTGATATAGTACAGCCAGATGTTACACGATGTGGTGGATTTTTACAATTGAAAAAGATAGATGCTATGGCGGAAGTGAAAGGAGTTCAATGCATACCTCACATTTTTGGATTTGGACATATTTTACTAGCGAATCTCCATTTCATAATGGCTTCCCGATGTGAGTGGTGTGAATTCCCATTTTATCCTGAGGAATTCCAAATGCTTGAAGAACCTATTAAATGTGAGAAAGGCAAAGTCAAAGCAATTGATAAGCCGGGTCTGGGAGTAGAAATCGATAAAGAAATGTTCGCGAAAAATGTCCTTAAATAAGGACAATTTGATTTTTTTTTTTTTAAGTTTTATAATCTTTTTGCATAGAGCATATAAACGCCCATTGAAGAAAATCGACTATCTAGTCCTTTATTAACTTGAAATCCTTTATCTTCCAGCATTTCAGTTAAATTATTTAAAAGGTTCTCTCCTCCTTCAATATGTTCATGTACTTCCATCGCTATTTGTTGTATTTTATCCCAATCATGGTCCTTAATCCCTGCGAGTACTTGATATTCATAATTTTCAGCATCAATCTTCATTAAATTGATGGTATCAATATCATTTTCCTTAATTAAATCTGATAAAGGACATAGTTTACAATCTATTAATTCAGCTTTATAAAGATTTTTCAGTACAACCCTTACTACTTTTTTCCTTAGAAATTTCGGAACGATTTTTGCAATAGGCATCTCCTTACCTATGATTTCATTGTAATGTTCAACATATTGATTAACTTTTAAATCCCAATCAAATGGAATGATGGCAGAATCTGCACTTACTTTTGGATAATAATTAATTTTAGTATCCTTATTCGTTTCAGCTAATCCAATATTATAATTTTTTACATAAGCGGGTAAGTTTCTGAGGTTTTCTTCCAAAATTCCAAAGATCACAGGGACGGGCTCAAAGGTGTAAATCCTTAAATTTTTTGCTTGTGTGGTTATAAACCGGGAAAATAACCCGATGTTTGCTCCAATGTCAAAAACTACATCCTTATCCTTTATTTGGATTCCGTGCCGAAGATATTCATTTTCAACATAAATTTCTTCATAGACATCGAGTGCTGTTAATTTATCTATGTAAGAAATAATGTCGCCATTTGGCAGTGTGAGCGTTTTCATATTCAAACCCTTTTAATAAATTCTAAAAATAGATGCTTGATGAAAATATGCTTAATTAATAAATTTTAAATAAATCTTCTAACTATTTATTACTTTATTTATTATTATTCTCTTTTTTTTAGCATAAAAGGATAGATAATGACTTTTTTTTAATCAATTAAGTTTTTTACGAGTAAAATGTTATTAACAAGCATAAATGTTTCACTTTAATTCAAGCAAATCCTTGATTGACTAATTTTATAAATACATAGACTACTTAAAAAAGATTATTTTTACGATTTGGAGCGCTATTAACGCATGAAATTTGTTAATAAACTAGAATTAATTTTTATCCCCTCATCCTATTGGAATGAGCCCCTAAGTGGATTTAAATTAAGTTTTAAAGGACCCGATTTACCTGCAGATTCTAACTTCTTTATTTTATGGATTCCTTCAAATATTTCAGAAGAGTTCCTTTCGAAGCAAATAGCAGAAATCTTTCCAAGTATACCTGTTGAAAAACTTCTTAGTTGTAAAATAAACTTAGCAATTCCTCCATCAATAACTATACATGATTCTCAACAAAAAATTTCACCAAATTATTATGAGATATCGTCATGCATTGGAAAGATCATACCTATTGGACCTGCTGTAAAGTTACTTTTCCAAATGGAAATTATAGATAATTTGGATCGTGGTATAACGCATTATAGCAATTCAATTAAGACATGGTCTTTTTTAACAAAAGTAGTGTTCGAATTATTGAATAAAGGGCAGTTCATTCCAAGCTTGGAAACCAACAAAAATAAAGAGTATACCGGTAAGTGGAAATTATTACTAAAATCTCAAAATGATAAAGATCGCCTTCAAACAATATTAAAAAGAGCATCTTGGTCTTCTTTTTGTATACCCGTCAATTTCATTCAAAGTAATGGAAGATATAAAACTAATGGATTATGGCATCCATCCTATTTATTTTCATTCTTTATAGACACTATTGGAGATTATCTTATACGATCGACGCTAAATAAAATGAAATTCCGTACTTTTAACGAATTTTACAGTAAAGAATTAAAAAAAGAAAGTAGCCCCGATTATAGACCAAGTTGGGATTATAAATTCCTTAAATCCCTCATTACGAAGGATTCGAATTTTACCATACAATCATTTCACGAAACTATTTTACCAATTTTGATTAAAAATTGGACTCAATCTGCGAGAGGATTTACATTAAAACATGGTTTTGTATTCAATTTAGAGTTAAGATATCCAAAAACTCCAAAGAGTGATTGGCCGTTAGTTTTTTATGTTTCCTTTCAAGATGGAGCACAAAATATTCCTTTACACGATCTATGGGAAGAAAAAAACCAAAAGAAACTAGAAAATCTAAAAATGATTGAAAATAAAGGAGAATTTTTAGAGATAATTTTAAGAGCTTTTGGTACAGCTTCAAAAATATTCCCCCCGATAAAAAGAGCTTTATTAGAAAACCTTCAAGATGAAATTACGCTCACTTCATCTGAAGTTATTGATTATCTAAAATATCCAAAAGATTTATTAATACAAAGTGGATTTAACGTCATTCTCCCGGAGGTCTTTAGAAGAGATGGAAAACAAAGGCTATCAGCTAAACTAATCATTCGTTCAAAGAGTAGTATTAAGACAAAAGAAGGCGTTTTCCAAAGTTTGCCTTCAATTTTCGATGTTCAATCTATGCTTGATTTCAAATGGGAAGCAACAATCGAAGGAAAAAAGATTTCGGATGAAGAGTTTAAAAAATTAATCAATTCAGAAGAATCTTTAATTAATATGGAGGGAAAATGGATTTTAGTAGATCAAGAATCAATAGCTGATTTTAAACAATCAAAAATTCCTGATTTTGAAAATTATATGGATGTTCTTAAAGTTGGTTTACTCGGGAAATTACAGCTACAAGAAAACGGTTCTGAATACGATGTAATAATCGAAGGGGATTTCAATGACATAATCAGTAAATTACAATCAGTAACGTCTTTTGAAGATATACCATGTCCAGCATCATTTAATGGTACCTTAAGAAATTATCAACAAGAAGCTCTAACATGGATGGGAAACATGACAAAATTCAATTTTGGATTATGCTTAGCGGATGATATGGGTCTTGGAAAAACAATTCAGGTGATCGCATTTCTATGTTATCTTAAAAAAAATTATCCTGAAAAGCCAGGAAGCATAATTATTGTATGTCCGACATCAATTTTATTTAACTGGCATCGAGAAATAAAGAAGTTTGCTCCCGATTTAGAAGTAATGCTCCATTATGGACCCTCTCGGATTACAGATGCATCAGACATTCCAGAACTCCTTAAACCACACAAAATTATCCTTACATCTTATGGAACACTTAGAAATGATATTGATTTATTAGAATCCATTAATTTTAGTGGAATTGTCGTTGATGAAAGTCAAAATATAAAAAACTATGCTTCACATCAGACTAAAGCAATAAATAAACTTAAAGGACAATTTAAAATTTGTTTGAGTGGGACTCCAATTGAGAATCGCTTGCTCGAATTATGGTCACTTTTTAATTTCTTAAATATTGGTCTTTTAGGGAAGAGAAAGGAGTTTCAAAACAAATTTATCATCCCAATAGAGCGTTTTCAAAATCAAGATGTTATTGAGAAATTAAGATTAATTATCGCACCATTCATCTTGCGGCGTGTAAAATCTGATAAAACTGTTATTAAAGATCTACCCGATAAAAATGAAATGAAAATTATCATCGATTTGACCGAAACGCAAATCAAATTATACAAAGAACTTGTAGAGGATACTCTGAAAGAAATTAATAATATTTCTTCAGATCTGAGAAAGAAAAGGGGAACAATCTTAGCTCTATTAGTTAAACTAAAACAGATTTGTAATCATCCTTCTCAATACCTGAAACTTGATATGGAAACATTAGAATTAGATAACAACTTACAGGATTTCATAGCTCAATCACAAAAGCTAGAACGGTTGATTGAAATGACTGACGAAGTCCTTTTAAACGGAGAAAAGATCTTAATATTTACGCAATTTACGCAAATGGGAGATATTCTAAAAAAAGTTCTTGAACAGTATTACAATTTTGAAATACTTTATTTCCACGGAGGGGTACAAGAAAGCAAAAGAAGGGAAATTGTTGATCAGTTTCAATCAAGTGATTTAGAAAGTCCTCCAATTTTAGTTTTATCATTAAGAGCCGGAGGGACAGGTCTAAATCTTACTCAAGGAACAACGGTTATACATATCGATAGGTGGTGGAATCCAGCCGTAGAAGACCAAGCAACAGATAGAGCTTATCGAATTGGTCAAAAATCAGTTGTAAATGTATATAAATTTATTACAAAAGGAACAATCGAAGAGAAAATCGACGATCTATTGGAAGAAAAGCGTGAATTAGCTGAAAAGATAGTAGCATCTACAGGAGAATCCTGGATTTCAAATTTAGATGATGATAAATTAAGGAACTTGTTAAATTTAGGTGATTAAAAAAATGG